>JBBRRP010000101.1:0-22169 GCA_038246305.1 Polyangiales bacterium | reverse complement strand
TGGAAGCGGCCCGTGGGCACCATCGTTACGGTCGACCAAACGATCGAGATGCTCGGCCTGAGGAGTGAATAAGGTTGGCCGCGGCCGAGCGGTTCGGTGTACCCGCGCGCCCAGTAGAAGAGAAAACGAGCGGGCAACGCTGGATGCCCGTATGCCTGCATTTCGACGTTGAAGAGGGAGGCGTCCTCCGAGCGAGCGCGCACATCGAGCCGAATGGCTTTGCTTTCCCCAAGATCATCTGGAATTTCCGGATCCAGAATCTCTAACGACGTGATGCGCGAGGTCGGTTGAAGCACGGCTTCGAGCAGGTCGCGAAGGAGTGCCGGATTTGCAATGAACAGCAGCTTGAAGACCAAGTCGTTGGTGGGCTTGAGGCGCACGAAGGCCAACCTAGAGTCGCCTGGAGGAAATCGGTGAGTACCTCGCAAACGCTGGCTAACTAGAACACGGACTCGACGAGTTGAATTTGATCGCGCTCAGCGTCGATCTCCATCGAGATCCCAAATGGCAACAGGCTCTGGGGGTCAGTGTGCCCCGCGTCGAAGTTTAGGATGATCGGAATGTCCGCACGCCCGTATTCTTCTACGATAACCTTGAGAATCGCCACTTTTAACTCCTCTCGCTCGGCCGCGTTGTACTTCTGGGGACGGCCAAAAATAACGCCCTGAACGCGATTGAGAATCGTTTGGCTTCCGTAATTGCGGAGCCAGCGCTCCACTGCGCGCGGTGATGGCTTTTCTTCTGAGGTTTCGAAAAACAAGAACTTGTCGTCGAAGAAGGAACGCTCCGGCCAGAAGTCAGTGCCCTTCATGAACTCGAGAACCTCGATGCAGCCACCCCAAACATACGCCGTTCTTGCCGTTCCCCCTTGCGCCCAGTCCCAGCCGGAATTCTCCTTGGGCGGGCTGGTGGTTCCGAGTGTCGCTTCGACTCCCCAAGAAGGATAACCCTCCGAATAGCGCAATTCGGGACGGTAGCTTGTAGTGCTAAGCGCGTTAAAAAAAAAGCTCCGTAGGTGTTCGAGGTAGGCGTCGCCGCACGCGGGGGCTTGCGCAATTCCGGCCATCACCGACGGCCCGTGTACGGTGACGTTGCCCAGGGAATTGATGTAGCTGAGCAAGGTCGTAAAATCAGAGTAGCCCATCAAGAGTTTTGGGTTTTGCGTGATGAGGGTGGGTGAAAGGTACGGCAAGATGCGCACCGAATCATCGCCTCCGATCGAAGCGATAATTCCGGCGATCGATGGATCCGCAAAGGCGGCATTCACGTCGGCCCCGCGTAACTCGGGGTTAGTCTGAAGCTGCTTCGGACTCATTCGAGCGGTCGGAAACTCGACCGGTATCAGGCCCAAGGTTTCCCGCAACACTCGGAGACCACATTCATAAATGTCCGGGTAGCACGCAGGCCCACCCCAGGAAGGCGAAATGATGGCAACGCGATCATCCGGATGGAGCCTACGTGGTTTGCGAAAGAGCGGCCTTTCACCGAGTGACGACATTGCGGCAACGGTGCCTGAGCTGGCAGGCGCGTCAAGGGTATTCTCTTTTCGCTAAGCAGGTTAGCGTGAGTCAATTGAACGCTCGGGGTCTAGACGCGCAGCCGGTTGACGTGGGACACCGGGCGCTTGTTTCACCCACGCCTCAACGCCAGCGCTTCGATCGTTCTTGGTTGCATCGCTATGCTTTGCGCGGTTCCAAAAACGGCCCACGCGGCCAGATTGTCGGTGGAATGGGACCCTGCATCGTTATGCCCACCCTCGGACATGCTGGAGCGTCGCGTGGCGGAGCTATTGGGCAGGTCGCCTGAATCCTTGCTAAAAGAGGATCTGACGGCCCGCTTGGCTTTTGCCGCGGATTCAGCCTCAGGTGTGAGCCTGCCGGTGAGAACGCTGGCGGGTCAAAGCGCCTTTGAACGCACATTAACGGCGCCCACCTGTCCGGAAGCTGTCGAAGCAGCAGCGCTGGTTATCGCTATGGCGATCGATCCGAATGCCGTCGAGCAGACACGCGCCAGCGCGGCAGCCGGGCCTCAACCGCAAGTGGCGGCGTTTCCAATAGGGAGTCCGCCCGCGCCACTCGCACTGCCCCCGCGGACCCAGGCGAATGTTGCATCTGCTGCACCACCGGTTTTCGCGCCTTCCGTGCCGGCGCCGCAGGTCGTGGCCCCTGTTCGCCCCAACCCCAACCCTGAGTCTTCGCCGGTTGTATTTGCAGAGATCGGAGCGTTGTTGGATGCGGGAACGTTGCCAAAGGCCGCTCCAGGTTTCGGGGCAGCTGTCGGTCTCGGCATTTCATCGGTTCAACTGAGGCTTGGCGCGCTCCTTTTGCCGCCGGTTAGCACTGCTATTCCTTCGAGCCAGGGAACGCTTGAGGTTTCATTGCTTGCCGGTCAGGCCCGAGGGTGTCGGACGACGGATTTTCAAGTGGCACATGGCGCGGCGTGCGTCGGACTTGAAGCGGGGCAATTCAGCGCGAAGAGCAGAGATGTCTCAAGCCCGGGCACAGGCTCCGAGCTTTGGTTAGCAGGGCTGCTCGGCGCCGAAGTTGAGCTCGATTTATTGCGCGACACGCTCGGGATCTGGTTCCGCCCGGAGCTGGTAGTTCCCTTTTCTCGGCGAGGATTTGCGGTAGCGGGTCGAGGCCGAGTGTACGTGCCGTCGATCATCGAGGGTCGGGGTGCGATGGGTCTGCGCGTCGCGTTTTGAGGCGGATTTGAGCTGTTTTCTCGGATTTCTAAGCGGGCGTGTCGATTTCTAAACGGATTGCTTCGGCGCCGGACATAAGGTGGGGGTATGGGTTCCGCTGTGGAGTGTCGACGGGTGGATCCAGAGGTGACTCTGGTCGTGCTCGGCCCAGTGCCTTCCTTTGAAGAGCTTTATGATGCGCAGGTGGAGTTTGTGTGGCGCACGTTGCGACGCCTGGGCGTTCCTGAGGCAGCGCTCGACGACGCCACGCAGGAAGTCTTTATGGTGGTGCACCGTCGCCTGCCGGAATTCCAAGCTCGTTCCAGCCTAAAAACGTGGCTGTTTGCCATTGCGCACCACGTCGCGCAAACGGAGCGGCGCAGGCACGCCACCGAGCCTCTGCCCGAATTGTTGGCAGCCGCCGATAGCCTGAGCCCGCATGCAGCCTCCGTGCTGAAGCAAGAGTTGCAACGCCTTTATCTGCTGTTAGAGCAAATGGACGATGAGCGACGAGCGGTGTTTGTCATGGTGGAAATGGAAGAGATGAGTGCGCCTGAGATCGCCGAAGCTTTGCAGCTTAACTTGAACACTGTGTACACACGCCTGCGAGCTGCCCGAGCGCAATTCAACGAGGCCATCGGCCGCCAGCAGGCCAGCGAATCGAGGAGTGCACCATGGACGAAGTGAATTCGGCGGGGCGCCAATTGATCCAGGCCGTGTGTGCCCATGATGGGTTGGATCCCGTCCGTCGGCGCCAACTTCGAGATAAAGTGATGCTGGGTGTGGCCGTTACGAGTGGGGTCGGAATCATGACCGCGACAAGTCAGGCGGCGGCTTCGGCAGCGCCTGCAGCGGCTGCGACGCACGTGGGCTCTGTGCTTGGTTTTGCCGGGAAAAATGCGGCAGTCTTGAAGCTTGTGTTCATCGCAGCGGCGGGCGGAACGTTGGGTACGGGCGTGGTGTTAACGGCTATGTCGCGGAACAATCACCACGAGTCTCAGGTTGCCGTGACGAAGTTGGGAGCCTCGTCTGCGCAGACTCTGCATCGGCATTCGATCACGCCGAATTCCGTAGGTAAGTTCACGACGCTGGATCCTCGGACTCAGGAGAACTCGGCAGTTGCCGCGCCTGCACCAAGCCCAGCAACAGAGGCGTTCAGTCGCGCTCAAGTCGGCGTGCGTCAACCTAGCCTCGAAGCCCCCGAGGATGTCGACGCCGATCGCACTCCCCTACCTGCAGTCGGAAGCTTTGAACCTTTGTCGGCACCCGCCACGGCTGGCTCTTCGCTCACGAACGAGCTTGAAACGCTGCAACGGGCGCAGCGAGATCTGCGGGACGGAAAGGGCCAAGAAGTGCTCGACTCGCTCGGCAGATCGCCGAAAGCCCAGATCCTCACCGAAGAGTACGCCGCAGCGCGTGTGTTTGCGCTGTGCAACGCAGGAAACCTCGCGGAAGGGCGGCGTGCAGCACAGGAGTATCTCCGTAGGTATCCGCGTTCGCCTTCTGTCCCAAGGGTTCAGCGCGCTTGCAGCGGAAAATAGTCTTCGGCGGGGGGCAGGCGCTTTTTTTGAACGGATTGGGGGCGTGCTGGGCACTCATCCAATACGGGGATTTACGAGAGGTAATACGGACATGAACTTGAGAGTCAGTATATTACGGTTTACGAAGGCTGCCTTAGTCGGGGCGGTGATTGGTGCCAGTGGTTGCGTTGGCAGTACTGATTTGCTCGTCGGTGGCGATGCCGCGGGTGGAACTGGTGGGGCCTCTGCGTTGGAGATGGGTGTTGGGGGCGGTGTGCCGTCAGGCGATGCGTGCACGGTCGCGCTCGGAGTGACGTGCGCCGAGTTCGAGGAGGGTTACTTAAAAGCCTCCAACACGGGTTGGGGCGATGCGTTCGGCGATTCGGTGTCACTGTCGGGAGACACGCTTGCAGTGGCCGCAGGCGATAAAGCTTTGGCAACTGATGGGACTAGCAGGGGCGGCGCGGTCTATGTGTTCACGCGCAGCGCAGGTGTGTGGGCCCAGCAGGCGTACTTGAAGGCCTCCAACGCGGGTGCAGGTGACCTTTTCGGCACTTCGGTTTCACTGTCGGGGGACACTCTGGCCGTGGGTGCCAACCAGGAATCTAGCGCCGCGAGGGGGATCAACGGGGATCAGAGCAGCAACGCTGCCTCCTATAGTGGGGCGGTGTACCTGTTTACGCGCAGCGCCGGCGTGTGGTCTCAGGAGGCGTACCTGAAGGCGTCGAACACGGACAGCAACGACTATTTCGGTACTTCGGTTTCATTGTCGGGGGACACTCTGGCCGTCGGCGCCTATCAGGAATCTAGCGCCGCGACGGGGGTCAACGGGGACCAGAGTAGCAACGCGGCCAGCGGCAGTGGGGCGGTGTACCTGTTCACGCGCAGCGCTGGTGTGTGGTCTCAGCAGGCGTACTTGAAGGCGTCGAACACCGGGGCCGGTGACTATTTCGGCGCTTCCGTGGCGCTGGCGGGGGACACGCTGGCCGTGGGTGCCCACTCTGAATCTAGCGCCGCGGTGGGGGTTAACGGGGACCAGAGCAGCAACGCGGCCGAGGCAAGCGGTGCCGTGTATGTGTTCACGCGTAGCGCTGGTGTGTGGTCTCAGCAGGCGCACTTGAAGGCGTCGAACACGGGGAGCCGCGACTATTTCGGCTATTCGGTGTCGCTGTCGGGGGACACGCTGGCCGTGGGTGCCAACTATGAATCTAGCGCCGCGGTCGGAGTCAACGGGGACCAGAGCAGCAATGCGGCCCAGGCACGTGGTGCCGTGTATGTGTTCACGCGTAGCGCAGGTGTGTGGTCTCAGCAGGCGTACCTGAAGGCCTCAAACACGAGTGCACAAGACCTCTTCGGCACTTCGGTTTCACTGTCGGGGGACACTCTGGCCGTGGGCGCCGTCCATGAATCTAGCGCCGCGACCGGCGTGAACGGGGACCAGAGCAGCAACGCAGCAACCGACAGTGGCGCGGTGTATGTGTTCACGCGTAGCGCAGGTGTGTGGTCTCAGCAGGCGTACCTGAAGGCGTCGAACACGGATGGGTCTTCTGCCGTCAACCATGGCGACGAATTCGGCGCTTCGGTGTCAGTGTCGGGAGACACGCTGGCGGTGGGCGCCCACTATGAAGCCAGCGCTGCGACTGGGATCAACGGAGATCAGAGCAGCAACGCCGCCATTGCGAGTGGCGCCGTATATGCACGGCGCATTGCGCCGTGAGCGCTTCACGCGCAGCGCTGGCACTGATCATTCGCCCCAAACTATTCCAACGGATTACTGTACACCGCATCCACCGATAGGCTGATCCCAAGTGCCTAAAGCTCAATCGAGCTCCCGCTCCTGGCCTCGGTGAGTTCCCAGTGGCCCGGCGATGTTCGCCTGAGCACCTCAATGCGGCGCTCATCCTGGGCCACAAATACGAGCTCTCGCAGGGACTCAAGCCGACGAAAATGGGCGGACTTGGCTCCACGATGATGACGGGATTGGTGATGGCTCGCTCATTTTCCGCTGCCGTTTCCAACTTTCCGCAGACCACGCTGACATCTGGATAACTTGTGAACGACGTAGCCGAAACGTGCACCGCCACATCGGATGAAAAAACTCGGCACGGCTTTCCCATCAAAGCCGTGCGAAGCTCTGCGGCAAGGGCCACCGCGAGTGCCCCATGTTCCGGCGTGCCCCCAGCCATCGCGAACACCTTGCCGTCGATGTATTCGTGGCGTTCCGCTGCCTCTTTCTCGAGTGCGACGTATTCCTGGTAGCTCATGCCAGCGCTGGGCGAAGTCACGAGGCGCCATCTTAGCGCCAGCGTCCTCGGCGGGCAAACTGCGCCGAATTGCCAAGCGAGTCGCAGCTCCGCTATGCCAACCCCTGCACTCCTCCCAACCGTTGAAACCGCAAAAGGCAAATCCAATGTACACAGTCTCTGTTCGTGGCCACATGATGATCGCTCACAGCTTTCGAGGAGAGCTGTTCGGGCCCGCTCAAAAGCTGCACGGCGCCACCTATGTGGTGGATGTGGAGTTCAAACGGTTAGAGCTCGATCCGAACGGGGTGGTCATCGATATTGGGCGAGCTGGCGTCGCATTAACGGCGATTCTCGAAGCTTGGAATTTTAGTAATCTCGACGAAGTGCCGGCCTTCACGGGCAAGAACACGACCACCGAGTTTTTGGCGAAAGCCGTTTTTGATGCCATGAAAGCTCGCCTTGAAACGGGCGAAATTGGCGCTACCGTGCACGAGCTTCACGCCCTGCGGGTGACCTTGCATGAGTCGCATGTTGCCTGGGCGGCCTACGAAGCGTCGTTACATAGGGTTTCCCCCTAGTGATTCTGGGTTGAGCTTCTGCTAGCTTCGCGCCCCATGGGTGGCAAGGGAACGAAGTTTCGCGAATGGGCAGCAGCAGCTTTCTTTTTGGCGACCGGCTGTGGCAGTGCGCTTCCCAAGGAGCTTGCCGCAAGTGAGCTGGGCTGCGCGTCTTCGCAAGTTATCATCGAGCCAGCTAACGAAGGCCTGAAATATGCCGCCGGCTGCGGTCGCTCGCTCTACTACTTCGCTTCCTGTGGCGAGGGGTGCCAATGGAAAAGCGGTAAGAATGAACTCACACTTGAAGGCGCCAAAGCGCTCAAGTGCGAGGCTCGGGAGCTCAGCTGGCGCAGTGTGAATACCCGCATGATGAGCGTGGAGGGTTGTGGCAAGCGTGCCTTCTTCTATCGCAACTTAAGGGCAACGGAGCTCAGTTGGCAGCTGCAAAGAATCGAGGAGCTGGAGTTCAGTGCGCGCTCCGAGCGGCGCAGCTTGAGCGCAACTCAGATCTACCAACGCGTGGCCCCGTCGTTAGTCTCGATCGAAACCCCAACCGGACAGGCCACAGCCTTCGCGGTGATGGATGGCACGCTGCTCATCACCAATCTGCACGCGGTGGCGGGTCAGAAAGAGCTCAAGCTCACTTCCCATCAGGGGGATAAGCTTCAATTTTTGGGTGTGCTAGCATTTGATCGCAAGTAGGATTTAGCTGTATTGCAGGTCGATCGAGCCTTGCCAGCGCTGTCACTCCGCGCCACCGACGACGTCACGAGTGGGGAGAAAGTCTTCGCACTCGGCAATCCCTTGGGCTTTGAAGCAACGATCAGTGACGGCATTGTAAGCGGAGTGCGCGAACACATGGCGGGCATGCGCGTTTTGCAGATCACGGCGGCCATTTCGCCGGGGTCCTCCGGAGGGCCCATCGTTACCGAGAACGGGGAGGTGATCGGTATTGCGACGTTTGTGGTGAGAGGGGGAGAGAATTTGGGTTTTGCGATGCCAAATCGCTACATCCGCGAGCTGCTCTTAGCCAAACAGGGGCTCAGCCGCGAAGTCTTCGCCAAGGCTACGGCGGCCGACGATCACTCGGGCAAGAATTTGTTTCAGTCTGGCCTCTACGCCCACTGCCCCACCGCCGATATCACTTCGATGACGAAAGTGTTGGGTAGTGCTGTAAGTGCGCTTGAGCCATTGTTGGCTCAGGGAAGTTACGGGCCTGGCCTATATGTGTTTCACGGTGCAACGGATGAGTTGAGCCGGCAACTTTCGGGCAAATGCCCAGCCCCCGGCGAGCAACTCCGCCATGCAGAACGCTACGCCGAAAATCTTCCTTCTGAGCGCATCAGATTACTTGCGCTCAAAGATTTGCTCGACGCCATGCTGGCCGAAGCAAAACAACAAACAAGCGCTAATTCCAGAGAAAAACCGAGAGAGTAAAAGTCGTATGGCCCAGCAAAGTTCCTTCATTTCACGATTTTCGGCCGCCGCTGTCGCCGTTGCAGTCTTCGGCGGTGCCGTGCTGATGGGGTGTGTTGCACAGCCACCCGCCAATAGCGCTGATGCCGTGTCCAGCAGTCCGCCCATCACGGTGTTGTTGGTGTCGGGTGGTGCTGGCAGAGACTACGCGGGCAAGCGAACGGGCCTCATCGCGGACATTGAAGGTAGCTTGAAGACCCTCGACGGCATGATGGGCAAGGGAGTGCTTACGATTCGCAATCTCGATCTGGAGCTGACGTGCGGAGCTAAAGAAGATTCCTGTGGTGAACAGGCGCAGCTCCTGCTCGAAAACAATGGAGCTGATGCGCTCGTGTACGCTTCTGGGGGAGACGCCTATGCTGTCCACCAGCGCTATCCTTCGGTTCGCCCGAGTGTTTTCCAGCAGGAATACACGCACAAATGGCCGGATTTCGTGCCGCTCGTGGCTGGCATTGTCGAGGGGCAAATACTCGCTGCACGGGAAGGGCAGAGCTTGGCACGACTGGCATTGCTTGAGGGCGGACTCCTGAAGGTGCAAGGCCGTGAAAGATTCGAACAGGATGCCAGCAAGGATATCAAAGGTGTGCTCCTGCGTTCGCTCGGAGATATTCATGCTGCGCGGGCGCATCTAACCGGGGCCGCGGCAGAGTACCAGCAAGCGGTGATCGCTTATGATCGAGCCATCGCTCAGGGGTCGGCGTTGCCTCTGCAGGCTGACTTCCTATTGCGAAGCGCACTAGCGCAGGAAGACCAAGCGGCTCAGCCTTTATCACCAGCCCTGCTTGCAGAAGCGCGCAGCCGTTATTCGCGCGCCCTGGCGTTACGAAGCAGTGCGGCCAGCGCCCAAGCAGAAGCGGACGATATCCATTCCAGCCTCGTTCGGCACGAGGCGAGTGGAAGAGGCCTCTCGCAAGCTATCTTCCTAGAAGCCGAGCTTGGGCAAATTCGATGTGATACCAAGCTCGCTATCTCCCAAAAGGACCCCAAACGTCTCGAAATGCTGGTGGCGAAACAACAGGAGCTGCTCAAGCGCACCGGGCGTGAGATTGACCGGTATGTTTGGGCGAACGAACAATCTAATCTCTGCGAGCTTGAGTTCGCAGAGGCGCGAGCGAAAGGGGCGGAGAAGGGTCCGGCGGAGGTTCTGAACATGCTCTTTGAACAGGCCGTCGACGCCTGTCGCAGAGGTGCGGAAACCTACAACAAGCGCTATCAGCCAGCGCTCTACGCACAGACACGCGCGCGTTTCGCCGATGTAGTGGCTGCGTCGGCCGAAGCGACAAGTTCGCCGCAAAGTTGGGAGATTGCCGCCAACGAGTACGCCGAGGCACTCACCGTGATCGTGCCCGAATTTTACGGCAAGGAGTGGCCAGAGCTTGAGTACAAGTGGGCCCGCGCACTGGTCGAACAGGGAGTCGCTGAAAGACTCAAAACCACGCTAAAAAAGGGGCTGGAGGCCATTCAAAGTGCTGAGGGCAAGGTGCCAGCGGGGCTCGCTCTCGAGTTCAAGCAATTGGAGAAACGTGCTAAGCAAGCACTCGCTACGGAGCCTGAAGAGCCCGAAGAGCCTGCGTCGAGAGGGGTACCATCAGAAGTGGTCGAGCCCGATTAGTTGTTAGTGGCCAGCTTCTTCTTTTGGCCCGGGTATCTTCTCTGCGGTTGTCTTTGGCTTGGCTTGGGTCGCGGCTTCCGCCTTGGGCTTGGCTTGGGTCGCGGCTTCCGCCTTGGGAGCCGCTTCAGGTTTCGGTTCGGCGGATTTGCCTTCAGGCTTCGGCACTGGGCTCTTCTTGCCGCCTGCGGGCTTGCTTCGAACGCGTGATGCCGCCTTAGGTTCGCCTTTGGCGACCGATTCATCGGACGCTGCGTGGGCTGCCAGTGCTTCTGCTGCGACGGCAGCTCGCACCGTGCTCGTGGTTCCTTGCGCCGCTTCCTCGGCCTGAGTCGGCTTTGCCCCTGGTGCCACTTGGCCTGCGTGGTCGTGATTCATTGCCATTGCATGGGCCGCTGCGGCAACGCGCGCGAGCAGGCCCTGGGTCGGATCGTCGGAGCCGAGCTCATTGCGGACGTGGCCTCCCACGGCCTTGGTAAATGCCGCCAGGCGCTCCGGGTTGGTGTTGGCGTTCACGTTCACGAGGTGTAGCGTTCCCGGCTCGCCGAGGTCTCCCCGAAAGTCGTAAACTGCGCCCACAACGGTTAACTGCTGTTCGGCGACCTCCTTGTTAAAGTGCGCCACGGCGGCCTCAACTTGGCTGTGCACATTGGCAACCACCGCTTCGGCCCAAGCCGAGTTGCTTGGTTCTGCAGACTTTAGGTCCTTCGGTAGCTCAAGGCCCGCCAATTCCTTGCGGATGGGTTCGCTCAAACTAGTAAGATCCCCCATTGCGGCCTTCACCGCTCCGCAACCGGTGTGGCCAATGATCAAGAGTAGCGGTGTGTGCAGGTGATCGACGCCATACTCCACCGAGCCTTCAGCATTCTTGAGTTGATTGCCGATGTTGCGGATCTGAAAATCGTCATTGTCTGGCGTTGCGTCCCAGGCCTGGGTCTGCACGCGGGAGTCCGAACAGGTGAGCACGGTGACTCGCGGCACCTGTTTCTGGGCAAACACATCGAAATATTTTTTGCCTCGGGCTACATTGATTTCGTTGTCGCGCACAACGTCTCGCAGAAACGCGCGGGTTTTAGCGAGTGGTTCGTCTGCGGAAGCTTCCCAAGCAAAGGGCACTGCAAACTGTTTAGGTTGGTTCTGCGCGCGCTCTGTTTCGCCGGCGCCCGGCTCTGCAGATTTCTCGCCGTCCTTGGCCCCTTCCTTCTTCTCCCCCTTCGCGCCCGCATCAGCGGTTTCCTCGTCTGCCGTGTCCGTCTCTTCCGCAGTTGCTGCCGGCTTCTTGTGGCAACCCAGCAGCAAAAGAAGAGAGAGGCCGGCGGCCCAAAGCGAAAGACGCATGCTCCATCTACGGACAGCAACGTCGCAGCTTGAGGCACGGGCGGGCCTTCCGGCCAACCTATGGAAAACATTGGATAATGGTGAGAATCTTGGGGCTCCAGTAGCCCAAAAACATCCGTTCTTCGAATTGCGGCCAAAAGGGCGCGCTCGGGCGCTTGGTGGCGTTGGCTACCTGATCTTGCAGCTGGCCATCATCCAGGAGCAAGGCCCCGAATCTAAGTTGCGCGAAGCCCTTGGTCGAGACACCAAAGGCCCAGCTTCGGCACTGCTCTACGCAGCAGGCATCGGCGTTGCATTTATCCAGCCAATGGCCGCGGTTGGCTTGTATGTGTTGGTAGCGCTCATGTGGTTGGTGCCCGATCCGCGTATCGAGAAAAATCTAGCGAAATAGCAGGAGTTTTTGGCGCACTCAGGGTGCGAGGCTGGCCCAGAAATCGCAGTTGGCGAGATGATATCCCGCTCCCACCGACAACGGATCTTCGAACAATAGGTACGGATCGGTCGCCGCATAGCTCGGCCAGACGAGAGCACCGCCGCCATTCGGATCTCCCGTCGCGGCGAAACGCGCCCAATACTGCTGCATGGCGGCCGAGAGCGCTTCGTCTGCAGCATCAGGCAGGAAGCTCGGGATCGTGCTCAGGGTGCCGAACACGTAAGGGATCTCAACGCCGTGCTGAGCGCCCGCCGCACGCATGAACGCGGGCAGCGTGGCTGAGACATGGCTGAAAACATAACGATACACACCTTCAGTTTGCTGGGCGTCCAGTTGGAGCGCCGCAGTGCGGGCGCCGCAGACAAACTTAACATCACTTGTTAGCGCCACATAGGCAGCTCGGGGCGTGGGATAAGCGGTAGCTGGGTACTGAGCCAAGACGGCAGCAGAGCCCACGGGGAACAGGGCTTTAACGGCTGCGACGTACTCCGCCTCCGTCTGAAGCGTGGCCGGCACACTTTTATTCGTCTCAGCGTTATTGTTGCCAATGAGCACTGGAACGTGATTGTGTTCGCCGCGTGCGATCACCTTGGATGGTGTGTCTAACAGCGTGTATTGATCCACCACTGCACCGTAGACTGAAGGCTTTCCGGCCACATCGATCACTACCGGTTTCGCGCTCAGCACCTGTGCCATGGGCAACGCGCGCATGCACGCCGCAGGATCCGCCGCCGTTTGACAGCCAGCAGCCTGAAATAACTCCGCACCGAAGGCTTCTTCTTCGGCCAAGCTGTGCGCATTGCAGCCACCACTTTCAATGATCGCGCCTGCAAATAAGCCTTTTGCGAGAGGTGAGGCCACGAGCGCACACACACTCACGCCCCCGGCAGATTCTCCAAAAATGGTGACGTGAGCGGCGTCCCCACCGAAAGTTTGGATGTTGCGTTGAACCCAGCGGAGCGCTGCGATCTGATCCAAGGCTCCGTAGTTGCCAGAGCCGTGCGCTCCGGGCTCAGCACTCAGCGCCGCGTGCCCTAGAAATCCCAAGGCCCCCAGGCGATAATTGATGCTCACCAGCACCACGCCCGCGCGTTCGGCAAACCTCTGCCCATCGTAGATAAAGCTGGTACCTGAAGGCTGCGCAGCACCGCCTTGCACGTGGCCTCCGCCATGGATCCAAAACAACACGGGCCGGGGCGTCGCGGGCGTGGCCTTCGGCGTCCAGACGTTCAGCTGTAAACAATCCTCCTCACCCACGAGTGAACCATTGGCGTCTATTTGTGGGCAGAGCGGGCCAAACGCGCGTGCGTCGCGAACGCCTTCCCAACACGCGGCGGGTTCGGGTGCCTTCCAGCGCAGAGCGCCGAGCGGCGGCGCCACGAAGGGAATGTTTTTGTACGACCACGTCTCGCCCTGTGCGCTCCCCTGAAGCACGCCCGTCTCGATACGCACCATTCCCGGCACTAGCGACAGAGAAGCTCCGCACGCCGCCACAGCGCCTCCTGTACCGCCCAGCGCAGAACCCCCTGCCGAAGGCGCGGAACCTCCCGTCGACCCGACGCCTCCACCCGCCCCCGCCATGGTTGAATTATCCGAGAACATCCCAGCCTCGCTTCCCGTTGTGCCGCACCCCATTGAGGTGAAGAGCGCGAGCGCACTTAAGGCTTTAATCAACAGGGCGGGGCCACCACGAAATCGATGCATGGCAACTTGTAGAGCACAACGTGTGCCAGCCATCGAGCGTTTCCCCCAGGCGCGCGCAGCGACAGCGAGCACGCCTTTGGGGGAGACCGGCCGCCCGCGGGCCTCTCGAACCCGCGCGCACCAACGGAGATGTTAATCATCAGCCGAGGACGGCCGAGAGGGGGCAGCATTCCAAAGGAGGGGGTGAACGGGAAGACTCCAGGCTTCTGGGCCCTCCGTCACGCAGATCCTTAGGGCGCGTGTGGGCCACATCAACATGAATTTTCGCACTCACAGCTTGCGCTCAATATAGTCTGATATTAGACCATATTAGTCATGAAAAAGACCATGAAGAGCGACCGTTCCGGAAGTGTCCCTTCGCTTCGGGTAAAACGGATCAACGTTTCTGAGGCCAAAGCGCAATTTTCGGAGGTGTTGAGGCAAATCCCAGAGGGACCAACCGTGATTCACAATCGGGGGCGGGATGTCGGGGTTTTGCTGAGTATGAGCGACTACGATGAGCTCCTGGCGGCGCGGGGCAATGGTCAGACGAGCGCGGTCAAGGCATTCCTGGCGACTACCGAGAGGCTCAAGCAGTCTTACGGTGGCGGCGTTCAGTTCACGCTGAAGCCCACCAAGCTCACGCCACGCGATCCCTTTGGAGAGAGGTGAGCTTTATGGGAGCGGGAGCTTCGGTCATTGATACCGACGTTATCTCTGAGCTGACTAAGCCCTCACCCGACGCGGCGGTTCTGGCCTGGCTGGAGGCGCAACCGAGATTCCTGCTGAGCGCGGTAACCGTCTATGAGTTGGAGCGAGGCATCAGCCTCTTGCGCGCAGGCCGTAAGCGGCAATTTCTCGACGAGTGGCTGGCCGAGCTGCTCAACGGGCCAAGCGAAGTCCTTGGGTTCGGGGAAGGTTGCGCGCATTTGGCTGTTCAAATTGAAACGGCTGCACGCCGCCAAGGCCGATCCGTTGATGCCCGAGACTTGTTCATTTTGGCTACCGCTTTGGCACACGGGCATTCGCTCGCCACGAGAAACGTTGCGCACTTTCGCGGCCTGGGAGTGACGATCATTAATCCTTTTGGTCGATAACAATGGCCGGGGAGTTTTTAGCCCTTAAACAAGCCGAAAACCGGCTTGGGCAAAGTGGGAATCAAATGCAAACGCCGCCCGCAATTTGTGCTTGCGCATGAGTACGAAGGTCGTGGCGTCGACGAGGCCAAGCTTGTGAAGGTCACGGCGAGCAACATACTTCATGGCCGCCTTGAGCTCCGACGGGTTGCACTCCAGGCGCTCCAGGAAACGAACTTGGTCGAGGCTTTCCCACCAACGCGTCGCAACATCCGCGGACACTTTACGCTGCAGGAACGTGAAGGTTTCGAGGAGCACCGGCACGGACACAAACAGGCGCGCGCCAGCCTCCAGCAATGTGGTCCACGCCTCGCGAGCGCGTTCGTGCATGGGATCCTGAACCAACGCGAGAGCTATCCACGCGCCGGTATCAACAAAGACTCTTTCGCCCGTGCGGATCACGGCTCGTCAAACGCGGATTCGTGATCGCTGGAAGAACCTGCGAATGGCCCATCCCAAATGGCCACCGGACCCCCCGAGGGAGGGCGCAGGTACTGCTCACGGATTGCTTCGCGCACCAATTCTGCAACGGCCCTCTTTCGAGTCTTGGCCAGTCGGTGGAGGGCTCTGAGATCCTCAATGGGTAGGTAAATCTGAGTCTTCACCATGGGTGTCATCTTAGTGGATTCACTGACACCCGTCAAACACAGGGCACGACAAAGCTCTTCTTTAATCTATTGGATGGCTGACTAAAGCAACTCGAAGCCATGTCGTTCGAAGACGGCACGTATATCGATCGTCGGGTCGCTGTTCGCTGCACTGGTGTCTGCGACAAACGCTTCGAAGACGCGAGCCGGCGTGCTGATCGTCAGCAGGCGGCCGGGCTCCGTTGACGCGCAAGCGAAGCCGTGTGGCGCGCCCCGCGGAATGACCAGCATGTCGCCCGCCACAAGTGAGCGGCGCTCTCCCGTGAGCTCGAAATCGAAGCCGCCTTCGAGGACGATGAAGGTCTCCTGCCAGGCGGGTGTCGGTGGAGAGCAACGCTTCCGCCTGGCGGCTCGAGTGATTCGAACATGCTGTACGAGCCTTCGCTCTCTCCTTCGCTTCGCTTGAAGGCGAGCGTGAGGGAGCCGAGCTGGTACGTTTCGCCCGCCATCTTGCCGAAGTATTGCACGCGTTTGGTGTCGCTCATGAGACGAGAGCTTACGTGTTTGGCGCGAGCTTGAGAACGAGCTCGTTTGCAATGCGGGACAATTAACCCGTAAGCGGCATAAACCGGCCGTCGATGAGTTCGGGTGCCACGTTGTCTGCGTTGAGTTGCGCCGCCAGCCGCACGTCTTCTGTAAAGCCGCGTTCGACAAGTTCGCGACCTGAGGAACAGCCGAAAAGTACGGCTGAAAGTCGCGACGACGCGCCTTCGAATGCCGCGACAGCACCGCAGATTTCAGGGGCGTGGGTCCCGGGAAATCCAGAAGCGATCGCACCAGCGCCAAGAAGATCTTCGAGCGAAGGGCGCAGTGTACCGTCGGGCCAACGCTCGCCCGCCGGAATGATCGCGAACGGGCCTCCGAGTACTCGGGCTCGTGCGGCCACCGCCGCAGCATTACGAAGACATCCGGCAAGTACATGGCCGCGCTGGGCCGCTTCGAGGCAGATCGTCGCTCCATTGGGGGACGGCAAAGCGAGCACTAACCCCGCGGGTGCATGCAGCAAGGACGCTGGTGAAAGCGAGTAGGAGCTGCCACGCGGACCCGCCAAGATTGCGTTGTTGCGCAGAGCAATGTCATTCGCAGCATGGTCGTTATCACGACACGGCAGGACCTGCACACCCTTCGCAGCAGCGACGGAAACGCATGTCGAGAAAGAAAGCACGTCCACAATAATGAAGGTTCGGCACTCTCGCAGCGCTGTGACACCGTGCGCTCCCCACTCGCAGCGTACGTCGAATGAAGATTGGTTGGTAAATGACATATCGTGAATTCAAGTGGTGTTAGCTATAATGTGTGAGTCGCTGAGCGGCTTCTTCCAGGCTTGCGATTTGATAAACCCGCAAGGGCTGCGGCGGCAGTTCAGGGCAAAGAGAAAAGACCGTCATTCCAGCGGCGATCGCGGCCTGAACGCCAGAGAGGGAATCTTCAATGACAGCACAGCGCGAGGGATGCACGCCAACGGCCGCGGCCGCGTGAAGGAAGAGGTCAGGGTCCGGCTTCCAGCGGTCGAGCTCGTAGGCGCTGAAGACATTCGGTCCGAAATAGCGTTGCAGGTCGGTAACCTGTAAACTCAACTGGGTTTGCTCAAGCGGCCCGTTCGACGCGACCGCAACAGGTAATGTCAGCGCGCCGAGGAGCGCGTGGGCACCGGGCATCGGTCGGAGTCGGGCACGGACGGCGTCGGCCCTGGTACGACGAAACACAGCAACAAAGTCGGTAGGCACCTTCACACCAAGCATGACCTCACAGCGAGCGAGGGATTCCGTGAGCTTGCCTCCGTCGAACAATCGGACGGCAGCGTCCGCCGCATCAGGCGAAAGATCGAAGGCTCGAAGACATTCGGAGAGTGCCTCTGCCGCCAGTGGTACGCTGTCTACAAGTGTTCCGTCGCAGTCAAAGATGATCGCATCGATGCGCGGTGAGTGCATTCGGTACTCTGCTTCTACGCGGCTCCACGCGTTTGGTAAGCAGGCGCCGGCGCTCCTCGAAGAAGTCCCTCCGAGCTCAGATCTTCGTCGAGAGAAGGCCAGTGAATACCAAAACCAGCTCCGGCGATGGTGAAGTCAGCGCGTTGAGCTGGAGTTGCGTGAAGTAGACGGGGATACCATGCCAGCGGGACTGTGATGGTCCGCCCGTCGAAAAGGTCGGCGCTGAGCGTGTGTTCCGTAAAGGACACGCCAACGATGCGTTCGCCGGGCTTAGGATCGGAAGTAGTCATGCCATGCCTTGATGAGGGGTCGCTCATTGGTTTGCACCATGCGTTCGACGTCGGCAAGCTCAGTAGGCCGAAACCCGAAGTTTCTCGCCAAACTCACGGGCGAGAGCCAGAATTTGGCGGACAGATCGTCTCTGTCTACGTGTATGTGGGGCGGCTCGTTGGGCTCATGACTGTGGAAGTAAAGCCGATAGGGACCGACGCGGAGCACCGTGGGCATGGGCACGTCGTAACAGGAAACGTCCATAAAGCGGAGAGTTCTTTGGCTTGTCGCGGTTCCCGCGTTTTCACCACTTTGGATGCTGAATCTCTTTCACCTTGGCTTGGGGTCGCCAGGCGGGCAAGGGAGAAGCGATCAAGGTGTCGAACAAGACTTCAAAGTATCCCTGCATAGTGGGTCGCGCCACGGCGGCATCTCGTGCCACGCTCGATGTGTTGGTGACCTGTCCATTCGCGAGTCATGCGATTCAGCACGTTCAGTACCAATCCCTTAAATAGTGACACGTGTAGCCATCTTTATTCTTCTGCAAGTAATCCTGATGGTAATCTTCGGCTCTCCAAAATTTCCCAGCTTTCGTGATCTCGGTGACGATGGGAGCCTTCCATCGGCCGCTTTTATTGACCTCATTCTTGACGCGTTCCGCGGTCACCCGCTGGGCTTCGCTCATGAAAAAAATGGCCGATCGGTACTCTGACCCACGATCATTGCCCTGTCGGTCTTTCGTCGTGGGATCGTGCATGCGGAAGAACCACTTGGCCAACAGATCTTCGTAGCTCAACTTCTTTGGATCAAACATGATACGAACAGATTCCGCGTGCCCGCTCGCACCATCGTGCGTGTCTTCGTACTTGGGGTTCTCAAGCGTGCCACCGGTGTAGCCCACCTCAACCCCCGTCACACCGGGGACTTTCCGCAGGATCTCTTCCATACCCCAGAAGCAACCCCCGGCTAGCGTTGCGATTTCTATCGTTGGATTGTTGCCTTGTCGGCCAAGCGCCCCCCCGGCCCGCGCTGGCTCGGGCTGTGGCTGGGAGACGCAAGCACTCAACCCAAGGAAGGCAATCGCGCAGCAACGAACGATGGATTGCAGCGAAACAGAGGAGGGGAAAAACACCATGTGTGATACTACGACAGCGGATAGCAACGAGTTACAATCACGTCATTGCGCGGTGATCTCGTCCGCGTAGACCGCGAATGAGTCGAGCTGGTTCGGTCCGAAGGTTGTGTTGAGCGCCACGTCGGCGGCGTCGCGACCGCGAGCGATGAGTACCCGGCCGATGCGTGGCACGTTGTTGCGCGCGTCGAAGGTGTACCAGGTGCCGCCCAAGTACGCCTCGAACCAGCCCGCGAAGTCCATGGGTGCATCTACGGGCGGCACGCCGATATCGCCGAGGTAGCCGGTGCAGTAGCGCGCGGGAATGTTCATGCAGCGGCAGAGCGTGATGGCTAAGTGCGCGTAGTCGCGGCAAACGCCACGGCCTTCGGTGTAGGCGCCGAAAGCCGTCTTGGAAGGGCTGGCGAACTCGTAACCAAACTTGATGTGCTGATGCACAAAGTCGCAAATCGCCTGCACGCGGCTCCAGCCCGTGGGCCCTTGCTCGAACATTTTCCAGGCTAACTCCGAGAGCTGATCCGTCTCACAGTAGCGACTGCCGAGCAAGTACACGAGTGTTTCTTCTGGGAGTAAGTCGACGGGCAGCTGCTGCGCCATCGGCACGATGGCGTCGGGCAACCCGCTGTCGTTCACGATCGCTTGGCTCCAAATGCGCATTTTGCCAGCGGGTGCGACCAGGCGTGTGCACCAGTTGCCGAAGCCGTCGCGGTAGCCGCGAGTTGGAATTGCCGGATCGGTGCTCAGTCGATCGGTGCTCACCAAATCACCCGCGCGCGAGTGGTGGATGGTCAACGTTAGGATGACCGGCGTTGGCTGAGTGAATGTGTAGTTGAACTCGTAGCCGACTCGTATCTGCATGTGGGACCTCTGTCGGCTGCTTTATGCGCCGCTCTCGGTGACCGTAGCAAGGGGCGCCGCCAAGCTATCGCAGCGGCTGCTGGACGCGCTGTCACTCGACGATACGGATGATGATCACCTCCGGCGCGGTCCCGACTCTGTCCCATCCGGGCAGGAGGTACGGGAGGGGCAAACAGGCGGGGTCGAGCCCGGCGCGCTGTAGGCGCTCCAACTCGCAGTTTCCGTCAGGATCCAAAGAGCAGCGACAATCTCCCCGGTAATGACTCAGCTCTTGCTGCGACGAGCTTAGCTCGTTCGGCGGACCTAGCGCTGTTTCCCGGTCGAATGCAGCGCTGCAACGCTTGGGAGTTAGCCTGCTGAGCCTATCGAGCCAACGCACTGCACGGCGTCCTCTGCGCCGTATTGGCACGTCAGGCTTCGCGGAGCGAACAATGCGAACCGATATGCCGGGTGGCGAAT
Source organism: Polyangiales bacterium (assembly GCA_038246305.1). Classification (GTDB taxonomy): domain Bacteria; phylum Myxococcota_A; class Polyangia; order Polyangiales; family Polyangiaceae; genus JBBRRP01. The sequence goes on along the minus strand of JBBRRP010000101.1, from coordinate 2,191 downwards.
AGCGCCCTGTGGCATGTTTCATTATATTTTCCTCCCTCAGGAAAAGGTTGACGGTGTGACGTCACACGTGCACCCGATGTGCCACGCATCGCGAAACACTCGAGCTCTGAGTGACGGCGTGGTTTGACGTGCTACCAGAGATCAAGTGGTGAAAAGCCGGCGCCCTTTGCATTCGCTCGGGGGGCCCTTCCCTGAGGCAAAGGTGTGTCAACGTGGCATTGAGCCGCGTGACGCCCTAGAGTTCGCGAGGGCTGTGAACGCTTTTCACCCGCCAATGCCAGGGAGGATCTGCCCCATGGAACCTGAGTCGTAGTCGACAGGCCAAGCGTTTCCATCGCGACCGCTGGTGCTGGTCGAACCGTAGCCAGGCTGGCCCCCTCGCTCGTAATCGGCAGGAGAAAGACCCATCGCCTGAAGGACGGTGACCAAGAAGCGATTGTGCGGGATGCCCTTGATCACATTGCCGTCTTCTTGCGAAAAATACGCCTTCCCGTCCCAATCGATGTAATCCAAGTAGCGCCCGGGCTTGATGAACCCACCAGCGCTGCCAGCGAGCAAGCAGGGCACACTGTAGGCGATGTGGTTGAAGCCCAGTTCGTTGCCCCAATACACGAGCGAGTTGTCGAGCAGCGTTTTGCCGTCCGCTTCAGGCACGTCGAGCCTTGCTACCAGTTTGGCGAAGAGCTCCTCTGCGATCCACCGGTTGATGCCGGCCAACATGCGCCGTGAATTCTCGTTGCCAAAATCATGGGCTAGGCCGTGCCAGGTGCCACCGCTCGCATCCTCGGAGTGATAGTGCCCCGACAGGGTGGTCACGTTCGGATCCGGACCCGGTCCCAACGCCTTGTGCACGCCCAGGGTGATAATTCGCGTGCGGTCACACGTGATGGCTGCGGTCACCAGGTCCAGGTAAAGGTCCCACTTTTTCAGGATGTCGGCGGGATCGGTGAGGGTGTTGTTGTCGAGCGAGTCCGGGTCCGCGGGCTTGATGCACGCCATTTTTGTGGTGGTGCTGAGCTTGGCCTCTACCTCTGCCAACAGATTAATGTGGCCTTCAAGCTTCAGCTTATCTTCGGCGGATAAACGCGGGCTGGCTTTGAGTGCCTGATATTGCGCGATGACTTTGTCGACCAGGAGCGCGTCGGGATCTGCCATCGCTGGCCCGATCGCGTCGGGGACCGTCACGCCGGCAAACAGATCGTTGAAAACGTCGCGCGGATTCGTGCGTGCCTTCAGCTGCTCAATAGCGCCACCCGGCTGCCCGCCATCGGAGTACGCCATGGAATCGACCACACCCTGCGAAATATTCAGGGATCGCTGGCCGGGGGTGCCCGGATAGAATTTAGGCGAATACGCCAGAACCTGATCGATGGTCGGCACGTCCATCAGGGAATCGGCATCGCAAGGCGTGGCATTGGTGCAGGAAGAGAAGTTGCCGAGCAAGCCGCCATAGTTGTGATTCACGCTCGGTAGAAAATCCAAGCCTCGAATCAAGGTTAACTTGTCGAGGAGGGGATTGAGCTTGGGGCCCAGAATGCCGGAAATCCCCGTCGGCGTTTCGAGGTCGCGAAGCGGCGCCCAGGTGTAGGGCATGCCGGGGACGAGCTTTTGAGTGAGCAAGGTCGTGTCATCGGCCTTACTGCCCTGATACTTGGAGTTCTTGAGCGCGTACCCGTTGCCGGTGAAGCCCGGGTACCATTGCTTGATGAGCTGCGTGCTGAAGCTCTTCATCACGATGAGCCGCTTGGGTGCTGCTGAAGCTTGAGCTTGGGCGGCTTTGGAGAGGAGCGACTGGAGCAGCGGCATTGCCAACATCGCGCCGCCAGCGCCGCTCAAAAATAGACGCCGGGAAACACGGCTTTGAACCACACCCATCATTGCGGACCGACCTTTCGTTGGAAAAAGCTGGAGACGGTCGCTACGCGTCTCACCACACCGGCTAAGCCGATGGTTGGATTGTTCAAACCTGTTGCCAAATCCCGCACCACGCAGGCGTCGAATGAGGAGTCAGTGACCGCGCGCCGTGAAGCGAATTCGAAGTATTGACGTGCCATGCAGGCCTCGGCTTTCTGGCTTGCCACGATGCGCTGATTGAGCTCAGCCGCCGTCGCCACCGGGACGACATCATCGGGCGTGACCTTTGCCACCGCGTTCGTGTCGAGAGGAAGCTCTGCCACGAGAGCCCCCGTTT
>JBBRRP010000100.1:0-22309 GCA_038246305.1 Polyangiales bacterium | reverse complement strand
GTACTCGTAGTATTCCACGCCGAGATCCTGAAAGGCGGGTTCGTAAGTCTTGCCGACCCGTTCGATCTGAAACTCACCCGCTGGTTCGTACTCCAGCCCCGCTTCGTGCCCGTCGTGAAGCGCTTCGTACTGCTCCTGATTCAGATCTTGAGCGCCAAGCAGCGCCTGCGCGAAACCAATCCTCGCCGCAGCTACCTCCCAGCCCTCCACCAATTGAACCGGAATCGCCTCTGCCGCGTCCCCGCTCCCGTAACCCACTAGCACCATGGGCGCGTACGCCAGCGCAAGCTTCTGTTCTGCCGCTTCCTCAAACCCGGCTGCTACCCATGCCAACAGCGCCGCACTGTAGAGATTGCCCAAGTCTTTCACCCGGTCAGCGCCCAAGCCCATTTTCTCCTGAAGCAGTTCCCGAAACGCCGCCCGCTTGCGAACCACCGCACTCACCGCGCTCGTGGCGGCATAGGGATCTTCGGAACTCGTTCCATCGAGCACGCGCGCATACAGATCGGGCTCAGAGAGCGTTTCTGCAATGACAGATCCCAGACTGACTTTGGCCTCATCGCACAGCCCCTGCAGCTCCTCCTGATGATGATCGCCGCGCGCTAACCCGCGCACGTAGAGGAACGACATGGCTTGAACGGGCATGTGATTGTACGGCCGATGGAAGAACAGTGCCCGAACCGCGCGATAATATTGCCCGGCAGAAACATTCAGGCGACCGAGCATGTGTTCGACGGCATGCACCGTCTCGTCGAGGTAAGAAAATGTGGAATATTTCCCACTAAAAATCGGAAAATCACTCACCCGCTTGGTTCGTTCCGCATAGCCTTCGGTGAAATGCCGGGCGAAGGGCTTGCGAAAATCTGGGCCTCGATAATCTGAAGCGCTGCCGGCGTGTTTCAAATCGACCTGCAAAAGCTTAGGGTGCCTTTCAACTAAAAGCGCCACTGCACCTGCGCCTTGCGTCTGTTCCCCCGAGCTCCCTCGTTCGTACTCAGCCACATCACTGCACACCACGATCGCCTTCATCTCCCCAGCGTCGAAAGCCACGTAGCGTAACGCATTCTTGAGGGCATACACGCCACCCAGGCACGCGTGTTTGAACTCAGGCACTTCGAGTTGGCGGGAGAGCCGAGGCAAGCCGAGCTGCTCAAGCGCTCTATCTACCATGCCCCGCACGATCACCGCTCCGGCTGCATTGTCCGTACTGGATTCGGTGCCTAGACCTAGAAAGCCGATCGTCCTCGGATCAATGTCGTTGTTCCGGATCAGGCGCAGCACCGCATTCGCCGCCATGGTGTAAACATTCTCCCGCGGGCTGCACACGCGAAAGCTTCGGCCCACGACGTTTTGGATCTTGTCCCAGGCATTTCCTGTCCACTGGCACCAGTCAGCAAGATCGACGCGCAAACGTGGCACGTACACACTCATGGCACTGATCCCGGGATGCTGTTCTCTCATAACCATTGGCAGAATTCCTCACGCAGGTGTTTGGCACCTAAGGTCTAGTCGGAAACAAATCCAGACGTGCCAGGAGCTTTCAGGAAGCTTTGTTGGCCCGCGGCCGGAAAACAAGGGATTTCGCTGAGGTCTTCACCCGAGACGCGGGGAGCCCGAGCGTGTGGGGCATAGCTGGTTGACTTCCGCTGAAGCCAAAAGGACAGTGCCCTGCGATGATGCGCCGAGCAGCTGTTTTTGGTTGGGGAATCGTAGCCCCCGAGTGCGAAACCATCGACGAATTTAGCGTTAAACTCGATCGAGCCGAGAGCTTTCTGTCGCCCTTCAATGGGTTCGGCCCCGACAACTTCCTCGTCGGGAAGCCCAAGTTTGACTTTGCGCGTTATCAGCCCTGGATTGAGCAGCGCTTTCCCCCAAGCCGCTTCAAACAGCTCGTCGACAAGATGGATATCACCACGCTTTACGGTGTGGGGTCTTTCATTCAAGCGTTGCAGCAAAACCCAGGCATCGAACAAGCCTTGAAGGATCTGGGCACGGCCGCACACGTTTACGCAGCCACAGCTATCGGCGCGTTCCCAACTTTCTACAGCACCTCGATCACGTATTATCGCTCGCAGCGCCGCTGGAATCGATTCTGGTCCGAGGCTTCTCGTAATTCAGCGTTTGCTGCGTTCGCAAAGGGCGAAACGCCGAGCCCAGAGGGCCTCCGAAATCCAAAGGATGCCGATTCGATTGATCAAAAAGAAGAACTTGAAGACACTTGGTTCGCCTATTGGGCCTCTTGTTCCGATGGGCTCCAGCGCTATCTAGCCGATCTTCGAGAGGCTGAATCCGTCGTGCTCGAAGGCGATGTGGAGAGCGGAAAGATTTCGGTGATTCGCGAGAAACGACGCCGGATCGGCCAACTGGATCAGAAGTGGGGGACCCCTCCCCCTCCCTGGGGCGATGTTTCCCCCAATGTTTTGTGGAACATTTCGAACACCCCGGCATCGCAGATATCGATGCTCGGCGGCATCAAAGGGCTCACGTTTGGACCCATGGCTTCCTGCTCGACCTTTGGCGTCGCGCTGAAGTTGGCGCTCGATGCTATCGACCGCCGAGAAGCCAAACTGGTCGTGGTGGGAACCTGCGACGCCCCGCCGACGCCCCTCACCGTGGGCGCGTTTTACAACGCGCGAGTCTTGGCGGCTGATGGCCAAGTTTCCAAACCGCTCTCGGGTATGAAAGGCACGCATGTGGCCGGCGGCGCCGCCCTTTGGATCGTGGGCGACCTAGAATATGGCTTGAGCCTCGGCTTTAAGCCGCTCGGCTTGGAACCGCTCAGCGTGGGGATTTCAGCCGATGCGGACCACTTGATCACACCCAGCAAGGAAGGCCCGCAAGTAGCCATGCGCGACGCGCTTCGCGCAGCCCACGTTGCGCCTGAAGAAATTGCGTCATGGGATTTACACGCCACCGCCACTCCTGGAGATTTTCTTGAAGTCGAGAATCTGCAGACAGTTCTTCCCGCCAACGTGCTGGTCACAGCGCGCAAAGGCACCTTTGGGCACGGCATGGGCGTTGGAGGCGGCTGGGAACTCACCGCTCAATACCTGGGCTGTGCGCGAGGCAAGCTTTACCCCACCACACTCACCCCCGAGGAAGTGCACCAGTCGATCCACGCGCTCGGGCAAAAGTTCGTGTTCAATCAACCCTGTGCGATTCCGAGGAGCGCCGTTGGCAAGCTCTCGATGGGGGTGGGCGGCATCAATGCCTGCGTGATTTCACGTCCGTTCGCCGAATAGCAGAACGGCTCTAGGAGATCCGAACCTGGAGCACTCGTGAAGCCTTGCAAGGCGCCGCCCAAGCACTTTCTGCGGGCGGCAATCGTGAACGCTTCATGGCGTTTTTAGCGGAGCCACCTGGGCACGCCGCGTACGAAACCTAAAGCTGTGCGCTGACGGCGGGCTTTGAACGACCTAGCGAATGATAACCGGAGGTGCCTCAGGGCGAACGTTGTCTGGAATCACGCACGCGGTGATATCAAAGAGCATGAACGCAAGGACTTTCTCTTGCGGGCTCAGGCCAGTGGTCTTGCAGCCCGTTGGGAACGGAACATCTGTTCCTGAGCTGTCAGCTCCTTTGCCCCCAACCCCCGACACGTGGATGTCGCTCAACACCACGCGCCCACACTGTTTGTCGGGAGCAGCACCGAACGGTGTATTGGCCGACAGATACTGAACCGACTGCGGAGACTGACTCGAAATCCAACGTTGCGCATACATCGGAGTTTCCGATCTCCTTTTTCGCGTTTGGACTTCTTCTTCTTGAGGAACGAATCGAGTGCATCGAAGCGACGCTCCCATTGCTCGCGAAACGGGCCGAGCCACTCTTCGACCTCCATCAATGGGCCACCTACCACCAGGCTGCGCGGTCGCCGCTGAGCGTCGCGGGCCTGGCGTATGAGGCCGGCATCCTCCAGCACGCGGAGGTGCTTCGAGATCGTCGGCTGCGCCAAACCGAATGGCTCGGCTAGTTCGGACACGTCGGCGTCGCCCTGGGCGAGCCGCGCGAGGATGGCGCGCCGAGTGGGGTCGGCGAGCGCCGCAAACACGTCGTTTAAGTGAGCTTGAGCATACATCGCCGAATAGCTATATATCCTATCGGCGATGATGTCAAGCAACGCGCGCACTCGATGGTCTAGCAGCGTCGAGTGCGCCGACGTCGGCGCGACAGGAGGGATTTACGTGGCTCGAATCGGCAGCAGCGCCCGCAGGCGCGCTTCGCGCAGGAACAGCGAAGCCCACATCGCGACTCCGAGGTAGACGCCGAAGAGCGTGTGCGTCGCCATCGGGCTCCCGATGCGCGCATGCGTCGCGACGGCGCCGCCAAGATAGGCTGTGACGAGCACGGCGCCGAGGATCGACGTCGCCGGTATGCAGTACAGCAACGTGCAGACCGCGAGAACGATCCCGAGCGCCATGACGGTGCTTGCTGGCCAGCCGAGTTGTGCCATCGTCGTGACGGAAACCGGGACTTGCGCGAGCTTCATCCCCGCGTCTATCAGCAGGAACCCTGCGACGACGACGGTAAGCCCGAGCCCAATGCCGGATCCCCGCCGCGAGGGGGAGGCCGTCATCGACGCACCTTGGGCGAAGACTTCTCCGCCGACGCACGCGTCCGTGCCGCGGACTTCTTTGCGACCCAGCCCTTCGACTTGAACACGGTCCATAGCGCCATGGCATGCCCGCGACCGAGCGCGAAGTCCTCGTGAAGCCACTCGACGAAACGCGTCGCCGTGAGGTCGCCCGAAAGGAGGCCCTTCGCGCGCGCGGCCATTTCGAAATCGGCCGGACGTTTGCCCGTTAGCTTCTCGATGTTGTTGATATACGCCTCGAAACTCATGATCTAGCCTCTTTTCCGGCAAATGCCAGCGCGACAAATTGGATGTAGTTTGCTACAATGAATCCACCAGGTCAATGAAAAAACTACGCTCCTACGTTTCGTCGCAACGCGATCAGGCGGCCGAGGCAACCCGCCGACGGGTGCTGACGTCTGCGAAGCGTCTGTTCGCACGCCGCGGCATTGACGACGTGACGATCGACGAGATCGCCGCCAAGGCCGGCGTGTCAGTGTCGACCGTGTACACCCTGTACAAGTCGAAGGAAGGTCTACTGCACGCATTGATGAGCGCAACGCTGCTGGGGCCCCGCTTTCAGGAGGCGCGAACGCGTCTGGATGGAGTCGCCGATCCCGTCGAAGCGATCCGTCTGACGGCCGACGTCGCTCGGGCAATCTACGACAGCGAGTTCGACGAGCTCGGGCTGATCCGCGGCGCGTCGGCATTCTCGCTGGGCTTGCGGAAGCTCGAGCAGCGATTTGAGGCGCTCCGCCTGGAGATGCAGCAGTCACGCATCGAGGCGTTGTTCGCTGCAGGTCGGCTACGGCGCGGACTCAGCGTCGAACGCGCACGACGGATCTTGTGGATGCTCACCGGTCGCGACATCTATCGCATGCTCGTCGTGGAGGCAGGGTGGTCCTCGGAGGACTACGGCGAGTGGCTGCGGGACGCCCTCACCGATGCGCTCGTGGAGTCCGCTCCAGCTCGGCACGAGCGCTCGGTTGACTATTCATAAGTATTGACTTATGAATAGTCAATGCATGCGGCTACCGTCGAAGACAGGATTTTCCAGGCGCTGGCCGACCCCAGCCGCCGGGCGATCTTCCAATCTCTGACGCTCGGAGAAGCTGCGGTGAAGGACCTCACGGCGCGCTTCGACATTTCGCAACCGGCCGTTTCGCAACACCTCGCCGCGTTGAAAGACGCGGGGCTCGTGAACGGACGCCGCGAAGGGCGCTGTGTCTACTATCGAGTGCAACCGCGCGGGATGAAACCACTCATCGACTGGCTCGCGCACTATCGCGCCTTTTGGACTGAGCACGTCAGTCGCCTAGAAAAACTGCTGGAGACCATGGACCCATGAAACCCGTCGATAAGACAGCGCCTTCGCAAACTAACTCCATTTCATTCGAATTCGATTTGCCGCATCCGCCGGAGAAGGTGTGGCGCGCGCTCACCGATCCGGCGCTGCTCACCGAGTGGCTCCTGCCAGTCACGGGCTTTGAGCCTGAGCCCGGGGCCGCCTTCACGTTCAAGACGCAGCCGTACCCCGGTTAGGACGGTACGGTGAACTGCCAGATCCTTGAGATCGAGGCGCACCGGAAGCTAAGTTACACGTGGGTCGTGAGCGGTATGGCGTTGGAAACGCTGGTGACGTTTTTGCTCACTCCCACTCCCTCTGGGACGCGCTTGTCCCTCGAGCAGTCGGGCTTCAAACCAGAACAGAAGCAGAACTTTGGCGGCGCGCGCTACGGCTGGACGATGATGGGCGGGAAGCTCGTCGACCTGCTCGGGAGGCTCCCATGAGCAAATGGGTTCGGCAGCTCCACCGCTGGGTCTCGATTGTCTTTACGCTGACCGTGATCGCCAACTTCGTCGTCATGGCCCTGCGCCCTGGACAGCCGCCGGGTTGGGTGACGTACTCACCACTACTCCCGCTCTTTGTGCTGCTGTTCACGGGGCTGTACATGTTCGTGCTGCCGTATGCAACCAAGCGGAGGAACACGCACCGCGCGGAGTGATCAAAGCTCGGCGAAGCTCCAACGACGGCGCCAGGAGTGGCTTCGCGAACGGGCTCGCGGAACCATCCAAGAGAAAAGCAAACGCGCGCTTGACGGCGCGTCTCAGCGTACACATAATCAGTTGGTTCTAAAACCTATTGGTTATTAATGACACCGGCCACTCGTCTCGACTTCACGTTTTCTGCACTCGCTGACCCCACGCGCCGCGCGATTCTGGCGCGTCTCCGGTCGGGCGATGCCTCAGTGAACGAGCTCGCCGAGCCGTTCGCGATGAGTCAGCCCGCCATCTCCAAGCACCTCAAGGTGCTCGAGCGCGCAGGCCTCATCACACGCGGGCGTGATGCCCAGCGCCGCCCTTGCAAGCTCAAGGCACAACCGCTCGCTGAGGCGAACGCGTGGCTCGAGAATTATCGACGCTATTGGGAGCAGAGCTTCGCTCAGCTCGACGCCCTGCTCGAAACGATGAAGGGGCAGAAACGCGTGCCAACCCCGAAGGCCAAGAGGCCACGACGCCACCACTAATTCTAGGATCCAACTATGAAGAACGTCGGCAACATGCAGCTTTCAACCCCCAGCGAGCGTGAAATCTTGATGACGCGCCACTGGCATGAAGATGGCGATGGGCGGCGTGTACCAGGAAGTCGTCACGCCCGAACGTATCGTTGCGACCGAGCAGTTCGACGATCCTTGGTACCCAGGAGGCGCGGTCGGCACCGTCACGTTCGTCGAGCAAGCTGGCAAGACCACGCTCTCGATGTCGGTTCGATACGACTCGAAAGAGACGCGCGACGCCGTGCTCAAAACGCCCATGGAAAGCGGCGTATCGGCAGGCTTCGACCAGCTCGCCGAGATGCTCACAACGCTCAGCTGACAACAGGAAACTGCCATGATTGACACACCCAAACTCGTCACCACCGAACACAAGCTCACCGCCGTCATTCACCTCACCATCCCGCGCGATCAAATGCCGTCGCACTTCGGGGCTGCGATGAAAGAGCTCCTCGCGGCACTGTCGGCGCAAGGCATCGCGCCCGAAGGCGCGGCGTTCGCGTATCACCTGCGCATGCCGCCCGGTATGTTCGATTTCGAGCTCGGCTTCATCGTCAAGGCGACGGTCGCGGCCACCGGGCGCGTGAAAGCTTCACAACTGCCGGCAGTGCGCGCCGCGCGCACCATCTATCGCGGGCCGTACGAAGGCCTTGCCGCGGCGTGGGGTGAATTCAACGCGTGGATTGAGACGCAGAACGTTCAGCAAGCTGAAGCTTTAATCGAGCGCTATGTCGTCGGCCCGCAGTCGACCTCGAACTCAGCCGAGTACCAGACTGAGCTAACGCGTCTACTGATCGGGTAGCGTTCGGCGTGGTTGGCTTGGGCGTTAAAGTCGGCGCGGACTGGCTTCCCAGCCGCCCCCTTGCGCGATGAAGACAAGGGAGTTTAAGGCTGCGCTGTGCGAGGGAGCGTGGGGCTGCTGCCCTTCGTCGTCCGCAGGCAGGCCCGCACCCCAATCGGCGAGGCCCATCTCGGCGAGTTCACCAACTTCCGCGTGCGGGCTCGCGAGCGACCGACCGGAGCAAGCCCTCCCGACGACGGCGAAGCAGCTCGTGCTCGACGGCTGCCGTGATGAAGCGACTGCGGTTGCGCTCGAAACGGTCGATGTCCTCGACGAGATCGAGCGGCAGGCTAACAGTAACTCGCTCAGTTGTAGCCATATGCGTTTTTATATGACTCAAGACATGATGATACTCTGGGCGGCGCAAGCCGGCCACGGGATTCGCGCAAAAGAGCAAGCGTCGCAGACGCGCGCGACCAAGCACGGAGCCCTCCTCAGCCGCTAGCGGACCGAAGGTCCGTGGCGGAGGAGGAGGGATTCGAACCCCCGGTAGCCTTTCGACTACGCCGGTTTTCAAAACCGGTGCCATGAACCGCTCGGCCACTCCTCCGGGAAAGGAACGGCCACTCTTCGAACATCTGCGAGGCAGCGTCAAGGGGTCTTGGAAGACCAAAGGCGCCAAATGCCGTCTTCGGCGACCAAGCTAAGCCCTTTGAGCATCGGAGGGCCCCCGCGGCTGATGACGTACTGATACCAGGAAAGCTCTGAGGCTGGATCGACTCGCTCGGGCATGTACTCCCAGCGCGGCCGCACGCGCGGCGGACGGTTGGCCTCGAGAAAACGCACCGGCGACTGCGGAAACTCCACAAAGCTGAACATCACCGCGCCCCCCTTTTCGGCTTGGTACCAAGCGACCGCATGTAACGCGGGGCTGAACTTCACGTTGGGGGACCCGCGATCGTACATCAAACCTGCCACACGTTGGCCCTCCGGGATCTTCTCGATGATCGAATGGAGTCCTTCGAATTCGGCGTCGGCATTGATGAATGCGCGTGTCATCGAAACCACCGTTACGCCCTCCATAGCTAACGCCGCTACGGCCACGGCCACTGTTGGCAACTTAGGGAGGCGCGGCACGTACATGATGGCGAGCAGTAACGAAAAAATCGGGAATCGAGCATTGATAGGCCAGATCCAATCGTAAGCCGCGGGCAGCACGAAATAAGCCAGCGACGTTGCCGGCAAGAGCCAACTCCACCGCACGAGATCCGGGTCCCGGGTGGTCGCACTTTTACTCCGAAACGCAAATGCAAACGCGCACGCGAGCAACACTACGCCGACCCAAACCAGAGCCAGCGTTCGCAGTTGACCTCCAGGCAAAATATCCAGAAGCCACATCGGAAGCTCGCGCCAGTTATCGCGAATTGAGAGAAACTGTGCGCCACGCTGGCTAGGCCCAGAAGCCACCCCTCTCAAGACTTGCCCTGCCGGGCTCTTGAGCAACCAAAAAAACAACACACAGCTCGCCGGCAAAAGCGGCAGCAGTGCCCGCACCATAGCACGCAGATCACGCCTCAAGCGGAGACTCACAACAACTGCAACGAGCAGCGCCAACGGGATCACATGCGTATAAAATAGGACTAGCGCCAACACGCTCAGCTTCAACGCACTCACGCGACTAGGCGCCTGCCGGTGCCCGACCGCCACGCTGACTCCCCAGAAAAATAGTGGGATAGCGGCGATGAAATTGAGAAAACCTAGGATAAAATGCGCATTGTAGCTGAGCGGCAGCGCCAACAGCGCATACGTTTCTGGGCGCTCATGAGCCCTTAACACGGAACGAAGCGAGTACGGCAACGCAACCAGTATGGCCGCCAACAAGACCTTGCACCCAAGCAGCACTCCAAACAAATACGCTAACAAATGGGCGGCAAAGTAAACAGATACGTACTGCGTGCGCATCCAGTCGAGTTCGAAGTAGTCGTGAAAGGCGAAGCGCGCCGTATCAAAATCATGAATCATCCGCACTGCCGCCACGTGCTGAGGATAATCCTGAAGCGGCAGGTAGCGGGTCACCCACAGCGGCAGCGTCAGTGCCAGAGACGCCAACAAAAATAGCGCCTCCCAGGCTAACTTCTTTGATTGGCGCTCAACGGGAGCTAAACTCAGTTTTTCCGCTGTCATCCGCCGGACATGTGAAGATCCACTTCATCTTCGGGTGGTGCGGCATCGTCGAGCGAATCTAAGTAACCATCCGGCAGTGAGACGCGTTGCGTGCCACTTGCTTTTCCGCGAGGCACCCGCATGGCGGAGGGCGGGAACGCTTCATTCGGATCCAAGCTGTCCACAATCGCCGAAAGCTCCGCGAGGCTATTCACAAACGTAACGCACTGACGAAGTTGCGCGCTGCCACGAAAGCCCTTGGTGTACCAGGTGGCATGTCGACGAAAGGCTCGCATAGCGGGCCCTTCGCCCCACCACTCGCACAAGAGCCGAGCATGCTCCAACATGATCTGACCCACCTCCCCTAAGCGCGGCGGATCCGGGGGCTCAATGCCCTGAAAAACGCAAGAAAGATCGCGAAAAAGCCAGGGCCTTCCCAAACAGCCGCGCCCCACCACCACGCCGTCGCACCCCGTTGAACGCAACATCCGAAGCGCGTCGTGGGCCTCCCAGATATCGCCGTTGCCTAACACCGGGATCTTCAGCTTGGATTTTAGCTCCGCGATTGCGGCCCAGCGCGCCTCGCCATCATAGAGCTGCGCGGCTGTTCTCGCATGCAAGCTCACAGCGGCGCACCCTTCTTCTTCACCCACGCGACCAGCTGTGAGAAAGGTGAGGTGCTCGTCGTCGATCCCCATTCTGAATTTGATGGTCACCGGCACATGTTCCGCGTTCTGAACCGCAGCTCTCACGATGGCCGCCAGCAGCTTGCCTTTGAGTGGAATCGCCGCTCCGCCGCCTTTGCGAGTGACCTTGGGCACCGGGCAGCCAAAGTTCAGATCGATGTGATCCACCCGCCCTTCCCCCACCAGCAGCTTCACCGCTTCGGCCACGTAATACGGACCCACACCGTACAGCTGCAGGCTGCGCGGGCTTTCGCCCGGCCCAAAATCGGCCAGCCGCAGCGTTTTCTGCCGACCTTCGACCAATGGCCGAGCGGTGATCATTTCACTCACATATAGGCCGGCGCCGAATTTCCGGCACAAAGCGCGAAAGGGATAGTTCGTCACTCCCGCCATGGGCGCCAACACGACCGGCGGAGAAATACTGAGACCTCCCAGGCGAATCGGCGCAAACTCAGCTGGCGCCGCTAGCGGAACCTCGCGATTCTGGGGGCTGATGTAGCTCGGGTGCATGGGCGACGGAACCTAGAGCACCAAGCTGTTCGATTCCAGCCCCACCAGGTCATCCGGCTTATTGCTAAGGGCAATCGGAAGCGACCGCGGGTACTCCACCCGAAGCGCTTGTTGATCCGGTCGCACCGCTCGATCCTGGTGACACCGCCGTATCGCCGCCCCCACCTCCCGACCCTGACGGCGCATTCTCAAATTCGGGATAGTAGAGAACCGACGAGGGCACAATTTCTAGAATGACAGGATTCGTAACCGACTCTCCTGGTTTTGCCCACTTTACTAGTGCATGCGTGTTGCCCTGCCCCTCCCGGTGGTACCAATCGAAAAGGTAAAGCTTGCCCGCTCGCAGCGTGATTGGCGCGGATATCTGTCGAGGTTCGGCGAAGCTCGTTGCGAGCGTAAAGTTGAGATTCTCTGCGGTGGATGTGACGCAGTTGCCGCCCGGCACTGCACTCCCACATCCCTGAATCGCGGCCAATATCGAGGCGGGTTGGTCGTCCGTGCTGAGAAAAAACTGGACCTGGTTGTCGCCAGACACCAGGAACTGATAGTTGCCCGTCACGGGGGCCTTGATGAAGCCCCGCATGCGTTCTCCAAAGTTGATGGCGTAGTCGCTGCTCTTGACCTCCTCGCCTGGATTGAAGCCGTGGGTCTGCAGAGACGTTAGCTTATCGTTTCCAGAAGGAGGCGTCGTCAGCGAAACGCTGTCCCTGAAAGTTGTGACGAACGACGAGTCTGTCGTCGTCGGATCCAGGCCCAGCCAATAGTCCCGTCGGATGGAGCCTGCGGCACCAACAGTGATTTGACCCCAAGATGAACTGTCGAGAGCCTGCGTGCTGCAATTCTGCGCCGTGGAAGCGGTGCCACCACAGCTCACCAGCGCCATTGCGCCTAGAATCGCGCCGCGCGCCTTCAACCAAGTTACAAAACCGAGATCCCGTGGAGACAACATAGTGCTACGTCCTAACTCAACGACCCAAACCGCCAGGTCTCGGCGCGGAATACCACCTCGCTACCCGTGGCGAAACTTGAAACTTGCGCTATCTGCGAACCAGCTATCGAAGCGCATGTCTACTACGGATCTCTCAATCCCTCAGCGTGCGCCGCATCGACCAACCGCTGATCGTAGGCGAGAAAGGCAGGCACAGTGTCCGTTAACCTCCAGAGCTGAATCGCACTAACGAGGTGTACCGCGTCGAACCCAAGAAGCGCTCGCCGTTCGGCGAGCGCACCCGCTTCCAGCGCTAAGCGATCCGATAGCTCTACCACCACAAGCGACACGAAATCTCGATCTAACGCCGCGACGACCGAGCGAAGTGCTCTCTCGCTCAACCCTCCCTCTCGCCGTCGCCGGGCGAATGCAGCGCGCGCTTCCGGATAAGCAACCCTCGCTGTAGCCACAACCCGGGCAAGGTCGACAACACGCTTGACCTCCTCCGATTGTTCCTCCCGAACGTAAAGCTTCACCAGCGCGCTGGTGTCCAGGTAGAGGTTCACCTCCTGTCCTCGACCACAGCTCTGGCCACTGCGGAGCCCCGGACCCGGGGATGCCGTGCAAGCCCGCGCGGCTTCCCTCCAGACCAGGTAATGCAACCCGCAGTTGCGAGCACACGCATACTTCGGGCCGCACGTCGAAGCGCTCCAATCCTATGGCGGGAGCTAACTCGCTGAGCTTTCACCCAAGCCAATTTCTCGCTCAATTTTCAGTCGTTAGAGGAGCAACGTCCGAGGTAGCTTTCTTGCGCAGTCGGACTTCGCCGCAGGGCTTGCGGGTTCGGACTCGATAAACCACTCGAAAGAGCGTTCTATTTTCCAACATTATCCATACAAACATAATGTTCTGTGACATAATGTCTGAATGGAGTTCCTCAATCGCGACCAAGAAAGAGCCCGCCTGCACGCAATGAGCCGGCGCGGGCACGGGGGGCTCGTGGTGGTCTATGGCCGTCGCCGCGTTGGCAAGACACGGTTGCTGTTGGAGTGGGTTCGAAAGGAGGGCGGTATTTATTGTGTCGCCGATGAGTCCTCACCCGTGCTTCAGCGTGCCGTGTTGGCCGAGGCGCTGGCACAGAAGTTCAAAGGCTTCGCTGAGGTCACCTACCCGACCTGGGTGAGCTTACTCAGTCGCCTGGCGGAAGCCACGAAGGCGGCGAAATTCAAAGGGCCCTTGGTGTTAGATGAGTTCCCCTATCTCGTCGCCACTTCGCCTGAATTGCCGAGTGTACTTCAGCGCTTCTTGGATCATGACGCTAAGCAAGCGCGGCTGACAGTTGCGATTGCGGGCTCGAGTCAACGGATGATGCAGGGGCTTGTTCTCGCATCCAACGCGCCCCTCTACGGTCGCGCCACCGAGAATATCCATTTGGTCCCGCTCCCGTTCGAAGCAGTGCGCCTCCTCGGCATCGAAGACCCGGTGCGAGCAGTCGAGTTCTTCACAGCGTGGGGAGGTATTCCGCGCTATTGGGAACTCGCCGAAGCGCTCGGTCGAAACACCCGCGAAAACCTAGTGGGGCTAGTGCTCGATCCGCAAGGCCCGCTCCACTCCGAGCCCACACGACTCCTCTTAGAGGAGCAACCGCCGGCTGCAGAGCTCAAGCCTATTCTCGATGCCATTGGCATGGGCGCGCACCGGGTTTCCGAAATTGCCGGTCGCATGGGCAAGCCCGCAACTTCCTTGGGTCGCGCCTTCGATCGCCTGGTTGGGCTCGGGCTCGTGCTTCGCGAAACACCATTTGGTGAAGCTCCTCAAAATTCCAAACGCAGTCTGTATCGCATCGAGGATCCATTCTTGCGGCTTTGGTTTCGCATCGTGTCGCCGCATCGCGCAGCGCTCACGGGGGGCATGCACCAAACGCGACTTGCGATCTTGCTCAGACACTGGCCTGGTCTCGTCGCCACTTGTTGGGAAGATCTTTCACGCCGCGGACTTCCGCGTTTGGACAACCAACACGGCCTGGGTGCGGTCGCAGCTTTTGGCCCGGCACAGAGGTGGTGGCAGGGCAGCGCCAAGGAGTGGGACATCGTGAGCGCGGACGAAGCGGGATCGACGCTCCTTTTGGGAGAAGCGAAGTGGTCGGAGTCTACCTTCACGGTGACGGAACTCTCGGCCCTTGTTCGACAGTTGCTATCTCGTGCACCGCCAGCGCTTTCGACGAAATGGAAGACCGTTGAGCGCGCCCTGATTGTCCCGAAAGCCACCCCGAAAGTTCCCGAAAAGATTGACGGAGTTTGGATCGTGACCGGCAAGCACTTGTTGGGGACAGCCCGGCTCAAGTGAGACTGCCAGTGCGATCCCATCAGAAACGTGCCCACGCAGATTCTCTCACCTTTTCTCAAGATGCGACGCAGTTTCAGGATGAGATTGCCAGAGCTGTCTCGCATTAGGGCTCGCCGGCGCAAAGAACGAGGAAAACGCCGTATTCCCGGAGAAAGGCGAAACGGCACAGGACTTGCGAAGGGCACGGCTGAATCATGAATGGCCACCGCACCCCGAGCTCACTCGCTCACGCCTCCTCCGCTCACGAGCTCGCGACGGCCCCACGCACGGTCCCCGCACCTTTCGGAGCCACCAACTTCGACGTCAGGATTTCCGTCCCACCACCGAGTGGTACGGGGCTCCGTCCGTTGCCCAACGCCACATTTGGCAAGAAAATCCTGATCGTTGATGACAACCGTCTAGTGCGCGCGGCAACACGACGCGCACTGTTGGCGCACGGCTTCACCGTCTTCGAGCTGGCGAGCGCTGAAGGCGTCGAGACGGCGGCGGCCGCGCTCGCTCCCGATCTTGTGTTGATGGATGTTGAGATGCCGATGATCGATGGCCGAGAGGCCACCGTGCTCGTGCACGACTCCGTGCCGGATCTGCCCGTCGTGCTTTACTCCGCGCTGCCCCCCAACCAACTGACGCAGATCGCTGCCAGTTGCGGAGCGCAAGGCTCAATTTCCAAGGGCCAGCCGCTCTTGGAACTCCTCGGTGTGCTCGAAGCTCAGCTCAGATAAAGCTGGTGAGCGGCCCTGAGCCGACGTCCGTTTTTCCATACGTTTTCACGGTATCTAGACCGAATAGATTCGCGAGCGAGACCAATAAGCGATTGTGTTGCACGTTGTCGTAACTCAGAAAACGCCCCATCTTGAGGGCACCGCCGGCACCGCCCGCCAGCACAAACGGTGAGTTCGTGGTTTGGTGGTTCTGCGGGTTGGCAACCTCGCTGCACCAGACGATCAAGGTATTGTCGAGGGCACTCCCGCCGCCTTCCGGGAACGCTGCCAGCTGAGTCATCAGCGCTGCCAGCTGCTTGGCGTACCAAGTGTAGATCTGAGTGAGCTTCGAGAGCGCATCGGCGTCGCTCAAATGACTGAGCTCGTGGTGAGCACGCGTCTCGGTGAACAACCAGTTGAAGAGTGTTCCGCTATTTTCGTTGCGATCGAACTGAAGGCTCGCCACATTGGTGAGCCCGCAGCCGATGGCGCTCGCCAACAGCTTGATCTGAAGATCCGCCACCATGGGCATGCTGTCGTTTGCATTCGCATCGAAATCTGCGGGAGCCGTTGGCGTCGCACACAAAGCAGCCGAAGAACTGAGTCGGGTTTCGATCGCGCGAATCGCATCCAAATGAGCCTGCACTTTGGCGCTGTCTTCGCGAGCGACACGTGGTTCCAAACGCTGCAAATCGGCTGAAACCAAGTCCAAAATGCTCTTCCGATCCTGGCGCAGCTGCTCCGCAAGTGCGCTGCCGCCCATGCCTCCCGTGAAGAGCCGATCGAACAGTGCTTTGGGATTGCCCTCGGGCGACAACGGCTGCCCAGGCGCACGATAGATCATGCGATTGTGGGGAGCGTTGCCGCCGCCAGGACGCACCCCCACTTCCAGAGAACGGAAAGCTGTGGTGCCAATGCGCTGAGCGATGGTTTGATCGATCGAAGTACCGAGCCCCCAGCCAAACGTCGTGGCGTCGCGTGAAAAAAGGCTGCTATTCGGATCGAGTGCTGCACCCGACCAAAGGTGCGACGTGTTGCGTGTGTGAGGGCCACCGCTCGGCTCGCCCACCAATGCCGGATCGCTACCTGCTGTAGTCTCTGCTGAAAGCCGCAAGCCATCCAGAATCAGCAACTTATCCTTGAATGCGTTGAGCGGCTCCAAGGTCTTGCTCAACGTGAAATTCGTGACGGTGCCCGTGGGCAGCCAGGTGTCGCGAATCACGCCGTGTGGGTGAAACATGAGGATGAGCCGCTTGGGCGCGCCCGGAAGGGTTTCAGCCTGCAAAAGAGGCACAAACGGTGCCAATACGGCGCTTCCGGCGAGGCCGGCCAAGAGCTTCCTACGCGCAACAGAAACAGCTGGGCTTCGACGTTGTGCACTCATGGTGCACCTCCTTCCAACGGCGCCCGGTAGCGAAAAGCATCGGACTTCACAATCGCGAACAGCAACTCCCGTACGTTGTAGTCGCTCGCGGCAAACGCGGCTTTTACTCCCTGAAGCGAACAGGCATCGCGCGTCTTGTCGAGGTTGCGCCCGAGCGCGAATGAAAACCATTGGCTGACCATGCAATCCTGCACCTGATGGCTCCCGGACAGGCGTTGGCTCAACTCGATCGCACCGTTGAAAGGTCCATCAATATCCTGTGTACCTTTGATTTCTCCGGAGGCATCCACTGGCTTGCCGCCTTCGTCCGTGATGTAGCGCCCGAGAGTGTCGTAGTGAGCAAAGCCGTAGCCAATCGGGTCCATCAAGGAATGACAGGATGCACAGGTGGGATCGGTACGGTGGCGATCGAAGCGTTCGCGGGTCGTTTCGCCGGCGATAGGAGCCGGAGGTACGGCCATCACATTGGGTGGTGGAGGCGGCGGCGCTTGGCACAAAATACTATCCAAAACGACGACGCCTCGCAGCACGGGCGAAGTATTTCCAAAGTGAGAGTGAGCCGTGAGAAAGCTGGCTTGGGTGAGCAGGCCGGACCGCTCGCTCTGCTTGAGGGGCACAGGTATCAACGGATCGACCTTGGCGGGCTTCGGCATGCCGTAGACATCAAACAAAGCGCCGTCCACAAACGAATTGGATTGGGTGAACAAGCTCTTCATCGATCCATCCCCGCTGCGGACCACCCAGTCAGCAAAATGCTCGGTCTCGCTGAGCATGGCCTGGCTCAGTGCGGCGTCGAAGGTCGGCGTGAGCGCCGGGTCTTTCTGGAGAGCGGGTAGTCGATCAATCTTAAGCCATTGAGAGTGGAAGCTCGCTAGCGTTGAGGCGCCGTGTGGGTCACCAAGCAACCGCCGGGCCTGAGTGAGGAGTCCGTCTACGGTTGTTAACTGTCCACCCATGGCAGCGTTTTGGAGTGCCGCATCCGGAGCGCTACTCCACAAGAACGACGCCAGTCGGGTTGCGACTTCATTGCCGCTGAGCAACGCAGGGGCGCCTATTGGGGCCGCTTCGATTTGGTACAAAAATGCTGGAGATTGTAACAAAACGCGCACCAAGAGCGAGATCCCGTCGCTGAAGCTGCGCCCAGCCGTGCGAGCCGAAGTGTACAGACCCAAGTAGGCCGTTCGCTCTTGATCCTCCAGGGGGCGCCGGAACAAGCGCGCGCCCGTTTGCGTCAGGAACGTCTCCGCGCAAGCGGCCTCGCCCGTTGCGACAGGATCGCACGGCAAGAGTGTCTTCAATTGCCCAACCGCATTGGCCGCCACCAGCTCAGCAGCGCTCATGTAGCGGTCAACATGCAACTCACCTACTGGTGATAGTAAATTGCTATTGAAGGGTCCCACCTTTTCGTCTTCGGCTAATACCGAAGAAAGCGAAACTGAGACTCCAAGTACATCCTTCACGGTGTTCGCGTACTGGAGCGCGTTCAGACGTCGCATGGGCGTGTTGCCCGCGCTCGGTATGCTGCAGGCGGGCGCGCCGGGGAACGGCGTGGTTCCCGTTGATGTCGGCGTTGTTCCGAGGGTGGACGAAGGAGGCGTGCCTCCCGTTCCGGATGCAGAGTCCGTCGCTGCGCTATTCGGCTGTGCGCTCGCTCGTATTGGGGTGCTGCAGGCGCTGGCGGACAAGGCCAGACCCAAGCAGAGGGCCGACGAGTGGCCGATGACCCGGGCGACTCCATTCAATGTGGGGACCAGCATGGTACGTGAGAATACCAGTTCCCCTGGGCTCCAAGCTTGCGAATCTTCTTCGAATTTCCCGCTATTTTCGGCCCAATTTATGCCCTCACAGTGTTTTTGCTCTGACACCGTGCGGAGGTGCGAGTCTGTCGCCTGGCGGTCCCATGTTAGGGTCGCCGCCATGCGCCGATGGCTGGTGAAGGTAGCAATAGGGATTGGAGCGCTGCTGGTCTTGGCAGCTGGCGCCGCTTGGTATGTGAAGACTCTGCCCTGGCGGAACAGTTGCGGCGAGGCCCCGCGCAGAGTGGGCAAGAAGAATGGCAAGAGCACGAACTCCGCCGTCTCTACAAGTCAACCACTCGCCACGCAGGCGGCTGCGGAGGTGCTCAATCAGGGCGGCAACGCGGTCGACGCGGCGATCGCTGCGGCGTTGATGCTGGGCGTTGCGGAGCCGGGGAATTCGGGGTTGGGCGGAGGCGGATTTGCGTTGGTGCACGAGCCGACCACGGGCGTCGACGTCTCACTCGATTTTCGTGAACGCGCGCCGCTGGGCTTGAAACCTGCTGAGATCACAGAGGCCGTGCAGAAGGACCCCGGCGCACTTCGTAACGGTGCACTTTCTGTGGCGGTGCCTGCAGAATGGAATGGGCTCAACGAGTTGCATCGCCGCTTTGGTAGTCTGCCCATGAGTCGACTCGCACGGCCCGCAATTTTGGCGGCTCGTGGTGGCGTGGTAGTAGGGAAAGATTACACGACGCGCTGTTGGGTTCGAATCTCGCAACTTCGCGCCAATCCCGACGCAAAGCGCACTTATCTGGGCGCATTGGGCATGTGTCCGTTTCCAGGCTGGACGCTCCGCCAACCCGAGCTGGCGGACACACTGGAAGCGTTAACCCGAGACTATTCTCCGATTGACTGGGATACACTGGTTGGGAAAAAGTTGGTCGATTTTCTATCGCAGAAGGGCAGCCGAATCTCATTGGCGGATCTTAAAGCGGCTCAGTCTGTCGAACGCCCAGTGGTGGAAGGTCACTTTCTCGGCAAGCGCATCGTGAGCATGGGGCCACCTTCATCTGGCGGGATCCTCGTGGTGGGGCTCTTACAGACCTATGAACACCTGCGCAAACGCTTGCCTCAGGCGAACCGCCTGCGTTTGTGGACGGAGGCGTCGCGCCTGGTTTTTTATGACCGAGCCACGCTCCTCGGAGATCCGGGATTCGTTACCGTGCCCGTCGAACGCCTCACGTCCGACGCGTATGCCGAGGCGCAGGCTCAGCGAGTCCCCACATCTGGTCAGCTTGAGCTGCCCAAGAATGCGACGCTGAAGGAGGGCACCCACACCACGCACTTGTCGGTGATCGACAAGAACGGCATGGCGATTGCGCTGACGCAGACGATCAACGTCCCTTTTGGCTCGGGACTGGTCGTGCCCGGCACGGGCGTGCTGCTCAACAATGAAATGGATGATTTCTTTGTTGAAGGGCCCAATTCGTTTGGTCTGATCGGCAATGAGCGCAACGCACCCGCTCCCGGCAAGCGACCGCTCTCCAGTATGAGTCCCACGTTCGTGCTGGACGGCTCTCAACTGCAGATGGTGCTCGGGTCTCCTGGTGGCAGCAGTATCCCGAGTGCCGTAGCATGGGTGATCCGCGACGTGGTTGAGGGCAAAATGAGCGGTGACGCTGCCATGCGCTCACCGCGCCTCCACCATCAATGGGCGCCTGATGTGCTGCAAGTCGAGCCTCGCTTTGACGCCAGTAGCATCTCTGATTTCGCTCCCAAAACCGAGAGGCCCATGTTCCCCGTGGGGCGAGTGCAGATGGTCCTCAGGGAGGCCGCGGGCTGGCGAGGTGTCTCCGATTGTCGTGATGAAGGGTTGCCCTGGGAAGGTGCTCTGTAATGACCGATATAACGACTGAGAAGAATGGAAAGAGCGGAATGAACAAGACCAAGAAAATACTGATCGTGGTTGCGGCCGTGCTGCTGCTCTTGGGCGGCTCAGCTGCGGTGTTGCCCAGGCTGCTTTGGGGCGACGGCGTCGACTATTCGAAGGTGGTTTCGATCCGAACCACGGGAGTGTTCCAGGAACCACGCTTGCTCGGCATGGCCTGGGAACTGCCCGTGGCCAAAACCTATCGAGCGGGCCTTGATTTCCAGAAAAATGGCAGCTTCTGCGGACCCACGAGCGTCGTGAACCTGTCACGGTCTCTCGGAGTGCCGGCGACACAAGCTACCATCCTCGACGATTCGGGAATTTCGACCATCCTTGGCGCTTTACCTGGTGGGCTCACGCTGGATCAACTTTCCGATTTGGTTGGCAAGAAGCTCAAAAAGCACGTCACCGTGCTTCGCGATCTTAGCCTCGCCGAGTTTCGTGAGCAGATGATGCGCACCAATGATCCCAGCGTGCGTTACCTGATCAACTTCCACCGCGGCCCACTGTTCGGACAAGGCGGCGGCCATCACTCACCCATCGGCGGCTATCTCGCCGCAGAGGATCTCGTGTTTGTCCTCGACGTGAACGCTTCTTACAAGCCCTGGCTCGTAAAAACTGAACGCCTCTACGAAGCACAAAACACCAGCGACCGTGGCACGGGAAAGAAGCGCGGCTTGCTACGGATTGAATAGCGTCCTGGCCTGCTTCGTTATAATGAAAGACGCTTCCTCTTTCTTTGAGACCATTATGCGCACCACACCGAACCCCCTCCCACACGCCAATCGCCGCAAGCTGCAGCTGCTCCTGCCTGCAACAGCCCTAGCGCTGTTGGCAAGCGCTGCGTGCAATGTTCAAATGCACACCGAGGCCGCAGCCAAGAGCGGAAGCTCGCTCGAGAATTCCGAACAAGAGCCCGGGCCGGCGCCGACGCCCGAGCCGATGCCAGAGCCGAGCGGTCCCACGGGGAGCAAGCACTCCGCGTCGCTGAGTTTCCACAAGTCTGCCAAGTTGTCGGTTAAGATGGATTGGCAAGGCCGGAGCGGAAAGCTGTGTCGCGCAGCAGCGCCGTTCAAATTCGTTGGCTTAGGCAAAGCCTCAGGCAGCCTCAAGCTTCTTCCCAACGGCAAGCTCGCAGCGCACGGCGAAGCCCAGGGATCGCTGAAATCAGAAGGTGGTCAAGTAACGGGCTGTGAGCCGCCGCGAACTCCAGTGCCGCCACCAGCTCCGGTCGCCGCCGTGGTCCCACATACCGATCCTGCTCCGATCCCGGTCCCTCTAGCGCACGAAGCAAAAAAACCAACCCCGCGCGAGCCCGTTCAATACGGAACAGTCCCCGGGACTCCACCCAAACATGTCGAGCCACCCGCTCCCGTCGGGCCCACGCCCGTTGAGCTTCAAACACCGCAGCCTCCGCCGGTTCAGCCGCCACCCAACGTGTTTGGCTACGAAAAACCTGTGCTCGGGTGCTTCGAAGGCCAAGTGTTCGAGCTCGCCCCGAACACCCAAAAACTTCCGAAAAGCTATGATTCCTTGACCCCAAAGAGCGTTCTGTACGCGTGCGAATGGAACATTGCGCCCCGTTCGTGGGACCAAGGATTTCCCGGCATCGAACAACGCTTCGAGTGGTTCGCGATCCGCTACGCAGGCACGTTCCGAACGGCCGAGGCCGGTGAGTATGATTTCCACATCTCAAGCGATGATGGCGCCCGCCTCGTGATCGACGGCCACCCCGTCGTCGACAACGACGGCCAGCACCCGCCTAAATCCGCGCACGGCAAGGTTCAGCTGCCCGCTGGCGATCACCTGATGGTGCTCGAATACTTCCAGGGCCCCCGCTACCAAATCAATCTCCAACTCTGGGTAACTCCACCCGGAAAATCAGAAGAGCTCTTCACCGTCCGCTAAGACGCGACACACATCCTCGCCGAACACATCCTCGCCGAACACATCCTCGCCGAACACATCCTCGCCGAACACATCCTCGCCGAACACATCCTCGCCGAACACATC
>JBBRRP010000099.1:0-22469 GCA_038246305.1 Polyangiales bacterium | reverse complement strand
TCGTCTTGCCCGCGCCGTTGAGGCCCAAGAGCCCAACAATTTGCCCCTTCTCGATCTTTACCGAGAGCGGCCCCACCACGCGCCGATCTCCGTAGTACTTGTATAAGTCTTGAATCTCAATCACGGTGCATCCCGAAGTTTCCCGGCGTAAATTAGAAGGGGGCAGCTGAGCCCGGCGCTTGCGGGCGTACCACACTCTGACGCGGCTTGGGACCCTGGACCTTGCCAATTTATTCCCGCCATACATCACAACCTCATGCCGCAGGCGGAAAGCTCTGACCCGACAGGATGGGCGCAAGCCGTTGCTGACGCCGCGCTCGGGCTCGGCTTTGCGCGTGTCGGATTTGCACCAGCTGAGCGCTTCGAACGCGGTTCACATGCGCTCACACGCTGGCTCGACGCCGGTTTCAACGGTGAGATGAGCTATCTGAGGGACCATTCCGACCGAGCTGACCCGCGCACGCTGCTGCCCGGTGCCAAAACCCTGGTGGTAGTCGCGCTTTCCTATTCGGGAGGCGGACTGGTGGAGTTGCAGAAACCTGGAGCGGCACCGGTTCAACCCGGCTACGTGGCAGCCTACGCGCGGGGCGCTGACTATCACACCGTCATGCGGCCCAAGCTGAATGCGCTCGCCAGAGCGTGCAATCAAATCTTCGGCCGGGAGGTGCTGGCGCGTGCCTGTGTTGATACCGCGCCACTCTTGGAGCGCGAGGCGGCATGGTTGGCGGGCGTGGGCTTCACAGGCAAAAACACGCTCTCGATAGCTCCCGGTCTCGGCAGTTACTTCATGCTTGGCGAGCTCGTCTTAGATGTGGAGCTGCCGCAAAGCCTTGGCCAAGCACAAGGCTGTGGAAAGTGCCGAAGCTGTTTGGATGCGTGTCCAACTCAAGCGTTCGTGAGCGAGTACGTGCTCGACGCGCGGCGTTGTATTTCGTACCTCACCATCGAATACCGCGGTGTGATCCCACGCGCGCTCCGCGCACTCATGGGAAATCATGTGTTTGGTTGCGATATCTGCCAAGCCGTGTGCCCTTACAATGCCGGATCTGAAAGCAAGCCAACGCCGCCAGGGCTCCCGCGAAAGCCCGATTATGCCTTGCCTGAGCTACTTTCCCTGCTAGAGCTCACCTCTTCAGGTTACCGTCGATTCGCTCGACGCACCGCCATGCGACGGATCCCAAGAGCTTGCCTGGCCCGAAACGCGGCGATCGCGCTCGGGAATTCTGGCGATGCTTCGGCGATTCGACCGCTCCTCAACGCCCTCCAGACTCATCTGAGTCCGCTCGTGCGGGGACATGCGGCTTGGGCATTGGGGCGGCTCGGGAAAGGCGATCTCCTATCCAGCACCGAAGGCCTGCTGCTCGCGAAAACACGTGAAGGCGAAGCATGGGTGCGTGAGGAAATCGAATGGGCGCTCGTAGAAATCCAAACACCTCGCCTCGAAGAAAATGCTGAAGTGGGCCCCTTCCAACCTGAAAAGGAGCTAGGTTGAGCGCATGTCCTTCCAATCCGAGCACCCCCGTGGGCCACGTCAGCCCTCTTTCCGGATGTCCGCGAAGCAGCTCGGGATGTGGATCTTCATCGCTTCACTCAGCGCGATCTTCGTCGCGAATATTGTTGCCTACTTGGTAACCCGTTTCAATAACCGGGAGTGGCGCACCGTGGGCCTCCCTGGCCTTCCTTCTGGGCTTTTTGCCAGCACTGCCTTTATTCTGTTGCTCAGCCTCTCGGGGCACATCGCGCTCCGAGCCCTCCGCGCCAACCACTACTCTCGGTTTAAGCTGTGGCTGCGCGCCATGCTCGGTTTTGCCGTTCTATTCTTGATGGCCCAGGCCTTCAACTGGCGCAGCATGACTCACGTGGAAGGCAGCGCAAGCGTTAGAAATCTCTACACTTTCACGTACTTCATGCTGACGGGCTTGCATGCCTTGCATGTCCTGGGCGGCTTTGCCCCGCTCGGGATCGTGCTCTACAAAGCTGAACAACGGAAGTATTCGAGCTCACGCTTAGAGGGCGTGTCACTCTGCGTGCAGTATTGGGATTTCCTTGGCGTCGTGTGGCTGGTGCTGCTCACCACGCTCTACGTGGTGACTTGAACGGGCTCCACGTGTTCGTGGGCCGCCGCGAGCGTGAGGAGGGCTGAGAGGCGCCGTGCGAACATGCCGGGGTCAACGATCGGGCTGCCCTCCGAGAGCAACGCTTGGTCGTAAAGGACGAGGATCCAGTCCCCCACCCGCTCATTACCTGGAAACTGGCTCTCAAGGGCTGACAGCCGAGCGATCAATGGGTGGTCAACATTCACTTCAAAAATCCGCCGATTTTCCGGGACGTTCATGCGCGATGCTCGCAGCATGCGTTCGATATGCGGCGACATGCCGCCATCGGAGATCACCAAACATACCGGCGAATCAGTGAGACGCTCCGAAGCGCGTACGTCGGCAACGCGATCTTTGAGCACTTCCCGGATGCGCGTGATGAACGGTGCCATGTCCGCGTTCTCCTCGGATTTAGCGTCATCTTTCGGCTTGTCCGCGTCGTCCAACTTGAGATCAGCCTGCATCGCCGAAACGAGAGGTTTATCTCCGTAGGTTTCAAGTGTCGAAACCGCGAAGGGATCGACGGGATCAGTCAAGAATAGTACTTCATAACCACGCTTCTTGAGCAGCTCCAAGTGCGGGCTCGACTCTAACTGAGCTCGCGACGAACCAGCGGCGTAGTAGATCGCGTTTTGCCCCGTCTTCATCCGTTCCACGTAGGCGTCGAGCGACGTCAGCTCGGAACCTGCAGTGCTCTCGTAGCGCAACAGCTTGCTCACGCGATCTTTGTACTCAGGCTCAAAATGCAGCCCTTCCTTGATCACCGCACCGAAGATCTTCCAGAATGCCGCATATTCTTCGGGCTGGCCTGACGCCAGCTCTTCAATCAAGTCCAGCGTTTGGCTCACGACCTGCTTCTTGATGATGCGCACGGCACGCGAATCCTGAAGCACCTCGCGCGAGACATTGAGCGGCAAATCCTCCGAATCCACCACACCCCGCACAAAACGCAGCCAACGCGGGACGAGCTCCTGACAATTATCCATCACGAACACGCGCTTCACGTGGAGCCGAACGCCATGGGCTGGCTCGGGCTCAAACAGATCGAACGGGGCCCGTTTGGGCAGGAACAAGAGGCCCACAAACATCTGGGTCCCTTCGATCTTGAAGTGCTTGTACGCGAGTGGCGGCTCCCAATCATGCGTCAGATGTTTGTAGAAATCCTCGTATTGCTCCTTGCTGACATCTTTGGAATTCCGCTGCCAAAGCGCGCTCGCCTGATTGATCGCAGTGAACTTGAGTTCGGAGCTTTCTTTCTCGATTTCGCCGAGTTCGATGGGGTGCGCAATGTAGTCGGAATAGCGAGAAATCAGCTGTTTAATTCGAAAAGGCTCCAAGAATTCGGCGGCATCATCCTTCAGATGCAACACGACGGTCGTTCCCGAAACTTCGCGGGTGGCCGACTCGATCGTGAAGGTGCTCTCGCCTTTGGAGATCCAAGCGTGCGCCTCTTCCGAGCCAGCGGCACGGCTAATGACCTCGACTTCATCGGCGACTAGGTACGCACTATAGAATCCGACCCCGAATTGGCCGATCAGATCGACCTTTTGATCCGCAGATTGAGCCTGCTTTAACTTCTCCGCAAACTCCCGCGTGCCAGACCAAGCTACTGTTCCAAGCGATTGGGCGAGCTCATCGGCCGTCATCCCGACGCCGTTATCCCAGATCGTCAACGTTTTCTTTTCAGGATCAGCCGAAATCCGAATCTTCAGAACGTGATCGGGAGCGAGCAGCTCCGGATTCTGGATGCCACGAAATCTGAGCTTATCGAGCGCATCCGAGGCATTCGAAACGAGCTCACGGAGAAAGACTTCCTGATTGCTGTAGAGCGACTGGATCACCAATCGCAAAACTTGCGTGACTTCGGCTTTGAAATGATGCTCTTGGCGCTCGCTCATGGCATTCCTCGTTGGGCGCGCACCATAACCATTCGAACGCGCCGAGCAAGGGCAGCCTACGGGGCCAGCCGCTGGACTGCCCAGGAAGCCCCGGTCTTCTTTGCGTAAACGAAGCGATCGTGGAGCCGGAACTCGCCCCCGATCCAGAATTCAAACATTTCGGGTTCCACGCCATAGCCGCCCCAGAACTCTGGCCGAGCGACCTCCGCGCCCGCAAAGCGAACCCGCACCGCTTCCGCGCGTTGTAGCAGCTCTGCCCGATCGACGATGGGCTGACTTTGGGGCGAGGCCCAAGCTCCGATCTGGCTCTCTCGAGGACGACTGGCAAAGTACACGTTTGATGCTTCCACACTTAGCTTAACCGCAACGCCTTCGATGCGGATTTGGCGAGTGAGTGAACGGAAGTGGAAGGTCAACGCCACTCGGGGTTCCGCGTCCATTTCATGTGCCTTCGCACTTTCGTAATTGGTAAAAAAAGCCGCCTTGCCTTCAACGCGGCCTTTGAAGAGCACTATGCGTGAGCGAGGCTTGCCCGAGGCGTCCACAGTAGCCAGCGCCATCGCATCCACCATCAATTCGCCGGCCTGCTCCGCCGCCCGGTACCAATTATCCAGCGTTTCCCAGGGATCTTTGCTCAGCAATGCGTGCATGCCTACGCCTGTATTCGATTGCGCACCTTCGAGCAAACGCCCGCTCAATTCCCATTGATTTGGCGAGATCGCGAGATTGGGCTAGCGTTTCACACCCTGTGAAGCGACCTCTCCTTTCAGCCCGGCGTCTCCTTAGCCCAGTGTTCTGGCTGGGTGTCCTCGGCCTCAGTTGCGCCACTGCCACTCCACCGCTCCGGAGTTCGGAGCTGGGGGCTGCTTCTCCCCAAACGCGCGAAGACGGCGCGGACGCGACCGATAGCGAATGGCCGGCGCTCAGAGTAGGCGCGACACCACAGAAGAATCCGCCGCGCGCACGCTTTGAGGCCACTCCGCAAAACGCCAACGTTCCGGAAGAAGATGCTGAGGCCGATCCAGACGATCCGACGGCCGTCCACGATGACGTCCCTGAAGAAGATCCTAGTGCATATGCCCCAAAACCCCACCAGAAGCGCCCGCATCCCTACGATGCGTTAAGTGAAAAGACGTTGGAACAGTGGCTGCTGCACACTCCAGAGAAGTTGGGGTCTTTGTCGATCGGTCGCCCTAACGGTGGCGCGCTCATGAACGGGGTTCGCTTCCCGGAGAGCGACCTTTATACCCTGGTGGCGCCCGGCACGGCCTGGGCTTCCCAAGAAACGGTGAGTTACCTCACGCACAGTCTCGCTAAAGTCCGCGAAGAATTCCCCAATGCTCCCAAGCTCTTCATCGGCGACGTGAGTGCCCACTACGGTGGGTACCTGTCGCCGCATCTCAGCCATCAGGCGGGTCGCGATATTGATATCAGCTACTTCTATCTTGCCGGAGCCAAATGGTACGCTGTCGCGAACGCTTCGAACCTAGATGTAGAGAAGACGTGGGCGTTCATTCGAGCGCTGACGTTTGAATCTGACGTCGAAATGATACTGATTGATGCTTCAATTCAGGAGCTGCTGAAACCCTACGCCTTAAAGTGTGGCGACGATCCGACATGGGTCGAGGACCTGTTTCGTGGAACCCCAGGCGTGCGCCCACCGTTGATTCGGCACGTTCGCGGCCATCGCACGCATATGCACATCCGGTTCTTCAATCCCGACGCGCAGGAGAGCGCACATCGCCTGCAGCCGCTCTTGGTGAAATACAATAAGGTTAAACCGCGCCTCTACACCGTCACCTACATTGCGAAGAAGAAAGACAGCTTCAAGTCAATTGCCGCACGCTTTGGCATCAGCGTCAACGCCCTGATGTCAGCAAATAACGGACGTTATCTAGATATTGGCAAGGGGAAACGTGTGCGTCTGATTAACAAAAGTAAGGTGCTTTATGCCAAGGCGACGTATCTGATCCCACGCGTCGGTACTCTGCCCTCGCCGGAGGTCCTCATTCCAGCACGCCGCCTTCCCAACGTGGCACCCAGCGGCCCGAACTCATTGAACCCTAGCCACAGAACTATCTCGATCACCACAGGCTAACCCGATGCATTTCATCCGACTTGATCACGTAAACATTCGCACCCAACGCCTCGCTCAGGTTCGACAATTCTACGTCGAGGTGCTCGGCCTTATGGAGGGGAAACGCCCCGATTTTTCGTTTGCGGGTGCCTGGCTGTACTTAGGTGCGGAACCGATTATACACCTCGTCGAGGCTGGCGAAGCTCCCGATCCGCCCGCCAATCTTCAGCTCCAGCACTTTGCCATCAGCGGTGAAGGGCTGAGCGATTTTCTGTCCCACCTGCGTGCACTGAATATCGCCTATCGCGTCCGCGTCGTTCCAGGTTTTGGAACTTACCAGGTGAACATTCAAGATCCCGACGGCAATTGCCTTCATCTTGATTTTGCGGCGCACGAGCAGGCCGACATCTCGAATTTTTTCAAAAGTTCCTAGGGGTTGGCTCGGCTGCCCCAACTGAGTACATAGTCCGGCTCGATTTGGCGAATCTACCTTTCAGGTCAAACGGCGCACTGACTGCCGTCAAGCTAGCCGGGCGCATCGCGATTCTCGTTGCGCTCAACACGTTGCTCTTGGCCGCTTTGCAGTGGTACGTGCTCCTGAAATTGGGCGTTGGCCCCAAAACAGACGCGCTGTTCGCCTCGTTCACGGTCCCTCAAATCCTAGTGGTAATTTTTGCGAACACGTTGTTCGTCGTGGGGGTGCCCGTTGTCAGCACCATTTCCGACCCGGCTGAGAAGCACCGTACAGGCTGGACGCTCACGTGGCTCACGGCCCTCGGCTACTCCGCCCTTGCGGTGATTCTCGGTGTGCTTGCCCCTTTTTGGCTGCCCATCGTGTTCCCTGGCTTTAACGAGGAGACAGTGAACCTTGCCGTTCACCTGCTGAGAATTCACCTGCTCGCGATGATCGGTTTCGCCATTAATACCGCCATGTGGGTGAGCTACCATGCCGCTCGCCGGTTTGTTGCAGTCGAAAGCTTGTCGTTAGCCGGTGGCGTTATCTCGATCGGATTTTTGGTGGTGGCGCTACCGCGTATAGGAGTGGAGGCGGCGGCCTGGGCAGCGGTCATCAGGTTTGTGATCCAGACCGTGGTGCTCGCCTTTGGCCTTCGGCCTTGGGTGCTACCAAAGTTTGCATTGCCTGGGGTCGCGACAACTTTACGCCGTAGCAAACCAATGCTGATTAGCATTTCCCTTCTGCAACTCAACACACTGGCCGATCGCTTCTTCGCTTCCCTTGCACCAGCAGGTGAGCTTTCCCTCTTGCACACGGCTCAAACACTCCACAATTCAGCCAATGGCGTCCTCGGCAAGTCGGTCGTTTCGCCTGGCATTCCGATCTTGGCGAACGCCGTGCATGAGGGCGATACAACACGCTTTGACAGCGCTATTCGGCGCAGAGTTTTAGTGCTGTTGGCAGTAGTTCTGAGCGGCACCGTCTTGGGCTTGCTCGCTGGGGAACCGTTGCTCGGTCTCGTGTTTCGAAGCCTCAAGCCAAGCGAGCTTCATAGCCTTTGGCTGCTAACGCTCCTTCTCGTGGGAGTGGCTCTCGGCGGGCCGCTGGCTCAACTTTTCGGGGGTGGTTTCTTAGCCCACGGTGACGCGAAAACTCCGAGCATCATCAGCGTGATCGCTAACCTGTTTGGTATCGGGGCGAAACTCGTGGGGTACAAGATTTGGGGCATCTACGGCTTGGCTTTAGCCACTTCGGCCGCCCAACTTGGGAATTTGGTGGTCTTGCGCGAAGCACTCAGGCGCCGAACTCGGGTAAACACCGACGTTTGAGCCGCGGAATTGCCGCTTCTGCGCCCCAGCCTTACAGCTCCAATCGCAATCTCAACCAAACTTGAGCCTGGCGGGGATCGGGAATGATCGCCGCGGTTACAGAATAACGCTCGTTGGGCCAAAGCTCGTGGACGGCTAAGCCCGAAAAGGCAAAGACGCTGCTCACACCGAGGAGGGCCCAAGCACGAAGTCCGTAGACGTTCTGCTCTTCGCGCAGGTTGGAGTACGTTTGGCACTCTGGCGCCACCAGGCCTGCGCAAAAGCCCGGCTCCGCGAGCTGAAGCTCCGTGTCGGCTTCGTTCTTCCGAGCTAGGCTTCTCCACCCAAAAACTCCGGAGGCCACCAAGCTAAGCGCTGACGCGCTGTACAGGCTGGTCATCGTGAGCAGCTTTGCCGTCGAAGGCTTGGTCTCCTGGGATGCAAGGCTCTGGGGCCCATTAGCGGCATCCGCTGCGTTCGCCTGCTGTCCCAGCGCGACGAGTGCGAGGGCGGCGGCGCCTTGCGGCAAACGAATGAAAGAACGACGCACGAAAGCTCGTATAGTCCCGGCGGGCTCGGGAACTCAACAAGGCCTAAAACCAGCCGCTTCAGAGTTCAGTTGCGCACCGGCTCGGCCGCTAAGCGAACATCTCCGTTACCCCGCCAGTGACCTCGCCGAAGGTGTTCCCTGTATAACCCACCGCGCGCATTGCACTGATCAGTACTGACCCCGGATGCCGACCCGCCGTTGGGATATGCACGCCAGCTTTGAGGCCCCCTGCGCGACCGGCTACCAGCAATACCATCTTCTCAACTGAATGCGTGGCGTCGAGCGACACGCCGTCATTGAGCTGCGTCCCGTGACCGGCCTCCGGCATAAAGATGATCGCGCTGTTATCCAGCACGCTACCTGCGCCTTCAGGGGTGTTCTTGAGCTTGTCCACGAGGTAGGCGTAGTGGCTGATATGCCACTGCAGGCACAGGCTGACGGGGAGCTGGCCTTTGTTGTTCGGATCGCCGTTGTGCCCGACTTCGTGCAGATCAGCCAAGATCGGATAGCCGAGCCCGTTGGTGACCGTGAACATGTTCATGTGAGATTGAAACGATGTAACCTGCAGTGTGGCTGAGCGCGTCAGGTCGCACACGAACGCCATATGGATCAGATCGGCGAGCAATCGCGACCGCGTGTGCTCATCGCTGTAGCCTGTGTTGGTGCCGATCATGTCCGCGCCTGAACCAGCATTATCACCGCCAGTGGTTGGATCATCTCCCGGATGGGCTGGAAGCTGACATTGGCCCGCGCTCATCATCGGGCCCGCGGCAATCTTGGTTTCAAGGGCGCGCAGCTCGTCAAAATGCTTGCTCAAACGCAGCTTATCTGCAGCGCTCACTCGATTGAGCAATGAATTGCTTTTCACGAGAATGCTATCGAGTACGCTTTTTCGCGCGAGCTGATCGAACACTTGCTGCGCTTGGGCTTGGCTGCCCATCGGCGTAAAATTCCCGAATAAAGCTTGGTACGCCACTTTTGGGCTCACCTGAGCTTCGATCGCGCCGTTCGCGCCGTACGAAATGTACTGTCGCCCCGAGAAGTCACTCCCACTTAAATACCAGGAGGGCTGCGCACGATACACGAGTGAGCCCATCGGTGCTGCGGAGAGACCGGCAACGATTTGATCGGAGGTGATCGACGCCGCGCGAAACGATGAACTCATGGAACGGGTACCACACAAAAGTGGGCTCGAACCTCCGCCATGAAAATCCCGATAGGCGCCAGCGGGAGGCACGGCCGCACCATCGGTGGAGTTCTTATTGTAGGGGATTTGAAGCCCGGAGAGCAAACTCACGTCGCCCTTCAGCGCATCCAGCGGTTTCAGCGGCGTCGTAGTCGAATAACCCGCGCCGACTTCTGGGGGGACAATAAAGTGACCCGCTTCCGTGGTGCGCACGCCTTTGATCACGAAGCTGTCGTCTGCCCAGTTATCGCCACCGATCGCCTGGCCCGCGAACACGATGCCATACCTTTTAGGCAGCATGGCGCCCGACTGCGCCAGAGCTGTGCCGTGCGAATTCAGCATGCATTCAAGCACTGGCAGGCTCACGGCGATCCCACCAACGCCTCGCAAAACAGCTCTGCGGCTGACACGTTGGCTCACGGTGCGACCTCGCGCTTGCTGCCAAAATCAGTACTGCCAACATAGTCCAGCATTAAATCCTTGAAGGAAAATCCGCCTTGTCGGAAACGCTCAACCAGCGGCGTCAAGAGTGCCAAATCCTCAGGATGCCGCGCCCGCCCCGAAGCAAACGCGTTGAAATGTTGGACCATACACATCTCCACTTTTTGAGCGGTAATCAGCTTCTCCGAGAGCTCCTTCGGGCCGCTGAAGTTCCCCAAAACCGGCACCGTCCCCTGCCCGCTGATCGCACATTCAGGATGCCCGTCGTCGTGATCGCGATAGCGCCCAGCCATGTCAAAATTCTCAAGGCCAAAACCAATCAGATCCATCCCGGCATGGCAGGCCGCGCAACTGGCGGTTTCTCGGTGTGCGGCATAACGATCGATCTTGCAATTCGAGGTGGCGCTCGTGGGAGCCTTGTCCACATCCACGACTGCGGGTGGCGGAGGAATGTCTTCGCACATCAGGCGCGTGCGCACCAAGATGCCGCGCTGGGTTGGGCTCGTATCCGAGAACTTGCTGAACGCGGAAAGCACACTGCCCTGGGACAAGATCCCTGCTCGCTGGCTCGCATCGGGATACATCACCCACGCGGCACCTCCGGCCGGCGCGGACAAGCCATAGTGAGTGGCTAAGCTGGTATCGAGGTACGTCTCCTTGGACGAAAAGAGCGTTAGATAGGAGCCTGATTCAAAAGCCGCCCGATCAATCAAGCGATTCGTTTCTGATACAAATGCCGCGGCCAGCGCTGGAGCTTGCGGTATCGCGCGGTATCCGAGCCACATGGCGTGAAAGCGGTAGGCTTGGCTCTTTGCACGGGGGTCGTTCAGCAGGCGCAACGCCTCTGTCTTCCGGCCAACGCCATCGGCCAATTGAGCATTCTCGGCGGCCGTGAGCAGTGGCTCATCCGGCATGCTGCCCCAAATGAGGTAAGAAAGGCGCGTGGCCGCTTCGAAACCTGTGAGGGTGACACTTCCAGGAGTTGCCGCGGGCGCCCCTATCTCAATGCGATACAGAAACTCTGGATCTTGAACGAAGCTGCGAATCGACAACTCAACGGCCGTATCGAACGTAGCACCAACGGCTGGGCCTTCCGTCTGCACCAGCGTCAGAATCGGCATGTAATGGTCGACCTCCGTATCCGAAAATGTCCGTCGAAAAGCACGGCGCCCAAGCCCCTTCACCACTTGCCGAAAGCAGGCGCTGTCAGCAACACCGTTCGGAACACACGGCACCAACTTGGCACGCAGCGTCGCGTCGCCAAGAACACGTCTTGCCACGTCGGTGGCCATCGCCTCCAAAGTCTCAATCAACGCGGAAGATGCGCTCTGGCGGCCCGCATCGTTGTCGAAGGGGGTGTATTCATCCTCAGCCAAGCTGCGAGCGGCAGCTGAGGATGTATCACCCAAAAGATCTCGAAGTGTGTTGTCGAGTTCGGCGCGCGAAAGCCGTCGCACCACGTCACCCGGGACCGAAGGAACGACGCCAGGCAACACTGGTACGGTTCCAGTTGCCGTTCCGCTCGGATCAGGAGCCCCCGCGAGTGTTCCAACGGGATCCGGGGATCCAGGCAACGCCGCCCCCGAATTACCATTGTTCGAGCCTGAGCTGCAGCCACTCAAGATGGCGAGCAAGCCCAACAAGCTTGGCAACCTGCAAACATTGAACGTCTGGACACGAAACGTCATAGTCCCTCGCACCCCCATTTATCCCATGGATTTAGAACGTCTCGCAAGCGCCCTGAGCCGTGTCTAAGCCACTTTGCGCAGGTGGAATCGCACCCGCTCGCACCCCACCTACAAGGTCGGCAGGCGGATAAATCCAACATCAACACTCCAAAATTCAGCCTGAGTCGGGCAGAGTCTAGAAATGGCCGCCTTAGAGAGTTTGAATCCGCAGAACCTCACGAATCGCTGGGAACGAACGATTGAAGTGCTCGCTAAGGAACGCATCACTCGCGCGGCCAGCGCGATGGCCTTCGATCTTTTTTTAGCAACGATTCCAATGCTAGCGTTTGTTGGTTGGCTAACTGCAACGGTCATTAACGATCATCAAGCCAGCCTCCAGAGCATTTCCTCGCTATTGAATGTGACACCCGACCAGGTGCGCGGCGTCCTCACGTTGCAGTTTCAGGCGTTTTCAGGCAAGGCCGCGGCGCCTCTGTCGGCCCTCGGAGCGCTTTGGATGGCCTCCTCGGCGTTTCATACGCCGCTCCGGGTTTTTGAAGAGACGGCCCATGTCGTGAGGCGCTCGTGGGTGAAGAAACGATTGATCGCGCTCAGCTGTGTGATCGTTGGAACGGCTGCGCTGAGTCTCAGTGGATTTGTCACTGTCATGTTGTTGGGTGGCCCTGCGGAGTTGGTTGAGCTCGTGGTGGTGCGAGTGACAGGCCAACCGATCGCGTTGACCTACATGACGTCGCTCTTGGTCGCACTCGTGACGGCGACCGGCCTATTGGCGGCCTTCTATCGCATCGCGCTGCGCCGTCCCGGGTTTCAGCGCCGTGTCTGGCCCGGTGCGGCGTTGGCGGTGGGAATCGGCGCGATCGCTTCGCTGGCGTTCGGCTACTACGCCGCTCACCTGGCTCAATTCCGACTCTTCTATGGCAGCCTCGCGGCAGTGGCGATCACACTGGGCTGGCTTTGGGGTTGCTGTGTGGCCCTCTTGCTCGGCGCGGAATTCAATGTCTTGCTCGAAGGGAAGACTCCGAGCTAAAACCCTCCCGCCAACGACCATGAAATCCTCACCTTCTGAGCTCGTGATGGTTGGCTGGAGCGAGCGTGTCGCCCTACCTGAATGGGGCGTGACCCGGCTCAAGGCCAAGATCGACACCGGAGCACGCACTTCAGCCGTGCATGTGGAAAATATTCGCCGCCTGCGAGGCAACCGAATCGCCTTCGACGTGGTCACCGATAGCGATCCTGAAAAATGGATCCCGGTAGTAACGCGTCCGAGCCGTCGCTCCACAGTACGTTCGAGCAATGGACACGAAACCTTTCGCTATTTCGTGAAAACACAAATGGTGCTTGGAGGGATTCAGCTTGAAATTGAGCTCAGCCTCGTGGACCGCGGCGACATGCGCTTCCGAATGCTGATCGGGAGAACCGCCCTCGCCGGACAATTCATCGTGAACTGCGCCCATCGTATGATCACCCGCAAGCTGAAGTCCGCTAGGCTGAGCCAGCCTGTCGGTGGAAGTCCAAAATGAGAATCGCTATCTTATCTCGTAGCAGCAAGCTCTACAGCACGCGCCGCCTCAAGGAAGCTTGCGTGAAGCGTGGGCATCAGCCCGTCGTGTTAGATCCGATGCGCTTCTCGATTGACGTTGAGCAAGGGAGCCCTCAGCTCTATTTCAAAAGCAAGCAGGTGCGCCAGTTCGACGCGGTGATTCCACGCATTGGAGCTTCCATCACTTTTTTTGGTTGCGCCGTGGTTCGCCAATTCGAGCAAATGGGCGTATTTTGTGTGAACCCAAGCCACAGCATCAGCGTATCCCGCGACAAGCTGCGTAGCATTCAGGTTCTCAGCCGGCACCGTGTGGGCTTTCCACGTACCATCTTCGTGAAGGACAAAGGCTCGATTGTGGCCACGCTGGATCGCATCGGAATGCCAAGTGTGATCAAGTTGCTGGAGGGCACTCAAGGCATTGGTGTGATCCTCGCCGAAACCCGCAAGGTTGCCGAGGCCATCGTGGAAGCGCTGCAAGAGGGAGCCAAGCAACACGTGCTCGTTCAACGCTTTATCAGCGAGAGTCGGGGACGCGATATCCGTGCGATCGTGTGTGGTGATCGCGTGATCGCCGCGATGCGACGGGTGGCACAGGGCGATGAATTTCGCAGCAATCTGCACCGTGGTGGGGTCACCGAGCCGCTCACACTGGATCCGGAATATGAACGCACGGCGGTGCACGCTGCCCAAGTCCTAGGGCTGCGCTTTGCAGGCGTTGATATGCTGGAAGGGCATGAAGGGCCCTTAGTCATGGAGGTGAATTCAAGCCCTGGCCTCGAAGGAATTGAACACGCGAGCCAGATCGATGTCGCCGATGCGGTGATCCAGCTCATCGAGGAAGAAGTGTTGTTGCCTGAGGTCGATATCCGGCAACGCCTCACATTGCGCAATGGCTATGGCGTTACCGAGTTCAAGGTCTCCCCCGAATCCGAGCTGTGCGGAAAGAGCATCGATGCCTGCGGTCTTCGTGCGCGGGATGTGGTGGTGCTCAGCATCGCACGCGAAAGCGTCACCATCCCCAATCCCAAAGATGATCACCTTATCGCCGCAGGCGATACGCTGCTGTGCTACGGCAAGGTTCTTACCCTGCGTGGGCTAGTTCCTTCTCCGCTTTCGCACCGTCCCAAGCGAGCGCGCAAGCTGAAGACGCGCGGCCATAGCCTCCCCGCTAAAGCGCCCAAAACAGCAACCTGAGTGGGCGGCTAAAAGTCAAAAAGTCTACGCTGTTCAGGGCTCGCTGAAGGCGCGACAAGCTCAGTTTCTTCAGGCGCTGAAGCCGGAACCGCTTCTTTCAGTGTTGAAGGTTCATCCACCCCCGCGGGTGGCCACTCGGGCAGGGTCGCACGCCTTCCACTCACCAGGACTTCCTCTTTGCCATCTTCCGAAACACGTCGCACCAGCCGATACGTCGTGTTCTTCTCCGAACGAGCGACTTCGGGTGCGGCAATCAGCAACTGCAGATCCAAGTTCGCACAGAGATCAAATAGGATTGAGAGATTATCTTGAGAGAGTCGATTGGCTTCATCTAAGAATAGGAACCTCAGACAACCTTCAGTTCTCCGCGAACGGAGGAGATTGGCGTCGCGTTCCCACTCCGTGAGGATCACCATCATGAGGGCTGCCCCCACGCCAATGGCTTCACCCGTCGATACCTGGGTTGGATTCGCGGGCTCCCACGTGTCCTTGGTTTGGCGTCTCACTTCCACGCGCAGGTCGACATACTCACGATAATCGAGCAGTTTTTGTCCCCCGGTGCGGCCTCCCCCGTAGCGCCGAAAAATCTCATCCATCGCGTCTTCGATGGGAAGATCGGACTGAAACAACAGCTCTTGGGCCGTCCCCGTGCGCAGTGCGCTCAGCACCTGATCCATGCGTTCCACGCGCCCGAGCTCCACGCGAATGCCCGCGATGCTGCCAAAGTGGACTCCCTCCAAGTACTGATTCAAGCGCCGCACCTGGCCAGAAGCTTTACGCAACTGCACCTCGATGCTGCGTGCGACGTCCTCGGAAGTTCCCCGCAAATCGGTCTCTTGCCGTTCGAGGCGACTCTCAAGGCGGCCGAGATCTGCACCGAGATGGCTCAAGGCCTCAAGTGGCTCCTCCACTTCGGAAATCTGAGGTGGCAAGCGACGGCGCAACCACTGTCGAACACTCAGCCAATCTTTTAGAAACTGCTCCCAAGCGGCGTCTTTTGAACCATGTTCTGGGAGGCTCATGCCTAAAGCGAGCCCTTGCCCGCCACGCGCAGCCTTGAGGCGTTCCAACAGAAGCTCGCGTTTGCTCTTCGCCTCCGCCCAGAGCGTCACGCTGCTGACTTCGGAAAGTTCACTGGTTTCGGAAGCAGCTAAGGTGTTACCGAGGATTTGCGCAGTGCCCAACGCTTCGCGGAGCCGGGCTCCGGCAGCCTCAGCAGGCGCCCGTCCGTCCGTCTCCTTCTTTTCGGCGGCCTCTGCCAAGGTTAACGCCCGAGTCGCTTGCTTCAAGTGCTCCTCACGCAGGGCCACTTCCTTGAGCAGTGCGCGCTCCTCTAGCTCAGCAGATACCAGCGACTTTTTGCGCTGTTCTTCGGCACCCTGCGCGGCGATCAAGGCCTGCTCGGAGAGATCTTCAACCTGCTCAAACGCGAGTTCGTCCGCGGCTCGCTTCCTGTGCGCCGCCACAGCGAGCTTTTCTGCGGTGGCTCGCTGAGCCCCCTCTGTAAGACGCTCCCAAACGGTCTCTGTCTCCGCCAATTGCCGCTCGACCTCGGTCAGCGCGAGGCGGCTATTTTCGTGCTGAGCTTCAAGCTCGGGGACCAGCCTGGATTCGTCTTCCAAACTTCGCGGCGCATCTCGCCAAGATAGCGCGTGCTTCGATTGCGCGAGCTGTGAGAGCGCTTCCAACAACGCAAACAGTGTGTCCCGTTCGCGTTCCCACTCTGGCCTCTCCGCCTCCCAATTCTTGAGCTCGTCGGATGACGCCGGTGGTGCAGCGAGCGAGTGGAGGTGCTGACGCAGTCTGGCAACTCTTGGCCCAATCGCAGTGACCTTCAAACGAGCTTCTCGCGCTCTGGCCACCCGATTGCGAGCCGTCAAGACATCCGACGGCTCAGCCGCTTTTTCGAGCAGCCATGCCTCGGCGAGAAGCGGGCGCAAACCGTTGGCCTTTTGTTGCAATGTTCGCAATTGCTCGGCAATTTGGCTGAATTCACGCCGACGCAGATCTTTCTGCTCCTCCGCTGTGAGCAGTGCCGCCTTTGCCTCCCACTCCAGCACGCTCGGATCACCGCGGCGCCAGAGATCGATTTCTTTCTCTAGAAACTCAAACGCACTCAAGGCGTCTTCGGCGCGCGGCAGCCACAGCTCCAGGATTTCTATTCGCGTTCCCAACTCCCGAGCTTCGGCCGCGGCCAACTCAGCTCGGCGTTCACGCGCTCGACGGCTGAGCGTCCCGGTGGCTTCGATGCGAGTCACACGAAGGCCAAAATCGGTCTCGACCACTACGTCACCCCCGGCTTGTCCGGGACGCTCGCGAGAAACCAACTCCCCGATATCGGCCCCTGCCCTCACCAGCCATACCGTTGCCAACTCGCGAGTTTCAGCAGTTAGCTTGGTGAGCGCTGCTTCTGGGTCCATCACGACTAAGGCATTAGCCAGGGGTCCGAGCGCCGCCTGCGTTTTGCACGCGGCATCCACGTCGAGATCTTCAAATCGCTCAGCGAGCAATTCACCATCCAGCGCATCCCGAAGACGCAGAAGCTCACCATCACCGCAACCAGCCTGACCGACCAGGCTCGCCTCAAACAACGCCTTATCGCGTTCCGCCGACAAACTCTCCAGCTCGCGGCGTATGCGCCGCACTTCAGCGCGCAGACTCTTCAGTTGAGTGGCGACACTCTCGGAATGCGCAGGAAGTACGCCGACGACACTTTCGGCGCGTTTAAGCGCTAAAGCCACCTGAGCGTAACGCGCGGCCAACTCCTCAAGTTGCTTCAAGGAACGTGCTGTCGTGTCCACAGCACGGCCAGCTTCCTCGACTCGAAGCTCGGCTTCACGCGCTGTTTGTTCAAGCCCTAAGAGCTGGTCGTCAAGCGACCTCAGCACGCCCGAAAGCGTCGAAGGATCAAGGGACAATTCCCAATCCACGCCTTGAAGGCGTGTGGTGAGCTGCTCTTTTTGGCGAAGCTCCGCCGTCTTTCGCTGCTCTTCGTGCAACAGCTCATCCAAGCGCTGACTCAGACGTTCTTCCTCGTCAAAGCTGCTGAGTTCGTTTTGCGCGATCGCGTACAGGTCTGCACCTTCGAGCCCAGCCTTGCCACATAACGCGGCCAGCGCAGCGCGCGCGCTTTGGTAGT
Source organism: Polyangiales bacterium (assembly GCA_038246305.1). Classification (GTDB taxonomy): domain Bacteria; phylum Myxococcota_A; class Polyangia; order Polyangiales; family Polyangiaceae; genus JBBRRP01. Next base: position 4,896 of record JBBRRP010000099.1, on the reverse strand, counting down.
CGGACTCGCGGCGTGTGGCGCTCTCGATTTCCCGATCTATTTTGGCTCGCTCCTGATCCAACTCTCTGCAGCGCGACTGCGCGGTGTCCTTCGCCGCCGCGATCTGGGAGGGCTCGAATGCCGGATTTCCGGAGATTGTACGGCATTTCGCGAGCGCATCCTCCGCACTTCGAAAGGCATGCGCACGCCGGTGCAGCTCTTCTAAACCTTGCTGCAAATTAGCTAGCCCCTGCGCGCTCCGCGCTAATGCGGCCTGAGCCTGAATGCGTTCCGCTTTCCAATGTTGCCGCGAACCGCTAGCCACTTGCTGGCTAATTTCCGCTGTTTCCGCGGCGGCCGTCAGGCGCTGGAGTTCCCGTTCGAGATCGTCCAAACGGGCCGCGAGCACGCGAGCGCGTTCCAAGCGACGGAGCTGTTCACGTTCCTGTTCGCTCGAAACCCGTTGCTCTTTCACGCGAGCAACGAGCCCCGCATGGCGCACCCTAGCTTCGCTCAACGCAACTTCCAACGCCGCCACGCGACCCGCCTCTTGCTCACGTTCACTCCGGACCCGCTCTACCTTCTCGAAGCTCTCTCGAATTTCCTTTTCTGTTGCGAGCACCGCACGGCTGAACATTCCGTGGCCCGCGGCGTAGATCCCGCTGATTTCATGCTCCAAAAGCCGGGCCTGGCTCACATCGGCCCGCGTTCGCCGGCACGCATCCAGATTCGAACGCATGCGCCCGAGCGTGCCTGACAGGCCACCTTCTTCCTTCAAGAGGAACGAGCGTAATTCGTTCGTGAGCGCACGGGAGATCCCGCCTGTCATGCTCGTGCGGAGCATGTCGTTGTATTTTCCCTTTTCCTCGTCGGTCGCTAGACGGAGCGGGCTGATCCCGAGTTCAAAGAGCATTGAGAAGTAATCTTTGAGCGTTGGGAATGTGACGAAGTGCGCACCTCGTCTTCCAGCGTTCTCGCCCACTTCGCGCAGCGTGGGCACTTCTTCGTGATCCTCGGTACTCAGCAAGAGCAATTCCTGCGTGCTAAGTTCAGGCCGCAGTTCGGTTAGCATGAACGGCGTTAGCTCGAGGCTTGGTTCCGCTTTGCGCGATGCGTGCACACCGATCAGGACTTCTGAGCCATCCCCGCGCTGCAACCGCAACGCTGAGTACGAAGGCCGCCCGATCTCCCCCAAACGCCCCCAAATTCCCTTATCTCCAGACGCTCCCGCGCTTTCACCCAGGTTCGTGAAACGCAAGCGCGTGAGATCCGGAAAGAGCACCAAATAGGCTGCGATCATCACGGTGGTCTTCCCCGCCCCATTGGCCCCTTCGAGCGCTGTCACGTGCCGATCGAGTCGATAGCTTTCCCAGAACACCCCCTTCCAATTGACGAGGCACAGCTCGACGGCTCGCGTTCGCGCCACGCCTACTCCTCAGCGTCCTCGGGCGCGCCCTCAGAAGACTCAGCGTCTGAATCCCCCTCACTGGCTTCGCTATCACCCAACACCGCCTCACCTTTGGCAACCAGCTTGGCCAGAGCCTCTGCGGGTGAATCGGCACCCCGCACCGATTCGGCAAAGCGCAACAAGGCTGGGCGCAGCTTGAGCTGCTCGCCGTTCAGCAGATCGACGAACCCCAGCGTGGAGAGCCTGCGCAGCGCGTCATGAACCTTCTGTCGCACGGCTTCCTGCGCCACACGTTCATCCACACGCTTCTTCTTGGAGTGAAGAGCGCGGATCAAGGCTTCGCTACCCATCACGCTGGCCAAATGCCCGAGCACTTCGTCGCGCGTCACGTTGCCTCCCTTTTGAATGGTTAACGGATCCAAATAGAGAAGCGCCAGCGTTTGACCAACGAGCATCTCCGGGACGCTCAAATGGCGTTTGCCCAAGCGATCGCTCGTGGGGAGCAGATAGAAATAGCCGTCGTTAACGCGGACCAATTCAGCCCCAAAACGCCGATAAAACGGCTCCAAAAAGGGTGCCGCATCCAGCAGATACGTGTACCACGGACCATCGTGCTGATCGATGTGGCGACCACGACGCAACGCCAGATCGATGTCGGGATAGCTTTCATCGGAAACAGCGTCGCCCACATCTCTAAATTGGCTCTCACTCATGACCCGCACTCGCCTTCTTGAGTCGCCATTCTTCGATCACTAACCCATCGTTCACCGGAACCCACGGCCGATGGTTGTTCACCGGAGGGCGCGCCAGGCGAGCGACGATATGCGCCACGCGACCTGCTGCCAAGAATTGCTCGCTCAGCGCTAGATCGGCCGTCACGCGCGCGGTCAACTCAGCGAGATCGGTCACCCCCTGGTGCAGCAGCTCGGCGATTTGAGCTTCAAGCTCTCCCAACGGGTCTCTTGCGGGCTCGGCAGGCAGCTCCGGCTCGTCTTCCTTCTCGCGTTTGGGTCGGCGCACCGGCAGAGGAGGCTCGGGGGGCAGAACACTCCGCAACAGTCGCAACGGCGGCGCTGCGGCAACGGTGAGCGCAAACGGGCGCGCGCTGTGTTCAGAAAGCTGTGACCGGAGGCGCTGAGTGAGGGCTCGCGAGGGATCGAGGCGCACAATGTCCCGCAGGTAGCGGTGCACATACTCGTAGTATTCCGACCAAGCGCGCTGGCGTGCCGAACCCCAAGCGGCAATGCGGTCGATTTGCTCCATCACCCGTCGCGCGACGGCTTCCACATCGGGACGCGCACGCTGAACGGCAACATCGGAGACATCTGCCAGGAGGTTCAACAAGAGGTGCGTGTCGCGCAACAAGATCTCATTGAGCTCCCGCAGGGTCTTAGCTGTACTATCCAGCAGTGACTGGCAACGATCGAGCGCATTAAACCAATCCACCTCCAGCAGCTTGGACATTTCTCGCTGAAATTCCTCCTGCTGCACGTCGAGGCCTCGCTGGCGCCGCTCAATTCCTGAAATCAGCTCATTCACCGTAACGCGCAGCGGAGCCGTGACTCCGCTGCGCCAGGCATCGTCGCTCTCTGCGGCTTCGGCGGCCTGCAGGATCTCGGCCAGGCTGCCCAACAGCGAACGCGTGAGGAGCGTCAAACTCTCGCGCGTTAGCACCTCTTCCTCGAGAAAGAATTCAACAATTGCTGAGGCCAACCGAGAAAGCGCAAACTCTCCTGCCCGCACGACACCAGCGCCATCCACGCGGACCAGCATGCGTTGCTCGCGCAAACGCCGAATCGCGTGTGTGGCACGCAACTTCAGGTTATCCAAGCTCGGATCCATGGTCTGACAGGTCAGTTCGAAAGCATCGCTGAGCTGTGCCTCCGTGAATGACGCCAATCCCGCCTGCGACGCGCGCGCAGCCAAGAGGGCAACAAAGCCAAGATCGAGCGTGGTGAGTTCAAGCGACACCTTGCGCTCAACCAACTCCGCCAAGAGGCGCGCGGGATCGGCCGTTCCTACGGCCAGCTTCGGCTCAAACAACGGCGGGCTCCTGGTCAGGCAAGGCCAGTGAGTGGCCCCAAAATCGATGCGGCCAAGCCACCATAGCTAGCGTCAAACACAAGCTCCGTAACTTTAGATGGCTCCATCTCGTCCGTGCAGGCTACCGCCACCGGATAGACCGGAACGCGGCTCCCCGCTTTCACGAAGACGGGCATGCGCTCCAAAGGCGATACAACGCCGCGCAGCCAACGTTCGCCGGCGTGTTTCTCACCGGTCCAAAGATCGATCCACTCACCACTCGGCAGGTAAACATCTCGCTTGCCGGCATCATTCATGACGGGCGCGACGAGAAAGCTGTCTCCCAGGTAATATTGATCGTCGATGTGCCAAGCCGTGAGATCTGCTTCGTGTTCGATCAGAAGTGGCCGTAAAACGGGCTTGCCATCCTCGACGCAGCGTTGCCCGGCCAACGTGAGATACGGGATCAGCGCGTAGCGTAATTTCCACCATTTGCGGGTCACCTCCGCCACCCTTGGGTACTCATACGGCTCCCGTGGCGAGGTGCCATGGTAGCGCAAATGGGAAGTAAACACACCGAATTGCGTCCAGCGCACATACAGATTATCGCTAGGCCAGCTATTCATGAAGTCGGGCAGCCCGTGAAAACCGGGCACATCATGGCTCCAAAACGCAAAACCTGAGAGCCCGAGGTGCAATCCTCCACGCAAGGAACCCGCCATGCCCTCCCAAGTGCAGGCGCAATCGCCACCCCAGTGGATCGGGTAACGCTGAGCACCGGCCCAACTCGCGCGTGCCCAAATGATACCAGCACCGGTTACCTTTTCAGTGATCTCAAACGCCGCTCGTTGATAAAGGAGCGGATAAAGGTTTCGCAGTTGGTCTGCCGGCAAACCCTGGTAATCAGCCCACATGTCGATCGTTTCGCCGAAATCGGTTTTGATGGCGACGGCTCCCATGTGGAGCAGTTTTTCGAGCATTCCCTGATACCAAAGAACTGCTTCAGGGTTGCTGAAGTCGATCTGACCTGCGAAATCCTGAGTCGAAAAATCCGAACGACTGGACTCCTCAATCTTCCTCCTCGGTGCCAAAAACCGCTGCTCTTTCGCGTGTTCTAATAGCCGATTGCCTTCGCCGATATTGGGTGTTTGCCAGAGCGTCACGCGAAAACCAATGTCGCGCAGCTTTTTGAAAAATCCAGGCGGATCAGGAAATCGGGTTTCGCTGAACTCCCACTCGCACACCCAGTCCTTAGCGAACCACCCCGTATCCAAGTGCAGCACATCGCAGGGAAAATCTTCAGCTCGCAGCCTGCGCGCGATCTCAGACACTTCCTCGTCCGAAAAGTACGTCATCCGGCTCATCCAGATGCCGTAGCTCCAGAGGGGAACATCACTGGGCTTGCCGGTGAGAGCTCGGTAGTTTTGAAGGACTCGCGTCACCGAGCCTCCGCCGATCACGAACAGATCGATGGCTGGCTCACCCAC
>JBBRRP010000098.1:0-23196 GCA_038246305.1 Polyangiales bacterium | reverse complement strand
GGCGATCAGCACGCTCGTCGTGAGCATCTTCTATTTGATCCCACAGATGGTGGGTGCAGGCGCCCTCGTGAAGCCGTTGCTCGGGTTCACGCATGTGCAAGGGGTGCTCTTGGTCGGCGTGATTGTGGTCACGATTGTGGTCACAGCCGGCATGGTGTCCACGACGTGGGTGCAGTTCATCAAAGGCTCCATGCTGGTGCTCTTTTGCGCGGTGCTGGTCGCGATGATCCTAGGCCGCGGTTTCAGCACAGAAAGCGGCCACAAGTTTCAATCGCTGCCTCAGGATGCGTTCACAGCCACCACCGAAAAGACCCTTCTGCCCGCGACGGGCGCGTGGAAAGACAAGCCCTTCGTTCAGGTGAAGGACAATGCCAGCGGTGTTGTTTCCGTCTGGCGCAAGACGAAGACCGGCTTCAGTGAAACGCAGACGGTCGCTGAGATCGAAGATCTCGCCACCCATGCCAAGAAGAAACTGGTGAACGGTCAGCCGCAGGGTCACGGCCCGGGTCAAGGCGATCTGTTTCCGGTCGGCACGATTTCAAAGCTTCCAGGCGGGAAAACAGCCACGGGGCCTCTCTCGATCCCCGAATTTTTCAGCACGCTCTCGGCGAGCGAAGTGCTCCTCTGGGGCAACGAGAAAATCACGCAAAAATCCGCCACCGAGACCGTAACCACCACCGTCTACTACCAGAAGCCGACCTCTGGGAGCGACATCCTGGTGCCCGGCGTGAGCCCCACCTTCAGCGGCCTGCAGAAGGACGCCTTCTATCCCAAGCTGGATTTTCTGTCGCTCATGTTGGCTTTGTTCTGTGGAACGGCTTCCCTGCCTCACATTCTAATCCGCTATTACACCGTGAAAGATGAAGCGGCGGTGCGAAAGAGCACGGTGGTGGGCATTGCTAGCATCGGCTTCTTTTATGTCCTGACTTTGTTTTTGGGGTTGGGTGCGATGACTGGCGGAACTCTGGACGTCACCAACACCAACATGGCAGCTCCGCTCCTGGCACGCGGCTTCGGCGAGATCCCGTTCGCCGTGATCTCAGCCATCGCCTTCACCACCGTGCTCGGCACAGTGAGCGGGCTCATCATGGCCGCCAGCGGTGCCGTCGCCCACGATATCCTGACCAATTTCTTTCAGATCCAAATGAGCGATCACCACAAGGTGCGCGCCGGCAAATGGGTAGCAGTGGCCGTGGGTATTATCGCGATGGTACTCGGCGTGCTGTTTGAAAAGATGAACGTCAGCTTCTTGGTGGGTTGGGCCTTCAACGTCGCCGCCTCCGCCAATTTGCCGGCATTGGTGATGCTCCTTTTCTGGAAGCGCACCACCAAGCAGGGCATCACCTGGGCCATTGTCGTCGGCATGCTCTCTTCACTCGCCTGGATCCTGCTCTCCGCCGAAACGTACAAGAACGTGTACAGCCTAGACCCAGCACTCTCGATCGTGAAGTTCAGTCAGCCGGCAATTGTGACCATCCCGCTCGGCTTCCTCACGCTGATCGTGGCATCCTTGCTCACTAAGCCACGCGAAGAGCTGGCAGCAGCGTAGGGGAGACCGCCGAGCGATCGCGCTTCGCGCCAGTGCGGTGCAAGCTTCCTCATCCGCTACCAGAACACCTTCAACCTTCGCACGGCAACCATACGAGTATCACGGTTGATGAGCGGCACTCCTCCCCGACCGAGGTGGCAGGTGCCGGCAGCGAGACCTATTGTTCGCATCATCGGGCATCGAAGCTGAAGCTGTAGCTTAGTCTAGCAGCGTGGAAGTACCAGATGTTGGTCGTATGCCCGTGGCGGAAGTGGAGGAGTTGCTCGCTATGAAGGTCCTTTCTATGACGAATTGTCGCCTGCAAGACCGAATCGACGCGCAACGGCTACTTACGCGCAATCCCCATTTGGATCTGAAGCGAGTGCAGGCCAATTTAGGTTTGATCGAAGCTCGCGGTTTTCACCGCGAGCAAGACCTTCTTGGCAAGCTCAATGCGTGCTCGCCGAAGTGCGTGAGCCCTGAAAGATCCTTCGACCAATCGGCGCTTCAAGCATTATCCTGCGTCAACTGGCGTGCAGCCACTAAACTGATCCGCCCCTGGCTCATCCAGTTTTCGAGATCGGGCTCAGCAGCGAGGCCCGCTTTGACCCGTAGGTAACCTGGCAAGTAGATCTGCTCGCGGCCCCAGCCACCGCCGCGAAACACGCGAGACGCGACCTCGATCGCATTCGGCAGTTCAAGGCCCAACTCAGCCAATTTTCGCACCACTTCGACCCAGTCTGCGCCGGCGCGCAGAGATACGACGGCGAGGTGTCGAGCTGCAATTTGACGCTTGCGCTCTGTATCCAGAAAGCCTGCCCTTTCCTCCAGCAGCAGTGCCCGACCCTCTTCGTCCTCGAAGCCTCCTGACGTTCCGACGAGGAAGAGCAGGTTGCCATTTTGTTGTGCTCGGGTGCGAGGCTCAGCATGCCCTGAAATCTCATGCACCACCACGCGTTGTGCTTCTCGGAGCGATAGATGAACTCCGGATCGCACTCCGATCACTCCCGCGCCTACGGCGGCCAAGCTCACCAATTCCCGATCGAAGGTCAATCGAAAGGGCAATCTACGCTTGCCGATCTCGGCTTGGAGCAATGAGCCTAAGCTGCCTGGGTCTCGAAGATCATCGCTCAGATGCAAACGTGTGAGCGCTTCGTCACGCCTTTCGTTTGTGATTTCGTCACGCTTGTCGTCAGTCCACTCATCGCGCTCGTCGTCAGTCGATTCTTCAAGCTCGGCCCAAGTCTTCGCCACCCCGAGCGCCGCTCCCTCAAGTGCCTGGTCTTTGCACCGATATCGTTGCTCAGCCAAGACCGCAAAACTTGGAGTGCCTACGGCCTCGGCCAACTCAGCTTCCAACAAGAGCTCCCTGGCTCGTGCTTGCTGTAGCGCCTGCCAAATTTCCGTGGCTGGAGGCCCAAGAAATAGGCCTTTTAGCGTGGATTTCAGTCCGTTTGGCAGAGCTTTCCGGGTTGAATACAGAAAACGCGGCGACCGCACGCGACCGGCACGCCACTCGGTTAACAGCGCCTCACATTCGGTGCGAAAGTTGCTCGGGGTGACGCGGCCGAGGAGCGCAATCGAGCGCTCGGCCAAAACCAAGAGGCGCCCGACCGGGTCGGCTTCTGCGCCAGGCATCTTAAAGCTTGTTCGCCGCCAGATTGGCGAGCTCGCTGCGTTCCCCGCGGCTCAGCATGATGTGCCCCACGAGGTTCTCTCCGCGCAAGCGATCGGCTGCAACCGTGAGGCCATTCGTGGCGCTGTCCACGTAAGGATTGTCGATTTGATAGGGATCGCCGGTGAGCACTATCTTGGTGCCTTCGCCGCAACGGGTCACGATCGTTTTCACCTCGTGTGGCGTCAGATTCTGAGCCTCATCGACGATCACATATTGCGCTGGCAACGATCGACCTCGGATATAAGTCAACGGCTCAACTTGCACTTGGCCGCCCGAGAATAGATCATCAATGCCCTTGAGTCCGCGCCGCCGAGCACCGCCGGCTACCAACAGAAAATCCAGATTGTCGTAGATCGGCTGCATCCAGGGATTGAGCTTTTCTTCAACGGCGCCCGGCAAATACCCCAGATCTCGCCCCAACGGCATGATCGGCCGGCTCACCAAGAGCCGCGTATACACCCCATCTTCAAGCGTGCGCTTCAAGCCGGCAGCGAGCGCCAATAGGGTCTTTCCGGTGCCCGCTTTGCCCACCAAGGTAACGAGCCGTACCGAATCATCCATCAGGAGATCGAGCGCGTACGTCTGCTCTTTATTGCGCGGGCGAACCCCCATGATCCCCTCTTTGGGAACCTGGAGCGCGCGCACGCGTTTCTCGGCCACGTTGTAACGTCCGAGCGCCGTGCGTTGTTTCGGCGAATCATCGCGGAGCAGCACCGACAGATTCGAATACAGCTGATCCTTCCCGCTCGGTTCAAGGCCTCCGTGCGCAAAGAAGGAATCCATCTCGTCACTCGTGATTGAAAGCTCGACAATGCCCGTGTCGAGGTGTTCGATATCTACCGCCTGGTTTTCGTAAACTTCCGTCACGAGTCCAAACGCATCAGCACGGATACGCAGGTTCACGTCCAGCGTCACAAAGATTGTCGGCTTCTCAGGCGACTGATCCCGAAGCTCGATCGCAGCCTGCAAAATGGCATGATCGCCGGAGGTTGGACGAAGCGCCATAGCAAGCTCCGGGCGCCGGGCTGGAACGTAGACACGCAAGGTGCCGCCCTGATCGCCGATTGATACTCCCTGAGCGAGCGAGCCACGCCCACGCTGCGCATCGATCACCCGCGAAACCGCACGCGCATTCCGGCCTCGCTCATTCGAGTCCCGTTTGAAGGTGTCTATTTCTTCGATCACATAAATCGGGATAATTAGGTCATTGTCCTCGAACTTAAAGATCGCGTTGGGATCGTGCAAAAGAACGTTGGTGTCGAGGATGAAGGTTTTCTTCATAGCTTGATTTCCGCGCTACCGAAGAGCCGTGGGCTCATGCCAAAAGTAATATTCACGCCCCGCGGACCGCTTTCCGAACGGAAAATGCTTGACCCAGAGCTGTAACAGAGATTGGCTCTCGCGGATGCGGCGACAGCTTTCGAAAGATCTCAAAGCTCTACTCACGGGCCTTTTATTCGTATGCGGTTTCGGGTGCACCGGCCCAATGGTTCATGTGAATCCAACGGGGCCAACCTCACAGGTAACCCGAGTTCCGGAAGCCACGCAAGCTAACGCGAAGCCCGGAGCAAGCCCAGCCTTACAAAAACTAGCTCCAGACGCCCCAACTGGAACGTCAACGCGCGTTCCGACACCCCCGCCGACGCCCGAGCTCGTGGCGCCCCAATTAACAAAATTTGAGCAGGAGATGAGGTACGACAAGGTGGTGTGCTCACTTTCAAGTGTGGTCCCGATGCGCGAGTTCACTCGGACTAAGCTGGCCAGCCAGGCACCCAATGCCGCGCTCTGGGTCTATCATATCGCCGAGGGCTCCACCGTGGTGTTTCCTGAGAACGATGCGGTCGAGTTGTACGCGCTCGTCATCAAAGGCAGCTTGGCTGCTTCTTCAGCCCAAGCTCAGGCCGCCAATCTGGAACTCTGGAATTTAGTCCAAGCTGACGGTGCTGGCCTCAGCCTGAGCGCAGTTACGAACTCGACGCTGGTGGTCGCGGTTGTTTCAAAGCAGGGCCCGTTGCTTCAGGCCATCGCGGAGTCTAATCGCCTTCGAACCAAGAGCGCTGTGAAGGCGAGCATGCGTGTGCTGGAACTCACCAAAACCCCGTTGACCACTTGGGGAAACAACAGATTCTCGGCGCGATTGGCCTTGGGTGGTGAATCAACGCTCCCCAGCGTTGCGAGCTTTGGGCTACTCACGGCCGACGAGCTCGGCGCTATTCCAAAGAATGTTCATCAAACGGAATGGGAGCACCTTGTGATCCTGTCCGGAGATGGTGTCATGAGCTTGGGAGGCAAGGCGTATCCGGTGAAAGCGGGCAGCGTCATCCAGATCGAACCGGGCTTGACTCACGATTTTACGCCTTCGGGGAAAGCTCCGCTTTTTGCGGTTCAACTCTTTGCCGTGAAGGGGCCTGAGCTTCGCTATCTGGAGCTCGCCCGCCTCAGCAAGAGTGGGAAAAACTAGCGCATCCCGCTAGGCTCTGCGCGTGCCGGCTAGCTTCCGCACTTTCTGGCTCCCGCTCGGCGTTATCGTTTACGTCTGCTTTGCTGCGGCCGAGGCCCGTGGTGGCACTCTGCCGTGGCTGGCGCTCGCGGTTATTCCCTTAGGACTTGCGCTTTTATGGCGTCAGATTCGGCTCAATACGGAAGCCCAAGACACGGTCGCGGAGACCGCAAAACGCGCCCTCGGGGCGACGTTGTTTGGCGTCGCGCTTTGGCTCGCAACTCGTTCAGGGCCCCTCGGACACCCCGCGTTTGATGCGATGGCCAATCTGGCTACGGGCATTGCCGCGGTCGGTGCGCTGGTGGCGCTCGCCAGGATCCGAACACTCGGCGGGTTGCTCGTTCCGAAACCTGCAACCGAGTCACTGGACGCCGCAGCGTTCACGGCTTTTCTATGGGCCCTGGCCGTGGTGCTCCCCGCTGCCCGTTCGATGGTACCGGATTGGGTCCGCATTGATCCGTTGGCGATCGACTACGTGACCACTGCCGCCGCTACAGGTACACTTCTAGTCTTTCTGGCGGCTTGCTGGCGAGTGCGGATTCTTCGGCGCTACGAGTTGGGAGCGGGGGATCGGGCGGTGGGCGCATGGGCGTTTTCGCTAACGGCATTTTTTGTCGTGTTGCCAGCCGCACTCTTGGACGTCGGCCCTCCTGATCGAGTGTTGCCGAGCGGGGTGTTGGTGGCGGCGCTCGCAATCGCTTGGACCGCAACCACCGCCGAACCCACCCGTGTTTCTAGCCTATTGCGGGGGCTTTTGGCCGTGCTGCTCCCGGGAGCTCCGCTCTTACTGCTCGGCGGCGCGCTGATCCGCCAATTCCCCGCGCACGCTGGAACGTTGTTTCTCGGCGCGCTCCCGATCGCCACCGGCATCGGCTTGGTGGCGCGAGCGGTGGCTAAGCCGCTCGGCCCTGAACAATCGCGTTGGCTGGACGCCGTGGAAGCTGCTAGTCGCGGAGCGCTGGAGCCAGAGCCTGATGCCGCCATTCAAGCGACGCTCTTGGCACTCACACAAGCTACGCATGTGGTCGGCAATCGCCCCGAATTGTGGCGCGCTTCACCACCAGAAGTTCTGAGTGTTGACCGCGCAGGCTACCTGCACTCGGAGAATTCCACCGCACCCGACCGGCTTCACGAGCTAGCGCTAGCCGAGCCTGAACGCACGTTGCGCCGCGAAGCACTCGAAGCCGCCCAAGTACGCTACCCCGAGGTGCGGCCGATCCTCGCGTGGTTCGAGGCGCGCCGCGCCTTCTCGGCAACGCTCATCGTGGATGTCGATGGCGCACTGGGGTTCCTGCTCTTGCCCCGTGGAAACCGAACCTCTGCGATGACGCTCGAGGAGGCACGCGCGGTGCGTGTGCTCGCGGACAGAATCAGCGCGCTTTTAGCCATTTCTTCGGCATTGGCACGCTCCCGCGAGCGCGAACTCGAGGCGCGAGACGCCGCGGTCGTGACCGAAAATGAGTGCGCACGCCTGCTCAGAATCGTGGCGCTGGATGCTGCGAAGAACTCCACACTGGCGGAAAGCTACCAAGGCGAGCTCGTGCGCTCCACTTACAGCGCTGCCTCCAAGCTAACGCTTGAACGCCTGGCTCAGTTAGGGCGCAGCAACTCCCACCTGTTCGTCGAGAGTGCTGCCGGCGTCGATGCCGCAGCCTGGCTGGCGTTTGCGCATTTGGCCAGCCCCCGCGCTGGTGGCCCATTCGTTGTCGTCGATGGATCGGGTAGCGCGGCTCACAGCGAGCACTACTGGGACGACGCCGATCGATCACCGCTGCAGCTCGTCGATGGCGGCACTCTGGTCATTCAATATGCGACTTCCCTGCCCCCCCCTATCCAGCACCACATTGCGCGTTGGCTACTCCGGCAAGATCAGCAACGGCCCGGTGGACTGCCTGCAGCTCGACTCTACCTCACCTCAGCCAGCCCCTACGACGAGTCTGCGGCGACAGGCGCTCTGAGCAAACCGCTCGTTCGCTGGTTTCAGGGCGCTGCCGTGAGCCTGCCAAGCCTCGCAGAGCGGCCAGAGGATCTCCGAGCGCTCATCCTGGGCCATCTATCGCGTTTCGGAATGGCACTCCGCGGAGAGCCGATCGGGATCGGCGAGGGGGCTCTCAGAGCTTTGGTTGAGCATCCGTGGCCCGCCAACGATCTGGAGCTTCAAAGCGTGTTGCTCCGCGCAACGCTAGCCTGCACGCAACCGACGCTTTCCCTCGCAGACGTGCTGTCGGGAGGTTTCAGCGCAGCAGATGATGAAGGAGCTTTGGCTCCTGAGCCCTTCGTCCATACCGTTCCAAGTGATCACCCAAAGGCTCGGCGGCGGATCGCGCGCACTCGCTAAGCTTCCCGGGCGGAGGCTTTACGCGTGGCGTTGACGTCGCTACGCTGGCCGATTGCTATGACTTCCCAACTGCCTCTCGACCGTCGCGTCGGAGAACGCTTCATCGTCGAAAAGGAAGTTGGCCGCGGCGGGGCGGGCATCGTCTACCGTGCATTCGACCTTGTCTCCCAAGGGTACACGGCGCTTAAGCTGATTGACGCTGAAATTGGCAGCGCACCGGAACAAGAAGCCAAGCTTGGCCAGGAGGGCAAGCTCCTAAGCGGACTCCATCATGAGGGCATCGTAAAAACGATTGCCTATGGCGTTTTCGAAGAGACGGGTGGCCCTTACATCGCGATGGAATGGCTCGAGGGCGAGGACCTTGCGCACCGCCAAAGGCACACTCCGCTCAGCATCGTGGAAGCCGTGCAGCTGACGCTCTTGGTGGCCCGCGCGCTCGAGTACGCCCACGGTGCAGGGGTTGTTCATCAAGATATCAAGCCTGGGAACATCTTCCTGTGTGCAACGCCCGACGCGAAATACGGGCTCGATTTTTCGCCAAAGCTGGTAGATTTCGGCGTCGCCGCAGCGCGTGGTGTGCAAGTCACAGTCGCTGGCGATGTGGTTGGAACTCCGGCGTACATGGCCCCGGAGCAAGCACGCTGTGATGGGAGCGTGGATGCACGGTCGGATATTTATTCGCTGGGTGCCACGCTCTTTGAATTGGTCTCCGGAAGGCCGCCCCACGTGGGACCGACCGCGATCGCGACTCTCGCTCGCTTAGTAGCAACCCCGCCGCCACGCCTGAGCGAGCTTCGCAGCGGAGTGCCACCGTTACTCGACGACATCGTCAGCCAAATGTTGGCCACTGAACGGGAACAGCGCCCGAACTCGATCCGCGAGGTTTATGAAGCCCTGAGCGAAGTGCTCACCGAAGGCGGCCGCACCAGCTGGGTGGATCTTTCCGAGCCGGCCGTTTCAACACGCTTGGGCTCAGGTGCCTCACGGCTGATCACGTCCATTGTCGCGCTCGGTTTCGACAAAGCGTCCTCACGCGAGCGTGCGCTTGAGCACCTCCGCCATCGCGGTGCCACCGCCGTGCCACTCGGCCAGCAGTCGATCGTCGCGCATTTAGGCGTTGAGCTGGCGCTAGGCAATGAAGCACAAGTGGCGCTTGAGCTCGCGCGCCGCTTGGCGCGGAGTGGCGCTCGCGTTGGAGTAGCTAGTGGGCGCACACGGCTGAATTGGGCAACACCCCACGGACGCGTGTTGCCCGTCGGGGAGGTGGTGGATCGGGCCTCTGCACTCGCTCGCGATGCCGAGCCCGGCACCACCGTGGCGGATGTGACCACGAGTGAGCTCGGCCGTGGCCGCTATGAGTTTCGAGCGCGCGACGATGGCTCGGCGTTGGTTGGCGAGCAAACTCGCGGCCCGCGTACCACAAGCGGTGCACCCTTCGTGGGAAGAGATCCAGAATTAGCGCAAGTTTTATCCGCCTTCGAGCGGTCCACCACCGATTCAACGCCCGTGTTGGTGACGCTCACCGGACCACCCGGCATCGGGAAGACGCGCCTGCGCCGCGAGGTCTTATCGCGATTGGCGGCCCATGCGCGACCACCTCACGTTATCCTCCAGAGGAGTGAAGCGTACGCGCGGGGGCATGCACTTGGCGCGGCGGCAGATGTCCTCCGCACCATCATTGAGCTGCCCAAGGGCGCATCCCCCGAAGAGGCGGAAGCTGCAATTATTGCCCGATTGGGAGCTGCCACACGAAGTGAGCTGACAACGGCGAACCGTGAGGTGCTCTCCCGATTGCTCGCTAATGAGCCGTTGCCGCCCGGCGCCGATCCACGCGGCGCGCGCGATGTGCTTTGGCTCGCCATGACGGATCTTGTTCTCCAAGTGATCCACAATGATCCGACGGCTATTATCATGGAGGACCTCCAGTGGGCGGATCCTGAAAGCCTGGGCTGGCTCGACCACCTTTTGGGGCGAGCCACGGGGCGCCCGCTCTTGGTAATGGGGCTGATTCGCCCTGGTTTTTGGGGTGAACAGTCGGCCCGTTTCGCGTTGCGCGACCACGTTCGATTGGAGCTCCGCCCAATTTCAAAGCGCTCCATTCGCACCATCGTGAGGAGCCTGTTAGGCGAAGAAGCCTCAGAAACACTCGTTGAATTCATTGCTGAGCGCGCTTCTGGCTTGCCACTCTTCGCCGAAGAGTTGGCACGCTTAGCTTCGAAGGGCGAGAGCGCGGCGCTCCCCCCGACGATTGAAGCCGCGATTCAAGCAAGCCTCGACACGCTCGACGAGGAATGTCGCGACGCTCTTGGACGGGTGAGCGTCTTGGGCCTCACGTGTTGGGACTCAGCGCTGGAAGCCCTGGGGATGCCGCACGCCGAGAGCTTGATGAGCGCACTGGCGAGCGCCGAGGTTCTGGTCGAGCAAACTGGATCGCGTTTCTCCGGACCTCGGGAGTGGGTGATGAAGCACGCGTTAGTCCGCGACGTCGCTTACGGCGCACTCGGAGAACGCGAGCGCCGAGAATTGCACACGCTCGCAGCTGAGTGGTTAGCCTCGATGGGTGAAGATGCGGCGGTGGTGGCTGGTCATTTTGATTTGGGCGGGCAGCACGAAGCTGCCGCGCAACATTGGGCTCGCGCCGCAGAGCGTGCCTTAGCCACGAATGCGCTCTCGGATGCCGTAAAAATGGCCGAAAGAGCGCTCACGTTCGCCAGGGATAAGCCGAGCGGTTTTCAATGCGCGAGCTACCTGGATGAAGCGTGGAGCCGCATCGATCCTCGAGCGGCGGACCGAGAAACGGCTATTCTTGCGCTCATCGAGAATACTTACGACGAGCCGAGTGCGGTCCTAGCTAGGGGCGCCAGTGCCCGCTTCGATGATGCGCGAGGCACCGGCATGGAGATTGACGAGCGCCTGGCCGAAGCTCGAAATGACGCCGCGCGCCTCGGCCTACATCCCGAAGAGGCCCGTTGTTCAGCTGTGCTCGCCTCGCGCTGCGCATTTGCTGGAAAATTCACCGAGGCTAACATTGAGATCAAACGACTGCTGCTGCTTGCAGAGGTCAACCACTTGAAACCTGCGGCGGTGGATGCGTATCAAGCTCAGGCTATCGTCCGCCAAAGCCAAGGCGCGTTGAGCGCCGCACTCGAAGCTCGGCGCAACGCCGTGGTGGCTGCACGTGGCGCCAGCCTGAAAGAGCGAGAGGCGATGCTCACCACCAACCTCGGCTTTGCCCTCACCACGATCGGTGCGCGACAAGAAGCACGCGCTGCGCTCGAAGCGGGCCTCGCCCTGGCTGATGCGATCGGCAGCGGGGGCGCCGTGCGCCATGCCCAGATGAATTTGCTCGGCTGGACGGCGACCTTCGGCAGTGATCGCCGCCTCGACGCTCACCTCGCGGAGGCACGCACCGATGCTGATGCCTCCGCGAGCGGAGTTTGGGCACCGCCCGATCGCGCCAACCTCGGGATCCTCTTCTATCGTGGTTGCGAGCTTTTGCGCGCCAATGCGGAAGGCGCCAACCACCGCGCACTTGCCCTACTCAAGATGGCGGCTGAAGCCTATCGAGCCATGGGCCACCGTGATCTCCTGCCCGTCGCCCTGGCCATGTGGGCCGAAGCTGAATTGCGACATGATCGCGTGTCGCAGGCGCAAACACTCGCCAATGAAGCAGCGGCCCTCGTAGATCAAGGTGCCGCGAGCCTGCTCAATGAATCGCAGGTTTATCTCGTTCTTCACAATGCGCTCCTCCGCCAAGACAACGCGGATGCCGCGCGCGAGGCGGTGCTTCGTGGCATGCAACCGCTCGTGAAACGGGTGCACGGTCTGAGCGGTACACCCTACGCCCGCCTCTTTCTCACCGAACTTCCGTCCAATGCAGCCCTCTTAGCAGCCGCTGAAGGTTACGGGCTCGTGCCCGACGAAATCCAACGTCACCTAGAAGGCCGCTAGGATCCGAACTCAAGCCCTATTCACACCTGAACACTATTCACACGTGAACACTATTCACACCTGAACACTATTCACACGTGAGCGCCACGCGGCGCGTCCGAACGTTGCCGACTCCGCGGTGCACAATCCTTGAGGAGCGGAGCCAAACGCTCGCAGGCTTCGATCAGCCGAGGAGCATCCTCAATCAGCGCAAACCGAACGAAATCTTCGCCCCCAGGGCCAAACCCGATGCCTGGCGACACCGCGACGTGTGCCTGCTGAATTAGGCGCGTTGTGGCCGCCAGCGAACCCTCTGCTCGCCAAGCTTCGGGCAGGGGCACCCAGAGGAACATGGTGCCCTGAGGCGCTGTCACCGTGTCCCAGCCCGCGTTCCTGAGCCCATCCACCAGCACGCGCGCGCGCTCAAAATAGCGAGTTCGGATCTGATCGACTAAGTGATCACCGTGCGTGAGCGCCCAGGCCGAAGCCAACTGGAGCGGGGCGAAAGTGCCGTAATCCATGTAGGATTTCAGGTGGCCGAGCGCGCGTATCATCCGCTCGTTGCCAACCATGAAGGCCACGCGCCACCCGGGCATGTTGTAGCTCTTAGACATGGAATAGACCTCCACCGCGAACTTCTTCACCTCTTCCGGATCAATTCCGCAATCGAAGATGCTCGGCGCATGTCGCGTTTGGAAATCAGAATCCGCGTAAGCAAGATCGTGGAGCAGAAGCGCTCCTTCGCGCTGCACTACGCGTACAAAATCATGGAGCGCAGCACGGGTGATGGTCAGGCCCGTAGGATTTTGCGGATAGTTCGCAATCACCAACTTAACGCGTCGCCCTTCGGCCTTCGCCTGGGCAAAGGACACCGCCAACGCACGTGCCGGCTCAACGCCAGAATTGGCCGCATAGTTCAGCACCTCGGCTCCAGCAATCAGCGGAGCTCCTCGATGAATCGGGTAACAGGGATCGGGCGCAACCACAGTGTCTCCGTGATCAAGAATCGCGAGGCACAGGTGGCTGATCCCTTCCTTGGCGCCCATCGTAACGATGACTTCGCGATCTGCGTCAAAACGAACCTTGTAGCGCCTCGCATACCACTCGACCAACGCCTGGCGAAGCGGAGCAACACCGGGCCCAGGATGGTAACGATGGTTCTTCCCGTCGCGTGCGGCGACATCAAGGCGCTCCACGATCTCAGGCGGCGTCGGTTGGTCGGGATTGCCCAAGCCCAGATCGATGATATTCGCGCCTTGGGCCAAGGCCTCGGCCTTCACCGCATCGGCAGCCAGGAAGGCGTAGGTGGGTAGTGACTCGGCTCGCGGAAAAGACCACTCAGGGGACACGGCGCCGTGCTTATCACGAAACCCGGCCGTAGCTCGCGCGAAAACCTGCGTCAGACGATGGAAATTCGTCTGGATTCTCGAAATTTCTCCGACAGATCGAGCTGCAGGGGCCGCAACCAGCCCCAAATCCTGCAGTTTGCAGCGTTGGTGGACTGTTCAGAGGCGTTCAGAGACGAGTGCTCCCCGCAAAGTTCCAGCACTCCGTCGCGCCCGAGCACGTGGCCTGTACACTGGAGAGCGATGGCTCGTTATGAAATCCGCGGAGCCCAATCTTCAGACGAAGACGCCTTCATGCAGCTGGCTGGGTATCTCAATACCGTTAATCTCCCCGACAGCCGTCCGCATATTCGCCAACTGCTCGAGCACTCCGAGCGGAGCTTCCGGGGTGACATCACGGACCCCACGAAGCGCAAATATGTGTTCGTGCTTGAGGACACCAAGCAGAAGGTCGCCGTGGGCACCTCAACCATTGTCGCCCAGTTAGGGCGTCGTGATGCCCCGTACATTTTTTTTGATGTGATCGACGAAGAGAAGTATTCGCGCACCCTCGACAAGCATTTTCATCACACGCTGTTACGCCTTGGATTTTCGTATGCGGGCCCGACGGAGCTGGGAGGGCTCGTCGTACGCCCGGAATATCGACGTTCCCCGGAGCGCCTCGGGCTTCTGATTTCGTATGTGCGATTCTTGTTCATCGCCACGCAGCGCACGCTCTTCCAGGACGAAATCCTGGCTGAGCTCTTGCCCCCACTTTCCGAAGGCGGCGAAAGCCCACTTTGGGAGGCTTTGGGCCGGCATTTCACTGGCATGAGCTATGCCGAGGCCGATCTTCTTTCGAGTGAAAACAAGGATTTTATTCGCGACCTCTTTCCGATGGAGCCCATCTACGCTTCGGTTCTCAGCGAATCCGCACAAGCAGCGATCGGGAAAGTGGGCGAGCAGACGCGCGGCGTTGAGAGTATGTTGCGTCGGATTGGGTTCGAGTACGCCAACCGGATCGATCCCTTCGACGGCGGACCGCACTTCGTAGCTAACACTTCGGATATTTCCCTGATCAAAGCGGCGACACGAGAACGCGTTGGCCACATCTTGCCCGACGCCGAATGCGCTGTTGCGCGGACCCTTCCGCCCGGGCGAGCCGAACATCAACCTTCCGAAGCCCGGCACAGTCTCGTGGCGCGACAGTATGCGGACGCCCCCTTTTATAAGGCCGTGCTCGCCGACGTTGAACCTACCCCGGATCTGATCCTTCCGGAGAGCGTAGCCCAGCACCTGGAGCTCCAGGTGGGCGACTCCGTGATCATCTTGCCGGTCCGCTAAAGCTAAAGATGTGGCGCGGCTGCGGCCGAACTGGCGATCCGCTGCGCTTTCACATCATCTTGCACTACGCGCCCATCCACCATCCGAACGACGCGCGGCATACTCTCGGCGAACGCAGAGTTGTGGGTGACGACAACAATCGTGGTGCCGTGCTCGCGATTGATCTGGAAAAAGAGCTCATGGATGGCGTCGCTCGTGGCGCTGTCCAGGTTTCCCGTCGGCTCATCGGCCAGCAGCAATTTAGGATCGAGCGCCAACGCACGCGCCACCGCCACGCGTTGCTGTTCGCCACCGCTTAACTCGCCCGGCCGATGCGTGAGACGATGGCTGAGCCCTACTTCCTCAAGCAACGCGCCTGCGCGTTTTGCCATATCCTTCTTGGATCGACCCTGAATCAGTCCGGGCAGCATCACATTCTCGAGTGCGTTGAACTCGGGCAGAAGATGGTGAAACTGAAACACAAACCCAATCGAGCGATTTCTCACGGCCGCGAGGCGCGATGAACTCATGGTGGTGAGCTCCTCGCCCGCCAGCCGGATGCGCCCGCTGCTGGGCAGATCTAGTGTGCCGATGCAATGCATCAAGGTGCTCTTGCCTGCTCCCGAGGGCCCTACGATGCTCACCACTTCACCCTCGTTCAGGCACAGATCAATGCCCTTCAGCACATGCAGCATCTGGCCCATGTGCTCGAAACGCTTGTGCAGATCCTCGATAATAACCAGTGCTTCAGCCACGCTTGCTCCTCACTCGTAACGGATCCCATCCACCGGTGGCAAGCGACTCGCTGCCCGCGCTGGATACAAGGTTGCGAGCGTTGTGATCAGCATCGCGCTCGCCGCTACCAAGACATAATCCAAAGGTTCAACTGAGATTGGAAGCCGATCCACATAATACACGTCGGGATCCAAACGCACGCCAAACCAAAGCAAAAACAACGCCGAGGCCAGGCCCGTTACCACACCGAACACGGTGCCCACCCCGCCGATCATCATGCCTTCAGTCATAAAGATGCGCAAAATCGCACCATCACTGGCGCCCAGTGCTTTCAAGATGGCGATCTCCTTGCTCTTCTCGGTCACCATCAAGAGCAAGGTGCACAGGATACAGAAGCTTGCCACGGTGATTGCGATCGACAAAATAATGAACGTTGCGATCTTTTCGAGCTTCAGCGCAGAAAAGAGATTCTTATTCATCTCCTTCCAATCGCGCACGAACAAGTCACGCCCCCGCACGAGCTCTGCCAAGCCCGCCGTCACAGGTCCAACTTCCTCGGCGTTCTCGACTTTGGCTTCCAGGGCGCTGATGTTTTGGCCCATATCCAGGAAGCTTTGGGCGGTCTCCATCAGCGTGTAAGCATGCGCGGCGTCGTATTCGTACATCCCGCTGTAAAAAATCGCCGCAATCCGGAAACGGCGCGTTCTGGGTAAGACTCCCATCGGACCCAGATCACCAATCGGAGAAACGAGCGTTACCTCGTCCCCCACGTAAACATGGAGCGTTTTGGCCAACTCGCGACCCACGATCAAACCCGGATCCGCCGCCTCAGCCTCCACCGTTTCACGAACATCGGGGTCCAAATCGGGTTCGTCGACGAATGGATCCAGGCTCGGCCCTTTAAGATAGAGCTGACCGCCAGGGCCAATCCCGATCGGCTCATTGGGTCCCAACTTGAGCAGCGCCGCAGGATTCTTCAGATACTCGAAGCGACCCACCTCGATGTTCTTCACGAGGTCGATCACGTTTCCAATCGAATCAGGGTCGATCCCGCGCAGCAGCACGCCTCCCGTGTTCGACGAACTGGAGGCCACGGCTTCGCCGGTCACCACCGGAGTCACCGCTCGCACGCCGGGCACTCGGGCGGCCTTCTCCAGCATGCTCCGCCAATCGGAAAAGCCACTCGATTCCCGAGCTTCAATCCGCACATGGGCATTATTACCCAAGATCTTGCGTTTCAGATCGGCGCCAAAACCGCCCATGATCGAAACCACGGCGCACAAGGCGAACGAACTCACGCCCACGCCTATAATCGAGAGAAACGAAATCACCGTCAAGAATCCGCTCTTGCTCGCACGCATGTGCCGAGAAGCAATGAACGGAATAAACCCGCGCCCCTCCATGCGATCCAAAACGAGCGGAGCGGCCAACGCCATGAACGAAACCACAAAGCCCGTCCCAGCAACGGCACCGCCCACTCGGATCACCTGATCCCAAATGTTGAAGAAGCTTCCGCGGGGCTCGGGCAACGTCAACGACCAGCTGCCGAGCGCGACAAAACACACCAAGCAAAGGCCCGTTATACCCAATAAGATCCCTCTCTTTCGGCTCCGCCCCAGGCTTCGGAGGCCCATCACGATGCCAAAAATCACTAACAAACCCGCGGCGCACGCGACGGAAATGCGTCCGCCTTCACCGATCACAGACCAAAGATGGTGGAGCTTTCCGGAAGCGAGCCCGACGAAGCCGCGTGGTGGCCTAGGAAGCTTCGGGGTCATCAAGACTCCGGACGCAACAGCGGAAACGCAATCACGTCGCGAATGGACGCCTGAGACGTGAGCGCCATCACGAGTCGATCGATGCCCATGCCGAAACCTGCGGCGGGAGGCATCCCATGCTCAAGCGCCCTGATGTAATCTTCGTCGTAATCCATGGTTTCTTCTGCGCCTTGGCTTTTCTTCTCGACCTGTTCGCGAAAGCGCTGGGCTTGATCCTCGGGATCGTTGAGCTCGCTGAACGCATTGCACAGCTCACGACACTCGATGAACAGCTCGAAGCGATCGACTAGGGTGGCGTCCGTGTCTTTGCGCCGAGCCAGCGGGGACACTTCCGCTGGATAATCTAAGACGAACACGGGCAGACTCTTATCCACGTGGGGTGAACGGAAATCCTGCGCCAGAAACGGCTCGGCCAGGTATTCATACGCGACAAACGCGCGTTCTCCGTCTGAACCACAGCCGGCCAGTGCCAAGCCCAAATTCCGCCAATCGATAGCACGCGCACGATCCGAGCTGGCCTTCAGCTTTTCCGCCAATGCCTTCAACAGCGACTGATCGGCACCCTTTCGCTGACGGCTCGGGGCCACACTCGCCAGCTCCGCCAACACCGAGGAAGGAACCTCGGCCCGCTCTAAGCCGCGCTCAACCGCTTCGCTCAACCGCACCCGAGCGAAAGGCTCATCCAACGTGAAGGCTCGCGCCGCTTTGAACGCCGCATAATCAGAGCCCAGCCCACGCTCGGCCATTCGCGTTTCTACGAACTGATCGACATGCCGGAACAGCTCTTCGGCAACCTGAGTGAGCGATTCGCAGGTGGCATAGGCTTGATAGAATTCAAGCATTGTGAATTCGGGATTGTGGCGCGTGCTGATACCTTCATTGCGATACGAGCGACCAATCTCATAGACGCGCTCAAATCCACCCACCAGCAGGCGCTTGAGGTAGAGCTCAGGCGCAATCCTTAGGAACAATTCAAGGTCGAGGGCGTTGTGGTGCGTCTCAAAAGGCCGCGCAACAGCTCCGCCCACGATCTGGTGCAGCGTGGGCGTTTCCACTTCGAGAAAACTGCGACGGTCGAGGAAATCCCGAACGCCCTGCACGATGAGCGAACGCGCTTGAAACACTGCGGCGACGCTCGGATTGGCAATCAAATCGACGTAGCGCCGACGATATCGAATATCGACCGCCGTGAGTCCGTGCCATTTATCAGGCAAAGGCCTGAGAGCTTTGGTTAACACCCGAAGCTCGGTCACTAAGACCGTCAACTCACCGGTCTTCGTCACCATGACCGAGCCGCGCGCCTCAATGTGATCCGCTACATCTAGCGCATCGAGAGCTTCGAAATGTTCCCCCATCACATCCTTCTTGGCGAACAGCTGGAGCGTGCCTGTGCCATCCCGGAACTCCATGAAGACAGCTTTGCCAAATCCTCGACGCGTCATCAAACGACCGAGCACGTGGAAGCTCGCGCTCCCTGCGAGCTCGGCAACTTTGACCGGGTCGTAACGCAAGTCAGAAGGTGGATCTAAGAGCGCTGCTGCAAACTGTTCTCGGACGGCCTGGACCTGAACGCGATCGGCCACGCTGACATCATTGGCGAACGGGTTCTTCCCCTGCTTGCGCAGACCAATGGCTTTGTCGCGCCGGATCTGAATCAACGCGTCTTCTCCGGATTCGTCTAGCTCTGTCATGGCAGTTTGAGCCATCGCGCATAGCCCGGCCCCCGCTAAAGATCTAGGCACACCACGCCTATCGCGCGCTAAATGCGCCGACCTGAACCGGCGCTCGCCAGCTTATCGGCATTCTGCATCAAGTACGCCTCGATAAAGCTATCGAGATCACCATCCATGACACCACTGATGTCGCTGCTTTGATGTTCCGTGCGCAGGTCTTTCACCAGCTGATACGGCTGCATCACGTAGCTCCGGATCTGATGCCCCCAGGCAATATCCCCCTTGGCATCCTGGGCCTCCTGGCGCTCGGTGGTGCGCCTCAACTCTTCCTTCTCATACAGCTTGGCTTTGAGCATTTTTAGCGCCATTCGCCGGTTCTGGTGCTGGCTACGCTCCGCACGACAGACGACCATGATCCCGGAGGGCAAGTGCCGCATTCGCACGGCCGTCTCCACCTTGTTGACGTTCTGCCCACCCTTACCGCCGGCCCGCATGGTTGAAATCTCAAGATCGGTATCTTTCACCTCGATATCAATTTCATCTTCGATATCCGGGGCCACCTCGACGGCAACGAATGACGTATGCCGGCGCGCGTTCGAGTCAAAAGGACTGATACGCACTAACCGATGCACACCGATTTCAGCTTTGGTGTAGCCGTAAGCATTCGGCCCGCGCACAATGAACGACGCGCCGTCGATACCGGCTTCGTCGCCCGCCTGAAAATCGACCATTTCCACAGCAAATCCACGCCGCTCACACCAGCGCAGGTACATGCGCAGCAGCATTTCAGCCCAATCTTTAGCCTCCGTGCCGCCGCTCCCGGGGTGAATACTCACGATGGCGTTCGCGTGATCAACGGGGCCTGAGAGCATGCGTGTGAGCTCAGCTTTGCGCACACGTTTGTCTAGCTCGTTGGCTTGGCCGGCGACTTCGGCTTGCATCGCTTCGTCGTTTTCCCCCGCGGCCATTTCGAGCAACTCACCGGCGTCGTTGACGTCGCGCTCCAAGCTCTCAACCAGGGTGATCTTCTCGAGCATTGCTGCCCGGCGTCGCATGGTGGCCTGGGCTTTTTCTTGATCGTCCCAAAACCCATCTTGGGCTGAAATCGAATCGAGCTCTTCGATGTCGCGCTTCAGCTGAGCGACGTCAAAGAGACCCCCTTAGCGCGGTAACGCGCTCTTGAAGATCCGAAAGGGTGCTACGCGTTTCTGCCAACATGGTGCAGGCCTTCTAGCCGTCGATTCGGGGATTGCCAAGAAAAACCGCAGAAGCAGAGAAAAACGTTCCGCTCAATGCGCCTAACTGCTCAAATTCGCTGGCTTGCACGCACCTTCCGCCGGGCCGCGTGTTGAGCGCAAGGAAGTTCCGTTACCCTTGAGGATCATGGATACCATTACTGAAAACGTGCGCGCCATGTACGAGGCGTATCCTTACCCTTCGCACGGCACTGCTAACATCCGTGCCGATCACGACGTCCGGCAACTGCTCAGCCATGTCGAACGCGGGCGTCAGCAGGCGGGGCCGCTCAAGGTTCTCGATGCGGGTTGTGGCCGCGGCGTTGGGCTGCTCGGGGCGGCAGCACTTCAGCCAGATATTCAATTCTTAGGCGCAGACTTGAATCGCGTTGCGCTGGAAGAAGCCCGCGCAGAGGCCAAACGCCTCAAGCTCAGCAACATCCAGTTTCAAGAAGTGAACTTGATGACGCTTGAAGGGCTGGTCGTGCCCGAAGGGGGATTTGATGTGATCCACTCTTCTGGGGTGCTGCACCATCTTTCAGACCCGAGTGCCGGATTGCAACGCTTGCGCGAGGTCCTCGCACCACACGGTGTGATGGCAGTAATGCTTTATGGAAAAGTGAGCCGGCAGCCGCTCTACCGATTGATCCACGCCTCCGAAATGTTGGCACCCCCTTCGCTTCCGATCGCTGAACGCCTCGGACCCAGCCGCCTCTTGGCGCGCGAAATGGCGAAGACTTGTTTAGCCGGCTCACCCTGGGCCGGAACCGCTGTCGTCAACGACGTGGAGTACGTGGACCGCGTGCTCAATGTGAACGAAACCAGCTACGATATTGAGTCGCTCTGGAAGCTACTCTCGGACGCGAAACTCAACTTCCTCCGCTTCAGCGAACCCGAGGATTGGGCGCCGGAAGTCGCTCAAAGCGAGAAATTGCGAGAAATATTAGCCGCGCTGCCCGAATATGAGCGCTATCGAATCATCGAGCAGATCGCGTATCGCCATTCGCTGCTCTTTTTGGTCACGCACGAATCGAACACGGCACGCGCTCCTCTCGAAATCAAACAGATTCCCAATTCCCATTTTGCATTGAATCCCGACGCTTCGATTTCGATCACGACCCGCCATCCGCGTGGCCCACGCCGCGTCGAGCGAGTGGCATTCAAAGTTCGGCAGGGCAACGAGATTGAGGTCACCGGCATCGCCGCAAGTATCGTGATGGTGCTGAGCGAACAAACATTGCCATTCACGGGCGCACAGATGCTGGAAGGCCTGGCAGGGCTCGGGATGGACCCTCAAGCATCGCTTGAAGCCATCGCCGCGTTGGTCCAAGCCGAGCTCCTCTACCGACCGCATGCCACGGAATGCTAGGGAGCCGTTAACCCGAAATGTCATCTCGCGTAAGCTTACCTGCCTCGGGGGCCTAACGGGGCGACACCTGCTAGTGGTTAAGCCCCTACCTATGTGGCAAGTTTCAGCGATGCCCAACGAGGAGGAATACGATGATCAGTTCGCGGGGGTCGAGGGATTGACTTAATGCCTTCAGAAGTGCTGATCCCGCGGCCAAACCAACCCTTCCCGGCCGGCAAATTTTCCGAAATTTCAAAGCTCCAACAATCCGAAACGGAGGGTCGACCCTTGTAGGGGTCCGCCGCGGCTCTGCTTGCGGGTCAGGTGGCACAAGTTTCGACCGCTTCCTCGACGATCCGGTGCACAACGCCATTGCCGCCCGTGACGGTGACCTATAAAATAGACACCGTGTATCGATTGGTCTTCACAGAGCTTGCTCGCAACCAATATGAACAGCTCGACCCTCGCCTCACGCGGCAGATTGACAAAGCGCTTGGGCGCATTCAGGCCCATCCTGAGATGGGGAAACGGTTGCGCGGTGAACTGCACGGAATTTGGTCGGAACGCGTTTCGTCATTTCGCATTCTTTATAAAATCAATCGGTCCACTATTGAAGTTCTTATTTTGGTTATTGAACATCGAAAGCTTGTTTACGGAGGGCATTAAAATCATGCGACACACCATTCTTTCCATTAGCAAAGCAAAGGCGCACCTGCTCGAGCTCGCGCGCCAGGTCGACGAAGAGGGTCGCGCCTACGTCGTTACCAAAGACGGAACGCCGCTCTGTGCGTTGGTGCCCATGGAGGCTTACGAGGCCCTGCTTGAAACGTCCGATGTTCTTTCGGACACCTCCACGCTCCAGCAGCTTGAACAAGCGCTCGCACAAGAAAAAAAAGGCCAACTTTGGTCGCGCAATGCCAAGGGCGAATGGTCAAAGGTAACGCGCCCAAAGCGATCCGTGCCCAAGCGTCGCGCTGCCTGATGGGGCAAAGACGAAAGCGCCCTTTTGGTCATGCTCATGAACGTCGCGGCGAACTAAGCGTACTTTGTGATCCCCGTACTGCCGCAAGACTCCCACGGGCCAACGGTCCTCGCGCTCAGAGTGCTCCTCACGGCGTGGGTTCAGCCGTTATGATATTCATTGGCCATTGTCCGCTAAACGGGTAGCAATCTTTGCCACCAGTATGAAACGGTTGAAAGCCGATTGCCTGCTTAAAGTCCTCGATCACAACGCTCAGCTGCGAGAGATCCTTGCAAGAGGTGACGAACTCCAGCTGCCGAATTGGTATGTCGGTGCCGGTTTCGTCGCGCAAACTTATTGGAACCGCCGGCACGGATTCCATCTTCTCCAACACATCAAGGATATCGATATCGCGTACTTCGACGACACGGATCTATCGGAAGCTTCCGAGCACGATCACGAATGCCGCATCCAATCGCTGTTTCCGAAGGTCCCTTTGAAGTTTGACGTAAAGAATCAAGCACGAGTACACCTTTGGTACGCCCAGCGTTTTGGTAAATCAATCACGCCCTATCGCTCCACCGAAGACGCCATCAACAGCTGGCCTACCACTGCAACCTGCGTTGGCATCCGATCCAACGGACTAGAACTTCACCTGTGCGCGCCGTTCGGTCTCGAGGACTTGCTGGAGATGATCGTTCGCCCGATGAGCTTCCCCGGATTTCCAGGACACCCAGCGAGGAGGGTATCCTCGGGGTTAGATCATGGAAAACAAGACGCGTCGAAAGCGAAAGAAACACACAGAAGAGTTTAAGCGTGAGGCAATCAGGCTGCTTGAGACACG
>JBBRRP010000097.1:0-23222 GCA_038246305.1 Polyangiales bacterium | reverse complement strand
CCACCATTTGGTCAAGGTCTGCGCGATGTTTCTTCTGAACGCAATTCCAATAAACACCAACCGAAGAGCCGGATGCGGGAAATTCGCAAGTCCGGTTCTGTAAGGAGCCCTGGGTGGCAACACCCAGGGTTTACTTGATGGGACAAGAACAACCCCCCGCTCCCGAGGAGATCGATGAACTCATCGAGCAAGCTGCCTATGCAGAAGCGGAGCGCGCCCTTTCGTCGATTGCTTTGGAAGATGAGCGCTACTTGGTAACGCGCGTCAAGTTGGGCCTTCGAGATGGCTCGCTGTCGCCCGGCGTCGCTACGCAACGGCTGGTGCAGATCATGCGCAAAGATGCCGCCGCAATGGGCGCAAAAACCCTGTATCAGGAAGCCTCGCGTCTCTCCTTTGAGGGCGGCTCGTCGTCAACAGCGCACTCCCATCCACCCCCCGCCGTCACGCTCGATAAGAGCAAGTAGCATTGCCTAGGCTTGGAGTGGGAAGGCGCTGAGCCAGCGCTCCAACTCACCAACAATTACGCGCGGCACGCGGCGCAACTGCGAGGCGTTGCGTGCACCTGTCAACAAAAATGCGGTGCGAAGCTGTTGCTCTGTGCGTTCTAAGAATCTTCGAGCGCCTGGCGGACCTGCTTGAGTGAGCGCCTGCAGAACCGGCCTCGCAATCCCTCCGACATTGGCCCCGAGTGCGATCGCCTTGGCAATATCGAGCCCTGATTGAACGCCGCCTGTCGCAAAGACCGTTTCAAAGCCATGCTGACGCACTAGCGCTACACTCGCGGCAGTCGGGATGCCCCATTCCCAAAAGGCCTCGCCCAAATCCTTCTGATCTTCTTTGGCACGATGGGTTTCAACGGCGACCCAGGAGGTGCCACCCGCTCCCGAAACATCCACGTGAGCCACGCCTAAAGCGCGGATTTTTTGGGCCACTTCTGCGGAAATCCCGCAGCCCGTTTCCTTCACGATGATCGGATGCCCGAGTTCGCTCGTGAGCCGAGCAAGCGTGCTTAGCCCATTTCTAAAATCTCTGTCGCCCTCAGGCTGCACCAACTCCATCGCCGGGTTCAAGTGCACGCACAACGCATCGGCACCGATGCTCCCCACCATGTCCTGAAGCTCGGCGCTTGACATCTGGGTTGCTTGAACGATCCCAATGTTACCGAGCAGCAACACGCTCGGAGCCACTCGGCGCACGTCGTACGAGCTCTTGAGCGCTCGGTTCTTGAGCATGGCTCGCTGACTGCCGAGCCCGAATGCATAGCCGCGCTCCTCCGCGATTTCAGCCAGGTCACAGTTGATCTTCTCGGCTCTTTCGGCGCCACCCGTCATCGCCGCAATCAAGATCGGCGCTGACAGACGCTTACCGAGAACGCTCGTTCCCAACTGCACCTCGTCGTAACTCAGCTCTGGCAAGGCATTGTGAACAAGTCGGACGCACTCAAAGAGCGTGGTGGTGTTGTGAAAACCGACGTCGCCGCTCACTGCCAGGTCGATGTGGTCACCTTTCCGATTCGAAATGTCAGCCATGGGAGTGCCTAGCGAGGATCCATCTGGGGCGGATACCAACCCTATTCCAGTGGCTTAGCTTGGGGAATGCCAGGCGTTGACACTCCCGACGCCCAGTCCCTAGGCTACCGCTCCCGTGCAGCCAGCAAGACACCCCAGAAAACCAGCTCTTTCAACGCTGAATCCGTTTGAGAGGCTGATGGGGAACGTTCGTCCGGCCGTCGAGCGCGAGTTAAAACGCGAGCTAGGAAGGCGCCAGAAAGAGGCGCGTGCACACGGGGAACCAGTCTCTAACATGGTGGCGGCCCTGACCAGCCTGTGCCTGCGGGGCGGCAAGCGTTTTCGTGCGGGTCTTTTGGCTGCCGGATACCTGTGCGTGCACGACGGCTCTGCTCTGCCAACGCCGGTGATCCAGGCGGGCGTCGCGCTCGAACTTCTCCAAGCTTATTTTCTCATTCACGATGATTGGATGGACCGCGATGAGGTGCGTCGGGGTGGTCCTTCGGTTCACGCGTGGCTAACAACCCAGATTGGTGACACGCATCTGGGCGCCGCGGCAGGCGTGCTCACGGGGGATTATGCCCTGGCGCTCGCAACGCACATGCTCTCACGCGTACCTGCCCCGGAGGAGCGCTCCAAGGGCATCTGGGATTGCTTCGCTCGGATGCAGCTGGATGCAGTCGCCGGTCAGCAACGTGATCTTTTGGGAGCGAAGGATGTGCTCCTCACCTACCGTCTGAAGACGGCCAGCTATAGCGTGCACGGCCCGCTAGAACTCGGTGCGCGCATGGCTGGGGCAAGCGCCCCGCTGCTCAGTTCACTCAAAAGATTCGCAATCCCAACCGGTCTGGCCTTTCAGATCCGTGACGATCTGTTGAATGCGTTCGGCGAGCCGACTGTCACCGGCAAGCCTCTCGGGAGTGATCTGACGGAAGGCAAGCGAACCTTGCTGGTGACAACTGCGCTGAATACCCTGCGTGGAACACCCCGCGCGGCTTTCTTGAGGGCCTTCAACCAGAAAAAAACCACTCTCAGGCAACGAACGCTCGCCCTCGAAGCCTTGCAGCTTTCAGGCGCTGTCGAGGTCTTGGAGCGCGAAATATTGAAACTTGCCGCTGCCGGCGAACGTGCCCTCCAATCTCCGCACGTGCCTGTTGCCGGCCGAGAGCTCCTGCTGGCAGCAACCGCTTCACTTCTTTCACGCAACAGTTGAACATTCCATGCACTCAAGATTCACTCGCCCCGTCCAAAGCTTTGCCGGCTACATTTTTGACTGTGACGGCACGTTGGCAGACTCAATGCCCCTTCACCACGAATCATGGAAATTTTCGCTCCGCAAGTGTGGGGCCAACTTTGACTTCAGCTGGGAACTCTTTGCTTCGCGCGGCGGCATGCCGCTTGAGCAGACCGTGCTCGAATTGAACCGACAGTTCGGGTGCACGCTCGACGCCGAACGCATCGCTGCCCTGCAACGCGTGCATTTCGAGGCCCGGATCAGCGACCTGCAACCGATCCGAGAGGTCACCGATTTTGCCCATGAAATCAGCCGTGTTTCGCCGGTGAGTGTGGCTTCAGGGAATCTCCGGCTTCAGGTCATTCGCTCGCTGGAGGCTATCGGCGTCGGAGAGATCTTCGACATCATCGTCACACCCGAACAGGTCCAACACGGCAAGCCTCACCCCGACATGTTCCTCTTGGCGGCTGAGCTCATGGGCGTCGCGCCGAAAGATTGTCTGGTCTTAGAAGATAGTCCGCTCGGCGTTGAAGCCGCAAAACGGGCTGGAATGTCCTGGGCCCTGGTGCGAGAAGCACTGCCCATCACCGAGAAAACCAGGTAAGAGCAGCGCGTGGCTCGGGCCCTCGGCAAAGTGATCCTGTTTGGCGAGCATTCCGTGGTGTACGGCGTGCCAGCTATCGCCGCGGGGATTCCGCGTGGGGCTGAAGCGTCCGCTGCTCGTGCCGCTCAAGCGTCGCTGTGTCTTGGAGAGCGTCCGGCTGCGTGCGAATCGGAGTCGGAGCCAGGGCGCGCTTTCGCGGCGCTACTAGCAACACTTTCACTGGGCGAGTTTGAAGTCCACGCAACGACCGAGCTCCCACCCGGTTGCGGCCTGGGTGCATCCGCTTCTTTAGGGGTCGCGATTGCCCGCGCCGTGTTGGAAGTAGGCGCTCCCGAGCTGCCCAACGGCGAGACCCAGCGCTTGGTCCTGGAAGCCGCAGATGCCTGGGAACGTGTGTTTCACGATAACCCTTCCGGTATCGATGCGGCGGCTGCAACAGTGGGCGGATGCTTTCGCTACACCCGTGCTTTAGGACCCCAACCGCTACAGTTGGCGAAGCCTTTCACCGTCGCGATCGCGATTGCAGGCCCACCCGCCCCGACTGCCGAAATGGTGCGAGGCGTCGCCAGACTGAAAGAACGGCGCCCTGAGTTAGTGGCAAAGACTCTCGAAGGCATCGGTTCAATCGTCAACAATGCCGAGATTTGTCTTAAAACCGGCGATCTTTTCGGCCTCGGGAAACTGATGGATTTTAACCAAATGTTGCTTGCCGGGCTCTTCGTCTCGACGCCCGAAATCGAGGACGCGTGTCAGGTTGCCAGGAGCGCCGGCGCACTTGGTGCCAAGCTGACCGGAGCCGGCGGCGGAGGTGCCGTGATCGCGTTGACGGGTGGTGACCCCAACGCCGTCCTGAATGCCTGGAAACACCAAGGTTTTGAAGCCTTCTTCACCACGATTGGCTAACATGGCGCATCCCCTACCTAAAGCCACGGCCGTCGCGCATTCCAACATTGCGCTCGCCAAGTATTGGGGAAAAAAAGACGAGGCACAGAACCTGCCCGCCACACCGAGCCTGTCGATGACACTCGACGCCCTCCACACGACCACTTCCGTGCAATTCGTGGAGGGCCTAGAGCGAGACGAGGTCACCCTGAACGGCTCCCGACTAACGGGTGATAACCTGGAAAGATTGTCTCGTTTTCTGGGCAGAATTCGCCAACTCTCGGGCTTAACGCTCTCGGCTCGCGTCGAATCGAGCAACAACTTTCCGACGGCATCGGGGCTGGCATCGAGTGCCTCTGGTTTTGCTGCACTCGCGCTCGGAGCCACGCGAGCAGCCGGTTTGGAATTTCCTCGGAGCGAAGTGAGTGCTCTGGCGCGTCTGGGCTCTGCTTCGGCGGCCCGGTCCCTGTTCGGCGGCTACGTCGCGCTGGAGCTGGACGCGGCCTCTGCGCACCCAGTGTTACCCGGAGACGGCTTCCCACTTCAACTCTTAGTTTGTGTTGTCACCACGCTTCCCAAAGACAAAAGCTCTCGTTCTGGCATGGGCCACACCGCCAAAACTAGCCCCTATTATCCGGCCTGGGTCGCTGGCGCTCCGTCTGTCTATCTGCGGATTCAAAGAGCACTGCTCGCTCAAGACTTTGAAGAGCTGGGTCGTGCTACGGAACACAGCGCACTCATGATGCACGCGAGCATGTTTGCCGCTGAGCCCCCACTCAACTACTGGTCGCCCACAACACTCGCGATCTTAGCGCACGTCACCGAACTACGCGGCGCAGGCCTCCCAGCCTATGCAACCATGGACGCGGGACCGCATGTGAAAGTGATTTGCCAACCGGCCAACACACGAGAAATCGCGGCGGCGCTTGAGATGGTCCCAGGCGTAAAACAGGTGATGGTGTGTTCGCCCGGGCCCGATGCGTCGGTCGAGGTTGAGCCCACGTGATTGCGAAGGCGCCTGGCAAGCTGGTGTTATCCGGCGCCTACTCGGTGCTCTTTGGTGCGCCTGCCATTGTGACTGCCGTGGATCGCTACGTGACAGCTGACAGCTCAAGCACGGCTGAGTTTGTGACACCCGAAGT
Source organism: Polyangiales bacterium (assembly GCA_038246305.1). Taxonomy (GTDB): domain Bacteria; phylum Myxococcota_A; class Polyangia; order Polyangiales; family Polyangiaceae; genus JBBRRP01. The sequence goes on along the minus strand of JBBRRP010000097.1, from coordinate 17,852 downwards.
CCGGGCCGCGCTGCTCGCGAACGTGCCGGCACCCGCGTTCGACGCGAGCGAGCTCCGAAGCGAATTCGGTAAACTTGGACTGGGCTCCAGCGCGGCGATTCTCGTTGCCAGCCTCGGAGCGCTTGAACCAGAGTTCCCGACTGCCGAGGCGCTGACTCAGCTCACCCGACGCGCTCTCTTGGCCCATCGCGCGGCACAAGGTGGCGGCAGCGGAATCGATGTGCTGGCGAGTGTACAGGGCGGCACTCTCGTGGTGCGAACCGAGGCGGGCCCGGAACTGCCAAGCTTCAAAGCGGTCACTTTGCCGCTTGGCCTCCATTGGTCGGTGTGGTTCTCGGGCCGTTCAACGTCGACCTCAGTGATGATCGCTCAGGTCGATCAGCTTCGCAGGCTCAATAGGCTTCGTTTTGACTCAATTCTCACCCCACTCAGTCAGGCCGCGGAAGACGCCGCTCGGGCCATCGAACTCGATCAGGCGAGGGATTTCTTAGCAGCACTTCGGGCTCAAGCTTCACACCTTCAGATTCTTGGCTCGGCTGCGGGGGTAGACATCGTCACGCGAGAAACCTTGGAGCTCGACCGCTTTGCGCAGACGGAGGGCGCTCTGTGCATGCCTTCCGGTGCGGGAGGTGGCGATGTCATGCTCCGAGTGGCACACACCGAGCCGAGTGCTCAATTCGTGGAACTCGCTCAGTCTCTGGGTTTCGTGCGCCTCCCGCTCGTCCTTGGGGCGCCTGGGTTACACTTTCCGCAAGCCAGAGGGCGCGCACGATGACTCAAGGCTCCCGCATTCCAGGCTTCTACAGACTCTCCGTTGAGGAACGTCAACAGTGCGTCGCTGAACGCGCCCAGCTTGAACTAGCTGAGCTGCTCAGGGCGGTCTCGGGTGGTGGCCTGACGACCGAGCTTGCGGACAAAGTGGTTGAAAATGTGTTGGGCTTGTACGCGCTCCCGTTCGGGGTCGCGCTCAACGTACAAGTCAATGGCCGAGATTGCCTCGTCCCCATGGTGGTTGAGGAGCCGAGTGTGATTGCTGCCGCGTCGAACGCCGCACGCATGGTGCGGGCTGGCGGGGGATTCCACGCGCGCATGCTGGACAATCTGATGACTGGGCAAGTGCAGCTGTACGACGTTCCAGATTCAAAAACAGCGCTTCTGAACCTTGAAGGTGCCAGCGCCGAGCTTCTGGAGCTCGCGCGAGAGTCCGTGCCGAGCCTGGTCGCCCGAGGTGGCGGCCCAAAACGCCTTGAAATGAGGGACCTGGGTGAAGGCTACGTGGTCGTTCACGTTCTGATCGATTGCTGTGATGCGATGGGCGCCAACCTCGTCAATCACGTCGCAGAGTCCGTTGGGCCCCGCGTGGCCGAGCTCGGCGGGGGCAAGCTTGGGCTGCGGATCCTTTCCAATCTTTGCGACCAACGGCGCGTGCAAGTGACGTGCAGAGTGAACGAAGCCGAACTGCTTCTCCGCGGCGATCGTGGGTCGAGCTATTTCCCACCAGCGCTCGATACACCTGCAGCTTCAGACATCATCGACGGGATCGTTCAGGCCTCGCGTTTTGCTGAACTCGATCCGTACCGAGCTGCCACCCACAACAAGGGAATTATGAACGGCGTCGATGCCGTTGTGCTCGCCACAGGTAATGATTATCGAGCTGCGGAAGCGGGTGCCCATGCGTATGCCGCCCGTAACGGTCGCTATGCCCCGCTCAGCGTTTGGCGGCGTGAAGGCAGCCAGCTCGTCGGCACTTTGGAAATGCCGTTGGCGCTTGGGATGGTGGGCGGCACTCTGCGTGTTCATCCCGCCGCCCAACTCGCCCTTCGAATGCTGGGTGTTGCGAATGCAGGAGAGCTCAGCATGGTTGCTGCCGCAGTTGGTCTGGCGTCGAACCTGGCCGCACTGCGCGCACTTGCTACGGAGGGGATCCAGCGGGGGCACATGTCGCTGCATGCTCGCTCGGTAGCGGCGGCCGCCGGGGCCACCGGCGCTGAAGTAGAACGAGTCGCAGCAGCCGTCTCAGAGCTGGGCGTCGTCACACTGACAGCCGCGGAAAAATGTCTTTTGGAACTCCGGGAAGCTCGATGACACACAGTCGCATCGCTCGGCTGGTGGCCGCATCCTGCGTCGCGACGGCATCGCTCGGCTGCATGGCCTCCGAACAAGTTGAAAGACTTATCGACGGGCAGGTCCAACCTGGGCGTTTCGTGGACGAACGCGCCTACGCCTACTACGCACGCGGCCGAGTCCTGGAACTCAGTGGGGCTAACGCCGAAGCGCTAGAGTACTACTTGCTCGCGCAACGGTACGATGAATCGAGCGTTGAGTTGGCTGTGCGCGTGGGCAGTACGCGCTGTTCACTCCGGGATACTTCAGCTTCTTCGGCGTTTGATGCCGCCCGTGAGCTCGATGCACGCTATGCACCCCTTTGGATCGAGTTGAGCCGCTGCTATTTCCAAGACGGCGATCAGGACCAAGCGCTCGTCGCGGCAGATAGAGCCGTGAGCCTCGATCCCGGCGGTTTCTCCGCCAATGCGCAGATGCTCATGTTACTCCGAGCTCACCACGACGTCGCAGGGGTTAGGCGCTGGTACCGAGGCTTTCTGGCTCAAACCCAACCGACTCCTTCGACACTTGGCGAGTTCGCACGCCTGGCAGAAAATGATCCGGCTCTTCTGTCCGAACTCCAACGCGAAAGCCCACGCGGAGACCGCGTGAGGCGGGAATCCGCACCGCAGCTTCAGCTGCTATTGACCGCTTTGGCCGCAGATGATGAACCCCGTTTCCTCGCGCTTGGAACCGAACTCAAGTTAAAAGCCTCCCGCCTGGCTCAGCTCGCGCTCAAGCACGGAAAGTGGCAGCTCGCCTCGCGCATCGCAACGCGCAGCTATGCCGCCGATCCAACCGACATCGACTGCTGGGTGGTGCTTCTATTCTTAAGCGCGCATCAAAACGACGAGACGGCGTTCAAGGTGCTGCTGCTCAATGCGCCCAGCGTGCCAACTTTATTGAGCGCGGAGAGCCTGGCGACGCTAGCCCTGCTCCTGAAAAGCAAGACTGGAGTAGCCATTGAGGGTTCGGTGGCGGCCAAACTTTCAGCTCCTTAGGCTAACGCCTACTTGTGTTTTTTGCTTCGTCGGGCAGCGGCGCCTGGGTGGCCGATCGATAACGCGCCAAGCTGAAGGGTATTTCCAGATTAATCTCATAGGTTTGCCCGCCACGAACCTCGAGCACGGTGTCCACTTTCTGGAGCAACGCCGGGAGAAAGGCTGTGACGGTGAGTTTCCCCGGGGGCACGCGATTGAGCGTGAATCTTCCGTCGAGACCACTCACTGTCACCGTGGGGTACTTCAGCACAAATACTTCAGAACTCATGTACGGGCGCGTGCCTTCGTTGAGCAAGAATCTGCCAGGCGATTTCGGAAAAATCGAAATAGGTTTACCGTTCGCGATTGCCACAAACGACGCTGGATCCCGATTCCCGGATAATATCGGGAGGTAGTTACGCTCATCCCGGCTCACGACATCCAAGCGCTGACCAAAGGTGAGCGCAACAGTACGGGCCTGCCAAGCGCAGCCTCGCGCCTCAACCGTCACGGCGTCCTCGGACACTGGCACGTACGCCTCGTAGCCAATCGCACTCACTAGCGCGTCCGGAGCGCTCCGCTTCATCCCCTCACGAAATAGCCGCTCATAGACAACACGCGCACGGGTACACTCCGCGGGGATCCCGTTTAGCACCTCCTCTTGGATCGGAGCCTCGTCCCCGCTCACCGTCACGGTGCCGCGAAGGGTCGCGAAGGGTCCAGCGTAAACGGGAAGCTTTCCGGAATTCACGACTTGTTGAACCTTCGGACTCCGCGGGCTGAACGGCACCCCGTCCGCAAGCTTTTCAGACCCATCGCTCGCATGGCTATCGGCGGGGGCCGCTTCTCCAGCCTTTGGCCCCAGCGTGTCACAGCCAGGGAGGCACCAGGTTGAAAGCCCAAAAATTAGCCCGACGAGCGCTCTTTGCATCATGGCCGAGACGTATACCAAACGAGCCGCTCAGTACGAAAAGCCAATTACTTTGCCCGCACGCGGGACGGGGTAAAATAGCCTTCCATGTCGCCAGGCTCGGCTCTTTGCCGCAATTCCGCTTACTTGCTGCTGTCGCTCTCCGCCGCCACGGCGACTCTCGCCTGCGAGAACCCGGGTGAACGCCTGCGACAAGTCCTCAACAATGCTCGTGCTGAAGCGGCGCCCGCGCTCGCGAAGCTCGGCAAGCACCCGCGAGAACAACCTTTCCAGGCACCGCCAGCAGCCGTCAGCCCCGCAGCAAAGCTGACCGTTGAGAACCAAGGACGCTGTAGCGTAGCCGAAGCCACACCTCTCGCCCCGGGCCAGACCCCACTCAGCATCCAGATAGAGCTTCAAGCGTTGACTGACTTTGGTGTCGCCGCCAATCGGTACTATGCAACGCTCGTGGACCGTGACCAACGGAGATACCCTGCGGTGCTCGACGGCTGCGAGCCGCTCTTTGAGGCTCCACCGCTTGCCAAAGGGGAAACCGCCACAGGCTGGCTCAATTTCGTGGTTCCGGCGAGTGTGAGAGATTTCCAGCTCAGCTATGCGCCACGCTTAGTGGATGGCACTTACGCAGACGGGCTTTGCATTCCGATCAAGAATTAGTGCAGCGTCCCAAAAGGGTGAACTCCGGGGCCTAGTTGGCGCAGCGTCGGCGATACGGCGGAGGTCAATTGATTCATACTTCACGGGCTGCGCTGGCGTTGGGTCCCTCATCCGGGCGGAGCCCCCCCCTCCCTCCGCACGTGCCAGTGGGCTTGATGGTTGTTTGCCAGCACACTTTGCATCACAGAAGAAACTGGTCATAATGGTCCTATGCACAAGCGCTCACTCGTGGAAGCAAAGGCCCACCTCTCGCAACTCGTGGATGCCGCGGAGCACCACGGCGCGCGCGTCTTGATCCTTCGGCACGGAAAACCTGCGGCTGCTATCGTGCCCCCGGGTGATGTGCTGCACGGCAAAGCGTCACACAAACAACCGCACCGGCCCTCGGCCAAAACTGTGAGTGCGCTGTTCGCAGGCTTAGGCAAAGGCAATGCGGAACCAAGCGCCGTGGCAGATCTTCTACGGAACCGCCGGTGAAGCTCGTCTTGGACGCCTCAGTTGCGGTCGCCGCGGTGAGACCGCAGGAGCCCTTTCACACTGCGTCGCGGCAGCGTCTGAAGCGGATCCTCCGTGCCCCCGACTCAATTGTTGTCCCAGCCATTTTTACTGTCGAAGTTGGTGCAGCGCTGGCTCGAGTTGGAGAAAATCCGGTTGCTATCCGCAACTGGGTCAACGCCTTTGCCGAGCCCCCGCACGAGATCGTCACCATTGGCCGTCTCCGCGCGCAACAGATCCTGGATGTGGCGATTACCTGTCGCCTTCGGGCTATTGCCTCCTCAAGCATCTGAGAGCGATGAGCGTGTAGGCTGCTAGGCGTCGTGCCCCCGCTGTACATTGCGAGAAGCTGCGGCCTAATCCCACCCTGCTCACGCTTTGCTGGGCGAGCGCTCCTTAGCCGCTCCATCGTTGCCTTCGCCCGACATTGGAACGCCATTGGTCATCCCTTCGAATGGACCTACACCGGAAAAGCGCTCGCTGCCTGACGATTGCTACTTCTGAGACGCAGCACTTGACGCACCTCAGCTGTGGCCTTGAACTGCTGCAAGCGCCAGCTTCAGTGACCAATCCGGCAGGATCCCGATCGCCAACACCATCACTGCCGAGATCACCAGTGCGGAAACGACATAGCCAGAACGCATCGGGATCGCGACCGCTGCGCCCGGTTGCGGTTCGCGCATGTACATGTAGACCTGCACTTTGAGATAGTAATACGCGCCGAGCACGCTATTCAGCAGGCCAATTACCGCCAAAAAATAGAGCTTGGCGTCGATAGCAGCCTGAAACACGTACAACTTGCCGAAAAACCCTGCAGTCGGCGGCACGCCTGCCAGCGAGAGCAGGAACAGCGAGAACGCCAGCGCCACTGCAGGATTACGCTTCCCGAGGCCGGCCAGATCCTCAAAGCTCACCGCCTCCGACCCTCTTCGACCGGCCCAGATCAGAGCCCCGAAGGCCCCAACGGTTGAAACGGAGTACGCCAAAAGATAGAACAGCACGCTCGCTTGTGCCTGTGGTGAACGCTGTAACGCAGCGACGCCTACGAGAACGTACCCCGCGTGCGCAATCGACGAGTACGCCAACATTCGCTTCACGGACTCCTGGCGCCCGGCGATCAAATTCGCGATCGTCATGGTGGCCACGGCCATCCCCGCCATGGCAGGCGGCCAGCCTGAAGCCCAACTCATCAGTCGCTCATCGCCGAAGGCAAGGATGAGCATACGAAGCATCGTTGCGAACGCCGCTGCCTTCACCGCCACCGCCATGTAACTCGTGGCTGGCGTGGGCGCTCCTTCGTAGGCATCCGGGGTCCACATATGGAACGGCACGGCGCTCACCTTGAAAGCCAGACCCACAACGCTCAACGCGAGCGCCGGCAAAATCGTCGCTCCGGTGCCATTCTGGCCCAGGCCAGCGATGGCCTGACCGATCCCGCGCAGATCCGTGTGGCCCGTGGCTCCGTACAATAAGGCTCCGCCAAACAACATGAGCGCAGCGTCGAAACTACCCAGCAAGAAATACTTGAGCGCCGCTTCGATCGCGCGCGGGCTCTGACGCCGAAGCCCTACCATGCAGTAAACGCCGAGCGACATGGTTTCGAGCGCTACGAACAACGTCAGCAGATCGCCGGCCATCACGAGCGCCATCGCGCCCACTGTAGAAAACGACAAGAGCGGGAAAAACTCCGGTCGATCCAGCTTGTGCTCGGGAAGATACCCACCGGCTAACAGCGCGGCGAGACCTGCACCCAGGCACAGCACGAACTCGAAGAACAGGCTGAACTTATCCACCAATAAATAAGGAGCCAACTTGTCCAAGCCAGGCAAATTCTCCGGACCCACCAACCAGACCGCCATCGAACAAACGGCACCGGCGAACAGCACAATGGCGGCGCCCAGCGCGAGTTCACTCGAGCGCCCCGCCCCGGCATCCAAGGGCGAAGCCCCTGCGGCGATGGCTGCGGGATCGGGTTTACCAAAAGCCTCCGCCAACATGAGCAAGAGAGCGCCCAAGGCGACAGCAAGAATCGGCGAAAGACCAAACACGACGCTGTTCATAGCTTTAGCGGGCTCCCTGTTGAGCCAGCGCCGGTGCCGCGCCAACCTCTGCGACAGCTGCCTTCACGTTCGGTTGCTCCGGGTAGCCCTTTTCAAAATCACCGCCGCGCCTCGGCACCAGCAAGGCCGTGTCCGCGTCGGATTTCCACTGCGTTTTCTCGGCGTCCGCCCCCGTACGGAAACGATTCAAGGTGGCGCCCACACTCTCCGTGGTCCGACTGAGGAACAAATTTGGAAAGAATCCCACGACGAAAATCAAGACAATCAGTGGAGCTACAGCGACCGTTTCTCGTACGTTCAAATCGGGAAGCGCTTTGTTTTTTGGGTTGTTAGTGGGCCCGAAAAACATCTTCTGGACGACGCTCAGCATATATAGCGCGGCCAAAATCACACCGAGCGAAGCCGTTACCCCCAGCACGCGAGCATGCCCACCGAGCGGAAACCCGCTGCCGCCGACTCCATAGCTCACGAACGTGCCCATCAGGATCATGAACTCGCCGATAAAGCCGTTCGTCCCTGGCACGCCCACGCTGGACATGGTCACAATGATGAAGAGAACCGCATAAATCGGCATGACTTTGGCGAGCCCCCCAAATTCACGCACCAAGCGCGTATGCCGCCGGTCATAAATGACTCCCACCATCAGGAAGAGCGCACCAGTTGAGATCCCGTGATTGATCATCTGGAGCAAGGCGCCCTCCATGCCGGATTGCGTCGCGCTGAACACGCCCAGCATGACAAAACCCATGTGCGCCACTGACGAATAGGCCACCAGGCGTTTCACATCATCTTGCTTCCACGCCACGAGCGCCGTGCCGAGAATGCCACCCCACACGGCGATGTACGCCAAGGTTGCGCCATTTTGCCAAGCCTGGTTCGGAAACAGGCCCATGCAAAAGCGGATGTAGCCGTAGGTGCCCAACTTCAGCAGCACCGCCGCCAACACAATCGAACCGCCCGTCGGCGCCTGCACGTGCGCATCAGGGAGCCAGGTGTGGAACGGCACCATCGGCATCTTGATCACGAACGCGAGCGTGAATGCCCAAAAGCACAGAATCGACGCGGTTCGCGGCAAAATCAGCCGGCTGAGCGCTAGATAATCAAACGATGGGTAGCCTGCGAGCTGAGTGTGCGTCCACACCAAGTAGAGGATCGCCGCCAGCATGAGCATGCTGCCGACCATGGTGTAGATAAAGAACTTGTAAGCGGCCTTGATCCTCTCGACCCCGCCCCAAACGCCGATCATCACCAGCATGGGCACGAGCAAGAGCTCCCAAAATACGAAGAACAGGAACAGATCGAGCGAAACAAAGACGCCGATCATCGCTCCGTGCAGCAACAAGAAGGAGAAGCAGAGGTCCTTCACGCGGCCACGCAACGATCCGAAGGAAACGTAAGCGGCGATTGGCGTGGTCAGGCCCGAGAGCAGGATCAGCCACATGCTGACGCCATCCACCGCCACATGATAGCGAATGCCCAAACTCGGGATCCATTCGACCACGTGCTGGAAATGCCAGCCATTCGTCATCGGCACCTTGAGCAAGAGAAGCGAGAGCAGCCCGTTCACCGTCAGCACCAGGAGCGTGAATCGCTTGAGCAATTGGGGCGATTGCCGGGGCAGAAACAACAGCGCCACTGCCGAGAAAATCGGCAAGAATACGACAAAATCGAGCAGATGCTTCCACTCAGTCGGTGACTCCTGCGCCGGGCTGGCCTCAGCGCTCGGCCAGAGGCCCTTCACCAAGAGCACCGCTAAGGCGCCCACGATACCGATCGCCACCCGCTCGAACCACGCCTGCCGCCGCGGGATCGCCATGCCCAGCGCGAACGCTAAGACGTAGGGGACGCTTTCAAAGAAGAGGTTAGCCAAAGGATTCATTAACGTGCCCCTCCGGTCAACGAGATCCCCGGCTTAGCGCCCATCACCGAGGGGGTCGCTCGCAAGGTCAGTGTCGGGGAATCAGGCTTCGTCGGCTCCGGACGTAACTCACGCTGCCGGGCCCAACCGAAAACATTCGTGACCTGAAGCCGAACAATTGCAGAGGCCGCACTGGCGTCGACTTTCAGCGTGCGCTCCACGGAATCCCATTTTCCGTCCCCATCTTTATCCCACTGGTAAGAATAGCCAAAACCACTCGGTGCCTGCAGCTCTCTGCCACCCGAAGCATCGACCTTGGTCAGAACCTCAGTGTGGGGAACCACGAAATGCCAGCCCACTGCGCCTAATCCAATCACCATCACCGCTGAGTAGGTCTGCACTCTGCCGGTCTGGAATTGCCGCAGCACGTAGCCTGAAAAAGCGACTGCGCCTGACGTTAACCTGGCGACAATGCCGTCCACGACGTACTTATCGACCCACACCGCGATTTCAGCGAGCGTGTCGACGGCACCCAGAACTGTCTCTTCATACAGCTCATCCACCCGCCATTTCTCAACCGCCCACTGATGCAGCCTAGGGAATTCTGCCACGAAGCGCGCTGCTGGAGCACCTTTCTGCATGACATACATCCAGTAAGCCATCCCGACGCCGAACATGAACGCTAAGAGCCCTGGCGCCAAAAGCGGCAGCTGGAGACTCTCAGCTCCATCAATACTCTTGACGTACCCCTTGGTGCTGGCGAACACGGGATCTAGCCAGGTATCGAGGAAATGCGAGTGCACGGCATTCGCGTTGAAGGCGCCCGCTACTAACGCGAGCGCCGCTAGCACCACGAGCGGAAGGGTCATTTGCCAGGGTGATTCGTGGGGCTCCGGCCCTTCTAGCGGCTCACTGGCATGACCGTGATCGTGCATTGAGTGCGTGGCGTGAGCCGCGTGGCCTGCATCGCCATGGGCATGCGAAGAATCGTCACCGTGATCGTGATGGCCTTGGGCAGCTTGGTAGTTCTTAAGAATCGTCCAGCCACGAAACTCTCCAAGAAAAGTTCCGACCACCAAACGCGTCATGTAAAAAGCAGTCATCGCCGCGGAAAGCACCGCAAGGCAAAACACAAACAGCGAGACCTCGCGAGGCCAGCCAGCCGCCTCCGTGGCCGCACCTGGAAGGGCAATGTACGACGTGAAGGTCTTGAACAGGATCTCATCCTTCGAGAAGAAACCGCTGGTGAGCGGGAAGCCGACAATCGCGGCCCAAGACACCACGAAAGTGACGAATGTGATCGGCATGAAGCGCCGGAGGCCGCCCATGTTGCGCATGTCTTGCGACGCTTCAGAATCGTGGATTCGAGCGTGCATCGCGTGGATCACCGAGCCCGAGCCGAGGAACAAACAGGCCTTAAAAAAGGCATGGGTCATCACGTGGAAGAAGCCAGCTGAGAACGCACCAACGCCTACGGCCATGAACATGTAGCCAAGCTGGCTCACGGTAGAATACGCGAGCACCTTTTTGATGTCGTTTTGCGCGAAAGCGATCGTCGCCGCGAAAAAGGCCGTGAGGGCACCGACCACCGCAACGACCATCATGGCGGTCGGCGACAGCACAAAAATGCCTGCCATCCGGCACACCAAGTACACACCCGCGGTGACCATCGTGGCGGCGTGGATCAGCGCACTCACTGGCGTGGGTCCAGCCATCGCATCGGGAAGCCAAACGTAAAGTGGCAGCTGTGCGCTCTTACCTGCGCACCCCAAAAACAATGACAGGCCGACGAGGGTCGCCGGGGAAACTGAACGCGACCTATTCAGCCACTCAGCGATTCCGTTAGGGAGGTAGTGTGAGAACCACAACTCGTTCCCCACCAACGGCCAAATCTTCTGCTCGCCGAGCAACGACGCACGGTTGGCATCCATGCCGGCCCAGTCCAAGGCGCCCGTGTAATAAAGGAGCAGCCCCATCGCCACGAGTAAGCCAAAATCGCCAATGCGATTCGTGATGAAGGCCTTCTTACCCGCCGCAGCATTCTTCTCTTCGGTGAACCAGAATCCAATCAGGAGGTAACTGCAGAGCCCCACACCCTCCCAGCCGACGAACATCACCGGCAAGCTATTGCCTAGGATCAGAACGAGCATGGAGAAGATGAAGAGATTTAGGTACGCGAAGAAGCGATAAAATCCCGGGTCTTCTTCCATGTACTTCGTGGAGTACAGGTGGATGAGAAAACCAACGCCGGTCACGATCAACGCCATCGTTCCGCTGAGCGCGTCGATCGAGAACGCCACGTCCAACGGGACGGGGACTTCGCCGGGGAGCCCATTAATTACGGACAGCTTGGACAACGTGAGCCAATGCCAGGCGGTCCAGACGAAGCGCGCGGGCTCTTCCCCCTCTTGCTTCGCGTGAAGCATCACGAAGGCAACCACACTCATTAAGAACGGAATGCCGACAGCGGCGAGGCCTGCTACCGAAACTGCCTGCTTCCCGAGCCGCTTGCCGAAGACGCCGTTAGTGAAGGCACCCAAGAGCGGCAGCCCTAGGATAAAGGCCAGCAGAATGAAGTCATTTTGCGGAAAAAGCTGCCAGAGCGTATCCATGTCGACCTAGTGGCGCAGAGAATCCGCCGCATCGCTTGAGATGGTGGACTTCAGCCGATAGAAAGAAAGCACAATCGCGAGCCCCACGGAGACTTCCGCCGCCGCGACCGCAATGATGAAAAAAGCGAACATTTGGCCGTGCAGCGAACTGCTGTGCGACCGATTATAGGCGACTAACAAGAGGTTGGTGGCATTGAGCATGAGCTCGATGCTCATGAGCTGCACCAAGATGTTGCGCCGCAAGAGAAACCCTGCGCCGCCCAACGTGAAAAGAACTGTGGCGAGGAGAACGTAGTGTTCGAGCACGCTGCCCAGGGGGGTCATCACGGCGGTCATCAAGGGGGTCATAGCGTGGACTCCTTTTCGTTGATCGGCGAGGGCAACAGCCCAGGACGTGCCGCGTTTCGTGCTTCTACCGGGCCTCCAAACATCCGGCGCGTGGCGCTCTTGATGGTGCGGACCGGCTTCTTGCTGGGCGCTGAGCGTGCCACAGCGATGGCGCCCACTACCGCAACAATTAACAGCGCGGTCGTCAGCTCAAAGGGAACCATGCCGTCAGAATAGAGTAACTTTCCAAAGGCTTCGATCGAGCCATAGCCCAATTCAGTGGGTGCAAAAGCCGTGAGCGTCGTGTTCGCCCCACCCACCAGCACGATCGCAAACGCCATCACGCCCAAGAAAAGGACTGAACTGAACCAGGGCGCGTAACGGGCTCGCGGCTCTTCGCCAATCCTTCCGGGACCTGCCGTCGGCCCCAGCAACATGATCACGAACACGAACAGCACCACCACCGCGCCCGCGTAGACAATCAACTGGATCGCGGCGAGGAACTGCGCTTCGAGCGCGAGGAACAAACCCGCAATGCCCGTGATGGTCGTCAGCAACCCCATCGCTCCTCGGATAGGATTCTGAGCGAGAATCGTGACGAGTGCACCGACAATGCAGATCACGCTGCAAGCGGCAAACAAGAAAGCTCCGGGCGTCATGCTACCAACGTCCTTGTCTGGGAGGATCCACCCGAGACCACGTAATCTTCTAATTCCTTACGGAATTTGCGCACAAAAGAGAGGGCCGGCTGCGCGGCACCATCGCCAAAGGCGCAGATGGTATTGCCCGTAATGTCCGAAGCAATCTCGTGGATCTGATTCAACTCTTCGAGAGTCGCCTTGCCGGCAACCACCTTGTCCAAAATCCGTTCGATCCAGCCGCAGCCTTCGCGACACGGCGTGCATTGGCCGCACGACTCATGCCGATAAAAGCGCATGAGATTGTGAATCGCGAGCGTGGGATCAGCGGCATCGCTCAACACGATGGCACAACACGTTCCGAGCATACTGCCGATGCCGCGAAACGTATCAACACCGAGCGGCAGATCCAGAATGCTCTGCCCGTTAAACTCACCGAAGCGAGCATCATTAGGCAAATTCACGGTTTCTTCAGGGCGCATCACCGGACAGGACGACCCCCCGGGGATCACCGCCAACAATTTCCGATCACTCGTGATGCCGCCACCTAGATCGTAAATCAGCTCGCGCAGCGTGAGGCCAACGCAGGCTTCGTACACCCCAGGCCGTTTCACGTGACCACTCACCCCAAACAACCGCGACCCGCCATCATTGAAGGAATGAAGCGCACTCAGCTGACTGAACGCGTCCCCGCCCATTTGGAACACAGTGGGCATGATCGCTATCGTTTCGACGTTATTGACCGTCGAAGGGCAACCAAAAGCACCATATTGCGCCGGGAATGGCGGCTTCAAGCGAGGCTCACCGCGACGCCCCTCAAGCGAGTTCAAAAGGGAGGTCTCTTCGCCACAAATGTAGGCGCCCGCGCCGGTGTGCACGTAAATCTCTATCGGATACGCCTTCCCGAACGGTGTCTTGCCGAGATAGCCCTTCGTTCGGGCTTCCTCAATCGCACCCCACAAGCGTGCTTTGGACAGGTGCAGCTCATCCCGCACATAAATGTAGCAAGCGTGCGCGCCGATCGCGTAACAGCCAATGAGGCAACCCTCGATCAAGGAGTGCGGATTGCGCTCCATGATGGTGCGATCTTTGAATGTTCCGGGCTCACCTTCATCCGCGTTGATCACGAGGTAATGGGGCTTGGCCGATTCCTTCGGCATGAAGCTCCATTTGGTTCCGCAGTCGAAGCCGGCCCCGCCGCGGCCGCGAACATGGGCCTTCTTGGCTTCTTCAATGACGGCCTCGCGCGCCATCCCCAGCGCCTTGCGGGCAGATTGATAGCCGCCTTGGGCTTCGTACGGCGCAATCCTGAACCCTTCCGGTTTATCGTAGGAGTGGGTGAGGTAGGTCGTTGGCTTCAGCATCGCGTGTCCTAACCCGCTCAGGCGTCGAGCAGCAGCCGATCGAGAACTCGATCGACATCTTCGACGGTAAGGTTTTCAAAGTAATCTTTGTTGACCTGCATCATCGGGGCAGTGCCGCATGAAGCTAGGCATTCAGCCGTGCGCAGGGTTATTTTGCCGTCGGGCGTTGTTTGCCCCACGTGGATCCCGAGCCTTTTCTCACAGTGGTGGAGGATTTTGTCAGCGCCGCGCATCGCACAGGAAAGCGTGCGGCAGACCCAGACCTGGTGCTTCCCGGGCTTCCTTTGGTTGAAGAGGGTGTAGAAAGTCACGACCCCCTTCACGTGGGCAGCAGACAGCTCAAGCTTCTCCGCTACGAACTGGATGACGTCGTCGTTCACGTAATTTTCGTTCGTGTCTTGGCAAAGGTGCAGCACCGGAATGCAGGCCGCCATCTTGTTGGGATAGCGAGCGAGAATCGCCTGCAGTTCTTTTTCGGTCTCCGCGCTCAGGGCAAATGCCATGGAATGAGCTTGTCCAGATCGGGTTCAGGGTAGCGCCGAGAACATGCAACCAAGCGTGTTCTAGGCCATTTTTGTCGAGCCCGGGAGCCCGGGCGAGCGCACCGTAGTGAGGCGCTAGAGAAGGTGTCAAGAGCGCAACGCGGCCCACCGAAAATCGCGAGCAGCCCACTCCGGCCCACCGGGCGAAGTGTTGAAGTGGCTTGACGGTGCTTGATTCTCGGGCCGATCTGATTTGCGTGCTTGAGCGATCGAATGAAAAACGTGTAGGCTAAAGTTATCCATCGATTAAGTAAGGCGGATTTCGGAGGTTCAGCTTGTTTTGCCCTAACTGTGGGACGCAGAATGATGACACGGCTAACAACTGCACGAAGTGCGGTTTTAACCTAAAAGGCACGGCAGCGCCCCGGTTCAAAGGGACGATGCTGATGATGAACGCTCCGGCGGGCTTGGCTGCAGCTGCTGCTGCACAGGCAGCGGCGCCAGCGGCGCCAGCACCTGCGGGCACTCCGCTAGGAGCCGCTCCGGCTGCTCCGGCCGCTCCGGCCGCTCCTCATGGAGTTGCTCCGTTCGCTCCAGCGGCGCCAGTTTCGCCGGCCTCAGCTGCTGCGAAAGCCAAGCTAAAGGGAACCATGCTTGGCGTGGCTCCCCCATCGCCGGGCGCTGCGCCTGCTCCGCCGTTCGGGACGCCCCTTGGCGGCCCCCCCGGCGGCATCTCGCCAGGCGCTGGGTTTCCTGCACCCGCACCCGTTGTGGGAGTGCCAACGCCTGTCGCGAGTCCACACAAGGCAGCACCCGTCAATCCGCTCGGCGGAACGATGGTTGCCGACGCTTCCAGTTTTGGCAGCCCTGGCGCCTACGGATCGGCTCCTGGAGCGCAGCCCGCTTGGGGTACACCAGCAGCGCAGCCACAACAACAGGTCTATTCCCCGCCTGCTCAGGGGTATGGATCTGCACCGAGCTATGGAGACCCGTCCGGGTACGCGCCTCAGACCGAGGCCGGTGCGGGGGGCTATGGAGCTCCTCCAGCGTACGGCTCGGCGCCTCAGTACCAGAGCGGTGCCCTTTCTCCCTACGGAGCCGATCCGCTCGCGCCCACATCACCCGGCGTGCACGGCCCGGTTGGGAAGATCCGCAACCCGGTTAACGACATGATTTTTGGTGCGGTGTGCGGATTTTACGCGCTCTACGTGTTAGTCATGGGCGTTCTTGAGCTGAAGGCCTTTCGTCAGAAGAATGACATCAGCCTGATCCTACTGTTCATCCCAATTGTTGGCTTGTTTTTCATGTGGTCGCTCACTGCGAAGATGCTGGATGCTAAGCAGCTGGCGGGTATTCCGGACGCGCGCGTCGGGCATCCCATCATGTATTTGATACCCATCTACGGGCTTTATTGTTTCATCGTCGATCTGAACGAAGTCTTCCAAGCAGCTTCAGGTTCACAGTCCCAGTATGGCTGAGATGGCAGAGGTGGGGGTCAGAGCCATTCTGGCCTCCCCTCCGAAGCCTGCCGTGAATCGAAGAGCGTCCGCGTTCCGCAAGTGGTCGTGCATCGCGTTGTTGGGGGGGATGTTTTCAGTCGCTGCCCATTTCGGAATGCCGGTGTGCCCGATGGCCGCTTGGCTGGGAGTGCCCTGTCCAGGCTGTGGTCTCACGCGCGCGACGTGGGAGCTGTTGGCAGGAAACGGCGCCGCGGCCTTTCACTTACATCCGCTGGTGATCCCGATCGTTCCGCTCGCGGTGGCGTGGACGCTGCGCGCGCTGCTCGCAGATTTCGGCGCTGCGCGCGGGTTGGCAAGCTGGGCGCCTAACGTGAGCCCATGGCTCAGCCATTCACTCCAAACGGCAGCCAGCTGGGGTCTTCTCACAGCCTTAATTGGCGTGTGGTTGGCGCGCTTCGCTGGCCTGCTCGGCGGTCCGGTTGCAACCACAACGTTTGCCGCTTGGCTCGCACAACACGTGTCTTAGACGTTAAACCGAAAGTGCATGACATCGCCATCGCGCACGACGTATTCCTTGCCCTCAACGGCCATCTTTCCTGAATCTCGGCACTTCGCTTCGCTTCCGAGCGATATCAAATCCTCCCACCAAATCACCTCGGCGCGGATGAAGCCGCGTTCGAAATCCGTGTGAATCACGCCTGCAGCTTCGGGGGCTTTGGCGCCCCGACGCACGGTCCAGGCGCGCGTCTCTTTTTCGCCCGCCGTCAGGAAAGTGATCAACCCCAAAAGTTCGTAGCCCACGCGAATCACTTGGTTCAACCCGGGCTCCTTTAGCCCCGCACTCAGCAGAAACTCGGGCCTATCTTCGGGCTCAAGCTCCGCAATTTGAGACTCCAGCGCCGCGCAGATCGGAACCACCTTGGCGCCTTCTTTCGCCGCATGCGCGCAGAGCGCGACGTACAAAGGCTCCGCATCAAGATTAGCTAGGGCCTCTTCCGAAACATTGGCGACGTAAAACGTTGGCTTGGCCGTCAGCAGCTGAAGCTCCGCAAAGAGCTCACGCTCCGTGTCAGATTCAAACTTGTACGAACGCGCCGGGAGGCCTGCATCCAGATGGCGAATCAGCTGCTCCCCAAGCGCCGCTATCCCCTTTTCTTTTGGATCACCACTTTTGCTCTGCTTGAGCGCACGGTCGTAGCGCTTCTGCACCGTATCAAGATCCTTGAGGCAAAGCTCAGTGTCGATCGTGGCAACGTCCGCCACCGGATCCACTCGGCCTTCCACGTGAGTGACGTCGTCGCTAGCAAAACAACGCACGACGTGCGCTACGGCGTTCACTTCGCGGATATGAGAAAGGAATTGATTGCCGAGCCCCTCCCCCTTCGACGCACCACGAACTAAACCTGCGATGTCGACGAACTCGATGCTGGTAGGAATCACCCGAACAGATTTGTAAACCTTGCAAAGCGCATCCAGCCGGGGATCGGGCACTGTGGCTATCCCGACATTGGGCTCAATCGTGCAAAAGGGAAAATTTTGAGCCTCTGCCTTCCCCGAAGAAATAGCATTAAAAAGCGTGCTTTTGCCCACGTTCGGCAACCCAACAATTCCGCACGAGATTCCCATAGGTCGGCCCACTTAACCCAAGCACGCGAGCAAGTCGAGCGGCCTGGTCTCCGCAGCGCGCCCGCGCAGCGGTTGAGCATCTCCCCAAGCACTCGGAAACTTGCCCGTGACAGTCATCTTCACGTCATCGGCATAGGGGCCCGAGGCAAATCCCTCGGGTCCCCTGCCACACCACCCGGCATGCGGGTCCGCACCGGGCGGTTCGAAGAGTTGTGGTCACGAGGCCAGTCGAGGGATGCCCAACTGGTCGAAGTAGCTGATG
>JBBRRP010000096.1:0-24736 GCA_038246305.1 Polyangiales bacterium | reverse complement strand
GAAGCGGGCGACTTTTCCGATCCAATCGGGCGCCGCAGGCTTGATGTTTCAATTCACGCCCGCGCGAAGCGGGCGACCGCCGTGGAGGCGACGGTACCGGCCCTGTTTGACGTTTCAATTCACGCCCGCGCGAAGCGGGCGACCTGATCAGAACATCCGTTCAGGCCCCTAATCAGTTTCAATTCACGCCCGCGCGAAGCGGGCGACGGCGCCACGCGCGGGCATGGCTAGGCGCCTCTCTGTTTCAATTCACGCCCGCGCGAAGCGGGCGACAAAGCACCTACCGTGTAGTAGTGCCCGGTGTCAGTTTCAATTCACGCCCGCGCGAAGCGGGCGACTCCCCCCCGAGGAACTGGTTGGTTTTTCCGTCAATCTGGTTCTGGAATCGCTAACCCAACCCACAAAGTGATTGCGGTTAGATAAACCTGAGAGGATTTTCAAAGAACCAGCCGGTTTTCCGCGGTATGGCGAAATCGCTATCCTCGCGGAGTTTGGGGCGAAGCCCCCGGTTAGCGCAAGCACTAAAGCTCCAAAAGGCCTGCCATGTCTGGCGCCTTTTGCAATCCGTGGTGCTCGATGCGCCTGGTCCAGTTCGAGCCCAGGAAATAGACGCGCAAGCTATCTTCGGACGGCTCGATGATTTGGAGGAGCTTCGTTCGTAGGCGCTCCCACTGCGCCGGGTCGACGTCGCATTCAAAGACAGAGAACTGGACCCTCATACCGGCACCAGTGCACGCCTTGGCCACCTTGCCGAGTCTTCTGCGGCCCGCCCGGGTCGTAGTGCTTACGTCGTAAGTCACGAGTACTAACACGACTACCGCCACAGAAACGCGGGATACAGATCGAGGTCTCCGCGGATGTGGCGGGCAAGTAGCCGAGCTTGCTCCAGGA
Organism: Polyangiales bacterium; assembly: GCA_038246305.1. GTDB lineage: Bacteria > Myxococcota_A > Polyangia > Polyangiales > Polyangiaceae > JBBRRP01. Next base: position 23,845 of record JBBRRP010000096.1, on the reverse strand, counting down.
ATGCTACACCAATCTCCATTTCTTCATCCAGGAAGGGATGACGTATCGTTTCTCGTTTTCGCTTCTGATAAGCTGCGAGGAACGTCTTTCGGGTGGGCTTGTCCATTTCAACTTCTCCGGCTGCTCCCACATGGAAACCGTTCGCATCAACCTGTCGCAAGTTAATCAGCGATAGCACCAAGCGGTCTGCGAACGGCGCGCGAAACTCCTCCAACATGTCCAGAGCTAGACTTGGCCGCCCCGGCCGTTCCGTGTGGAGAAAGCCGACGTACGGGTCTAGCCCTACCGTTTCGGCAGCCGAGCGCAGGTCGAGAGCGAGGAGCGAATAGGCGAAGGAAAGCATTGCATTTATGCGGTCCCGCGGAGGCCTGCGGTTTCGAGTCTCAAAGCGAAACATGGGCTCATTCAAGAGCACAAGGTGGTCGAAAGAATCAAAGTAAACTGCAGCAGCTTCCCCTTCTATGCCCCTCAGCAGATCACGGTTCGAGGCTTTGATTATCTTTTGTTGAATCGCTCCGAGTTTCTCGACGGAGCGTTGCAGTTTGACGGTATGTGCGCCGTCCGTGTGATTCCTCAGGAAACGAAGGATTGCCGATCGCTGGTTGGCGATCTTTGCTGCAACGCAGCACTTCGCAATCTCTAGGGCGCGAGGCTCTTCATCGGCGCTTCGGTACTGTTGGCGCCTCAACAGCACGTTACCGCGCACGGGTCCCATCATTCGGGCCTGGAAACGTCCGGAGCCGTTCAAGTAGGTGATGCCAATGCTTTGGGATGCACAGTACTCAGCGAGGGCCGACGAAACGCGAATCGAAAAACCGAAGCAAACCACTTCGCCGATAGCCAAAATAGGGAACTGTCCGATCTTTTCTTTGTTCACCCTGACGACGATCGACTCCCCGTCCTTGTGCACAAAGGAGCCCTCCTGCGTGAGGTAAAGGGTATTTCGGATGTGCTTCATCCAAACAGCTCCAGGCGATACGCCTTGGTCTTGCTTCCAGTCGTGGAGCTTGGTTGGCAGACCTCAATCAGGGAACACGCACGACAGTGCCGTTTGAGAACCGGCGGGGGAAGTTCCTGCTGCTCGATAATTTGACGCAGACGCGCAATCATTCGATGAGTTTCAGCACGTAGATTGGCGCTAAGCTCGACAGTCTCACGTTTTCGAATCTGTCCGTAAAAGAGGGATGCCTCTTGGATTGCACTTCCTGTCATCTCCTCGATGCAGAGAGCTTGTGCGCAGACTTGAATCCGATCTGCGTTGTGTTTCTTTGGCTTTCCTCGCTTGAATTCGACTGGGTGCATTTCCCACTTTCCTCGTATCTGAAGAAAGCTGCAGTTGTCTGGAAGCTCGGCAACCTTGACGAGTTCCAGGACGTCGAGCTTCCCATAGATCCCCAGAGTAAGGCTTCGGACACTAACGGATGAAAACTGCTTCAGACCCTTCCGGTACTGCCGGTATCCCTCATCAACGCTTTCGTGAAGCGTGCGGCCCTCCGCAGTTAGCTTATTCTCCTCCCAGGCACGGTCGACGTGAATGAGCGCGCACTGCCGTTCACAAAAAGCAAGGTGTTGAAGCGCCGAAATGGGAAGTAAGTCTTCGTCTAACATTACAGCGCCCCCAATTAGCTATCCGCGGAGCTTCATGAGTTCCACGCCTTCCGGAGGCGATCCCTTTTGGAAATCAACCGTAAAATCGGTAAACGAGCGTGCTGGACCTGAACTGCCTTCCGCACGCTTGACTGTGATTCGCTCAAAGAGCTCATGGGCGGGAGCATTGCCGAGGGCGTTGGAATGCTTCCAGACGTAGAGGCCTCGCGTGGCCATCATCCCGCGTGCAGCTGAGCGGTCGTGCTCAAAAAGGTTAAGCAACGAGTCCCAGAACAGTGTGAGATCTTGGTCCGTGAACCCGGTTTGTGCGGCCAGGTGAGCCGACACAAATCCATGTGCGCGATAAAGACCATACGGAATCGTGAACTTTCGCCCCATCGTTCGATTGTCACCGGACTGCTTTTCTGCCTCAGCTTCTGTCGCCACAGCCATTCTCGTTATGCTATGTTCTAGTGCGACCACCGGCTCAATGGACCTCGCAAAGGTTAACTGGATTGGGCCACGCACTTGTCCGCAATTGGGTGCTGATTTCAGCGACATGACTGCGCCGAACGCGCGGATATCGAAGAAGTGGGCACACATCCAATCTCGTCCTCTTTCCGTTTCGCCAGCCGACGGCTTCCTAGCCTTGACGCCCTTAAGAGACTCTTCGATGAACTTTTTCAATTCTTTGTCTGGCTTGCTGTCCTTCAGCGCTTGTTTGATGGCCTTTGTATCCGCGTCCGCGGCGACAACCAGCTGAAACAAATCTTCGTCGTCATCGAGAGTCAGGCCGTCAGGAAGGTCAAACCCCTCAATTGCCTCGCGTAACTTCTCGGGGATCAGTTTCTTGGATTCTTCCCCCAAGGTAATTCCTAGCTTGTCGAAAGCTTCACGGTGCGCTCGGCCGAGAACCGCTTTCTCCTTCACATAGATATCGTACCCATCGGCGAAATTCTTCGTCAGCTGAACATAGTTCCTTACCTTACGCTTTAGGCAAACGTCAGTAACAAGCCCCATCCCCGTCTCTGCGTCTACGCGCGGTAGGTTGCCAGCATCAGGGTCCCCGTTGGGATTCCCATCTTGTACATCGAATAGGAGAACGAAATCGTAGCGACTTGAGATGGTGTTGTTCATGCGATTACCTTTGGTTGGACACTGCTTTGCAGGGCGTTTGATTTGGTGAAAAGAGCCTGGCGCTGGTGGTAGTACCCGATGGCGAATCGGGCTTGGTCGTCCAGGTTCAGGTGCGCTGGCATGGTGGGGGGCAGCGCAGCGATGATGTCAGTCAGCCGCCGCTCATAGGCAATTTGAAAGCTCTTGTTGCGAAGTTTTGACACGTGGTGGTTCTTGAGCTTGAGCAACCTGGGAAAAACGGAAACAGGTGTTGACGACGCTGCGCCGTAGAATCGGTCGCGAATCGTTGCATTGATGCCAGGTTGGGCATCTTCCTGGATCTTCTCCAAGACGGCAAACAGCCTACCTAAACGGTAACCTGCGTTCTCATTGTCTGTGTCAAGTGCCACTGTGATCTCCTTTTGGTTGTTGGGGTGCACACGGTGATAGCGATTCAGGTAGGCTTTCAACATCGCTACTCGAAGCCTTGAAACGTCCTGTTCAGCTCGAATGCGACGCATTGCTTGCGCAAGCATTGTTGCGGGGTACGGTCCGCCTTCTAGGATCGCGCGGACGATGCCGCCGGACAAACCCGGTGGCACATTGTCCACTTTGCGTTCCGCTCCAAGTTCCACCAATAGCCAAAATAGCGAGTACCTACCGTTGTCCTTCGGAGCACGCACTACTTCGAGGTCATCGAAATGACGACGAATCTTCTGCGCGAAATCCGCAACTGTTCCGCTTTTCCAGAAGCGAACGGATAGTCGGGCAGCGTTGGGTGCTAAGCCAAGTACGTAGAATCTAGACGCATTCGCGCTCCCTGGAGTGGCGCCCGTTTGCGGACTCCGAAGTAGTACCTCGACGGCCTGAATATCTCGGTCCGGGTTATCCTTTTGAGGAGCGTCAAAGAAGGCGGCAAAGTTGTCCTCAAATTCAGTTCTTCGCTCTGACCAGAATACCGTCGTCGCGTCGCCCACTTGAACCTTGTTTTTGGAATCACGCCCGAGAAGGCCGTTCAATGCAGTGGTATACGCGAAAGTCGCAGTCTTAGACATTGGAGCGTTGAAATTCTGAGTCTTGCCGAAGGAAGCGACTGAAGGAAGATTAAACGACACAAGAGCTGCCCCCATGGTCTGTGCTCCCCTGACCCCCTTTATCGCCGGGTGCAGGCGTTCTATCTGAGCCTCACTTCCCAGGACCAGGCAGATGCCCGACTCCCCCTCCTCGGGCGCACGTGCGGCTAAATATGAGTGGAAGCGGTCGCACACCGTTGCCTCAAGCTCGCCGTCAATTCTGAATGTGACGTTGGTGTTTTTTGTCTCAAGGACGTTCGTCCAAGTGTTGGCAGAGGCTGGGTCTGCGGCGATCGTTTGTGCAGGTTCACGCGTGAGGAATTGAAGGAGTGCCCTCGTGATTGGATCTTCAGATGGGAGCGTGGCAATGATTCTTTGTACGAACGCTTGGCTCCTTTTGTCGACATCATCCCGACCGCGCGGGTTGGCTCCAAGGACATATTCCACGTTGCCCCAAAGCAGATTTGCCTTGATACCAGAAGTCGTCTTCTCGCCCTGCGGCACCAGCACCAGTTTGCCTCGTCGAACCTTGCCTTCGCCGCTTCGGGTATCCTCGATCGTGACGAAGCAGCCTTCTCCATCAATGACAATGATGAATGGGATCTCCTTCCATTCGAAACCTGGTGGAGCAATTCCGCTCTCTGGATCGGCAGCCTTTCGGTCGTAATAGTCGCAAAGTGCTTGAAGGATCATTTGCGGACTTCCTCGCTGTCCCAACCCGGAACATTAATGACGCCGTGCTCCAAGCGCGCGCGAAAAAATGCCGGCTTGGGGTCGTTGAGATCCTCGAAATCAATATCGTAAAGCATGAACCCGAGGTCCCTAGATTCATCGATGGGAGGCAGCTCGCTCTGAGGGGCATCCACCAAGCGAAACGCACAACTGAATTCGCGACAGCCGAGATACGGTTGATTGAAGCACTGCCCTTTCCGGGCACGGCGTTCAAAGATTGCATTGTATTTCCCTGGGTTCTCATCTTTGGCCCAGTCCGCGCGTTCCTCATTGGCCGTGAGTGCATCGGGGGTCGGATTTCGAACTTTCGGTCTTTTGGGAGGAGGAATGAATTCTAGCTCAGCGTGCAGCCGGTACTTCACCTGACTTAACAGTAGAGCTGCCCGCTGCTGGCGATCGTCCTCAATGAGGATGCCGTCAGCAGACGGGGAAGCCACCCTTGACACTTCGTTTCGTCGGACGGACGTCCACCGAATTGGCTCCAGAACCTCTATTTTTCGCACCAGCCAGCGCACCGCAGGTTTCCAGAAGATAGCGGAGAATATCCCCCGAGCTGCGGACGGAGTGATGACGTCGTAGCTCACACGTTCAACCTTCATTTCCGGACGTGTAAAACACGCGTACTCACCAGATACTTCTAGGCAAAATGATTGATTGACGTAGTTCACAGATGTCCTCCAGAAATAATAGCCAGAACTAACATACGAATTCGTCTCCCTGGAAGCTGGGACCTTCAAGCCTTAGGCCAAACGTTTCGTCGTAGAGGCCAGGCACGCATTGCGCCCATAGATCGAGCGGCCCTTCAGGGCCCACAAGGTTCTCGATTGCACCTTGATTTCGGAGCTCAATCCACGCCTTCTCAGGGATAGTCACGGTGCACCGCTGCAGCTTTCTCATGATTGAGCGTTTGGGACCGATCACGCGGAGTGCTTCGATCTCCCGTTTGCTATCGAACTTGCGCGCCTTGTACCAAACGATGATCGCCTTTTGTCCAGCATCGTCAACCAAGCGAAACTTCATGGCCGCCGTGCGGAACTGCATCTGGAAATCGCGTGCACCATCCCCCGCCAAGAGGCCCATGATATCCTTTTCGTCGAAGGAATTCAGTTTCCCGTAAAGCTTCTGAAAGTAGTGCGTGAAAGCTCTCGGTGAAAGCGACAAAGCGAGGTCCGGCTCACACCGGACCAGTTCTTTCGCCGTGTCTTCCCCTTTCCGCAGAAGGCCGAGCGGGGCGGCACGCGGGGGTGTGAAAACGTAGACGTCGCCCAGCATGCCGTTCGCGAGTCGTCCTTCACGATTACAGCGCCCGGCCGCCTGCGCGATGGAGTCGAGGCCTGCCAGCGACCGGTACACAACTGGAAAGTCAAGATCAACGCCCGCTTCAACAAGTTGCGTACTGACGACCCGAATACCGGACCCCCTCCGGAGGGTTTCTTTGATTGTCGAGATCGTTTTGCTGCGATGCTCTCCGCACATGAGCGCGGAAAGATGGACAGTGTCATCTGGCATGAGTGCGTGAAGCTCTCGGCAATCGCGTCTAGAGTTCACAATAGCGAGTACTTGCGGACGTTGAGTCAGTTCATGCGCGACCGTCGCCCATTCGACCGGCTGCCCCTGGTTGCCAAGAAACCTCACTTGGACTCGCTTGAAGCTCGCTGCGAGTCGTTCTGGGTCTCCCATCAGTTCGTGAACATCTCTAAGGCCCTCAAAACCAGCGCAACTGCTGGGCGGCCTGTCGCCAATATGTCCTGCGAGTGCTGGTTGAGTAGCGGTGCAAAGGACGACGCTGACACCAAACAGCTTCTGAAGGCCAGTTATCGCCGATAGCACTGGCTTTAGGAATTCGACCGGCAACATCTGGGCTTCGTCGAGAATGATGACTGAGTTAACAATGTTATGAAGCTTGCGGCAGGCGCTCGTTCGCGCGGCGAACAGGGACTCAAACAATTGGACGTTGGTAGTGACGACGATGGGCGCGTCCCAGTTCTCCGTAGCGAGCTTGGAGAAGACAGTCTCGCGTTCCGGGTCGAGATTACTGTGGTGCTCAAGGACCGCATCATCCCCAAAAACTTCCCGCAGAACCTGTGCGGTTTGCTCGATGATGCTGGTGTAGGGGATCGCAACGATGATCCGCTGCTTCCCGTGGCGCAAAGCGTGTTCAAGCGCGAAGCCAATTGACGCAAGTGTCTTGCCTCCGCCAGTGGGGACAGTGAGAGAAAATAGACCTGGCGGCTTGGATGCGCCTTCCAGGCATTCTTGAAGGATCTGGCGTCGGAGACGATTGACGCTCGTATCGTCAGCACGAGCTTGCTTTGCCTGCATAAACGCGTCGTAAGATGATTTCAGCAGCAGGAGCTGTCCCGGCGAATCGCGCAGCTGCGACTTTTGGGGGTCCATGAACGCTTCGGTGTCCAGGAAGTCCGCGTCGACCAAACACGAGAAAAGCATCCGCACCCAGAGATGCGCGTGCTCAGACCCTTTGAACACTTGGGCGCATGGAAGCGTTGTTGGCGGTTCGCCGCTCAGTATTTCGGTGGGGGGTTGCCCAGCTAAGCTCTCTTGCAAGTGATGAGGTTCATTTAGCCGCTCGGAGAGCGAGCGGCCTGGTGCATCCAACTTGTACCAGTCTGGAAGCCCGGAGTGATGTCCGGCGATGAGATACGCAAGAATCCGTCCAAGGGGTCCGAATCGCTCAACCGCGTGGAGCGCGCCTGCTGCGGTATGGTCCACTTTTCCAGGGCCTCCGTCGGACGCCTCGTCGCGTTCGAAGCCAGACCGATTCCGAATGTAATCTTGAAAATCGGCCTTGTACTTGCCGAGATCATGCAGAATTCCGGCAGTCGCACCCCAGTCGGCATTGCCAAATCGCTGCGCAAAGCCTGCGGAGATTAGACTCACTGCTTTGAGGTGCTCGTCCAACGCATGCACAAGCCACTCGCCCGATGCGTCGATTCGAACATGAGCAATTGGCTCAACGTGCCGCGCTCGCGAAAGGGATTCCGTCATCTTCGGATTCCCCGAGTTTGGCCGCGGCGGTTCACGCTTCTGATCTCCCACACGCCAATCCCCCAACCATGCTCATGATTAGACCCCACTTGTCGGCCGTTCAGTAACCCCGTCATCCTCTGCCCCCTTTCGCCAACTTATCCGCCCCACCCGCGCGTCCCCGCGCTTCACTCCGCCCCTCCGCCCGTTTCGGCCCACCCGCGTGTCGCCGCGTCGCCCCTGCCGCTAAATCTAGCACCAAGCCGCTTAAGAGCGCCCCCTCAGCCTTCGCAGCTTCGCCGAGACCCACGATAAAGCGCGCCACTACAGGTGCACCGCCAGCGCCGCAGACAATTCGTAAACCCTCGCGCGTGCTTCCGCTTTCGTCCACTCGCATCGACGATAAGAGGTTCCGTTTGACCCAGTTTGCCTCAGGAAGTCGCGCGAAAAATGCCAACTCACGGGCTCCTTCGGCGTGCGTCTCGTGGAATCCGTCAACACTTTCCTGAAGCATCCGGTTCACCTCAGCAGAGTTCACAGCAATGAACTTTTCCGTTTCGTCGATGTTCGCCTTGAGCACGTTGTCGAGACGAAACCAACGAAGACTTTTGGCTTGGTGGCACCACGCAACGAGGCGCGCATGCGGGTGGGAAATCAGCTTTTGCGGCGAAACAATCCGAGCGCCTTCGGTGCCACGGCTCTGGGAAAGGTACCAAATCCTGAGCGGCTTCCGGTCGATCAGTGCTGATTGAACCACCTCGTAGGATAGGTCTTCGCTTTCGCTGCTCTTGCGAGCTGACACGCGTTCCGCAACATCTGGGCTCGCCTTCGGCCCCAGAAGTTTTCCGAGCAACGACCGTCGACCTCGGCTCTCAGGCAGTTCGAACGCCGCGCGGAGCAGTGTCGGATAATCTTCATCCGACAGCAGAATTCCGCCCGGATACCAAGATTTCTCTACACTCCAGTAAACCTGTGGTGGGTCCGACTCTCGGTGCAACTTCATGCCGCTTTGTTGGAGCTCTTCCAACAGCGTGTGCAGAGCCTTGGCGCTGATCTCCACCTCGCGGGCGAGGGCCGCTTGGGCCCAGGTTCGATGTGCGACAAACGCCTGAACAACTCGTGCGAGACTCTTGTATCTATTCTGCTGTCCCACTTGCGGCCCCCTTGGTGACGAGTAGCGCTGCCTGCGCCAGAGGTAACCTGGGACCGTAGATCAGATAGGAGTAGATGCGTAGCCGGCCTCAGAGCCCAGCCTTAATTGGCTCCAAGCTCTAGGCGGCACCCACTTCTCAAGCACCTCGTAGCAGCCAGTTTTACGGGTTGCGCGCGCAGCGGAAGCCGACTTGGTAGCGTCCCTCGGCGGTGCCCATCCCGTTCCGATAGTCCGTCGCGAGCTGATCATCCCCGTCCATGACGGTGGAATAGAAGACCCCGCCGCGCAGCATGGGGTTATCCGTTGGCGAAGTGTCGAGCATAGGCCCGCAATCATTGCAGGGCATCGTGTAGGCTGCGCCGCCCTTGAAGTTATCGAACAGCCAATCCCACAGCTCGCCAGCCATGTCGGATTGCCCCCATCTGCCATTTCCGCCGGGCGCTGAACCAACTGGTGCTACGAAATAGGGGTCTTTTGTGTCGCCGCAATTCGCGTCCATGACGCCACCGGTTCCTGGCCATAGGCAAGCGTAGATAGCCAAATTCGTGTCCTGCCCGGGCGCGTTGTTGCCCCAGGGATATTTTCGTTGTTCGCCTCCGCCCGCTGCGGCGTAGTTCCACTCGGCTTCGGTGGGTAATCTGCCGCCGTCCCAGATGCAAAACGCTTGAGACTCATACCAGTCGACCCCGTTCATCGGGTGATTCTCCCGATCCCCGGGATCGGCCGTGTACTGTGGGCCGTTCGAACCGTCGTTGAAGCCGGCGACGTTTTCCTTGAGCGCCGCCGAATCAGCCGGCATTTGCGCGTTCCACGCCGGGTTCCAGCCCGTGTCCATGGCATTGTGTGGATTCTTTCCAACACCTGTGGTGAACATGTTGAGGCGGTAAGCAGCGACGAATTTTCGAAATCTCCCGACCGTGACCTTGAAGTTGTCCAAGCGAAAGTTGCTCAAAGTAGCCGGGAAATTCGCATCATTGCTGCGATTGAACGTGCCACCCGGAACGAGATTTGAGGTGCAGCAATCCAGGTTTCTAGTTTTGCCGCAGGTGGCCGGCAGGCCCGAACAACTGGGATTAGTGCTCGGCGCGCCTTGAGTCCCGCCGCTGCCCGCACCGGTGGACTGTCCGCCCAAGCTGGAGTTGTTTCCACCCGACGAAGAGTTGGCTCCGCCGCTCGTCGTGCTGGCTCCGCCACTCGCTCCGCTGACGCTGCTGCTTCCGCCACTGGCGTTGTTGGTTCCGCCGCTCTGGCCCGCCGATCCGCCAGCATTTCGGCCAGTTCCACCGCTAGCCGTAGCGCCGCCTGTGCCGTTGTTCAGAGCATTCGAGTTGCCACCGGTCGCTAGTTGGTTGGTGGAGTGCCTCGCCGTTGCTGGAGCTGCAGAACATCCGGCAAGTTCACCCAACAAAACACACCAAAAGACTGCACCCGCCCGTTTCTCATTCGCCATAGCGAACGCCTTAGCATTTCTGATCGAAGCTTCACAAGCGTTAACAAGTGGCCTTGCTTCCAAAGTTGTGAAGTTAGCTTGCAAGGAAATACTAGTTCTAGACAAGTGTGTACAAGTCCAAAAGATGGACGTGGCCCAGCTCAGGGATTTCGCGCGCAGCGCAGGCCGTAATACGGGAAGCGTTGGTCGGGCAGTTCTTCGTTGCGGTGATTGGTGGACTTCAAGCGATACAGGTCCGAGGCGGGCGTATTGAAGGAGGCTGAGCGAAGCGTGCGATTGGGGGCCTCGCCACCAGCGGGGGCAGTTAAGAGAGCGCAGTTCACGCAGGGGCTGGGAAAGCCATCCACGAACCAGTCTTGTGTCCACTCCCAAACGTTGCCGGCGAGATCCGATTGGCCCCACTTGCCGTTTCCGGCGGGAATCGAACCGACCACCCCAATATTTTCGACGCCACTACAGCTACCTGTTCCGTTGAAGTAACAGCCCCAGACTGCCAGATTCGCGTTCATTCCTGGATCGGTTGGGCCCCAGGGATAGACGCGCTGATCGCTACCTCCTGCGGCTGCATACGTCCACTCGGCTTCGGTCGGGATCCTGCCGCCATCCCAGGTGCAGAAGGCTTCGGCTTCGAACCAGTTCACGCAATTGATGGGACGGTTTTCATTCGCGCCGGGTGCATCGGTCCAAGTCTGGGAGTCTGTTAGTTGCCCCGCTTCTCCAGTGCAGGCGAGCAACCCTTTGAAGGCGGCGCTATCTGATGGAAGGTTCGTGTTCCAGGCGGCATCCCAACCTGGGTCGCGCGCGTTATTGAGGTTCTTGCCGGCGCCTGCGGGGATCATATTCTGACTGTAGGCGGCAAGGAATTTGCGGAAACGCCCAACCGTTACCTCGAAGTTGTCCAAGTGGAAATCACCCACGGTGGCGGAAGAACCTGAATCTTCTTCGACGGGTTGGAAGGTTCCACCCGTCACCAGATTACTGCCACAACAATCACTGTTGCCGTTCATTCCGCAGGTAGCCGGAAGCCCCGCACAGCTCGGGGCATTGCCGAAGGCTTGAGCTCCACCCATGCCTGTGCTGTTCGCCGCTCCACCCATGGCGGCTCCGTTGCCTCCACTCGCCGAAGTTCCTCCCGAGGTCATGCCGGCTCCACCTACGCTTCCGGTAGCGCCGCCGCTTTTTGCCGCCGAGGCTCCACTTCCGCCTGCGGATGGTCCGCCAGATGCGGGCGTGATCCCGCTTGAATTGCCGCCCGTCGCTCGATCACCGCCCGTGTCGCGACCACCGCCGGTTGCCAGAATGCTCGCCGTTGGCCGATTGTGTGCAGCAGTCGAACAACTCGCAGCACTCACACACACAACGAACGCGCCCAGCCGTTTCTGATTCAGCATGCGGCATCCTGACATCTGCAGGCACCGCGCAACAGGGTCAATTCTGATTCTTTGATCGGGGATCGGAATCAATTCCCTCGCTGGGCGCAAGGAAATACAAGTTGCCGTGCAGGTTGTACAAGGAAGCGTTGTTACTGTACGCAGCCGATGCGCTCGTGGTCGATGGCGATCTCATCGAACCAAACCTCGAATGCTTGTGTCGTCGTCTGATACTCGGCGAAGCCAAACCAAATAGCGGCAAACTCGGGCAGCAAGAACGGCTGAGCGGCGTTGCCCTTATGTGGCGTGGCAGGAGTGGTGCCGAGCGAGGGATGCTCCACGCCATCCAAGAAGAATTTGGTTTCGTCTGTCGTGGAATCTCCCAGCCATTCGATGCACGACCACTGCTTCTCTGCCACGGGAAGCGCAGCGCCACTCGGGTCATCATCGGCATTGGTCCAATCTCCGGTGCCCCCTGCCTGATTGCGATTGTCAGTGCCGACGCCAAAAAAATTGAGCGGCGTGGTATTTTGATAACGTTGTTGGAGTTGGCCGCCAATGCGCACTTCCCCGTTCACGACTCCGCCCGTGGCGGCGATGATGGTCCAATGCGAGTAATCGAGCGAATCAGCGGCGGCTGAGTGGTGCGGCATGGCATTGAAATAGACGAAGGCTCGACCCCAGTAGCGACCGTTCATGGCAGGGAACGTCTTCGTCTCGCTGATGCGAGAATTGCCGTTACCTTGCTGCACGATGTGGAGCGCTTTGGTGCCGCGAGCGGCCTGCACGCCATCGATGATCGGTGTGGCGCCACTGGTTTGCCACGTGCCGGTGTTGAGAACACCGCTTTCAAAGTCTTCGCAGAATTGAACGTTCGCTGCGGCACATCGACTCGCGCCGAAAAACAGAGCGCGATTCCCTGAAAAATCACGCCCCGACGTGCCGCCCGCGGCGGGACTTCCGCCAATGCCGCCACTTGCGCCGCCGGAGCCCGTCGACTTGCCGCCCGCACCGGTCGTTGCCTTGCCACCCACGCCTTGCAGCGTTCCACTGCTTGAGCCGCTACCCGTTCCGCCCGTACCTGTGGAGGCGCTGCCCCCACTGTTCATGGCAACTGAGGTTCCCGGCGTATGCTTGGCGCTCTCGCTGCAGCCTGTGAGCAACAGAAAAGCCGAGACCCCAACCAGGGTGGCTGAATTTTGCGAACTAGACCGAAGCTGGGGAATGGGTGTTGACATATCAATGACCGATTGTGCCAGACGGGTGACAGAAAACTCAAGCGCCCGCACCCGAGCCGAAACCAGGCTTGGTGAAGAATCTCGACAGGATTCACGATCCGCGATAACCAGGGCCTTCTATGACAACAAATTCAATCAAGATTTACGGTCCTCGCATGGGTTCAACTCTCCGCACGCACTGGGTCGCTGCGGAGGTGGGCACTGTCTACGAAACGGTCGCTGTCGACTTTGGCAAGGGCGAGAATCGCTCCGAATCCTTCCTGAAGATCAACGCCATGGGGCAGGTTCCTGCGCTGGTGGACGGCGATTTCAGGCTCGCCGAATCCATGGCGATATGTTCTTACTTGGTGGACCTTGCCGGGTCGGACCTTGCAGGGAAGACGCCTCAAGAACGCGCAACCGCTTGGCAGTGGTCGCTCTGGGCCGCTCTCAATCTATACCGGCATATGTCCGCACTGGCCTCCCCCGCGTGGACACAGCAGGCGCTTCCACCCGAAGAAGAGGCAGCTGCAAAAGCAGCCCTCGCCAAGTATCTTCCTATTCTCGAAGCACACTTGGCTCGCCGCCCCTTCATTGCCGGCAGCAACTTCACGACGGGCGATATCAACGTGGCCACGATCCTCGGCTACGCTGCCTTCTCGGGCTACGATCTGACGCCCTCCCCGGCTATCACCTCTTGGCTCGCCAAGGTAACGGCTCGTCCGGCCTACGCACAGGCCAAAGGCGCGTAAGGCTCAAGGTGGGGGAGGGGGGAGGAGCGGGAAATGTCGAAGATCCCTAAATCTTAGAGCCGATGGCACTCGCCACCAAAGCCGGCAATTGCCCCATTCTACGCGCCACAGCCGAAAGGCGCTGCTCCTGGAATGTCGCCAAGGTGGAATGGATGGTGTCGTTGAATGGGCTGAGCCAGCGCGGCTCCAGGCTATCAGGTTCGTGGAAGGCTCCAAGGAGCGAGCCGCACGTGCAGCCGAAGCTATCGGTATCGTTGCCCTGGGCGACCTGCATGCCGATGCCTTCGCCCACACTCCTTGCAAAGCGCAGCGTGTTCATGACCGTGCCGATTTCTTGATAGATCCGGCAAGTGCCGAAATCTGCGTACTTTGTGTGCACACGTTCGTAGCCTTCAAGCCAATTCGAGGACGTTTCAATCAGGTTGAGGCAATTTCGGGCGGCTTCAGCAAATCGGCTGCGCTGAGGCACAAATTGACCGGCAATGCGGAAAATGTCCAGCGGATCCTTAACGACGAAGGCTGTGGCAATGGCCGCAGCGATGAACATCGTCCCGTAAATGCCGGTGCGCTTGTGTGTGAAGCTAGCATCGCGCCAGGCCAATTCGGCCGCGAGCGCTGGATTGCCCGCGCAGGCATAGCCATAAGCATCAGCACGAATCAGAGCGCCGCAGAACTCGTCGTTGGGATTGAGAAGATCGACCCATTCATCATAGGGGGCGTCAGCATCGTAGAATGGGAATTCCGGATCGTGGTGCATCGACCAGAGCCCAGCGCTCAAATTCATGACGCGCTCCGGACCCCAGCACCACCACGACGGCAGGTTCTTAACCCATGCGTCTGCGATGTGTTTTCTTTCCAACGCGAGCCCGTGCTTCTCAAGCAGCAGCATGCCGAGAATCGAATAGTTGATGTCATCATCTGGAGCCACGAATGCAATGCGCTCACGCACCGTCACGGGCCAATCCGGATGCCGGTAGCCGAGTGGCTCCAACATAGCTTCGGAAATGTAGTCGTTGATTGGCCACGCTCCCACCTGTTCAGCAGCCGCACGGATCTTTGGAAGGTCGAGCCAACCTTCGATTGGTTTACCCAAAATACACCCGCAAACCGACGCCAAAAATGCGGCTTCCACCCGTGGTGCGAGCTTTACCGGATCCACTGTAACCAGTGGCTGCATTGGGCGCTTCGGATCGCTCTCCGCTTGGATGCCGACAAGATCATCCGGTTCGACGAACTTCCAATCGGCTCGGAGCGGCTGCTTGGCGAGACGGCGCGCGAACTCTATCAAAGCATCGTAGCTTGTCGTGGACGTCAGCTTTTCAAGTTCATCCTGAAAGCCATCCACGATGTGGCCTTGATTGCCTTTCGTCTTGATCATCCCGGTGAGTTGGCGGACCAAAAGCTCAATTGATGGCAGCATAGGGGTGACACGCTACACAAGCGCACGCGGCCTCGCTAGCTCACCGATTGGGTCTGTCCGTGATTGATTGCGGGGCGCTGGGGGAGCGTCAGGTAAGCCCCTTTTCGTTGCTTGGGAGATAGTAAGCATGCTTACTATCTGATGTTCGACTTGAAGTAGAGGTCACGGGCAATGTTCGTAAGCCCTGGATCAGCGCGCCCAGCATCGCTTGCAGCCGTTCCGGTGTCGGGGACCCCTCCAATTGGGTCACTCCGCGCCGTGGAGGCTCTGCCCTGAGAAATAGATCAGGGCGCCCAGCAAGAGACACAGCCCAAAATACCGAAGGCCCCACGCCGTTTGCTCACGGGATGAAGCCGCCGGCAGCTCCTCAGCTCTGCCCCGATGCCGTCCGAAGGCGTTCATGGCTGCCATAACACCGATCAAGAGCAACTGCGGCGCCCGCGTCGCGAAGAACATCGCGCCGAGCATGCTTCCTCCCAGGATCCATGCGCGCTTTGAAAAGATTTGAGCCACGCGACCCCCATCGAGCGGGCGGATTGGGACCAGATTGAACAGGTTCAAAAAGAATCCTGTATAGGCGAGCGAAAGGAAGAGGCGCAGGTCAGTCACCAGATACAGCGCGCCACAAGCCAGGCTTGCGATCGTGCCGAAGAGGGGACCACCATACGCGATCTCGGCCTCCATCTGACGGCTCTTTGGCATTTCCTTAAGCGAAATCAGGGCGCCGAAGAATGGGATGAACACGGGCCAGCCCGATCGCAGTCCAGCCTTTCGGATTGCGTACCCGTGCCCAAGCTCATGAATGAAAATGAGCAACACAAAGCCGAGGCCGAAGGGGAGCCCGCCTAGGCGGGCTTCCACCCACACCATGAGCGCCATCGAGAAACCAGTGAGGGCGAATTTTCCGAGACCTGCGAACTTGAGGAGAAGAAGCGCAGCTTTTGCTTTGGTGGCGAGGAGCGTTGCTACGGTCACGAGTGCTCCCCAGATCCCGCGCTTTTGGGGCGGCTTGGCCGGCTGGGCGGGGGCAATGCTGACAGTGACTACGGAAGGGTCGCTCACCTGGGATGCATAGTTCACGTGGGGTAAACGGTATGCGCGGCCCATCAGCCGATAGGCGAGGAGGCCGATCCGGCGCAGGTTACTTGCCGAACTCATGAGGAAGCTCCGAAGGCTGGGTGTCCGATCGAATAATTGCACATAGCCGGCGCCCCTACGCTTCGCCTAAAAGGACTGATGGGAATGTCCACGACGTCCGCGACCCGCGGGGGCGAGCCAGCACGCACGATGAGAAACACATCACAGACAAAAAAAGAAAGGGCCGCAACATGCGCCTAGGCAGAGGGGCAGTCCTGGCAATGGTTGCGCTCGGAGTAGCGTGCAATGCGGTTTTAGGAACGGAAGACGATTATCAGCTGATCAATGGCGCCCGCGCTGATCAGTGTCTGCTCAATAGCGATTGTGCAGCAGGGAAAAAGTGCATCTTTAAAACCTGCAGTGTCGAGTGCAATGGGGATCAGGACTGCCAAGTGGGTCTCCGGTGTTTGAAGGAGGGGGAGGGGAGCGCTGCGTGCGTGTCATCGGCGCTGGCTGCCTGTGTCGTCGGGGAGCAAGTATGCCCTACTGGCACGACCTGTAAGGCGGGAAGCTGCCGCAATGAGTGTGTGGTGGGGCAAGTGGATTGTTTGTCGAATCAGGTGTGCGTCAGCGGCGTGTGCGTAGGGCTCAGCGAGCCCCCGGACGTTCTGGCTATAGCTGGCGTTGGGATGGGAGGCACGTCGACGTCGGGTGGCGCAGTTTCAAGCGGCGGCTCAGGGGGCATTGGCCCTGCGGTTTCAGGCGGAACGACGGGCGTCGGAGGGGTTCAAGGAACGGGCGCTGGCGGCAGCATGGGCGGGATGTCCGCAGCTGGGGGCGGCGGTGGCGTTGGCCCTAGTACGGTTGGAGCAGTCGGGCAGCCCTGTGTCACTGGCAGCTACGGGTGCGCGGGGCATGCCCAGCGTCAGCAGTTAGTCTGTCAGGGTGGTTTTTGGGTTGCGAACGGCACGTGCCAGGCTGGGGACAGCTGCGACACTCGCCCTGGCGTCACTGCCGGAACCTGTGGCCCGATCGTGAGCGATTGTGTGGGGAAGCAGCCCACGGAGGTGACGTGTCAGGGGACGTCGCGTGTGCAGTGCGACGAGGATCTCCTGAGCACGGCTGAAATCGAGCTTTGTAGCGCAGGCTGTGTGGCGGGGCTGTGCACGACATGTCTGCCTACAGCGAAAAGATGCACGAACAACGCGGTGGAAACCTGCGACGTGAATGGAGCCTGGGGAACAGGGGCGCAGTGCACGGGCCAAGTGTGCGTGGCAGGAGAATGTACCGGAGCTTGCACGACAGCAGCGCTACGCTGTTCGAATAATGCTGTCGAAGAGTGCAACGGGTCGGGTGAGTGGGCGGCAACCTTGGCCTGTACCAATCAGGCGTGTGTTGACAGCGCGTGCATCGGCGCGTGTACCCCCTCGAACAGACGCTGCGTCAGTAATGCAGTAGAAACATGCGACCTAAACGGTAGCTGGGGGACCGGAATCGCCTGCAGCAATCAGGCGTGTGTTGGAAGCGCGTGCATCGGCGTGTGCACCCCTGGGAGCAAACGTTGCATCAACAATGCGGTAGAAACGTGCGATGGTAACGGGGCGTGGGGAACGGGAGTCGCTTGCAGCAATATGGCATGTGTTGGCAGCACATGCATCGGCGTGTGCACCCCCACCGCCAAACGTTGCATGAACAATGCGGTAGAAACGTGCGATGGCAATGGGGCGTGGGGAACGGGAGTCGCTTGCAGCAATCAGGCATGTGTTGGAAACGCGTGCGTCGGCGTGTGCACCCCTGGGACCAAACGTTGCACGAGTAACGCCATAGAAACCTGCGACGGCAACGGGAGCTGGGGAGCGGGTGTAGCCTGCACGAACCAGGCTTGTGTGAGCGGGGCCTGCACCGGCATCTGCACGCCCCTAAGCACGCAGTGCGCCGATAAATTCGGGGTGCAGACTTGCTCAGCCGCTGGCGCCTGGGGCGGAGCGGTCGACTGCACCAATCAGGCCTGCGTGAGCGGCGCCTGCACAGGTAGTTGCGACCCGGATACCGAACGCTGTAGCAGCAACACGCCACAGCGCTGCAACGCTTCGGGCGTCTGGGCCGACAAGAGCGCTCAGTGCTCCTCCCCGAGCACCATTTGTAAGTTTGCCCCGCCCAACACGAGCTGCGTCAGCAATCCACCCTATTATGTGGGAGAAAGTGCAGCGCTCACCATGAACAGTGCGCTCGCGGCGAACTACCTGTTCGCCATGCCGCTCGTCATCAGTGCAAAGACGCGATTCTTGGATCTTGGGCTGATTGGAAGAACCAGCAGCAGCGCGTTCGTGACCATGGCCCTCTACACCGACGTTGCCGGCCAGCCGGGCGCCTTGCTGCAAAGCACCACTGAGAAGCAATTAGCCGTGGGTCAGGTTGTCACGACGCCCATCAGCGCGCTCACGGTTTCGGCTGGAACGTATTGGTTGGTTGCGATCTTCAACGCCAACGCTAACAGCTATGAGGTCGCGAGTGGAGGAGCCAGCTATCGCTATGTTTCAGGTGCTTATGCAACCTTTCCAGCCAATTTTCCAGCCTCAACCTTGGTGAGCAACACCAAGCTCAACTTTTACGCCCGGGTCCAAGACCAACCCTAGCCCTCTCACCCATTCACTCGGAAGACCTCACATGCTAAATCCGCTCGCTGCTATTCTACGCAGGACTCTTCGTTTTCTCTTAATTTGGGCTGTGTTCGGCCTCATTTCTCCTTCGGCGTTTGCCGATGACAAGAAGCTGTGTGTGCCACCCGGTGACGGTGTGCCTGGCAGATCGGGCCCGCCTGAGTGGCTGAGTGGTTCGACCCCTAACACCGCTCTCGATGATCCCCGTTGGCGTGGGGCAGCCTCGCAGAACTATGGCTCATCAGGTTCTCCGCATACACGAATGCGCGTCGTGCATAGCAATAATCGGCTCTACCTGTCGTTTCAGGTATTTGTGGATCCCTCCGCATCCACCACTCAGGACTCCGTTTACATTGCGCTGGCGCAGAACGAGACTGCCACTCATCATCTACTGCGGCTGAGATTGAGCGCCACGAGCAACGCCACTGCGAGTGCCACGGGTGTCGCCCTGGAACATACAACTTGGAGCGGCACCGCCTGGGCAGGGGCGGCGCCACCAACTTGGGTGGAAGACAAAGCGGCTTGGCTCACGATTGACGCGACCGACGACAGCGCCGTGTGGGCCATTAACCTGAAGATCGATTACAATTCGCTCGGCTTTACAGCTCCGTTCAAGATCTGGGCGGGCACCGCTGTGCAGCTCACCACGACGCCCGTGACCTACAGCCCCTACGTTTGGCCGCTCGGCACGCAAGGCCCGTGGTCGTCCGGTCCCGAAGGCGGGCTCACCCAAGATATTCCTAGCGCGGATTGGGGCGATGTTTCGATCGGAACCAGTGGTTGCACGACCGGCATCTCGCTCACGATGAATAATATCGGCGTCAAGAGTGGTTCGACGCTCGGCAGCGATATTCATACCATCAGCAACAACACCTTTGCCGCCTGGCCGACTTATAATGGGGTTTCGACAGCTGCAGGGAAGGTGACGGCGCGCTTCAGAATTGCCAATTGGGGCTCATCGAGCGAATGGACGGATCTCGGGCCTGCGTTCGCCAACGTTCCAAGCGCAGCGGGCGGCACGATTGAACTCACCTGCATTCAGGGCGGGACGCCCGCCTGTCCGGTGCTCGCACTCGGCCAGTCTACGCATCAATGCATTCTCGTTGAGTTGAGTTCACCCCAGAACGTGACGTTTCTCAATGAGAGCGTCTACCGTAACATGGACTTCGTCAACACTTCGTACTTTGAGCGCGACGCGGAGATCAGTCTCAGGGGCGTTAAGCCACTGCCCGGCAGTCCTGGTAAGCGGGACGTGTATCTCTACATTAGAAGACAGAACATGCCCCAAAAGGCGCGCGGGCCCCTAGATTCGAAGGCGCTCATGGCCGCGCTCAAAGCCGCGGAGGACTACAGTCATCAGGTGTATCTCGTTGATCCTAAGGCGCCGGCCACGAATCAGCCACGCGAACAGCTCCCGCCCATTACTTCTTCGATGAAACCCGATGAGCTCATCAAGAGTGTCTGGCCCAACTATGAAGTGCACGTCTACTACGACGCAGGGCAAAATGTTCAAGTGGGAGGCGTCGCGGGTCGGCGTCTGATGGCTGCGCCATCCTTCGGGTTCTATGCCTACCATCAGGGGAACCTGAGTGGATGGTTGGATCAGATCGTTGGCCTCAACGCGACCTTGGTGAAGCTCGCACCCAATTTTTACAAGGTGCAGGTGCCCGACAATGGCAGCATCAAGGTCGTGACGCGGCTCGAAGCCGTGGAGCCGGGTCGCACGCCAACCTTGTCTCAAATCGGACGAGGAGACGACATTAAACCGTGTCCTAAGTGCCTACCCGTGCCGCCAACGCCCAAGCCAGGAACCTGTAACTGTACGTTGCTCGGCGGGCCGATTGGTACGGATCTGGGCTGGGTTGCCTTGTTCGGGTTGAGTGCCGCCGTTTTGCGCCGCCGACGTGGCTCTCGATAGGGCTGAGGAGAGTTCGTGCAAAACGATAGTGACATCGCCGGTGTGAAGGAGGGCGATGTCCTCGCGGGCAAGTACCGCATTGATAAGGTGCTAGGTGTGGGGGGGATGGGGGTGGTGGTGGCCGCGCACCACATCCATCTGGACGACCGAGTCGCTATCAAGTTCATGTTGCCGCATGCGTTGACGAACGGTGATGCGGTGAGTCGTTTTGCACGCGAAGCGCGAGCCGCCGTTAAGATTAAGAGTGAACACGTCGCGCGTGTTTCGGATGTGGGCACTCTTGAAAACGGCGCACCCTACATGGTGATGGAGTACCTGGAAGGTCGCGACCTTTCGGCCTGGCTTGAGCAAAGTGGAGCGCTGCCCATCGAACAAGCTGTGGAGTTTGTCCTGCAGGCAGCTGAAGCGTTGGCCGAAGCCCACACACTTGGGATTGTGCACCGCGATCTCAAACCCGCGAATTTGTTTGTCGTTCGCACCCCCGACGGTCAGTTGTCGGTCAAGGTTCTAGATTTTGGCATTTCAAAACTGACCCAAATTCCGGGGAATACTCCCAGATCCGACATGGATCTCACCAAGACAAGCGCGATGATGGGTTCTCCGCTCTACATGTCGCCCGAGCAAATGCAGTCAGCCAAGGAGGTGGATGCGCGCGCTGATATTTGGGCGCTGGGAGTGATCCTGTACGAACTCCTTTGCGGCACCGTCCCCTTCTTGTCGGAATCGCTGCCGGAAGTCTTGATCAAGATCATTAGTGCCGAGCCGGACCCGCCGCGTAGCAAACGGCCGGAGGTGCCGCCTGAACTGGAGCGCGTGATTTTCAAGTGTCTGGCCAAAGATCGCAACAAGCGTTATTCAACAGTGGCAGATTTGGCTGGGGATCTGATGCCGTTCGCTTCGAAACGTTCGAAGGTATCGTTCGAAAGGATCTCCGGTATCATGCACGCTGCCGGGCTTTCGAACAGCGCGCTCGGGGGGCCTCCGCCATCCACGGCCACTGCCATCACCGCTGGGGCCCGCACACAGGCTGCGTGGGGACACACCGCCGAAGTCGGGAGCAACCACAAACTTTTAGCGATATTGGGGGTAGTGCTGGCCGCGGCAATCGTGATCGGGGCGGGAGCGTACCTGTTGTTCCGAACCCATGTTCCCGCCCCGGCGGAGCCCGCCGCGCTCAATCCGACAGTCCCGTCGAGCGTGCCCCAAATCCCGGATAATAAACCTAGTGTGGCGGCGGTGCCATTGGTGCCCGCGTCTTCACCGCCAGTTCCCGCGAACGCAGCGTCCAGTGAACCAAAGCTTGAGGTAACGGCTCCGTCTGGAAAGCTGAGAGGCTCGATCCAAACCAAGCCGAGCGTTCAAGTCCGGTCCTCACCCAAGGTGCCACAGCGAGCTCTAATCACCGCACCAACGGCGCCTCCCGCGGCTCAAGCTTCGCCTGCCAAAAAACCAAGCGTCTTCGATGATCGATAGGAACAAGATATGACCTCCAAACTCCTTCAGAAGACATTAGCAGCCTTGAGCTTCGCCCTTTTGGCACACCCGGCTTTAGCGCAATCGAGTCCAGATGGCGCAGCAGCTCAAGCATTGTTCGATCAAGCTCGTGCCCTTATGCAGCAGGGGCGAGCGGCGGAAGCTTGCCCGAAGTTGGAGGAAAGCCAACGGCTGGATTCAAGAAGTGGCACGCTTCTCAACCTTGCCAAGTGCTACGAGGATGTTGGCAGGCTCGCCTCCGCCTGGACCAAGTACTTGGAGGCTGCCCCCGCCGCGCGCGCCGCGGGGAATCCCGAGCGTGAAACTGTCGCCAGAGAGCGTGCCACTGCCTTAGCGCCTCGCCTAGCGAAGCTTGTGATCGAGGTCGACCCCAAGGTCAGCGCACTGTCTGGTCTAGAGATCAAGCGTGACGGTATCCTCGTCGGTGCGCCACAATTCGGCCTCCAGCTCCCCGTCGATGAAGGAGAGCATAGATTAACAGCTAGCGCTCCTGGGTATAAGCCTTGGCTAACGACCATTGTCGTAAAAGGGGAGGCCAGCGTCGCCAGCGTCTCTATCGCTGGGCTCGTGGTGGATCCCGATGCTAGCGCGAAATCCGTCGTGGATCTCAGTGATTCGGGAACGGCTCACCCGTCGACAGGTCTCGGAACGCAGCGCATTTTTGCGATCGCAACTGGAGGGGTGGGCGTCGTCGGTTTCGGGTTGGGAACGTTCTTCGGCCTCGAAGCAAGAGCGAGAAAGAGCACCGCCGACAGATACTGCACGGGTTCGGCGTGCACGAGTCAAACGGGTGTTAATGCTGGGAAGGAAGCGCGTTCAGCCGGCAATGTGGCCACGGTTCTCTTCGCCGTCGGTGCTGTGGGCGTTGCTACAGGTGTTACTCTGTGGTTCACAGCGCCGGGGCGCAGCAGGCCCGAGCAGTTAGCTCTGGATGTAGGCCCAGGATCTGTCAGCCTGCGCAGCAATTGGTAGCTGAGGCATATTTCACGCGCCATTGTGCCGGCGCGTGACGTTCCGTCAGCCCAAGCGTACCCTCTAGCGTCCCCAGGTTGCCCATGCTGGTTCGAAAATTATTTGTTCCGAGTCTGCGCTGCTCACTGATCGATGCCTCGGCAATTGCGAAGGTGGCCCTGGCTCTCCTCCTGAGCGCCTGCGGGCAAAGTGCTGGTTCGCCCGCGAACGATCCTGCGGCGACTAGCGGAGCCGGCGGTGTGGGCATGGCAACCACAGGTTCTGGTGGCGCGAGTTGCACGCTTGGTTCGGGTGGGGTGACGGGGTCGTCGGGTGGTTTGAGTGGCATAGCTGCGTCGTCGGGTGGTTCGAACGCCATGCCAGGTGGAGGTCAGCCTGCGATGGGCGGGGCGCGAGCCAATGGCGGCCAGACTAGCGTTGCGGTTGCGTTGAAGGGTTTCGTCTACAAGGAAGATCCTCTGCCCCTTTCGGCCGCTGATCCAACTCTGCTGGCGGATAAGCTGAACGCGCTCCACGTGGATTGGTTTTACACATGGGGTCGGATGCGCCCAGCTGTGGTGCCGATCAGCTTGCCGTTCGCTCCGATGATTTGGGGACATCAGGCAGACGCTGCCGAGGTCTTGGATCACGCGCTTTCGCAACTTCAGCAACCCGGGCTGGACGATGCCCTGCTTGGATTCAACGAGCCAGATCGGCCTGAGCAGGCTAATTTTACGGTCGAGGAGGCGCTCCTGCGCTGGCCTGATCTCATGGCAACTGGGCGGCGCCTGGGGAGCCCCGCCACAGCCGAAAATGTACTGACGGGAACCTGGTTTCCAGCGTTCATGCAAGGCATTCGAGACAAGGGCCTGCGTGTCGATTTTATCGCG
>JBBRRP010000095.1:0-24814 GCA_038246305.1 Polyangiales bacterium | reverse complement strand
GGGCGGCCGCTGTGAAGCCTGCCAGGGTGATGGTGTGCTGCGTATTGAGATGCACTTCCTCCCGGACGTGTACGTGACATGTGATACCTGCAGTGGCCGTCGCTACAATCGCGAAACACTGGAGGTCAAGTATCGAGGGCTGTCCATCGCCGATGCCTTAGAACTCACGGTTGAAGAGGCCGCTAAAATCTTCGAACCCATCCCGCGCATCAACCAGCGGTTGGTCGCACTGCTCCAGGTTGGCCTCGGTTACATTCAGCTTGGGCAAGCGGCCACGACGCTTTCGGGCGGTGAAGCTCAGCGCGTGAAACTTGCCAGCGAGCTCGCGCGCAAAGCCACCGGGCAAACCCTCTATGTCTTAGATGAGCCAACCACGGGGCTTCACTTCCAGGACATCGAACTCTTGACGCGTGCGCTCTTCGACCTGAGAGACGCAGGCAATTCAATCTTGATCATTGAACACAACATCGACCTCATCGCCTGCTCCGATTGGGTGATCGACATGGGGCCCGAGGGGGGCGACGGCGGCGGAGGGATCGTCGGCGAAGGTCCACCAGAGCAATTAGCTATGAACGCCGGGAGCTATACGGGGCGTTACTTGGCCCGAGCTGTCGCGGAAGCGGCGAAGCGCAAGCAGCCTCAGCCGAAGTCCTTCTCGACCCGCTCCTGATCCTCTTTACAACGAATGCACAACGTCGTTTCCGGGCGGGCCTCTAAGCGCTTGATGGAAATCCGCTCACCACATTCTTCGCAAACCCCAAACGTGCCATCTTCGATCCGCTGTAGCGCCTGTTGGATCTTGTCGAGAAACACTTTCTCGCGGCCACGGAGCCGAAAGGTAAATGCCTGGAGGTACTCGCTCGATGCCAGATCCATCTCGTCCGGCAAATCATCCACATCAAGCGCCATGTCTTGCTCGAGTGTTTGCTGGGCGCGCTTCGCGATATCCAGACGTTTTGCCTCAAGGAGATCTTTAAACTTCTTCAGTTGTGCCTTTGTCATGTCTCTCTTGGGAGGGTTAAGCCGAGCGGCGTGTTTAGTGGGGGGCCAAACGGGGCCGCACAGCATAAGTACGAGGGGTCGAAGGGTCAATCATCTTAGCGCCCGTCTTTGAAGGCACGGATGGCGTTGACAATCCCGTCCGCCAGTTTCTGCCGATAGTCCGCAGTGTTCAGGTGAGTCTCCCCGGCTGGGTTAGAGATGAAGGAGCCCTCAAACAGTACGGCTGGCATATGGGCTCCTGCCAGCACGTAGAAACCGGCTCGCTTCACGCCATGATCCATGATCCTACCATAGCTCGGCTCCAGGGAAGTGATCGTGGCACGCTGTAGAAGAGAAGCGAAGCGAGCGCTCAACCCCACGACTTCCGTGTCGAGGTCAGCACTCATGGCGGTTCCGAGCTCGGAAGCGGCTGCCGCTGAAGCGGCGTTTTCACGAGCCGCAATACGCTGCGCGAAAGCATCTTTAGACGAATCGAGCACGAACGTCATCACCCCATCGCCATGACCGTCGTCCGTAGCATTGCAGTGGATGGACACGAACACATCCGCGTTGAACGCATTGGCTTTCGCAGCGCGCTCATCCAACGGGACATACAGATCTGAATCGCGCGTGAGCAAGGTAGCGATACCGAGCTCCTCCGCGATGAGCGGAGCCGCGCGCCGCGCAATGTCGAGTGTCACGTCCTTTTCACGCAATCCCGACGGTCCAATCGCCCCCGGATCGTGTCCGCCGTGACCGGGGTCGAGAACCACGCGGCGAATCGGTCGTTGTCCGTCGACACCAAGAGCCCTTTTAGGAGCACGCGTCGCAACATCGATGATTAAGCGAAAGGGCTCCGGCAGGTAGAACACTTTTTGGTAGACTTCGGACTCAAGATCCAAAACCAAGCGTATACCCTGCGCGCGGGTGCCGATCCGAAGCCGCCGCACGACGCCACCCACGTCGAAGCTGGGGTCCCCGCGATATTCGGCCTTTAGAATATCGACAAAGACTCGTGGGCCCTCGCCGCCGCTTTCACCGCGAACACTGCCAACCTCGAACGAAACCGGCTGCGAAAGCTCCACCACAATTCGAGCTGCGTCCTTCGCACCGTAGCGATGGATCTGGGTGATTGCGGCGAGAGTTGCGCTGCCGCCGAGGGGCGGAGCCGGGGGCAAGTTTGAGACTTGCTGCTTGGAGTCGAGAACCTGTGTCGATGTTACCTCGCGGGTCTTGGCGGGCTCTTGGTAGGCGCCAAGCTTCGCCAGGAGTGAAGCTATCCGATCGCGACACTGCGGATCTCCCGCCGCACGAATACTCTGCAGGGTTCGAGTCCCGAGTGCTGGGTCTGCTTCTAGCTCAGCCTCTAGTAAGGCTCGCTCGACTCGAGCGTCGCAGGCGCCGTCCCAGGCGCGTTCCGCAGCCTGCCGATAGAGGTCCAAGGCTTCGAGGGCGTCAGCGTTGTTGTGTTCGCGCCTCCACCAAAAAACTCTGAGCGCTGCCGCCTCGTTGAGGAACCGAGCGCCGACAGCACCCTGCGTAGAAGCACCCCGCGCGGCGAGGACCCCGGCATGGGCCACCCCGTCTTGACGGCTTATCGGGGGCTTGATGCTCGCGCTGGGCGTCCCTGCATCCGCTGTGCGCGCCCCGAGATCAGGGCCCGGCGTGCTCCGACGTTGACAAGCACTGAGCGCTAAAAGAAGCGTGCCGACTTGCGCCACTTTCCGCGCTGCAAACGCCAGTCGATCCATGGGCGCCCCGTTGTAGTGCGAACCAGCGGATTTGGCCGAGTTTTGAGACACTTAGCCTCTACGGTGTGCGCGGCGAGCCGCATTGCACCCCTGTGAAAATCGGGCTAGCTTCCCCGCCCTCTGCCACGAGGAGTACATGTAGAAGAAATGGGCGATCCTTCAGGAAAGAATCCTTCCGAAAGCAAGCTTTCTACTGGGCAGGAGCGAGAGCTCAGCTCCGACGAAGCGGAGGCTTTTGCTCGCCAATTCAAGGCGATTTGGGACAAATCCGCGAAACCCGAGCGCTCCGTTGCGAAAAGCGCGCCGGGAAACGGCGGGCAAGCTCGAGCCGCCGGGTCTGCGTCCGCTCCAACGCAAGCCTTCATCCCGCGCCCGCAGGACATCACGCCCAGAGGCCTCGGTCCCGTTTCATCACTGCCTCCTCCACCAGTGAGTTCCGCGCCTCCCGCCGCAAAGAAAACCACCGTTTCGAACAGCTTACCCTCACCGCAAGCATCTGCCGCGCTTGCCGCGCCTGCCCCCCAGGCTCAGCCAGCCGAGGCACAACCGCCCCAAGCGCCCATTCCAAACCTGGCCGCGCTTGGCATCACGGCTCCCTCGCGTAACGCCACGTCGAGCGACAACGGTAAGCCGACAAATCCAGGCACTCACCCTGCCTTCAAGCAGACATTGTTGGGGCTTACCCCTGTCGTGCTTCCAGTCGCTCCTGTTGACAGTGTCACCAGCGCGCCGCCGGTTCAGGTCGAAGCTGCGTCTGCTCCCGCGCTTGCTCCGACACGCGAAGTTCAAAAAAGTGAACCAGCAGTTCTTCCAAAACCGTTTCTAGCTGCCGAAGCATCTGTGCAGCCCTTCCCGTCTCCCTTCGTCGCCGCCACGTCCGCGCTGCCCACAGGGTTAACAGCGTTAGACGATGAAACCTACCCCGTAGCACGCAAGGTTCCAAAGTTAGCATTTGCAATTGGGGGCGTTGTGGTCCTAGCCGTGCTTGCCTTTTTGTTATTCGGCCGCACAGACACTCCGCCAGAGGCAGACTCCAAGCAGCCAGCAAAGGCGGGCGACGTGATCGGCGCCAAAACGCCGGTCAACCCGGTGCCCACCACCTCAGCTCCCGCTACTCCGCCCACCACCGAACCGACGCCTCCTGAACGAACGGTTCATAAAGCAACCGGGAACGAGGGCCGTCCGGAACCTAAACCAACCCCTCCCAAGGCGGATACCGCGCGCCCGCCACGGGCCAAAGACGTGAAGGAACGGAAGCCCCCCGTCGCAAAAAGCATCAAACGGCCCGTCGAAACGAAGGCGGCGCCAACTAAGGCAACTCCGCCGCCCAAGAGTCCCGCGATCGTCCGCGACAACCCTTTCTGACCTCGCCGCTCCGCCTTACCCGTGGGATACCCGAAGCCTCCGATGAAGCCATTCCGATACCTGTTCTTGATTCTCCTGGGGTTCTACCTCGCCTTATCGCCGCGGGCTGCCCATGCCCAGGACGAGGATCCCACTGTCGAAATGGCGCGCCAACGCTTCAAAGAGGGCATCGACTTCTTTGACGCTAAGCATTTCCAGAAAGCTCGCGCCGCATTCCTCCAGGCTTATGCGTTGAAGAAGCACCCAGCCGTGCTGCTCAACCTGGCGCAAAGTGAGTTGCGCTCAGGTCATGAAGCAGATGCAGCTGACCATTTTTCAGAGTTTCTGAGGGACGCCAAGGAGCAGAAACCTGACGAGCACCAAGCCGCACTTGCGGGCCTTCTCGATGCGAAAAAGAGCGTGGCAGAAGTCACCATTCAAGTGGATGAGAAGGGCGCTGACGTCCTCATCGACAGCAAATCGCGAGGGGTGTCCCCACTTCCAGGCGCCGTTTATCTCGCCCCCGGGAGCCATACCGTCACCGTCCAAAAAGGTGGCCGCGAGGTGACTACGACGCTGAGTGTCGAGGCTGGCGACAGCACCTCCACCAAGCTTTCTCTGAAGCCCGCGGGGGCAGACGGTGCTCTGGGTGCTCTGGATGCCGTCGGTCGGGGAGATACGGAGCAACATTCATCGATAGCTTCAGGCAAAGACAGCGCTCCGTCGGGAGACGCCAGCGAAGAGGGCGGGTGGTTTTGGCACCATCCTGCCGCATGGGTCACCGCTGGTCTTGCCGTAGCGGGTGTGGGAAGCGGCGTCGGGTTCTCGCTTTCGGCACACTCCAACTACAAGAGCGCCGATTCAACGGCGCTCTTGATCGAAGCTGAGGCCAAAAAAGACAATGAGGCACCCACTGGGATCTGCACCCGAATCGGAGATATCTCGACGCGACGTGGGGCAGTTCGCGCCAATGACTACCAGAATGCCTGCTTGATCTATCAAGACAACGTGGATCGCGGAGATTCCATGAAAACCGCCGCTATCGTTAGCTTTTCCATCGGCGGCGCCGCAGCCATTGGTACGGTCATCTATTACGTCGTGGATACCAGCTCCGCCAAGTCCGGAACCGCCGCCCGAGCTGCTACCCCAGCGCGTCACACGGAGATTGCAATCAGTCCCACGTACACGCCTGGCTACGGTGGCGTAACCCTCAGTGGTTCATTCTGAGTTCAAGCTTTATCTTCAACCAGGCGTCGAATCAGCCGCGCTCGAAATGTGCTGCGCGGCAGCCCTGCGGCTCTAGCCGCAGCGCTCAGATTGCCTGAATTCTGATCGAGCAACGCCCGGAAGTCAGAGTCGCGGGAGGCGTTGTTCCCCATCGATCGTTCAACGCGCTGGATTTTTGGCAGTTGGATATGGCTCGCCAGAATGCCATCAGCGGGCGCTCGCACCGCCGCAGCGTACAGCACGTTGTCCAGTTCTCGCACATTCCCGGGCCATCCGTAATCCAACAGGCGCGCCAACGCTTCCGATGTCAGACGTTTGGGGCCTAAGTCGCTCACGCGACGCTTCAGCAACATCATGCTCAAGTCGGCAATATCGGCTTTCCGCTCCCGCAGCGCCGGTACGCGAATCACGGTCGTGGCCAGTCGATAATAGAGATCATTCCGAAATGTCCCCTGCCGCACGCGCTCCTCCAGACTGGCCCAACACGCAGAAATCAGGCGCACATCTAGCTTCACTGAGGCAATCCCGCCCACGGGGCGCACCGCTCCCTCCTCAACCACACGCAAGAGCTTCGCCTGGACCGATAGCGACAGGTCCACTACCTCATCTAAGAACAACGTTCCCCGATCGGCCGCCTGAAAAACTCCTGGCCGATCAGCAGTAGCGCCTGTAAAGGCCCCTTTGCGCGAGCCAAAGAGTGTCGCATCCGCCAAGGCTTCCGGCAGGCACGATGCGTTCTGCGCAATGAACTCCCCCTCACGGCCACTGAGGCGATGAATCGCTTGAGCCACCACTTCTTTGCCGCTTCCGGATTCGCCTTGCAGTAAAATATTTCCACGCTTAGCCGAGAACTGGCGGAGCTCTTGATAGAGACGAAGCATGGGAGCGCTCCGGCCCACCATGCCTGGGATGGGCTCAGCCTCCTCGATCATCTCCTCCCGACTTCCAGGCGGACAGAACGCCAACATCGTGCGCCCCACCACCACGAACGAGTCCGGCTTTGTCAGGATGGCCCGCCCCACTCTCGCTGATCCCACAAAAGTTCCGTTAGTGGATTCGAGATCACGCACCTCCACACCCCAAGCCGTGATCTGAATCGAACAATGCCGAGCACTCACCGTGGGGTCGTTGACGCGGATGTCTGCGTTCGGTGCCGTCCCCAGTATGAAGATGCGGTCGGCCTCGAGCAATCTCGCGGAACCGGCACCGACGCCAGTCAGCCGAAGGATCCATGGGCCATACCGGCGCGAGTAATCCAGTTGAACCGTACATGGGCCAACGTCGCTCGGAGGGTCGTCTACCGGAAAGCTCATGCGCCCACTTCGACCGGTTCACCAGGAAGTTGCGGGTTTTGTCATCAGCAAAAACCCTCGATACCGCTCGGCCTAGTGCGATGATCGCGCTTTGATATAGTGCGCTCATGTCAAAAGCCTCCGATCTGGCGCTTTCCACGCTCATCCTTGCCCTCAGCGTGGCGTCTCCCGCCAGCGCAGAACCCGAGCCCAAACCGGCCTTAGAAATCCCAGATGCCACTGACACTGTTTCGGCATCGTTGCAACTCGACCCGAGCCTTGCCTGGTCGGATATCTGGGGCGATCTGAGTCACGCGCGACGAGTCACCCAGAGTGTCAGCGCTGGCCCGAGTATCGGTTTGGATGCAGCCTACGGGCTCAGTCGCACGGTTCAACTCGGGATCTGGGGTCGCCTCGATGACTACTCGACCTCATCCAGTTGTGGAGCTTGCTCAGGGCAGAGCTTCGCACTCGGGCCCAGCTTTACCTACCGTTTGGCGCAGGGAACTCGCCTCGATCCATGGGCTGCCATCGGAATTGGCTACAGCTTCACGTCGATCCACACGGCAGATGCTAAGCTGAAGTTTTCAGGACCAGAATGGGCTCGACTTGCCCTGGGCGCGGACTGGTATGTTGGCTCTCAGGTACTCATCGGCCCTTTCGCCGAGCTGATGTTGGGTACCAATGCCCAAGTGCCGAGTGGCGATGACTCGGGTGGCCCACATTTTCGAGTAGCGGCAGGCCTTCGCCTTGGCTTCGCTAGCAACGCACGTCGGTAACGAGCAAAGGCGGCAAAGCCGCCCCCCGGCCCCTCTAAGCCTGAATAGCGACTCCCAGAGCCTTGCGGATCTGAGAGTAATCCTCGCTCGTACTGAACTCGAGGAGCTCCGAAAGCTTTTCCGCCGGCGTTGGATCGCCAGGGATCTGGGGCTCGGCGACCAAGATCTTCTTAGCAATCTCCAGATCACCAGAAACTACGAGCCCTGCGCGACACGCAGTGAGCTCGGCGGCCTGACTCCAGCGCTTAATATTCACCTTCGCGCCGTCCTCAATGAATTTTTTGACGACCAAACGCAAGCCTTCAAGCTGCATCGGTTGTAGATACTTGGCTAACTCCTGCGCCGTCGCTTGCACCTGTTGAGCCATTTCCGGCGGCACGGGTGTCGTAGGCGCCGCCAGCATGACCGCCGCAAAGAGCATCACGGTTAGCTCTGCCTGCGTGGGGAAGAGCGAGCGAATATAATACTCAGCGCGGTACGTTGCTAAATGCTTACCGCAGATGAAGGCCAACTCTTGCGGAGAGAACCCGCTCAGCACGGATTGGCCCGCGACGGACGCGGGCGGAGTTGCGGCAACGGGCAGGATAGCTCCCGGCACATCACTTCGCACATAAAGTTCTGGAGCTTGCAAAGAGAGAACCTGCGCGGCCCACCCGAAAGTTTTGGCGAACGTCACCGTGGACGTTGCCGGATCTTGCTTGAATCGTTTATCCAGAACAGGAAGCTTGGCCTGCGCCTTCAGCTGAGCGACTTTCGCTTGCAGCGCTGCCGGCACAATCAGCTCGAAAATACGGGAGATGTACACGCTCCCGCCCGCATGCATTAAGTGCTTGGCCCAAAGTTCATTACTGAGGCGGCCCTGCACCGCCAGCATCCCTTGAGGCCTGTAATCGTCGAAGAATTGCCGTTCTTCACCTTCAGCTTTGCCCAAAAACGCCAGCGCAGCCGCCTGGCACCAAGCTTGATCATACGCTTGCTTGTGCAGATAAAGCCGATAGAGGTTTCGATATGTCTCCACGGAAAGCGCATTCTCGCTCAGAATGGTGCGCTGCTCGATAATGGCCTCGTCGTAGCGTTCGCTCAACTCGTAAAGCTCGCCCAAAATCTGGTGCACCACCGCGACGCCTGGCTTCGTTTGCGCTGCCATGCGGAAGGCATCAATTGCCTGTTCGGTGGCCTGCATTCGGTCACGATAAATCAGGCCAAGCTGATGCCAGAGTGTGTGCTCCAGCTCCGCGTTCCCTTTACCGGCGATGCGATGCAGCATCTTACGATAGGAACGTTCGAGCTGTTTCCAGTCCTTGCCTGTCGTCAGGATCTTGTTGATACGCTCAAACGCCTCAAGATACTCAGGATTCAGATCCAAGCACTCATTGAACAGTTCAACAGCTCGGTCTTGATCCGCGATCTTATCGCGATAGATCTGGGCCTGCGTGTAGATGTAGCGTGCCTTGAGTTCGGGCTTCTGCTCTAAATCTGCGATGGCTGCGATGGTATCCACCATCTTCTGCCATTCACTCGATTGCTGATAGAGTGCCAAAAGCTTGTGCAACAGCACATGATTCTGTGGCTCTAACTCCAACGCTTCCTCGAAAGCGCCAATGGCCTTGATCGCGTTGTTATCCTTTTCACCCCAGATTTCGCCGATCTCCAGCAGGATCTTGAAGCGTTCGGCACCGTCGAAGGTGCTGTCAAGAACTTGCCGTTTGTAGGCGGCAACCTGCTTGAAGTCGCCGGCCTTCAAGTAGGTATCCACGAGGGCTTCCAAGGTAGGTCGGTGCTCTGCGTTGAGCGCGAGTGCTTTTTCGAAGTTGTTAATCGCCTGCCGTGCCTGACCCTGCTCCTGCTTGATGCACCCGAGGCGGAAGTAGACATCGGTTCTCTCGTCCACATCATCTTCGCCAAGTGCTGTCAGGACTTTCTGATAGTTGGTAAGCGCGCTCGCCCAATCCTGAAGTTCGTAGGCCATGTCGGCAATCCCACGGATGCTCTCTTGATCGGTGAGGTCCAGCTGGTTGGCTGCCTGGTAGGCTTTCAACGCCTTGTCGTGGTGCTTCTGGGCCGCATGCACTTTACCGAGCAACTTATTCAACGCGTGCTGCTCGCTCTTATCGCGCTGCCTAGCTTTTCGTACCAAAAGCTCCGCGAGCGGCTCCGCATCACTCCAGCGCTCTGTCTGGCTGTACTCGTGCACGAGAGGGAGCGCCGCGTCTTCGTTGTCTTCGTCGTACTTAAGCGCGAGCTCAAAGGCTTGCACCGCAAGTTCATGCTCCGACAACATATCCTCTCGGATCTTGCCAAGCTCCACGAGCAGTTTTGCGCGGGCGCGTGGAGACTCGGTGTTCTCCTGCTCTTGCTCTAGATAGCGGGTCGCACGATCCCAATCGGCCTCGTCCACCGCAATCGCGCGCAGGGCGCCCAGAGTGGGCAAATGCCTGGGCTCAAGGTCGAGCGCCATTTCGAAGCGATCGCGAGCGCCAAGCCTATCGCCCAGCTTTTCTTCCATCGCACGACCGATGCGATAGTACATCTCGACACGCTGTTTGCCGTCTGTCGTGAGGTCAGCAACGCGCGCCATCGTTTCGATGGCACGTGCAGAATCATCCTGTTTTTCGTAGAGGCGACCGAGCGCCTCAAGCGCGGCCACGTTCGTGTCATCCAGCCCAACAATGTTTTGATAAGCATCTATCGCGAGCGTTGGGTCATCCAGCTCGTGTGCGTAAACCTCAGCAATATGGCCATAGATCTGGACCTTCTTCTCAAGATCAGCCGCCTCGGTAATGTGGCGCTCGTACGCACTGATCAACTCAGGCCACTGCTTACGTCGACGATAGCAGCGTTCAAGTGCTTCATAGGCTCGAGCTTCAGCCGGGAAGATTTCCAGAGCTTGCTCTAGGCGCTGAGCCGCGACGTCAAATTTCAAGAACTGTTCTTCGTTAACGCGCGCGAGCTTTAGCAAAGCCTCAACGCGCTCACGCTCGCTCTCAACGACGTCCAACTGCCGCGCCAGCACATCCACAAGCTCAGTCCAATTCTGCAAGGCGTCCGAAATCCGCTCAAGTCCGCGGAGCGCGTGAATATTGCCGCCATCCACTTCTAAGATTTCACGAAAAACACTCGCCGCACGTTCGGAATCCCTAAGCGATGTCTCATAGAGCTCCGCCATGCGTAGCTTGTCCCGGACAATCGCCCTCGGCTCAGTGAGCGAGCCCACCTTCGCAGCAAGGATCTGAACCAACTCGTGGTTATCTCCACGTTCACTGTACAGCCGCTCAAGCGCTTCAAGTGCTGGTAGATAATGTGGATCGACTTCCAGCGCTCGCTTGTAATACGGGATGCCCTGATCCACCTGGCCCATGTGCTTTTCAAGGAGCTCTCCGAGATCTACCAGAATGGCCTTGCGATCCTCGCTCGCGACGGCCACATCCAGCGCACCTGTCAACATTTCTCCCACCTTCTGCCAATTGCCGCCCATGCGATGGATGGCGGCCATCTGACGCATGACCTGGACGTTGTTGGGATCCAACGCCATGATCTGTTGGTAGTAGGGCTGCGCATACTCAAAATGCCCCAGATCTTCGCCGTACCACTTACCCAGACGTAGGCAGAGCCGAATCTTCTTCTTCGTTTCAGTCTGCTCCGGAAGCCACGCATTGGCAGTGTTGATGAGCTCACCCCAGCGACCCGTCGCTTGCGCCATACGCTCCAGATAGCGAGCTGTCTCGTCGTCAGCGAAGTCTTCGCCGAAAGCGTTAATCAGTGCATCGAAAGCCTGGTTATTGTCGGCGAGGCGTGTCTCGAAAACATTCGCGATAGAGCGTAAAATCCGGCTCCGCTCTTTGGTCTCCTCACGCGTTTCAAAACGATTCAGGTAAAGCTCGACGAGAGGCTCAAAACGGCTCTTTGCCGTGTGCAAACGCTCCAATTCCAAGAACGCGAAATCGTGAGCAGGCTCAATTTCAAGCACCTTCTGGAACGCCTGTGTTGCTCCGTCGTCGTTCCCCACCTGGGATTTCCAGAGAGCCGTCACTTCTAGCAGCTCCCGCACCTTTTCATCCGGATCAGGCAGCGCTTCGGCTCGCTGCATCTTAACGTCGATGACATGCTCCCACTCTTCCCCTTCGAGATAGATCTTTTCTAGCTGCGCCAACGCCTCGAAATCACCCGCGCCAACGCTTAACAGCTGCCGCCAAGCATCAGCGGCATCCATCGGCTGTTCTAGCTTGGCATAAAGCCTCCCGAGTTCTCGGTAGGCCTCCACCAGTTCCGCCGGTTCGAGCTGCGATGCGCCACGATCAATGAACGAGTGCAGAGCACCCGTCAGTTCGCTTGGGTTCTGCCGATTCCGCCAGATCTCCACCAGTGCTCTGAGTGCAATGACATTCGAATAGTCGATATCAAGCACGCGCTGCCAAGTTTCTAAAGCGTCCTCATCGCGCCCCAGCTGCTCAGAGAACAGCTGTGCCCGTCGAGTTAGGATCCCAACTCGCTCTTCATCTGTCTCGGCAATATCAAAATGTCGTTCAAGAACGTCGGTGAGCTCGTCCCACTGACCCTGTTGCTGATAAAGTCCGACGAGGGCCCAAAGTGCCTCAGGATCCTCACCCCGCAAATCGAGAACCCGTTTCCAGCCCTCGATAGCACCCGGAATGTCACCCAGGCGCTCTGAGGCCAATTTCGCGAGCTTGGCTCGAATCTCCGCCTCTTGCACGTCGCCCACAGCGTTTTCGAGTTCTCGCTGGAACACGCGATTCAGCTCCGACCACGCTTCGGTTTGCTCGTAGATCCGACCCAAAGCAAGAGTTGCGTCTTCATTGGCCTTATCGATGCCGTCAAAGATCATCCGATAGGCACGAATCGACTCTTCCAAACGCCCCAGCTGTTCCTCGTACACGGCACCGAGGCGTCGATACAAATCCACCTTCTCGAGCGTGTCCTCGCAGCCTACGGCTCGCTGTTCAAGCACGCCAGCCAACTCAGCCCATTGTTCCACCGACGAATAGATACGATCGAGATTCGCGAGTGCTTCTGCGTCGCCAGGCGCAACACTAACAACGTAACGATACGTTTCTTCAGCCTTGGCAACGTCAGCCAATTCTTCTTCAAAGACTCGCGCCAATCGCTTGCCAACCGCGGACTGCACTCCTGCCGGAACTTCGGGCAGAGCCAGCACGTCCGCGTAGGTATTGGCAAGCTGTTCCCAGCCACCATCCAACAGGGCCGCGAGACGCTCACTCTCTTCGCCAGTCCGTTCATCGAGCGCGCTTTCCCTGAGGGCTCGCGCGTGAATGTTGAACGCCAACACGGGGTCCATGAGGCGCTCCTCTGCGTCTTCCGCCATTCGATGGTACATTGCCAAGCGCAAATCGAGCTCGCGGATGTGCGAAAGCTCGGCTTCTCGCACGCGGATCAGCTTCTCCCATTCGCCCGCTGACTGATAAAGCGGTTCTAGAATTTCGCCAATTTCGAGCTGCTTCACTCCGGATTCAAAAAGTGCCTCCAAAGCAATTAGCGTGTCGCTGTGCTCAGGGGCCGCGTTCAGAACCTCTTGGTAGGCGCGAATGGCTTGATCGAGATCCAAAAGGCGGAGCTGGAACGTCTGCCCAAGGCGATACTTGAATTCGAGAATCTCGTCTGGACTCTGCCCTATCTCTCCTTCACGCGCCAAGATCTCACTCAGCTCCTGCCAACGTTCCGTTTGGGTGAAGAGGCGATCGAGTGCTCTTACCGCGCTTTGATTCTCCGACTCCAAGTCAAGAACCTGGCGATACCTCTTGATGGCATTCTGGGTATCGTCGAGCTGAACCTCGTAAACCTGGGCCACTCGCAATCCAAGCTCAATAAAACGAGCTGGGTCGCTTTCGAGCTGTGCCAGCTCCGCGTCATAGATCTGAGCTACACGCGGCCATTGACCTGTCATCGTCGCAAGCCGCTCCAATGCCGCCAATGAATCTTCGTTTTGAGAATCTGTCCCTATGGCGCGAGCGTAGGTTTCAAACGCTCGCTGAGGGTCATTCAGCTCCTCTTCAAATAGCCGCGCAATCCGATGCATTAGCTCAACACGCGCAAAGGCGTCGCCAGGCGCCTTCGCCTGGACCTCAAGTACGCTGATCAGTCGGTCAAACTGACCCATCGCTT
Organism: Polyangiales bacterium; assembly: GCA_038246305.1. Classification (GTDB taxonomy): domain Bacteria; phylum Myxococcota_A; class Polyangia; order Polyangiales; family Polyangiaceae; genus JBBRRP01. The sequence goes on along the minus strand of JBBRRP010000095.1, from coordinate 11,302 downwards.
CATACACTGGCTCGAGAACTGCCGCGGCCGCGAGCGGTGCCTGCGTGCCATTCTTGACGCCTTCGAGCGCCCGCAACGTGGGCTCGTGGTCGACCTGGATGTTCAAAATCTCCCGGTACAGCTCGACCGCTCGCTCCACGTCTGACAAATGCTTCTCGTAGAGTTCTGCGATCCGATACTGGAAACTCACCGCTTCATTGGGATCGCTCGTCAGATCCGCTTCGTGTGTTAAAACGCTGAGTAGTTCCTGCCAATTCTCGGCGGTCTGGTAAAGAACATCCAAACGCCCGAGCGCAGTCACATCATCCGGGTCAAGCTCTAGCACCCGCTGGTACGTGTCGATAGCGCGGCTAACGTCACTCAGCTCGCGCTCATACACGGCGCCAACCTGGTAGAAAATCAGCTTCTTTTCCTCTGCATCTTCCAAGAGGTCAGCCTTCTTGGAGTACACGCTCAGAAGTTCTTCCCAGCGGGACAGCGACAAATAGAGATTGATCAGTGCGTCGATGCTTCGGACATCTTCCGCGTCGATTTCCAAAATCTTGAGATAAACACCAATCGCGCTCTCACGCCGCTGTAGCGCATCTTCTTCAATGGCCGCGGCTTGGTAGAGAGCAGCCTTTTGATCGGCCACATCTTCTAGGATGTCAGCTTTGCGTTGAAGAATAAGCGACATGTCTGCGTAGCGTTCGCTTGATTGGAAGAGTGATTCCAAGGCTTCGGCCGCATGCAAACTGGTGGGCTCAATCTCAAGTACCTTACGGTAAAGCTCAATCGCGCGCTCAACGTCCCCAACCTCTGCCTCGTAAACGCGAGCAGCAAAAGTATATAGCTGACCGGCAAGCTCAGGTTCTGTCTGTGACCCTGCAAGCCGTTCAAACACCACGGCGAGATCCTTGAAGCGCCCGGTTGTACGAGCCAATCGGTCGAGAGCTTCTTGCGTCCCCGCGTGTGACGGATCGCACCCGAGTGCACTAGCGTAAGTATCAAACGCAGCGCTCACATCGTTGCCGGCATCCTCTTGGAGCGTTGCGATCTGGTGGAGGAGCTCTACCTTGCGTGACACGTCTTCGGTTCTGTCGACCTGAATTGCGTGCACCCGAATCAGCTTCTGAAAGTCCCCTTGACCACGATAGAGCGGCTCCAAGATCTCAGCGATCAGAAGTGCATGGCCTTCAGTCTGACCCAGCCTCTCAAGGGCTTCAAGCGCCTGTCGATTCACGGGGTCGCGATCAAGAACCTGACGATATCCCTCGATCGCAGCTTCAACCTCGCCCATCTTGGCCTCGCGCAGCGCCGCGAGACGCAACATAAGAGAGAGCTGCCCACTCTCCGTATCTGCAAGACTCAATTGCGTCTCCAGATTCTCTGCTAGCTCGACCCAAGCTTCCCGCCGCGTGAATAGGCCATCCAAAGCAGTGAGCGCCACCTGGCTAGTCGGATCCAGGGCCAAAACCTCACGGTACGCAAGAATCGCCTCCTTCGGTTTACCGAGTTTCTCCTCGTACACTTGGGCCATCTGAGCGTAGAGCGCCTCACGCTCGGAACCATCTGCAAGCTCAATCCGGCGACGGAAGACGCCAATCAAGTCGTCCCAATGCTCTGTTCCTCGGTAGAGAGCATCCATTGCCTGCAATGCCTCGGCATCGCCAGGATCAATGCTGAATACTTTTTCGTAGCTCGCGGCTGCGTCGCCAACCCGACCTAAGCGTTGCTGAATGGCCGCGAGGCGAATCCAATACTCGCGCGCGAGGTCTGGGTCCGACAACTCTGCGGCAATAGAACTATAAATCTGAATGAGCTGATCATAGGCGTTCGCCTGCTCAGCTAGCTGCTCCAACTCAAAACGCGACTCCGCCAAGGACGGATCTTCCTTCAGGGCTCGCGCTTGAGCCTGAAGCGCGCGTTCAACGTTTCCAAGCTGCCCGGCAGCTGTGGCGCTAATCTTGCGAAGCAACTCGACTCGACGCGGCAGTTCATCTGCAGTTTCTGACAATATCTCGAGGGCGCTGATGAGCTTTTCCCATGCTTCCTGCGCTTCGTAGATGTTCTCAAGAATGCTGGCCGCTTCCGCGCGCAGGACCTTGTGCACCAACAGCCCTTCCAGCGCGAGCCGAGCACCTTCATGGTCTGGATCCAGAAAAAGGATCTCGCGGTAGTTTTCCAGGGCACCAGCGTCATCTTTCAAATGTGTGCCCAGCGTGCGCGCCAGCCGGAACTTGAGATCCACGAGTTCTTCTGCACTCGAATCAAGTTCAATTCTGCGCCGCAACACGTCGGCGTAGGCATCCCACTGCTCAGTTAACTGGTAAAGGCGATCCAGAGCCCCGAGCGCTGTTGTGTCGGTGGGGTCATCCTCGAGAACGTTCTGATAGGTTTCGATCGCCGGTGCAATAGCGTGGAGTTCACGCTCATGCAGCTCGGCGATCTCAAACAGGATACGCTTGCGTGCGTCGGGCTCATCCACCAAGCCTTGCTTCTGAGTGTACACGTCCAACAACTCACTCCAGCGCCGGGTCTGGCGGTAGAGCTGTTCAAGAGCGCTCAGGGCATATTCGTTCGTCGGCTCAGCGTCGTAGACCGCACGATACTGCACCAGCGCGTCTTCGACACGCTGAACTTCTTCGACGAGCACGCGACCCAGGCGGAGCCTGAGCGCGGACGCAGCGTCCGTATCCCCGCGCCGCTCGGCCTCCTCTACAGCTGACCCATAAGCCTTAATGACATCTTCCCAGCGTGCCGTCGCCTTCGCGATTCGCTCAAGATCGGCCTGGCTTTGATCATCAGTCTGAGCGAGCTCAAACGCGGCAAGATAACGCTCAAAGGCTTTATCTTTGTCGTTGATTCGCGTCTCATACAAGACGGCAACTTCACGCAATAGCGTCAGGCGATCCTCTAGGTCGCTCACGTGTTCCAACCGGACCTCAATCGCACTGGCGAGGCCTTTTGGATTATTCGCGCTCACGTAGAGCGGGACCAGGCGTTCAGCCGCCTCCAGGTTGTGCGGTTCGAGGCTCAGCACTTTTTCATAGGCGCGTGCCGCGCGATCAGGCTTGCCCTTTTGGGTCATCCAGAGTTCGGCCACCTTCATCAGCATGCCGATCCGCTGCTCCGATGTTTCGGCGCGACTTTCATTCGTCTCAAGCACGCGAATGAATTCGTCCCACTTTCCGCTTTCGGAGTAGAACACTTCAAGATCATCCCAGCGCCCTAGCGTTACGTAGCGCTTCTTCAGCTGTTCCTGAGCTTTGCGGTCATCAGGCTGAAGTATCAACAGAGTTCGATAGGCCTCAACGGCGCGCGCGTCGTCCTTTAATCGGTCGCCCGTGACCTGACCGAGCTTATTCAGGATTTCAACTTTTTCGGCTGTAGTGTGGGTCAGCTCCGCTAGCCGCTCCAAAACATCCGCGATCTTCTCATAGTCCCGAGCGCGCTCGTAGAGCTGAGCCAACGCATCCAGCGCCTCAACATCGTCTGGATTGTTGTCTAGAACGATCGCCCAGAGGCCAATGCAAACTTCAGGCTTTTTGATCCGCTCTGTGGCAAGCAGCGCCACTTCCTTGTAGGCCGCCGCGCGATCCTGCGAACTGGATAACTGTTCCGCCTCTGTCTGCCGGAGCGCGATCAGCTTCTCCCAATCACGCCGTTTCTCATACATTTCACGCAGGTAAGCGCTCGCCGCGACATTGTGCGGCTCAAGCTCAAAAACCTTCTCGTACGCTTTCACCGCCTCGGCCTGATTGACGAACTTGTTCACGTAGAGGTCTGCGGCCTTCGTGTAGAGTTCCACCTTTTCAGTCGGATCAGCCACGGCATCCGCGAGCGCAACCAGCGTTTTCACGTATTCGTTGTAGCGTTTCGCCTCTTCTTGCGCCGTTAACTGTAAGCGCAACTTACTGATCTGTGCTTCGCTCTGCTCCGAAGAAGGCTGGGGACTCTTCACTTGTTGAACTGCCACGGACGACCCAGAACTTTCCGATGTTTCTGTCACAGCCTGTGTAACCATTGGTTTCTCTTGCAGAGCTTCCGTGGGCACCGCTCGAGCCGCGGCTTCAGCGCGTGCAGCCTGGGGCGTGGTTGCTGCTTCAACCACTCGCTTCGCGCTCGACTTCCCAGCCTCCAGCTTTTCGCCAATTTGTGCCTCAAATGCCAATAATGCAGGATGAGCAACATCCAGCATGGCGAGGCGCTCAAAGAATCCCCGAGCTTTAATCAGATCGCCAACCTGACGCCAGGCCAACGTTCCACCTTCCGCCAACAAGTACGCGACCTTCCGGCCTTCCGTTGAGCGATCACCCAACTCATCCGCTAGACGAATGACTCGCTGCCAATCCCCGCCACGTACGCCGAAGTTTTCCTTGAGATAGGCAAACGCTGCTTCCTGACTCGGATCCAGGCGCAGCGCTTCCTCAAACAATTCAGAGCTTACCTCAGCATTCTGATGCCGAAGTGCCCATCGGCTTGCAAAGCGGAACGTTGCCTCTGCTTTAAGTCCCTTATCCGTTATCGCCTCTAGGATTTCACGTTGAGCTCTCAAAATGCTCTCGGTGCGACCCGCATCGACCAAGAATCCCTCATAAAGAGTCCCTGCAACAACACTCGAAGGATCTGCCGCGTAGGCTTGTGCCAACATTCCCTCGCGTTCATCCGGCGCGAAACGTTGAGCAATCCGTGCCGCACGCAGGAAGCTCGCTGCGCGCTTCGCACCACTTGTTTCACCATGCGCCGAACGGAGCAACGACGCGATGCGCTCCTGCCACCGATCCGGGGCGAGCTGCACATCTTCCAGAAGGGCACCAATTTCTCCAGCTGCGCCATCGGCGTTTTGTAGACCCTTGGCGTAGGCTTCTGCCGCACGCTCATAGCTTCCTTCGCCAGATAGGACGTCCCCGAGCTCGCGATATAACGCGCCGGTTCCTTTGCCCTCAGGAGCACTCTTCAGTTGGAGCTCCAGAAGCTTTTGAACCATATTCAGCTTGCCGAGTTCCCAATAAATGTTCCTCGCGGCAGCCAGTGCCTCAAGTAGGGCCGGATTCAGCTTAAACGCATCCTGGAAGTGCTTGAGCGCTCGCACGCCGTGTAGGAACCGGGAGTGCAGAACATGCCCAAGCCTCAGATGAAGCGCCGCCTGTTCCTCAGCTCGGTTCGTAGCTGCCAGAGCAGCCTCCAGCGCGTCAACTAGACCTTGCCAGTCGTTGTGAGATTCAAGTTCGTTCAGTCGCTGCTCTAGGTTCATGCTCCCTCAAGCGCTCGAAAGTAGACACCCAGTCGCACAATCGCGCCCGGGAAAGAGTGGTGAAGATAGGGCTGGGGCGCAACTTGGAGCAAGGACCCGCGGCGATCAAAGCTAAAGAACCAACCATCAGCCGCCTGTGGCCTAAGCCTCAAGTTTCAGCTCCCCAACTTTTGGATGATAGCGTTAGCTGATTCACATTGTTCTTTGAATTTCTCAGCATTTGCGCCACGACAAGCGCGTTTGGTGAAAGAATTCAGGAGCCGCGACGCTTTTTCCTTCTGGGGCGGCTTCATGACGGCATAGCTGCTCCCAAGGTTGAACGCGATTTCAGGATGATTATCGCCATCAATCTGCTGTGCCTTTTCTAGAGCATCCACTTGAGCTGTAGTATCCCGATCAAGCTGCGCAACCGTGGCTAGCAGGGTGAACATGCTGTAGATGTTCGCCTTGCTCTTCTCTGTGAGCGGCACAAGTTTCGTTCCCTCGATCAGCACCTCCTTGGCCTCAGTGTGAAGGCGATGGGTGATGTAGAGCTCAGCAAGTGGTGGGTAGAAATACGCTTCTGCCGGATTGTGCTCGATAGCTTTTGAGTAGCTCGCGAGCGCTTCCTGCTCATCGTTGGTCCAGAGATTTGCCTCCGCGAGAAAGAAGTAGCACTCGGCAATATTCGGGTCCTTCTCGATGCACTTCTTGAGGGGCTCCTTCGCCGCCTCATATGAATCTGGGCTTCCAGACTCAGCCTCTTTGATGAGGGCGTAGCCCCGGCGAAACCAGTACTTGGCGTAGCTGGGGGCAACCTGCGCAGCGCTAGCTAGCGTGGACGCCATCTTGTCCCAACTCTCCTTCTTCTCGTACGCCACCGCAAGTTTCCACTGGATATGATGGTTCTGCGGATCCAATTGAATCGCCTGCTCATACTTCTGAATCGCACCCTCGACGTTGACCTTAACTGCTTGGTCACCCTCGTTAGCGAGATCAATGGCTTCAATGCGATCGCGACTGCAACCTGTCAAAAGGACGGACAGACCGATCACAGATGCCACTTCTCTGCCATATCGCCACAGATTCATTGCAAGGTTCCTCTCTTCGCGATTCAGACTTGGGTCCAGCTGTCGGACGGGGGTTGAGACTTCCCTGAAGGAACTGATCCAACAACAGCTTCGCAACTTGCGAGGCGTGTACTGAACCTGTGCCCGATCAGGCGCCCCAGCATAGGCGCGACGTTGCCACGAAGTAAAGTCGCAAGAAGAAAGCCTTTGCGTTGCAAAACGTCGCTCGATTCGGCCACCCACTCAAGGCGTCAACGCGCAAATCATGACGCCCCAGAACTGACGGTGTCCGCTCCATCGCCCAAAACTCCCGACACAAACGAACGACGGCCAGTTCACACTGGCCGCCATTTGTAGGTGCTGAACCCACTCTGTTAGGAAACACTCAGCCTGGGCTGAACATAATAGGATAGACCACCGTCACGATCCCACCTTCTGGCTGAGGGAAGCTCAAACCATAGTACGCCGAGACAATACAGCTAATTACTTGGCTGTCAGGCAGATCCGATCCGCCGTTTGCGACGTTCGACACTGCACCGTCTCGGCCAATAACGAAACGGACCGATACGCGTCCTTCAAGGTTGGGATTTCTAACCAAACCCTGCTCGAAACACATGCGGAAGCGACCATAATTTTGGCGCACAATGCGCTGGATGACTTCCGGCGGAAGCCGACCACTTACCGTCGTCGCCCCCATGCGCATTTTCGGTGCCGCCGTCTTATGGGAACCACCCAAACGCCCATGACCATTCCCAAAGCCCTGACCATCCCCGATCCCGGCACCGTGGCCGAGTGTCCCGATGTTACCCAAGCCAATTCCTTCGCCGCGACCGCCTCCACCTTCACCAATGCCTGAAAGACCGAGGCCGCCGGCTCCAAAAGCATCCCCAATTTCATCTCCCCACATATTGCCGCGGGCACTCATATCGTCCATGCCCAGCGACGTTTCCCGACCCCAAGGCGCAGTCGGTGCGTTGGGATCCCCGGCCGCTCCGGTGTTCAGGAGGCCGATCATCCCGAACTCGGTCGCCTCACGCAGCGCAGCCTGACGCGCCAAATGTGGATCTGGATTGTCCTTCGGACCCTGGACCGCGTACCGCTTATTCACGGCTTTGGTTGTTGGGTTACCCATTGAACCCTCTTCACCCTTGGCGCGGGTCCCGGTCCCACCTTCCTTGTTGTCTGCACTTTCCTCAACAACTTCGGCTTCCTTCTCCTGCTGCTCCCGCTCTGCCGCGCTGTCGAGATACTGCTGCATCAGATAAAGCTGATCGCGGTCAATATCTTCGTCATCCGTAAGACCGAACGGTGGAACAAAGAACGCCATCGCTGTCACGAAACCAGCGACCGATAGAAATGACAGGCCGAAGAAGAGGGCCATGGTCCAATCCCACATGGCACCAACACCGTGCTTCAGCGGCTTGCCGGCATTAACGGCCCCAATCTGAAACACAAACCCACCGAGCTCCAACTTTGCCTTCGCCCCACCGGGGAACGCTAGCTGATGGCCACCGCTTACTTCGGCGCTTGGCTGTGAACGAGCACGCGCTTCGTCCAAGGTCATCCGTGGCTGCCCCGGAATCTCCACAAAACCCTTGGCGCTCGGAGGAATCACAAGGCTGAGCGAGGTCCGATCGCCAACAACCAACGGAAGCCGTGTGGTCCCAATCTGTTCGCTTGGGATAAAGAAATCACAAGCGAAGTTCTTGCCTTGCTCCTCTCCCACATAATAGCTGCGAGGCGGAACTAAGTGCGCGACTTGGAGGACGTTCGTCCCCCACATGGTCATCACTTCAACAGCCTGAACATGGGCTAATTCAACTTCATCCGGGTTCACATCCGGGCCACTCTTCAGGAGCGTGTATGTGTACGTCCCTGGGGGAGCATCATCAGGCACAGCGGCCCCGGCATACGGGCTCGAGCCAAACGCGGAAGGCGCGGCATGAAAAGGATTCGACGCTGCAGCAAAAGGACTACTCGCGGCAGCAGAGGCAAAAGGATTCGACGCCGTGGCTCCGCCTCCACCGAAGGGATTCGCACTAGGCGCACTCGGCGCAGGCGCAAAGGGATTAACGGTGGGGGCGGCGGCTTCAGCGCTTTCGAGAACGATGAGAGTTGACCCAACCTGAATCTGATCTCCCACATGGAGCTTGCACTTGTTAACTCGGGCCCCGTTTACCATCGTCCCAGGCTCATTCCCGAGGTCGATTAGAGTGATATCTTCAGGACCGGCCACCTCGATCACCGCGTGCATTCGAGACGCTTGTGGATCATCCACGCGAATGTGACTCTTTGGATCATTGCCAACTTTTACGATGTCTTGCGTGACCGTTTCGCGGTGAATCAGCGCTTCACCTTGGTAAAGCGCGAACGTCATGATTGCTTTTGCCATTACTTCCGTGTCCTATCGATACAGCGGTACAATTATGCGTGCGTTGAGACTTAGATGTTCTCGACTGATTTCAACATTTCCGGCACAAATGACGTGCGTGGGCGAATCAACGTGGTCCGTGCAGCCTTTGGCCTCACCCGGATCGTTGCGTCATTAGGACCGAATCCGCCCGCGTTGAGCGGATCATCCTCGAACGAATATCCGTAGCCATCGCCACCCTCAGCACCAGCGGGAGCAGCTCCAGGGGCAGCAGCTCCAGGGGCAGCAGCAGCTGCCTGTGCGGACGCGCGCGGCGCCACCATTACCAACGCCATCGCCAAGACTCCGCTCAACCCTGCAGTTTTTACTATCCACGCCATCTAGATCTGCCTCCTGCCATTACAGTGTAGTTGTACGTACTCGATCTTTTGCTGCCAGACAACGTCAACTTGCGTTGAGCCAGAAAATCTTCCGTGGCCAAATCAAACTACCAACCTCGAAGTTGAGACACCAACCTCCGAGAGAGGTTCCTAACCAAATTGGTTGAACCACAATTGTCACGGCTTCGGCTTTGGTTTCCCGGTGCCGTCCGCGGCCGGCTTCGCACCTGCCGCAGCCTTCGCGTCGGGCTTGCTATCCGTTGCTGGTTTCGCTCCAGGCTTGCCATCGGGCACCGCTCCCTTTGCGTCGGGCTTTGCAGCATCAGGGGTCTTCGCATCAGGGGCGGGCGGAGGCGGCGCATTCTTCTTCTGCTCCTTCTCCGCCTTCTCAATCTCAGCCTGCTGACGGGCGGCGTCTTCACCGTCTTTGATGAACTTCAACGTATCCTCGATGTCCTGCGTCCGTTCTTTTGAGCGCTTAACCGCGCCGCTGAACGCGGGATCATCCCCCGCTTTTGCAATGAACTCGCCATACTGCTGAGATGCCTTTTGCAACATCTTCATCGTCGTTGCTTGGTCCCCTCGCTTCGCGCGGTACTCTTGCGTAAGGATGGCCTCGTTGTAGTACGTCTCAGGGCGATCGGCACCGAGCTTCTTCGCTTGATCGAGTTCACTCTGAGCTTCGCTCACAGCTTTGTCATAGTTCGAGTCGTTAATCCCGCCGCGAATGGCCAACGCCAGCCCCAGGTGCGCTTCATATTCCTTGGGGCGCAATTTCAGTGCTTGGCGGTAAGCCTGCTCTGCTTCGGAGAAGCCTCGAAATGACAGGTTAACAGCTGCATAGTTCATGTGCGCTTCAAAAAATCCTGGGTCCAAATCTCTGGCGCGTTTGAACGCCTTGACAGCACCATTGAAATTCTTGAGCTCAACCAGGATAAGCCCGCTGGTATTGTGAATGGGCGCGTAGTTGGGATTTTTGCTCTGCGCTTGTGCCGCGACGAGCGCAGCCAGATCGAGCTGCTGTTCATTCACGCTGACCCGAGATGTGCCAGACACAACCATGCCCCGCCGACCTCGAGCGACGCCCGAAGCCTGCTTGCTCTTCACGCCTGCTTTCGCCTTAGCCTGCTCCAGGTAGTAAAGCGCCAACTGATTGAAGGCCGGCATGTAGGCGTCATCGATGGCCAACGCGCGCTGCAAATTCTTCTGAGCCCGCTCAAGGTCATCCTTGCCGTCGGCATCTGGACGGTCTGAGCCACGTTGCATCTGCAACGCAGCCAGACTGACGAGGCCCTCCACATTCTGAAACTTAGCGTCGCGAATAATCTGATCGAGCTCGCTCACAGCCTGCTCGGTGTCACCCGAGTCTTGATAGTGATAAAGCGCCAGCTGGGCGCGTGCCCGGTGGAAAGCCGAATCGGCCTTCAGCGCCGACTCGAACGCACCACGCGCTTTGTCGGCCTGGCCGCAGCGCTGGTAGGCGAGACCCGCGTTGTAGAGTGCTTCTGGCAAATCCTTCCCGGTAGCGCTTTTCTGCTCAGAAGTGGCTTCATCGAAACTTGAAGCCACCTTCTCGCAACTGGCTGTATCCCAGTTCCCGCTCTTGTCTGCCGCCAGGAACGCCGTTAGCGCCCCACCGAAATTCTCGGCAGCCGCCTTGCTCACCATGACGCCTTGGCGGTCCTTTTTGCCGCTTCGGTCTTCGGGCGAAAGAGGCCGTCCGCTTTGCGCGGCCCCTCCACAGCCCACCAGGAATACCGTGACCAAACAGGCTGAAACTAAAGAAATCTTGCGCATGTCATTCTCTCCACTTTCGCATACAGCTATTCAGCCTTGGTTTTTGCTGCGGCCGCTGCTTCTTTCTTCGGCTGGGCTTCCGGAGCTGGGGCATCAATCATGGGCTCGCCTCCGATGCGAAGTGGACGCCCCTGCTCGCGGAGCGCGCTATTCACGCGATCAGGAGCACCTCTGAACTCATCGATGAGGTGGTACTCAGACTTGTAGTTCTGGGCGAGCCACTCCTCGCAAGCGCGCGAGAACTCATCGAAGTATTGGTACTTCACCGAATAACCCAGGCAGACCTCGTACGCGCCGCGGGCTTGCTTCTTCTGAGGCTCCGAGGCGTCATCCAAAGCTCCGTAGTAGGACGTGCGGAGTTCGAAGTCTTTCTTGATGAAATCAGGGATGGGAGCTGCTCGGAATTCCTTCACGAACTTGCCCCACATCTCGCCGACCCGTGAACCTGCGGAGATCACCCAGCGTGGTG
>JBBRRP010000094.1:0-24846 GCA_038246305.1 Polyangiales bacterium | reverse complement strand
AGGCCGCTTCATCTTCAGCGTCTGGCACGCCTACGACGCTACCAAGGACGATTTCGAGATGGGCTGGATATCACAGCACGGCTCGCTTCGCGCATCGCCTCGACTCCCCGCCTGTTGACCGAACACGCATTTCTGCTGATGGCCGCCGGAGAAACACAAAAACTGAAAGAACTCGTGAGTTCATTGCCCGAGCCCAAGGAGCCCTGGCTGACGGCGCTGGTTGAGTTTGGTCCCCCTCAAGTGACGCTTCGCATTCGCAGCTTACCGCTTCTGCTTGAAGGTCCCCTGGATACACGAATAGCGGCGGCTCGAGCCCTCGAGCTAGCGCGCGATCCGCGTGCAGGAGCTTTCACTGCAGGATTGAAGCGGGATTTTCCCAACAATCCAATTGTCCGGCGCCTTTCGGTGCGTTGAGCCCTCAGGCGCTCTTGCTGTGGACGAGAGTCTTCGGGCCGGTTCGGAACAGCACATTGATTTTCTCGGACTCCATCACTTCCGTGACAAAACCCTCGCCGAACGTCTTATGGATCAGCACCTGCCCAGGCTTAAAGGTTCGATCGATTGTGTAGCGAACGAACGCCGCGGTGGCTTGACCGGCGATCTTGGATTCCCAGTCTTTGATGTGGTCGCTCGCGGTCTTTGCTTTCGTCGTCTTAGGCTTCTTCGGGCCGCTGGTTGCGGAGCGCTGCGTGCGCAACACCAAATCGGCCTTGGCATCTGCTTGGGAGGCTCGGTAGTTATGCTCAGAGCTGCAGGTTAAGCAGATGACGCGTTTGGGGCGGCCTTCGATGAGTGCAACAATGCGATGGCCAAGGTCTAAGCGACACTTGGTACACCAGGCATCGATCTCACTTCCTGCTACTAAGGATTTCACTAACTTTTCTCCGTCATTCAGTGGTGGGCTTGGGTCGACCGGAATCGCGGGGGGTGCAAGAACCCGAAAGGGGTTGCTGCATCTCGCTCATGCCCTCCGAGTTAGCAACCGGGGTGGCGGCCTTGCCGGGAGAGGATTCCTTCGGCACCACTCGTATCTCAGTTTTGATCTCAAGTGTGAGCCCAGAGATCGCTCGTTTGATCTCTTCGGAGAGGGTGGTACGTTGGAGGAATTCACGAACCTCACCGGCAACCGCTCGATAAAGGCCGTGGCGGCCATCTTCGACCTGGGCCATCAAGACCCCAAGAGCTTCCTTCGGGAGCTTAAGATCGCTGACAAACTGCCTCAAGTTTTCCGGTCCGTCGCTGAGCTTTTCGTAGCCTGCCTCCAGCACACGCCGTAGGAGTTCGGGCACGATTCGCTCGCGTTCGCGTTCCTCGGGCATAGAATCTTCCGGGGCGACCACGTGAAGGGAACTAACCCGCGCGCGTGCCTCAGTCAAACCGCTTGTGTTTTGCCTCCTTTTTGGCAGGACCCTGGGCCATCCAAATCCCGCCATTAACAGGAGGGTTCTCCGGTACTAGCTTAGGAGGACGCAGCCATGAAATCACAGTTTGCCAGTCGCCGTGAACGGATCTTTGACAAGCTGGGTGGCGCGGTACTCATCGTGCCGGGGGCCAAGGTGGCGGTGCGGAACAATGATGTTGACCATGATTATCGCCAGAGTTCCGACCTCCATTACGTCTCAGGCTTCGTCGAGCCCCATTCGGTAGCTGTGCTCAAGGGAGGTAAAGAGCCCAAGTTTTATTTGTTTGTCCAAAAACGAGACCCCGAGAGGGAGATCTGGGACGGTCGTCGAGCGGGCCTCGAGGGGGCTTGTTCCGAGTTTGGCGCGGACGTTTCGCTGGAGATCGGGGAGCTGGAAACAAAGCTCGTCGAGCTGCTCGAGAACACGGAGCGGATCTACTATCGCCTGGGTGTCGATGCAGAGTTCGATCAAACGGTTCTACGGGTCCTCACACGCGTTCGGCAAAAGGAACGCCGTGGGGTGGGGTATCCCACTGAAATCGTCGACTGCGCAGTGATCTTGCACGAGATGCGTTTGTTTAAGGACCAGGCCGAGATTGCACTCATGGAGATGGCCATCGAGATCACCCGAGCGGGGCATGCGGCATTGATGGCGGAAGCGGCACCGGGCAAGTTCGAATATGAGCTTGAGGCTGCGCTTAACCAGGTTTTTCGCCAAAAGGGCGCTGAGCGCCACGCCTATTCACCGATCGTCGGAAGCGGCCCGAATGCGACGATTCTTCACTACCGAGAAAACAATCGGTGCTTGGCAGACGGCGATCTGGTGTTGGTGGATGCTGGTTCAGAGTACGGCTATTACGCCTCCGACATCACGCGCACGTTTCCTGCAAATGGTCGCTTCAGCGTCGCACAACGTGAGCTGTATGAGCTCGTGTTGAGCGCACAACTGGCCGCGATTGAAGCGAGCAAGCCAGGAGCCAGTTTGGGTGAAATCCACGACGCGGCAGTCAACGTGACCGCGGCGGGGTTGCTTGAGCTCGGCCTCCTCCGGGGCGAGCTTGCGAAAATCATCGAGGACAAGCTGTATCAGGCGTTCTTCATGCACAAGACGAGTCACTACCTCGGGATGGATGTGCACGATGTGGGCGCGTATTCGTTGTCCGGCGAGGCACGGCGCATGGAGCCCGGGATGGTGATCACCGTTGAGCCTGGCGTTTACGTGGCGGCTGACGTGGGCCTGGTGCCGGAGAAATATCGAGAGATCTATGCGCAGGTGCCGGAGCGCTACCGCGGGATCGGGATCCGGATCGAGGACGATGTCTTGATCACGGCAGAAGGCTGTCGGGTGCTGAGCCATAGCATCCCGAAGACCGTCGAGGGTATCGAGCAAGCCTGTAGGGGTTAGTGTGCACCAACCGCGAGTGGCTTTTTCCATTCTCGCCTTCTGTTTTGTTTACGGAACTGGCGCTCTGGGGGCGTCTGAAAGCAGCGGTGGCGCCTCGACGGGAGGGTTGGCCGTTTCGGCACGTGCGGATGCCTATTGGCACTGGGTTTCGACATTAAGCTTCGGCCGTGGCCTGCGCCTCAATAATCCCTTTCGTCTTTCGACGCCGCTTGGGAGTTCCAAATCCTTGGCCATCAGTGCGCCCTATTTTGATTTGGGTTTGGGTGGCCTCGTGGGAGATCCTGACGGGTTTCAGCAGGGTGGCGTAGTGCGCTTGTCGGTAGCCGCAAGCGGCGTATCCCAAGAAGTTGTCACACCGAGCTACATCGGGCTCTATCGATTTCGTGGGGGTAAGATGCTTTTTGGTCGGGTGGGCGCGCCGGTAGTGCTCCGGCCTGATGCAAATTTCGGCGGTGAAATCGGTGCCGGTGGGCTGTTTTTGGTGCAGGCGGGCTGGGGCCTGAGCGCCGAAGCGAGCTACAGCCATTTCTTCGGTGCCGCCACGGCCGAGCGATCGGCAACCGCAGTCGGGGTGATGGCTTGTCAGGCCGGGCTCTGGTTCGATTATGAGGTGTTGCCATGAGTCCGCACCAGCCCTACCGCGGCCGGCTGCTGGCTCTCAGCTTCCTTTTGCTGTTCTGTGCAGCTCCGACACCGGGCGATATCGGCAGCTGCGGGCAAACACCCACATCGCTGGATGCTGGGCGGTTTTTTGCTAAGAAAGACGCGATCGATTGCGCTCAGTGCAGCAGCTGTAGGTTTCGAACCGAGGCCTGTCTGCGCGCTTGCGCTGCCGGCAACAGTGCTCAAACATTTCCTGTTGGCTGTGTCCCGCTCGTCCACGACGGGCAGGTGTGTCTGCACGCGCTCGAAGTGGCGAGTTGTGAGAGTTATGCTCGCTACGTGCGCGAGGTGCTCCCCGAGGTTCCCACCGAATGCAATTTTTGCCCCGCCCTATGACGACGCCTGTTGCTCGGCGGCGCGGCCGAGGCGAAAGCTTCCGGCTGCTCGTGCTACCTTTGGCGCAACCCGCTTGTACGCCCTTTCAACAAGCCACGCGCGGCATGGGCCAGTACGAACTTTACCGCCAATCGCGGATCGCCAAGACCCCAGAAGCACGCCTGCGCGCCGCTTGGTCTTATCTGAAGGCAGGCTACTCGGGGCCTGCGCGGGCGGCGACCGAAGCCTGGTTTTATCCGAGAGAACGTCGTCTTTTCGCCCAATCGCGAGCGAGCCTCGAAGGAATTTCAAATTACCTCAGTGTGCTGCCCGATGGTCCTCATCGTTTGGCAGCTCAGCTGCGGATCGGGGAGCTCCTCAGCGAGCAGCAAGCCGAGGCGAAGAAGTCGAAGCAGCGTTCCGCGCGTGACAGCACGCTTTTGGCGGAACTCGTGAAAGCAAGCGACGATCGAAAGCACTTCGTGCGCGAATTCTCAAGCTTGGTGGAGCGAATGCTCAGCCCCAGGTTGTTCAATATCAGCCCGAGCGAATTGCCATCCCAATTCAAGACCATCTTTCGACGTTCACTCTCCAATGCGCTTTGCAGTCGAGAGCGCTGCTCTGAGCATTTGGATTTTAGATTTTCCATCCCGGAAAATCGGCAGCAAGTTGTGCGCAACGCACCCTTCTCGATAACCCTCAGGCTCGGGCCTGACGGCGTGGCGGTGGTCGAATTGGGTGGCCCTCTGCTGTTCAGTCGTCTGTCCGAAGCGCTCTCGCTCGAAGCCGTCGAGAGCGACCAGGGGCAGGCTCGGATCGAAGCTCTTGCGCGCGTTATTTCCCTGGTCGAATTGCTCTCGGAGCCCAGAATGCCTTTGGAAAGCTGCGGTCGGCCAGTTGAGAGCCCCGAGGTTCTGGTGCGCGTCTGCTCGGGAGTGAAGCTGAGCATGGTGCCCTCCGAGGGCGAGGAGAAAGACGATAGAATCGTCGTTTCTGCCGCTGGCAGTGAACCCAAGCGCGATGCGCCTTCGTCCTCTAAACCAGGATTTCAATCGCCAAGGGTGCCAGCCACGCCTTGAGCGGCAGCTTGCCCGGCAGTTCACCGTCAGAATCAATCAAGACCGACTCACCACTGCGCAGCGCTTCAGCCTCTACGCGTGTTCCTCGGAACACCGAAACATTCGCGCGCTCGATGTGCGTACCTCGGTAGACGTGGCGCGAAAGTGCCAAGCTCTCCGCAAGCCCCAGGTTTCCAAGCACCACGATGTCCAGCAAGCCATCGCTTGGATCCGCCGCTGGAGCGATCTGCATCCCACCCCCAAAATACTGGCCGTTGGCCAAAGCGACGGTAAATATGGGACCCTCGTGAACGACCTTCCCGTCCACCTTAAGACGCACCGGCGCGTTGCGATAGGTCGCCATCGCCTGCACGGTTCCGAGTAAGAACGCAGCCTTTCCGCCCAGCCACTTCGGCCCCTGATTGACCAATTCGTCAGTGCGTCCGCTGATCCCAAAGCTCAGGATATTGATGAAGGCGATGTTGGTAGGTTGGGAGTCGACCACCGCTAGTCCGACGTCCACCTTCTGAACATTGCCTGCGAACAGTCGGCGCGCCGCATCTTCCGGCAAATCCGAAAATCCAAACGTCTTTCGAAAATCGCCCCCCGTTCCCGCGGGAACTAATGCAAGCTTCGGACCTCTCGCCACACCGCCATTTTCCAAGTATCCCTGCACGACCTCGTTGACCGTTCCGTCGCCCCCAATCACCGCGAGGCACTCGACCCCGGCTATTCTGGCCTCGCGAGCGAGGCGTGTCGCGTCCTTCGGGCCGGTCGTAGGTGTCACGGTATAGCTGCTTCCTTGCGCGTCTAGCGCGGCTTTTAGGCGACTGAGGGCGGTGAGGGAGCGACCACTTCCTGCCTTTGGGTTTAGGATTATTTGGGTTTTCATTTTCAGGTGACTCGACAGCGGCCCCCAGGGAAGCGATGACTAACTTAGTCGCTCCCCTTCCAGGGCCCTTGAACCGCGAATCGTAGCGGGGTTATCGTCCGCGAGCGAGCATTGGGCTTTCCACTCACAACCTTCACACACAGGAAAACAAAGGTAACAGTATATGGCGACGGACGACGCGCGAAAACTCTTCGTGGCGGGTTTGCCGGACTCAGTCGACGAAGACGCTCTTCGCCAAGTCTTTGAAGCCACAGGTGGTGCCGTCGTGCAGGTCAGCGTTCCGCGTGATCGCGCGACAGGCCGGCCACGAGGCTTTGGCTTTGTGACGCTCGCTTCTGCCGAGGAAGCAACGCGTGCGCGAGAAACGCTTGACGGATCGATGCACTCAGGGCGTTCGATCTCCGTAAGAGTTTTCTCGTCCGATTCGCGGCGCGCTCCCGGCGAAGCTGGAGACACCCGTCCGAGGCCCGAACAGCGCCCGTATACACCAGGTGCTGCGGGGGCTCCGGGTGCGCCACCTGGAGGTGCTGGAGCGCCAGGGGGTGCAGGCGATGATCGCTCTATTTACGTGGGAAATCTGCCGTATGATGCGGATCGCCCTGGGCTCGAAGCGTTGCTCAAAGAACGCGGTGTGAATCAGGTGGTGCGTGTTCATATGCCCACTGGCCCCGATGGCCGCGCACGGGGTTTTGCGTTTGTTTCCCTGACGTCTCCTGAAGCCGTTAACGAAGCGTTGAATTTGCTTCGGAATCTGGAAGTGGGAGGTCGGCGTCTCATCATCAATGCCGCTCACGCCCGAGGCGAGCGTCCAGAGCGACCTGCAGGTGGTGGTGGCTTTGCACCGAGGCCAGGCGGCCCACCCGGTGGTGGTGGTGGTGGCGGTGGTGGCTTTGACCGGCCATCCATGGATCGACGTCCTTCAGGAATGGGCGGCGATTTTGGTGCACCCGCACCTCAACAACGGAGCTCATTCGATAATCGAGATTTCGAAGGACGCCGCGAGGGAAAAAAGAAGAAGCCCGAGGCGGTCAAGAAGAAGCAGGTGGCAGCTCCGGACGATCGCCGCAGGGGTGGGGGTAACAATTGGCGAACCGGCCTCGATTCGGACGATTGGAGCGACGACTGACGTCAAGCTCGGTGCTTGCGGGTCGCGGGTCGGACATAAATTATCCAATAAGATCAAAATGTTAACTGAAGTGCGCGGTCCCCTGGGAAGTTTGCCCGGTCTGATTGCGCTCCGTTTGCTCCCCGTGCTACGACCTGGGCCGATTGCACGGGCAAAACGACCCTAGATCCACGGTTTCGTTGATTTCCTCTTCGTTCCGCTGGGCTTGAAGTGAAACGTTACCGATGATCTTCGATTGGCTATACGGCCTCTTTTCCAACGATTTGGCGATTGACCTCGGAACCGCCACAACGCTGATTTACGTCAAGGGAAAGGGCATTGTGAGCTGCGAACCCTCTGTGGTCGCGGTGCAGCGGGACGCCCGGGGCGAGAAGCGCGTGTTAGCTGTTGGGCGCGAGGCCAAGGAAATGTTGGGGCGGACTCCCGGCAACATCCAGGCCATTCGCCCGCTGCGCGACGGGGTGATCGCCGATTTTGAGATCACTGAGGCGATGCTCCGCTATTTCATCAAGCGCGCTCACAACCGTCGGACGCTGGTCAAGCCTCGGATTATTATTTGTGTGCCGTTCGGCATTACGGAAGTTGAAAAACGCGCTGTCAAAGAGAGTGCCGAGAGCGCCGGGGCCAGGGAAGTCTATTTGATCGAAGAGCCAATGGCCGCGGCGATCGGCGCAGGGCTCCCCATCACTGAGCCGAGCGGAAACATGGTGGTCGATATTGGCGGCGGCACCACCGAAGTCGCGGTGATCTCCCTTGCTGGGATCGTGTACTCGCAAAGCGTGCGTGTGGGAGGCGACAAGATGGATGAGGCCATCGTTGCGTACATGAAACGCAAATACAATTTGGCGATCGGCGAACAGACGGCCGAGCGAATTAAGATCACCATCGGCAACGCGTACACGCTGGAACACCAGATGACGATGGAGGTTAAAGGGCGCGATATGGTGGCGGGTGTCCCCAAGACAGTCGTGATCAATTCCGATGAGATTCGAGAGGCCCTCTCCGAGCCGCTGAACGCCATCGTTGAGGCTGTTTTGCTGGCGCTCGAGCGGACGCCCCCCGAGCTCGCGGCCGACATCGTTGATAAGGGCGTGGTGCTCACGGGTGGCGGAGCACTCCTTAAGAACCTCGACGTGCTATTGCGCGAAGAAACGGGCCTTCCGGTGATGGTGTGTGATGATCCAGTCAGCGCCGTGGTGCTAGGGAGTGGCAAAGCGTTGGACCATATTGAGCTGCTCAAGGATGTCACGATCGGCTAGGCGCCGCGTGCTAAGCGGTTTTATCAACGTGGCGTCTTGAGCCGTGACCTCCTTTCGCCGACTCCGTGACATATTCCTGGTGGTGGTGCTGCTCGCGCTGCCCTTCTTCTTTTTGCGCGCAACGATTCGAGCTCCGGAGGACATGCACCCTCTGGACCGCACGCTGAACAAGCTTTCCGCTCCCCTCCAGTATGTCGCCGCTGCGGTGGCGCGAAGCCTCTCGGGTGTCATTAATGATTACGTCTATCTTGTGGACGTCAAGGATGACAACAACAAGTTAGCTTACGAAAATGCGCGTTTAACGCAACGGCTTCGCGAGCTAACATCAGAGCAGGCTGAGAACCGCAGATTGCGCAAGCTGCTTTCGCTCCGAGATACGGTCGGCGTTGAAACGGCGAGTGCGCTGGTTGTCGCGAAAGATACCTCCCAGTACTTCCGCGTTGCCCAGGTTGTTTTGGATCGTCCGGGTGTGCTGATTCGCCCTAATATGCCGGTCATCTCAGTGGATGGAGCGGTGGGAACGGTGCTGCGCGTCTCGGGGGACAAAGTGGATGTAAGGCTTACCGTGGATAGCGGCAACGGGATTGATGTAGTGGTGGAGCGAACCCACGCCCGCGGCTTGGTACGGGGCACAGGTGATCCAGCTCGCTATACACTACGCGTGCAATACATGGAGCGCACGGATCAAGTGGAGGTTGGAGATGTGTTGCTCACAAGCGGGGTAGGGTGTCGCTTCCCTCGTGGGATCCCTGTGGCACGTGTGAAGGAGGTCAAGAAGCGCGAATTCGGCATCTACCAAACGGTCGAGGCCGAGCCGACAGTGGACTTCTCGAGGCTCGAAGAGGTCTTGATCACGCTCTCCGACACCAAAGAATGCGAACAGAAGCCGGACGTAAAGACGCGAAAGTAGCGGTATCATGCGGAATACGGCCTATTTGTGTTTTGGATTTTTGCTGATTTTGGTGCAAGGCAACCTCTACAGGCTGTTTGGTTCGCTCGCAGCTCCTGTGGGTGCCGAAGGCTTCAGACGATTTCTGGCTGTTCTTTCGGCGACACCCAACTTGGTTTTGCCAGTGATCATTTTCCTTGGGGTCCAGGAGAGCTCGGTGGCTCGAGGAGTCGTGCTTTCCTTTGCGTTGGGGCACCTCACCGACTTAATGGCGGCCGCTCCGATGTACTTATTCACGTTCGTGAGTGTTGCGATGTGGGGTCTAGCTAAGATCGCTGGTGTGCGCTTTTCCGCGCAGACACCGTTAACCCGCATCCCCCTGGTATTCGGGTTTTCCTTGGTTGAAGGCGCGATCGTGCTCACCTTACTCGCCATTTTTGGGACGGACAATCGTCGCCCCATCGAGCTCTTGCCCTTGGTTCTGCCGCGTGCCGTGATGACAGCGCTGTTTGCACCTTTAGTATTTCATTTGGTCCAAAGGATTGCGGCGGGCACGGCGGTGGTTCGCTCAGCAGAAACTGGGAGCAACGCATGAAGCGTCGTCCCGTGTTCGCGTGCCTGGTGCCAAGGGCCAGATCGTCTGGATTGCTGCCGTGAATTTTCCCATTCAGCGCTCAGATGTCGGCGAATTCCGGCGAAGATTTCGCTGGATGGTAGTTGCCGTGTTGGTGTGTTTTCTGACGCTGTTCGCTCGCTTGGTTCAGCTTCAAATCTTTCAAGGCGAGCAACATCGGGCTACAGCAAGGGAAAATATCGTCTATCAGAACACCTTGGCGACCACACGGGGCGTGATTCGCGACGCCATGGGGCGAGTGCTTGCCGCTAATCGACCCTCCTACAACGTCTACGGTGTCCCAGCGAAAATCGATCTGGAGAAAGTCTGGCCTCGGGCGGTCGAGCTCATGCGTCTGGGTGAGCAGGATGCGCGAGACCTGCGTGCACGCATCGTTGCGATTCGCGCCAATAGCACCCGTCTTGCGACACAGCAGATCCTACTCGTAGCGGACGTGGACAGAGATGTCCTCGGAGTCCTCGAAACCAATGCCGACGAACTTCCAGGAATCGAGGTAGTCCCAAGCCCCATCCGTTACTACCCGTACGGCACTCTTGGTGCGCACACGATCGGACACATGCGCGAAATTGACGGCGAGATGCTCACGCGCGTCTCGAGCCGCGGTTACAAACCTGGAGATCGGCTGGGTGCTACGGGCGTCGAACGGCGTTGGGAGAGTTACCTAAAAGGGCAGCGTGGGTGGCGAAAATCGCTGCGGGGAGTCGGGAAAGATAAGAATCTCGGCGAACTGGAAGCCCGCTACCTCGAAGAACCTCGTAGCCTTGAACCGGTACCGGGTAGAGACATCAGCCTGACTGTCGATATTGAACTTGTGAAGGCGATGGAGCAAGCCATGCGCGGGCAACTTGCGGGGGCGGCCGTTGTCGTGGATGTGCGCACCGGGCGAATTCTTGCGGCACTCTCGAAGCCGGGTTTTGACCCGAACGTATTGAGCGGAGGGGCAGGCAAGACAGAAGTGCGCGATGCCTTTCGTCGACTCTACAGTGATCCGCTCAATCCCATGCTCGATAAGACGATCTCGGCAACCTATCCTCCGGGCTCGACGTACAAGCCTTTCAGTGCGCTCGCCGCCCTGGCCGAAGGCACCATCAAACCCTCCGATGAAGTCGATTGTCACGGGGGCATCGAGTACGGCCGGCGTTATTTCCGCTGCACCAGCACCCACCGTCGCGTGAACCTGCATGAAGCCCTGGTGCAGTCTTGCAATAGCTATTTTTACCAACTTGGGGAGGGTATCAACATCGACAGATTAGCCCAGATTGGGATGGATTTCGGCTTCGGGGTGAGGACGGGCATCGGAGTTAATCCGGAGGCGCGCGGGCGCATGCCGACTCGCAGCTGGTATACGCATCACTATAAGGGCCAATTCTTAGGAGGCTGGACTTTGCTTGCGGCGATCGGTCAGGGTGCAACCACGGTCACCGTGCTCCAGTTGGCGCTTTCTTATGCGGCGCTGGCCAATGGCGGAACGCTGTATCAACCGCAGCTGGTTCGCAGCATCGAGACCAGCGATGGAACGGTCGTCCAGGAATTCCCGCCTCGAGTTCGGCGCGTTGTCGAGCTTAACCAAACGGACTTGTCGTTAGTTAAGCAGGGGATGAAAGGCGTGATCATGGAAAAAAAGGGCACCGGCTACAAGTATCGAATTGAGGGTATCGATATGGCAGGCAAGACAGGGACGGCTCAAGTGGATCGCGTAACGGGGCGAGGCGAGGATCAGCAGAAAGTTTGGTACTTTAATCGCGATCACGCATGGTTTGCGGGCTATGCGCCAGCGGAGTCGCCCGAGATCGCGATTGTCGTGCTGGTGGAGCATGGCGGCGGCGGTGGTAAAAATGCCGTTCCGGTAGCGATGAAGGTGGTGCAGGCCTGGAATGAATTAAAGCAGAAACGCCTAGTGCAAAAGGCAAAGCCTGGTGGCACAGGTCGGAGCCTGGTGCAGTGAGAAACAAAGAGCACTCGTTTAGAAGTGGGCCGCTGGTCGATATGCCACTGTTGGTAGCGATCGTTGCGATAGCCACCTGCGGCTTGGTGAATCTGTACAGCGCCACCAGCGCCTATATCGGTTCCGGAACCCACGGCAAGCTCGCGGATATTTACGTCTCGCAGATTTACTGGATTGTCGTGGGCGTGCTCTTGGGGGTGATAACGACCGTCATTGACTATCGAATCTTTGAGCGCTGGGCCACGATCTTGTATTGGGGCGGCGTTTTCTCACTTGGGTTAGTCTGGGTTCTAGGGACAGACATTCGTGGCGCTTCGCGCTGGATTCAGCTCGGAAGCTTCACCTTCCAGCCCAGCGAGTTCATGAAGATTGTCCTCGTGCTCATGATAGCGCGCTACATCCACAACGACCCACAAACGGAGCCACGCACACTGATCGATCTCGCTCCACCCGTCGCGTTCGGATTGGTGCCCGCAGCGGCCGTTATGGCCCAACCAGATCTTGGGACGGCCATGATCTTCGTCGTGACGACCTTGAGCGTCGTTGGAATGACTAAGATTCGGGGTCGTAGCGTGCTCAATGTTACCGTGGCGGGGGTGGTTGGCCTGGTGTTGTTCTGGACCAACCGCAGTTCTTTGCTGCACGGATATCAACTGCGGCGTTTGGAAAGCTTCGTGAATCCAGATGCTGATAAAACTGGAGCTGCCTGGCACGCTCTTCAAGCGCAAACGGCCATCGGCAATGGTGGGCTCACTGGCGAAGGCTTCATGCAGGGCACCCAGAATCAGTTTGGGCGCCTTCCGGATCAGTACAGTGACTTTCCGTTCGCCGTTTTTGCCGAGGATTGGGGGCTACTAGGAAGCCTGGTGCTGCTTTCGCTCTACTGTTTTGTGTGTATCTGGGCCGTGCACATTGCGTCTCAGGCCAGGGATCGATTCGGCGCTGCGCTGGCAATTGGCGTTGGCGCCATCTTCTTTTGGCATACGCTTTTCAATCTTGGTATGGCGATTGGCCTGTTCCCCGTCGTTGGCGTCACGCTGCCGCTCTTTTCTTACGGTGGGTCGAGCGTGGTGACAACGTTGATCAGTCTTGGCTTTCTGATGAACGTATCGATGAGGCGCTGAGCAAAAGAACCTCGAGCATGAGGTTGAGGAAGCTCAGTCGAGACGAAAGAGATCATCTAAATCTTGGCGCGAAAGTGTCTTTTGACCACCCTCGTCCTCACTCAGGACGCTCGCGACAAGGTCCTTCTTCTTTTGCTTGAGCTCTAGGATCTTCTCCTCGATTGTTCCGGTTGCCACTAGCCGATAAACTGTGACGACTTTATTTTGCCCAATGCGATGTGCTCGGTCGGTGGCCTGCTCTTCAACAGCCGGATTCCACCAAGGGTCAAAGTGGATCACGGTGTCTGCGGCGGTCAAATTGAGGCCGGTTCCCCCAGCTTTCAAGCTGATCAAGAAGACTGGAACTGTCGGATCCTCCTGAAAGCGGTCGATGTGCTGCTGGCGATCGATGGTGCTGCCGTCCAAATATTCATAGCGGATCTTGTCTTCATCCAAAGCGCTCGCAATGAGTTTCAGCATGCTCACGAATTGGCTGAAGACCAAAACCTTGTGTCCGCCTTGATCGACTTCGTCGATCAGCTCTCGAAGCACCGCCAACTTACCACTATCATCATGTGAGAATTCCCGTGGCAAACCGAGCAGACGTGGGTCGCATGCAGCCTGGCGCAGTTTCGTCAGGCCAGCCAAGATGTGGATCTGAGCCTTAGCGAGGCCTTTCTTTTCAACCTCGCCCATCACTTGCGCTCGCACCTCACGCAGCACTTGTAGGTAAATGGCTTTCTGATCCGCCGCCATGTCGCAGATCTTGTCGACCTCTATCTTTGCCGGCAAATCCTGAGCCACTTCGTTCTTCGTCCGACGCAAGATGAAGGGGTGGATCACGGCGCGCAGTCGCGCTGCTTGCTTAGAATCACCTTGGTCAATCGGGCGCGCAAATCGCTCCTCGAATCGAGCCAACGGAGGCAACAAGCCTGGACTCACAAACGAAAAGATCGACCAAATTTCACTCAATCGATTTTCGATGGGCGTTCCAGTCAGAGCCAGTCGCCGTGACGCGGGCAAATCCCGGGCGGCCTGTGCCGTCGCACTCGTAGGATTTTTGATTGCTTGGGCTTCGTCCAAAATCACGTAGTCGAGCCGAAGTTTCTTTAGGAGTTCGATGTCGCGTCTTAAGAGCGCGTAGCTGGTGATGACCACGTTGGCGTTATCTAATTCGGCTCGTTGCTCTTTCCGGCCGGCGCCATGCCAAAGAGCTGTCGTGAGCGAGGGACCAAAACGCCCAATTTCTCGGATCCAGTTCGAGACAACACTGGTGGGTGCCACGATGAGCGCGCGCAACGGCTCATCCTTCTGCTCTTGTTTGAGTGAGAGCAGGAGGGCAATCGTTTGGATCGTCTTCCCGAGGCCCATGTCGTCGGCGAGCACGCCGCCCGAGCCCATGTCGTGTACAAAACGGAGCCAAGCGACGCCCTGATCTTGATAGGGGCGCAACGTGGCTTTGAGGCCGCGGGGCTTTTTCGCAACCTTGATTTCCTCGATGCTGGCGAGCTTCTTAAACAGCGCGCGGGTTGAAGGCGCGATCTGTGACGAGGTCGCGTGTTGCAGGAGTTCTTGGACGCGCCCGGCGTGAACAATGGGAATATTTCCGCCCTTTCCGCTAGCCGTGAGGAGCTCAACTTCGCGTTCCATCATGGCACGCACGCGGTCCGCATCCAGCGTCGCGTAGGTGTTATCCGAGAGCTTGACGTACTTCTTGCCTTCACGGAGGCAGCGTTCGAGTTCGCTGCGATCGACACCCACGCCTTCGCTCTCATAGCTGACATTGACGTTCAGCCAATCAACGCCGCTCGACACTCGAGCCATCATCTGCAAGGGCTTGCTTCGGATCTCTGCGCCCACCATTTCTTCAGGCACATAGAGGTCCCAACTCTCGGGCAACGCGGCGACGCCCTCGGACCAGAATCGAATGGCATTCTCGCCATGTGCGACGAAAACTTCGCCGCTCTCCGCGGCTCTCAAACCCAGGCCGAGCAGCGTCTGCGCTGCCTCCTGTTGAGCCACAATGTCGCAGCGGATGCACTCGAAGCGTTTGCGACCATCAACCGGGGGGCGAATCAGGATGGGAGGCGAGATCCCGTCGGCGCGTACTTCCACTTCGTCTGCGCCATAGAGAGCTCGGAGTGATACCTCCACTTCCGTGAGGGAACCCCCTGCACGCATCTTGAACACCGGTACTGCGTCGATAACGTCAGCAACTTGCGAAAGATCGGGCAGCTCGGCGCCCACCTCAAGCGCCACCTTGGGCAGACCATCCATGATCATCGAAATCAATTGGCTTGCCGGCTCGGCGACGGTGGGGCTTCGAAGCAGGCGCTTCAGGGCACCCGGTGAGACTCTCGACTCCAATTGCCGTGCCACACCCTCGTTGGTGTCCACGTGCCAACTCGGGAATCCTTCGAACCACCCTCCTTGAGCCAGTGAAAATCTTCTGCCGTTACTCTGACGTTCAAACATGACCTTCGCGACAACGGTGTCCGAACCGACCAGCTCAAGTTCAAACTGCGGCCGCAAAAGTTCGTCCGAAAATCGGAGCTGCATCAGAGACGGCTCCAGAAGCACGCGCCGTGTCTTGAGCATCGGCAGCAAATCAGCCGCATCTTCGCCGCGAATGTCCACCGCGGGATGCCGGGGATTGCCACTTTCAAAACGCGCCAGGAGCCGTAGCGCATCACGATCCGCCGTGGGGGCGAGTGTTTGCCAAGTGAGCGCCACGGAGGGCAGGAGCGGCGAACGGCTCTCCACATCCAATACGGTTACGGTCAAGCCACCGGGGCGAACATGGATGCGGTACTCAAGCGTGAGCGCACGCACTGCTCCGTTCGGGGCGAGCCATGCGCCGATGCCTGTGGCTCGTGCGCTGCTGTCGAGTGGGGCAGGAGCCTGGGCTCCGGGGGGCGCATGATTGGGCTGTGGCGACTGGGGTCGCCGGCGCCGTTCGCGCCTGGTTTTCTTGGATTCGGTGGGAGCCTGTAGTTGTGGTGCGGCCTGAGGCACTGGTCGGGGAAGCTTTGAGCGCGCCCGGTTCCTGACCGTGATCAACAGCGCCGCCACGTGCTTGCAATGCTGCTGTGATTTCTGGAACGCTGGGCAGCTGCAGTCGGAGGTAATGCCCTCGCCGCCGAGTTGGATTCTGACTGAGTAGGGTTCTGGATCGGAGCCCTTCACGCGCCCGGAGGCAAGGATATCTTCAACGTCGACTTCCTCGACGACCTTGCGCTTCTCGTAATCGAGCCCGCGAAGGAAGGTTCGCGCACCTAGCAAGCGTCGGAGACCTCTGTCGGAAAGGGTTGAAAGGGCGTCAGATAGGGAAGACAAGGTGTTACTCAGCGTCCAAGGTGAAGTTCACTCCCAAAAGAGAAACCGGGAGAAAAGGAAGAGTGGGTCGACTCAGACTGCATTGTCAGTATCGTCGTCGGTTCCCGGACTTCGTGCCGCTCCTCGCTCGGCGAGGGCGACCCTGGGCCGCGCTGGCTGCGAGTGCCGTCCCCGGACGAGCAACCCACGTCGCGACCGGGAACGAAGCGATGGCTTCGGTCACAAGCCCGAGAATTGCCAGACGGATATAGCAACCGCCCGCGCAAGACAAGACCCAACGGACAGAATTGTGCCCGGAGGGGCAGAAAAACGGTCGAATTTACCCCGACCCATCCAGCCATGCCGCCCTCGCGCGGGCGACTCCGAGTGCTCGGGCGACGGCGCCTCGCAAGGTCGACGTCTTCATAGATGCTGATTTTTGGGGGGCTGATTTTCGAGGGGAGGCGGGAATCGGAATCAGTTGATGTTGCCCGGGGCCTGTTTGGACTGGATCACCATCATGTTGTACTTGCCGAATCCAGACTGGCCCAGGGTGAAGATCACTTCCATGAGCAAGCGATAGGGCGTCGTCTCATCCGCGATGATAACAGCATCCGAGGATGAGGTATCCAGTCCCTTCGCGGCCCGAATCAGCTTGTCGGTTTTCCCTGCGGCTTGCAGCGCGTTGCCCAACGGCACCACATAAAGATCAGACGGTCCGTTTCGCTTGAAGCTGGCACCTACGCCAGTCTGCACCATCGACTCGCGACCCGGCAGGGCCACAACGCGCTGATCTCCAACCAGGATCTGCGTCTTGGAGACGGTGACGACCACGCCGTCCTGAGGTGGCTCGGTTGTAATCACGGACTTCGGCAATCGGAGGTCATCGCTCTGCGGGACGGCCGCAGTGGACTCCCCCAGCGTCTTCAACAAAAAGACCAAAATGATGGTCATGATGTCTAACATCGCCGTGATGTTGAGGAAGTTGATCTCCGGTTCCATCGCATTACGGCGAATGGCCTTACGGAGCTCCGCCTTATACCGAACAATGGGTACGCTCATCGAACCACTCCAAACTTGACGTCATCAAACAACTTCTCGCCCTGAGCCGTCTGTCGAACGGCATCAATCACCGCGATAATGTCACTGTAAGGCGTTGCTGGATTGGGGCTGATCGTGACCTGATTTTCGTCGGCAAACTCAGGGTTCGAGCCCTTGAGTTTCTGTGCGCACTCATTCAGGGCTTTGTAATCGTAGCGGCCGCTGTTTCGAGGTATCGCGAGGCCAGCGCCCACTCCGTTGCAACCCGTGGCGATATTCCCGCCGGATGCCTTCAAAGAGAAGCCCTCGTTCACGATCAAGATCGTGAGGTTCAGAGCCTCGCTCTTGATGTCACTCCGGACGCCAGCGCCGCCCAACGATGGAGGCGTGGATTCAATGCTCGCCGTAAAAGTAACGGCAACTGTGGCGAGCACGAAGATCAGGATATTCATGACGATATCCAAGAAGGGAACGATGTTTAGCTCGCCCCCCTCTTCGTCCGGTGTGAGCTCTTTAGGCTGGCTAAGACGCCGAATTCTGCTGCGCTGAGCCGCGCTGAGCTGTCCGGGTTGGTCCATGGATATCCGGGTTTAGGGTTAGTCGAAGAAAGCGCCTGCTACTGACCGGCGCGTTGAATGGTGAGCAGGTTGAACGTGCGTTCCACAGTGCCCTCCAGATCGTGTTGGATGTTCTTAGCGCGCGTGTGCAGAAGGACGTGCGTGATCATGCAGAACACGGCAATGCCGAGGCCGAGGGCGGTGTTATACATGGCCTCTGCGATGCCGTTTGAAAGCATCGCCTGCTTGTCCGACGGGGAGAGCCCAGGTGCCGCGATCGCTCCGAAGGTAGCGATCAGGCCCGAAACCGTTCCCAGTAGTCCAATCAGCGTCGCGATATTTGCGAGGGACCAGAGAGCGCCCACTCGCTTTTCTGCCTCGGGCTTCAACTCACCAAGCTTTTCGCTCAGCGCAGCATCCACCTCATCCGCGCCTTTGTTGGCGTGCGTGAGGCCCGCCTTCACAAGCTGCAGAATCGGATAGTCGCTAGCCTCACAGAGCTTGATGGCGCGATCGATGTTGCCCGCGGCCACGAGCTTTTTCACTTGCGCGAAAAACTCTTTAGAATTCACTCGATATCTGCTGCTTTGGAAAATGAACCGCTCAACCACGATCGTCAAAACGATGGCGGACGTGATGAGGTTGAGGACCATGAAGGTCGGATTATGTTTAAATGCTTCGATCAGCTGGCCTTCAGCTGCAACAAGGATGAGTTGCATTCCCCATCGCCCTTTCTGCTACATCCACTAGGTCGACTGCTTGATTATTGGCGTCGCTCATGCGGAACAATTGTGTTGGAGACTAGCCCAGGACTATAGCCGTGGGCATTTCGCTTCTGCAAGCGGGCATTTGTTAGAAAAGATTAGCCGAACAATTTAGATCTAGTGGGCCGAATGGGCGGCCGCATAGTTCGGATCCCTGAATGTTGAAAGTGCTCGACAAATACCGCGGTGATGCTTGTTGCAAGCACGCTCGGGATGCGTCCGAGCAGCTCCCCGCAAACACATTTTTTTGTTGCTTGCATAAGCACAATGTGTTGATTGCACGTCTGCGAGGGAGTGATGCGAAGCACGCCACTCGACGCTCGCGAGCACGCACGCACGCCATCAGGCGTCGGGCCGCGTCAGGCCAAGCCGCCCCGCGTGTGCACGTCGGCTCGTGGTGAGGCTGCTGGTCTGAGAGGTAGGACAAGGTAGGGGGAGGGCGGTGTTCTGTTGTGCCCTCGTAGGCGGGGGCGTCCCTGATTTGTATTACGGAAATCGCGAAAAGTCTGAATGCGGGCAGCTCTCGCCGTGACCTCAGCGCCGGAGGAAATTTCTCCCGGCACACGAACTGTCGCGCCGCTGCATTCTCTCCTTGACGGAACCCGGGGGCGTTCAGCAAGATGCCCCCCTCTTGGGCGTACCAGGGCGTATCGCGTCAAGAGCTCAAACCCAAAAACATCTTCGTAGGTATCACGAGCTAACGTCGTCCAGGGGTTAGCTCAGTACCAAGCAATCAGTAGCACCAGGCTTCAGCCGGAAGGTAAGCAAACAATGTCGTCACTTTGGCATCACTACAATGCAGGCGGTTGGGCGATGTGGATCATCCTCTTTTGGTTGGTCTGCTCGATTGCGATCATCGCAGAACGTTCCGTTTACTTGTTTGGGTCTTCGATCAACAAGGACGTTTTCCTAGCAACCATGCAGAAATGCATTTTGGCAGGAGATGTCGCGAAGGCAGTTAAGATGTGTTCGGCAGCCAACGCGCCGCTCGCTCGCATCGTTCAGTCTGGGTTGGTTAAAGTGAACCGTCCCGACGAAGAGGTTCAGTCCGCGATGGATGAAGCTGCTCTCCGCGAGATGCCGAAAATCAATAAGCGCACGGGCTACCTAGCTCTGTTTGCTAACCTTGCGATGCTCTCGGGCCTATTCGGCACCATCGTCGGTCTGATCAAGGCGTTCGGCGCCGTGGGAGGTGAGTCCGTCGACCCCAGCCAAAAGGCTCGTATTCTGGCGGAGGGGATTGCCGAGGCAATGAACTGTACCGCGTTCGGCCTGATTGCAGCTATCACGGCGCTCATCGGCTTCGCGGTGCTCAACGGAAAAACCCAAGGTCTGGAAGACGACATCAATGAGGCTTCAGTTCAAGTTTTGAACTTAGTCGTGGCCAATCGCCAGAAGGTCAACCTCCAGGGCCTTGAGCAGGCTGGTTGAGTTTCGGCTCAATCCAAACGGGCGGAACCAAATGTTTGGGGCCGCCCAGTTTCCAACAGCCCATCAGGGATCTCCTGACGGCGCACTCCGGAGAGCATCATGGCTGGTATTGACGTTGGTGGACACGGTGGCAAGCGGGCCACCAATCACGACATTCCGCTTATTCCATTCATTGACTTCCTCTTGTGCTTGGTTGCCTTTCTGTTGGTGACGGCGGTTTGGTCCCAGATGGCCCGCATCAATGCAGATGCGCGAGTGCCAGGCCCGCCTACTTCCGAGCCTCCCGAGACTGACAAGAAAGAGAAGCAGCTCCATGTGGAGATGCGCGGCGAGCGGAAGTTTCAGCTCGTTTGGAAAGAGGGCAGCACCGTGGTGAACACCATTGATGTCGTCCGCAAGCAGGTCAATGCTGGTGCAGAAGGCGAGTACCGGTACCCGGACCTGGCCGACAAGATCAAAGAGGAATGGACGAAGAACGGAACGCACCGGGCAGCGAGCGATAAAAAGCTCGATCAAGCAGTGTTGCATACCGATAACTCAACGCCCTTCTCTGATGTGATCGCTGTGATTGATGCCATCTACTCCCCCCAGCGGGACTTTGAGCTTGGCGGCAAGACTAAAAAGGTTGCCTCCTTCAACGTTACCTTTGCGATGAACTGAGCCATGAGCGCTGAAAAACCATTAAGCCGTTTTCAACAGGCCATCTCGGTGCCAGGCCGCAGGCTCATGCACCACATTCCTCTCGCGTTCGTGCGTAAGAAGGTGCTCGGAGGAGGTGGTCGTGCGGTCAATCAAGAAATTCCTCTGATCCCGTTCATCGACTTTCTGCTCTGCATCGTGCTCTTTTTGCTCGCAAGCTTCTCAGCGAGTGGTGAGCTTCCGATCGACAAGAACGTGAAGCTACCAAAAGCCGAGAACGTTATCGACATGACGGACGCGCCCATCGTGGCCATCACTGGGACTCAGATCCTAGTTGATGGGAACGCTGCCGGTAGCACCCGAGCCATCGTTGAAGCTAACCGCCTGCAAAAAATTGACGACCTCTTCAGCCGCCTGAAGGCCAAGCGAGAACTCTGGTCGCAGCTTAATCCTGGGAAACAATTTCCTGGCATCATCGTGCTCCAGGTGGATCGTAGGGTTCCGGCTTTGGTGGTGAAGAGCGTTTTCCAGACGGCAGCTCTCGGCGGTTTTCCTAACGTGAGCTTTATGGTGGGTCGTTTGGGCGGCGCCAGCCACAGCAGTGGTGGGAAAGAGTAGTCCCTCTCGTCATTCGTAGTAGGGGCCGCACAGCTGTGCCGCTTTGCTCCGCAGGTTTGGGCAAGGCGGCATTTGTGTTTGAGCGAATGCTGCGTGGGGATATCAGGTAGAGGCACATTGATGCGACGAACCGATCCTGAGCGAGGCCTGCCCTCCTTGGCTGTTTCGCGGCACGAGCGGCGCCGGGCGTTGGTTGCGGGCAAGGTGCGCGTGCGTGCCATGCCTCCGCAGTTTTGGATTTGGGCAGTGGTGGTGCTGGGCGCTGTCCTGTCCGTCTATGCGTGGGTGGCTGCGCGCAGCCTTGGGCAAATGAGGGCGCACGTGATGGCCAAGCAGCGCTCAGTTGCGAGCGTTCTTGGACCCAAGCTGGTTCCATTTAGTGAGAAGATAGAAGGCTGGGCGAGAGAGCTGGCTTTGCATTCTGGGCCAACGATCGTGGGGGAGGGCTGGAACTACGATTCGATCGCACAAGCACCGGGAATTTACCTCAGGATACGCCTCGAAAACGCCCGGGACGCCAAGAGTTTACGGAAAGCGGCGGTGCGTTCCTTGCTCGACGGGTTCACCGCTTGCTTTTTTCGGAATACGCGCGGTTACGATCCCTCGCAGGGGGCGCCCTGCGTTTCATCTTCTGATTGCAAGCCGCACACCTTGTGCAACGAATATCAGGTCTGTGTTGAACCCCCCAGGCCGTACAACATGCGCCTCACATACCGGGCACTGCGTGTGCTTTCCACTGAGTGGACCGATGAGTTACACCTCGCGGATAGCGATCTCGCGGTGACGGCGTACGAGCGCGACCTCGATAGCGTCACTCATCGAGACGTGCCGATTGCGCTCGATATACTGGCGCAGGCCCGCTTCGCAACCATCGTAGTCGACGAGCCCCCGCCGAACGGTCTTCCGCCGAAGGAGCCCGGAGATCTGGAAACGCCTGAGGAACAAGTCCAACGGCTACCCCACTTTGCGCGCGTTGGGATCTGGCGCATCTCCGATGGTGCACTGCTGGTTAACCTCCGAGCCTGGGCTGAGGGGCGATTGATCGCCGCAGGGCTAGCCTCGGCTGGTCTCTCGGAGCAGAGCGTGGCAGCGCAAGCACGGCAGGCTAATTCATGCTCACTCGCGCTTCAGGTGCGGGGGCTCCAAGCGGTAGTCACCCCAACGGTTGCTCAGTGAGAGCCTAAGCTACGTCGGTCAGTGCGAGCGAGCCGTTGTGGCAAGTGAAGCCTAGGCGCTCAGAGCCGTCACGTCGAAGACGAGTTTGCCGTCGCGGAAATCCACCGCAACGTGTCCGCCCTTTTCGAGGGTACCGAAGAGCAGCTCATCGCTTAGCGGCCGTTTGACTTCGTCTTGAATCAATCGAGCGAGCGGGCGTGCACCGTTGTCTTTATCGTAGCCTTTATCGGCGAGGTAGGTGAGCGCCTTATCGGTGAGCTCAATCGTGACGTTCCGTTCCTTGAGTTGCTCGTCGAGCTCCTTCATGAACTTGGTCACCACCTTCTCCATGACTTCAGGCGAGAGTGGATCAAAGGAAATTCGCGCATCGAGCCGGTTGCGGAACTCGGGGCTGAAGGTGTTCTTCATGGCAATGTCTTCGCGGCCAGCGCTGTCACGATCGCCAAACCCGAGGACTCTGCGCTGCAGGTCTTGTGCTCCCACGTTGCTAGTCATGATCAAGACCACGTGACGAAAGTCGCTCTTCTTTCCGTTGCTGTCCGTGAGCGTTCCGTGGTCCATCACCTGGAGGAGCACGTTGAAGACGTCCGGGTGAGCTTTCTCGATTTCATCGAGCAAGAGCACGCAATGGGGCGTTTTCGCGATAGCCTCGGTCAAGAGGCCCCCTCGATCGTAGCCAACATAGCCGGGGGGAGCGCCTAAGAGCCGCGAGACAGTGTGCCGCTCCATGTATTCGCTCATGTCGAAGCGTAGCAGTTCTATGCCGAGCGTCTTCGCAAGCTGGCGTGCGGCTTCCGTTTTCCCAACGCCCGTGGGGCCCGTGAAGAGATAGCAGCCGATCGGCTTCTCCATCGGCCGAAGACCCGCTCGCGAGAGCTTGATAGCCGTTGCCAGCTCCTTTAGCGCTCGATCTTGCCCAAACACCGCTTGCTGAAGATCCGACTCCAAACTCTTGAGTGAGCTCTTGTCCGAGCTTGAAACCTGCTTGGGGGGGATCTGCGCCATGCGGGCCACGACCCCTTCGATGCGATCCACGTCCACGACCGCTCCATCGCCAACCTCAAGCTTGGCGTCGGCTCCGGCTTCATCCATGAGATCCACCGCTTTATCCGGCATTTTTCGATCGTGCAGATGCCGCGCGGCGAGGTTGACAGCGGCTTCTAGAGCGGCATCCGTGTAGGTGACTTTATGAAATTCTTCGTAGCGTGCTTTCAGCCCTTTCAGGATTTGAATCGCCTCATCGAGCGAGGGCTCTAAGACTTCGATCTTCTGAAACCTTCGTGCGAGAGCGCGATCGCGCTCCATGTGGCTCCGGTATTCCTCAAAGGTGGTGGCTCCAATACAGCGCAATTTCCCGCTTGAAAGCGCCGGCTTCAGCAAATTAGCCGCATCCAAGCTGCCCCCGCTGGCGGCCCCCGCTCCGACGACGGTGTGCATTTCGTCCACGAAGAGGATCGAGCCGGGCACCTTCTCGAGCTGTTTCAGGATGGATTTTACTCTATTCTCGAAGTCACCGCGGAACTTGGTGCCGGCGACAAGACTGCCCATGTCGAGCGCGTAAATCACCGCATCCTTCAGCGGTGCAGGAACATCCCCAGCAGCAATTTTTGCGGCGAGCCCTTCGACAATTGCGGTCTTCCCAACGCCCGCGTCGCCAACGAATAACGGATTATTTTTGCGGCGACGGGCTAATACCTGAATCGCGCGACGGAGCTCTTTTTCTCGACCCACAAGGGGTTCAATGGTCCCGGCGAGGGCACGCTCATTCAAATTGGAGGCGAAACGTTCCAACGGAGTTGGCTCAGGTTCCGTTTCCCCCGCCTCATCGCCTTCGGCCCCGGTTTCGCTCGGCGCATCTTCCGCATCGGATCCATCCTTCGCGACGCCATGCGAGACGAAATTGACGAGATCATAACGGGTGACACCCGAATGCGTGAGCGCATGCACGGCCAAGGACTCCACTTCCGCGAAGATGGCGATCATCACGTTGTAGCCGCGGAGCTCTTCTTTGCCGCTTGATTCGACGTGGATAGCGGCACGCTGCAGGACGCGTTGAAAGCCGCGCGAAGGCGTCGGATTCACCTCTTCATCCCCGGGAACGACGGTCATCTCTTGGTCAAAGACGCGCTCCAGCTCGCTTCTGAGCTTTTCGATGTTGGAGCCAGACTTTCGAAGGACCTTGGCCGTCGCGTCGTCGTGCAAGAGCGCGTACAGCAGGTGCTCAACCGTGAGCGTGTCGTGGCGGCGACGTTGCGCTTCGCGATGCGCTAACGAACAGGCAATCTCAACTTCAGCGCTGACCTTCATGATGGGGAGCCCCCTAGGCCTTCTGGCTCAGCGGTGCAGCGAAGGGGATGCCCCTGCTCTTTAGCGTAAGCCATCACTTGGGCCACTTTGGTTTCCGCGACATCGCGAGTGTAAAGGCCCACGATGCCATAACCCTTGTGATGCACCTGAAGCATGATCGACGTCGCTTCAGTGTCGCTCACGTGGAAGAACTTAACGAGAACATGCACAACGAACTCCATGGTGGTGTAGTCGTCATTGTGCAAGACTACCTGGTAGCGACGTGGCCGCTCCACTTTAGGTTGGTCGGCGACGGCGAGCCCATCGT
>JBBRRP010000093.1:0-24891 GCA_038246305.1 Polyangiales bacterium | reverse complement strand
GACGATGGCCAATGATGACTACGTCGCGGGCGGTATCGATTCCGCTACGGGCATGCTTTCTGCCACCGGCGATATTCTGCCCGAGCAAACACTCGCTTCTACGGGAAAGACGTTTAACGCGGTGCTGGGGGTTCCGCCTGACCTCATCGAAAGCACCATGACCTCGGGCAAAGTGATTTCCGCCGTTGTCGCCTGACTGACCGCCGCTTCGAGCTGGCGCTTGAGGCCGTGGACGGCACAAAAAGTAGAACGCCAGGCATCGCGAACGGCGCCTGGCGTTTTGAATGACGTAGTGGCGTCGTTTGTCCGAATTATGGCTTCTTAGCGCAGTTTTTAGCGTTGCAATCTTTGGTGCCCGCTTTGCACACTTTGCCACTTTCGTCACAGATTTTTTTCCCCTTTGCGAACGCGGGGGTGACAACGCCAGCGCTGATTCCGACAAGCGCCATTGCTGCAAACACAGTTGATAGTTTGTTCATTTTCGATTTCTCCTTTGGGGGTGGATTTGCGGATTTGCCTTCGTCGCGGTCCTCTTCTTCAGGCAATAAGGAACAAGCGCTCGCTCAGGGAGATGCTCCGAGAACTCGGACCAGCCAGTTCCTTAGTGACAGATACGGGCCGTAGTCCAGATTTCTCCCCCCGTAAACTGGCAGTTTGCAGTTTAGATTTCGACCAATATTATCAGGAATAAAAGCGCGATCAGGCAGGTTGAGCCCACTTAATCGGTGGAGTGATCGCTGATGTCGGCTTTGTTGGCGGTGCTGCGTGGCTCGCTGTATTTCACGGTGGTTAGGCGCACGGGGAGGTAGTTCGACCAAGTGCACTCCCCTGAACTCAGGAACCTGTCCGGCCCGCTGATAGTGGTGTGCGCGAGTTTCGCGCTAGCCTGCGTCCCTTCGGCCCCGATCGCGAAGGTCAAGGCCGTAACGCTAGCGGAGGGTGGCCCCAAAAAATCCAGTCCTGGCCACGTTACCAGTAATATCCTGAGGCAAGATTACGCCGGCTCAGCAGTTTGCCAGCAGTGCCATCTGGACATCTATCGGGAGTGGGAAAGCTCCCCGATGCGGCACATGACTCGCAATGTAGGCGAGGCACACATCAAAGCGCCCTTTGACGGCACGACCTTTCGGCTGAACGGCGATAGCGCCAGCGTGCGACAAAAGGGTGCCCAAAAATTTGTGCAGCTCCGTACCAACCGGGGCGGAGTGCAGCTCTATCGAGTCACACGGGTGATTGGAGGTCGCTACCGCGAGGACTTCGTGGGTGTGGAGGTGAGCAGCGCGCCTGATCCAAGTTCTGATCCGGCGCACGGTCCTGAGAAAGTGCTTCCCCTATCGTACGTCTTCTCAACGCAGTCCTTCAGGTACAAAGGTTACTCGGTGATGCTCCCCGAGAGGCCTGGGCTAGTCGCAGGGCCTGTTTGGGCCGAGAGCTGCATCGGGTGCCACAACACTTTGCCGCAGGTGAGCCTTCTCTACGATGATCTCCTCGGTCCCGGAGCTCCCAGCTATCAGGGACACGTAGGCGATAACCTGTTACCCGCCTCTCGGCAGTCGCGCATTGTTACCACGGAGCCCGAGGAGGAGCATTCTGGTCTGCACCGAGCCATTGAAGACGAACTCGAAACCCTCGGCGAAAAGACCAAAACTCTAGAGGAGCTCCCATGGCCGGCGCTCCTGAAGCAAGCCATTGAGGTAACTCGGAAACGCTTACAGGCCAGGCAACTTATCGAGATGGGAGTGGGATGTGAGGCCTGTCATGGGGGAGCGAGCGCGCATGCGGAAGATCCCCGACTCTTGCCAAGTTTCGGGGAGGAGAGCCCATTCCTTCAGCGGTTAACAGCAGATGGTCAGCCCGCAAACAGAGCACAGCGCATCAATCAGACCTGCGCGCGCTGCCATACGGTTCTATTCAGCCGGTATCCATGGACCTGGGAAGGGGGGCGACGCTCTGACGAACACCCGGGGGGGAGCAGTACGAACTCAGGCGAAGCAAGAGACTTCCAGTTAGGCGCATGTGCTACTCAAATGAGCTGCGCTTCATGTCACGATGCGCACGCCGCGGACCCCCCCGAACTCTTGAGTGACCTTTCTGGTGAGAAGGGCAACAAGATCTGCATTGGATGCCACACTGGCTTGAACTCGAGCGAAGCCGTGCGAGCACATTCGCACCACGAATCCACGGGACCCGGAAGCTCATGCATCGGCTGCCATATGCCAAAGAAGAACATGGGATTGGACTACAACTTAACACCTTATCATCGGATCGCGTCCCCAGATGAAGTCTCCAAAGTGCTCAAGGATCGACCCTTGGAGTGCGCCCTTTGCCACCAAGATAAGAGTGTTGAAAGCTTGGTGGCCACGATGGAAACGTGGTGGGGAAAGCACTATGATCGCGAAAAACTACATGTTTTATATGGAAAAGACCTTGGAATTAATGCCTTGGAAGCCACGATTGTCCGAGGCAAGCCACATGAGCAAGCAGTCGCGATTAGCCTCTTTGGCGAGGCTCGCGACACACGGCGCCTGCCGTTGCTTTGGCCCCAGCTCTCACACGAGTACCCGCTGGTCCGTTTCTTTGCTCAGCGCGCGATTCAGAATATTACCGGTCTGCCGCTCAACATTGACCCGAATCAATCTGCCAGCGAAATCAGTCGCCAGGTGAACGACCTAGAGAAGGGCAATCGTCTTGCTCCGTGACCGGATAGGCAGTCGGTCGGCGCAATTCACTCGTCGGGTTGTGGCTATAAGCGCCGCGTTAGTGGGACTGAACGGCACCCACGCGCAGGCGGCCACATCAGAGGATGGGTCACCTTCGTGGTGGGGTGGAGACACGGCGAGCGGGACCTGGGGTGGTGCGCGCACACGACTGGAAAGGGAGGGCTTGAAGTTGGAACCTGCGTACACGGCGGAGGCGTTTACGTGGGCGACAGGACCAGGCCGGCCGCCACCAGCAAGCTACCGCGGCAACGTGGACTTTGGGTTAACGCTGGACCTCGGCAAGTTGGGTCTTTGGCAAAATGGAACACTTTACCTACTTGCCCAGAACGGGCACGGCTCCGATATCTCTGCTCGAGTGGGCACGGACATGGCCATCTCGAACCTTGAGGCACCTTCCTTCACTCAGCTGTCGGAAGCTTGGTTTGCGCAACAAATCCTGGACGGACTGATGCTTCGTAGCGGCAAGCAGGACGCGAATCGCGATTTTGCGGCGCCGCGCTTTCCTGGCAACTTCATTCATTCGTCTTTCGGGGCGATGCCAACGATCCCGATGCCCAGCTTCCCTGCGCCTGGACTGGGGATTGCAGTGCTGTCAACGCCCGCGTCGTGGCTCGACGTACGAGCTGGAATGTATGAAGGTGTTCCAGCAGTTGAGCGCTACGCTACCATTCAACACGGAGGCTTCTTCAGCATCGGAGAGCTGATTGCTCGGCATGGGCTCGGAAGCACGAATCCTGATGCTTTCCAGTACACCGTCGGCGGCTGGTACCACAGCGAAGCGGGCGCCTACCTGCAGAGCTATGGCGTGTTTGCGGTCGCGGACGCACTATTGCCCGTCATCAATAAGGATAAGCAAAACTCAAGCTTCGGCGTGTTCGTCCGCGCGGGCTGGTCACCCCCGGATCAGAATGCAGCGACCCTCTTCGTTGGCGGAGGACTCACCTATCACCCCGTACGAGTTACCGATACGGTGGGTCTTGGCGGAGGTCAACTCCGCGCCAGCAAATTGGCACCTGCAGGGGGCCATACTGAGAGCTACTTAGAATTGTTCTACAAGATGCGGGTGACGCACTGGTGGACGGTGCAGCCCGATTTCCAACTGGTGTTCCATCCCGGTGGTCAGGATACCACCGCCGTTGCAGTCGGCCTGCGTTTGAAGCTTAAGATGTGAGCCACAATGGACACGCCATCGCCAGCGCGTGGGCGCTTGGCCGAGTTCAGTTTTGAAGCGGGGAATTGTCGAGTAGCATGCCGCCTCCATGTGGCTGCGCGTAGGTTGGGTGTCCGTTGTCGTAGCCTATGTGGCGGTGTTGTTGTGGTTTCGGGCGAACGAGAATTCTCTCTTATTCGCACCAACCAAGGGCACGCTCGAGCCTCCCGCAGCAAATCTCGCGTTGCCCTACCGAGACGTTAGCTTGCATAGTCGGGATGGGCTTGAGCTATCCGCAAGAGTGATGCCCCCGCCCACTTTAAATGGGGTACCCCGAAGCAATCCCGGCTGGCTTCTCTACTTTCACGGAGCCTCCGGGAATGTGGGTACCCCCGGATACAACGAAGCCTGGGCGCGCTTTCATCAGCTAGGCTTTGGCGTGATGGCCGTCGACTACCCAGGCTATGGCCGTAGCGCAGGGGAGCCGTCGGAAGCTGGTTGTTATCACGCTGCGGATGCGGCCTACGCGTACCTGAAGCGTGAGCTGGCGGTGCCTGAAGATCGTATTCTGATCTACGGATATTCGCTCGGCTCCGCCGTGGCTATCGATCTGGCAACGCGTGTGCGCGCAAGGGGACTCATCGCCGAAGGAGCGTTGCTTTCGGTGCCGATTCGCGGCGCCGAGTTGTACCCCTGGCTGCCGGTGGCTTGGCTCGCACGCAATCAATTCGCTTCAGTCGATAAGATTGCACATGTTGCATTGCCCAAGCTCTTTGTTCACGCTCGACACGATGAAGCCGTGCCGATCGCGCATGGGCGCCGCTTGTTTGAGCTTGCACGAGCACCGCGTCAGTTTGCAGCGGTCGAGGGCGGGCACGCCGATGCTTACAAGGTGGATCCAGCCTTTTTTAAGACGGTATCTCAATTTGCGACGTCACTTGGGTTGCCTTAGGCGCAGCGTTATCGCGGAGCGGGCAGAGCTATCTACTCAAACTGCCCCTGTGCCGTGGCATCCGAACGCCCGCCCCCAAAAGTACCCCGTAGCCCGATTGAGGGTACGCTCACGGGGCCAAAAGTGGCTGTGACACAGCCCTTCGGAAAACAGGACACGCCTAAGACTTCATCTTGAAAGGTAGTGTTCAGCATTTCCACGATCAGCATCAGGTCGCTCCAGCTGGTCTTGAACGATTTGGAGAAGCGTAAATCCCAGCGCACAAATGCCTTGCTGCGATCGCCAGTGCGCCCACCCGTGTCGCCGAAACGGCGGACGGGAAGTCCGGAATAGGTGAGGAAGCGCGTGCTTGCGTAGTAGCCGTGGCCCAGGTTGTAGCCCAAGGTGGTGTTCAGGACGTGCGTGCGATCAAAGCTCGAAGGCACATCGAGCCCACCGATGTGGCGTGTGGATCGAGAGAGCGTGTAGGCGAGTGTGCCGGATAGCCTGTTTGAGAATGGCCGGCGCAGCATCAATTCTAGCCCAAAAGCTCGACCTTTTGGGTGCAGCGTGAAATTGAAATCTTCTTGGGGCGGTTGAGCCCCTTCTGGCGTGCTGCCGATTTGAAGCGGATCGGGAGCTGTGGAGAGGGAGAGAGGATCGGAGAGATCCAGGTAATCATTATAGAAGCCCGTCGCGTCGGCAGTGACGACTTGAGGTATCGCGTAGCGGAGTGTAGCCGCGCGCGCCAGCGCTTGTTGCACGCCGCCGCGCAGGTCTGCGGGGCGCACGGCGGGGGTTGGCACGACGGCCGTGGGAGCTTGCGTGCTGTAGCCGACTGCCAAGATCGCTTTCCAGTAGTGGCTGAGATCGAGAGTCGACGAGATGCGGGGTTCGATGCCGAGCGCTTTGGCTTTCCGCGATTGATAACCAGAAAGACGCAGGCCAGCGTCGAAATGGACGCGATCTTCTGGCGAAAGTCGCCCTTCTGTCCACCACGCAGGCTGGTAGTCGGTACGGCTAACGGCGATGTTGTTGGGCTCTCCTATGAACGTGGGTGCGCCCGATGCGTCGTAGTCCGTGGCATCCAGGGCGAGCCCGCTGGCCCACCTCCGAAGCTACGTAGGTTAACGCACTGCCAGCGCCGATTGAGTGGGTTTTGAAGCTTTCGTTGGTGGTGTTAAAGCGCGAGCGTTCAGCACCTACGCTCAGGTAGTTCTCGAGGTCTACGCCGTGCGCGAGGTTTCGACTGTAAGTTCCCTTGATGCGCTGAAAGCCGCTATCGATCTTGATGTCGGTTTGCCCGTTAGCATTTTGGCTGACAAAATCACCGGCTCCAAGGAAGAGCAGACTCAGCTGATCGCGCGGAGTTATCCGGTAGCTGGCGAGCGCTTGATAGTCCCAATACCGCATGTGAAGGTCGGGATTGATGAGGTGTAAGAGTGGCTCTAAATGGCTGATTTTACCGCCAATCGCGACGCTGGCCTGCCCGTTTGCGAGGGGTGTGCCGGCAAATGCCGAAGATTCGAAGGCTTTCGCTTCCACCTCGCCAGTAGCTTCCGGAATATCGCGCACCACGCGTGCCGTAATGACTCCGCTGGTCGCATCGCCGTAGCGCGCTCGATAAGGCCCCGAGCGGAGCGCCACGGCTTCCACGAAGAGTGGGTGCAGGATCGAAGAGCCGGGACCCACATGATAGAGCTCAGGCACCTTCGCATCATCAATGTAAAAGCTCACGCTGCCCGCGGGCGCCCCACGTACAAAGAAATACGGCACTCCAGATATCAACGGAGTGATGCCCGGCAAGAGCTCCACGGCGCGCAACGGATCGCCAAATGTGCCGGCCATGAGCCTTGCTTCGGCGCGCTGAATAGCGCGCTCGGTGTCGTCCACGCGTGGGGCCGTGACTACAATATCGAGCGGTTCGCCGTCCACCATTTGAAGTGCCGGCTGGGGCGCTCTTTTGGCTGTTATTGCGGTCGGCGGAGTCGGAACGGGAGCTTGACTTGCTGGCTTGGAAGTTGGCGCTGAGTACGTAAAGTCCACCGCCACCAGGATGGTGGCGGGAATCGCAACTCCATCCCGTTCAGCGGGTGTGAATCTGCCGTTCTGCGCTGCCCGTACCGCGGCTGAAGCGTAGGGCTCATCGCCTGTCGTGACGTTGACGTCCGTGACCTTTCCTTCCTTGTCGAGTGTCACACGCAGAATAACGCGCTGATTGCGGGTGCCATTGGAAGGATATTCGGGAGCCAACGGTTCGATGAGTTCCGGAAGCTTGACCCCGGGGGCTCTGCCTTCGGCGTGCAGGGTGAGTGGGGAAAAGAGTGCCAGGGCGACAAGGGCTGCCGCAATGGAGGCGCGCCTCACTTGATTTCGAGCTCTTTCACGAAGCTTTTCTTGACCTGCCGGCGGAGCGCCAAAATAGTATTGGAGGGCCAGCTCTTCTGAATGAGATTAACGAGCCATGCCGGAAGCGAACCTTTGGGATCGGTCTGGATTTCCACTATCACGAGCGTTTGCTTCCCCTTCGGAATCAGCGTGTAGGAACTTCCCACGAGCTCGGCGCGCACACCCACGGTGGGTGGCGCCTTCGGGTGCTTTACGGAGTGCATGCGGAGCGTGACGACTCCCGTTTTGGCGTCGCGCGAACCCTGGGCCCTGTACACGTAGTCGCGATCACTGAGCAGTACGGGCAGCCCGAAGTGTTGGTAGAGCACAAAGTCGAAATCACTTTGTCGTTCGAGTACCGTAGTTTCCTTTAACCGATCCACCCAATCCGTGCGGTGCCGGTTATCGGCGAGCACCCAGCAAATCTTGGCTATCGACGCGTCGACATACCCCATACCCTTGAACGCCACCAAAGGTGAGCCCACGACATCTCGTCGAAAGACGCGCACGCCTTCGGTGACATCGATCTCTTCCCAGGCCGCCGCGAGCCTTGAGAATGTCAGGCCCATGCATCCGAGTGCACCTCCCACGAGTAGATCCCTGCGCTGCATTCCCGGAGCCTAGCGGAAGGGGACACCCGCTGAGAACAGCCGATCCGCGGCAGGGTTGCCCACGGCTGATTCCAGGCGGGCACTCTGAGTGGCGGGTTTTGGCTGCGCCAGCTCAAGCTTTGGGCATTCCCGATTTTACAATAGGAACTTTAGGGCAATCGACTAGCCTGCCGTCGAATTCCCATGACCAAAACTCCCACCATCATTTACACCAAGACCGACGAAGCCCCCGCGCTGGCCACCTACTCGCTGCTTCCGATTGTTCAGGCGTTCACTCAGGCAGCAGGGGTCACCGTGGAGATGCGAGATATCTCGCTTGCCGGGCGCATCATCGCGGCTTTCCCCGAAACCGTGAATGCGTCACAGCGCATACCGGATGACTTGGCGGAACTTGGCGCCCTCACGTTGCAGCCAGAAGCTAACATTATCAAGCTGCCCAACATTAGTGCCTCGGTGCCGCAGCTGAAGGAGTGCGTGAGCGAGCTGCAAGGCCAAGGCTATCAGCTGCCTGATTATCCGGAAGTTCCCAAGACGCCGGCCGAAAAAGACGCCAAAGCGCGTTACGATAAGCTGAAGGGTAGCGCTGTGAATCCCGTGTTGCGTGAGGGTAATTCTGACCGGCGCGCACCCAAGGCGGTCAAAGAGTATGCTCGGAAGCATCCGCACTCCATGGGAAAGTGGACGCCGAATTCCAAGACCAGTGTCGCCACGATGAAGGCCGGTGACTTCTTTTCGAACGAGAAATCTGTGACTGTGCCGACGGCCACAACGGTGACTATAACGCTCACGACGGAGGATGGAGCGGTTAACGTTCTGAAGGAGAAGACGCCGCTCCTAGCGGGAGAAATCTTGGACGCCACTCTGATGCGCAAGCAAGCGCTGGTAGCCTTTTTGGAGCAACAAATCGCCAAGGCCAAGAGCGATGGTGTGCTTTTTTCCCTGCATTTAAAGGCCACTATGATGAAGGTCTCAGATCCGATTCTTTTTGGCCTCGCGGTGCAGGTATTTTTTAAGGAACTGATAGCGAAGCACGC
The DNA here is from genome assembly GCA_038246305.1 of Polyangiales bacterium. GTDB lineage: Bacteria > Myxococcota_A > Polyangia > Polyangiales > Polyangiaceae > JBBRRP01. Next base: position 16,057 of record JBBRRP010000093.1, on the reverse strand, counting down.
GGTGCTCATCCGCGAGCTTGGGGTGGATTTCAACAACGGATTGGGTGATCTGGTGTCCAAGATCCAATCGTTGCCCGCCGAAAAACGAACCGAAATGGAGACCGATATTCAGGCGGCGTACGCAAAGGGCCCAGGCCTCGCGTACGTGAATTCCGAAAAAGGCATCACCAACTTGCACGTGCCGAGTGACGTCATCGTGGATGCTTCGATGCCCGCCATGATTCGCACGTCGGGTCAGATGTGGGATGCAGCAGGTAAACAGCAAGATACGCTAGCGGTGATTCCGGATAGCAGTTATGCGGGCGTTTATCAGACGACGATCGACTTTTGCAAAGCCCACGGCGCCTTCGACCCGTCCAGCATGGGCTCGGTTCCGAACGTTGGGCTCATGGCGCAAGCGGCCGAAGAGTACGGCTCCCACGACAAGACGTTTCAGATCCCAGCGCGTGGCGTGGTGCGGGTGACGGACAGCCAAGGCAAGGTCCTGCTGGAGCACAACGTGGAAGAAGGGGACATCTGGCGTGCTTGCCAGGCCAAAGATGCGCCGATTCGAGACTGGGTGAAGCTCGCCGTCACGCGCGCCCGAGCTAGCCTCACTCCCGCGGTATTTTGGTTGGATGAAAAGCGTGCTCACGATGCACAAATCATCGCGAAGGTGACGACGTATCTGAAGGAGCACGACACGACAGGCCTGGACATTCGGATTCTGCCGCCGGCCGCTGCTACCCAGTTCACGTTGGAGCGCATTATCCTAGGCAAAGACACGATTTCCGTGACGGGCAATGTGCTGCGCGATTACCTGACGGACCTGTTCCCGATTCTCGAGCTCGGCACGAGCGCCAAGATGCTCTCGATTGTGCCATTGATGAAAGGTGGCGGTCTGTTTGAAACCGGTGCTGGCGGGTCAGCCCCCAAACACGTTGAACAGTTCCTCCAGGAGAATTATCTGCGTTGGGATTCTTTAGGCGAGTTTCTCGCTTTGGCCGTTTCGTTGGAGCATCTCTCCGATACCTTCAAGAATCCGAAGGCTAAAGTCTTGGCGGATACGCTCGACGCCGCCACAGGAAAATTTCTTGAATTAGACCGTTCGCCATCGCGCAAAGTTGGCGGCATCGACAACCGTGGCAGCCACTTTTACCTGGCTCTCTACTGGGCTCAGGCCTTGGCCGCGCAATCCGTGGACTCCACGCTGAAGGCGCGTTTTACGGCAATTGCTGAGCAGCTCACCGCCAATGAGCCAGTCATCGTGGCTGAGCTCGCGGCGGTGCAGGGCAAGCCCGTGGATGTCGGTGGGTATTATCACCCTGACGACGCCAAAGCTTTTGCAGCGCTTCGCCCGAGTGCCACCTTCAACCGCATTCTGGGCGCCTTATAGGCGTTTGGCCCCTCCCGCAAGGTTCCGAGCTTGCGCGAGTTGCCTCATGTTCGCTCCATTGTACTTTTGATTGGGTCGAGCCGAGCACTGAGATGGAACGTCACCTGCTTTTCCCTGATGAGCCCGTGGCTGTCGAGGTCGTTGCCGGGTCTTCTGCGTCTCCCTATTTCATCACCTGTGATCATGCAGGGCAGCGTTTACCGCGGGCCTTGGGCACACTTGGGCTGACCCAGGCCGATCTCGAACGGCACATTGCGTGGGACATCGGAGCTGAGGGTTTGTCGAGAAAGCTGGCGTTGGCGCTTGGGGCAACGCTCGTCTTGCAACCTTATTCGCGACTTGCCATTGATTGCAATCGCCCGTTGATTCACGAAGGCTCGATCGCAACACGCAGTGAAGGTACTGAAATTCCAGGAAATCTGGGCCTCAGCGTGGCAGATGCGGAGCTTCGGGCACGCGAGATCTTCAATCCATATCACGAACGCATCTGCTTGGAACTTGACGAGCGGAACGCCCAGAGCGCACCCACGGTGCTGCTCCTCATGCACAGCTTCACGCCCGTGTATCACGGTGTGAGCCGGCCGTGGCACGCCGGTGTGTTGTATCAACGAGATCGGCGGCTGGGCCAGGCTTTGCTTTCAGCGCTCCGTGGCGAGCCAGGCTTAGTGATCGGGGACAACGAACCGTATTCGCTGAGCGATGATAGCGATTATGGCGCTATTGTGTACGGTGAGGGGCGCCAACTCCCGCACGTGGAGATCGAGATCCGCCAAGACTTGATCAACGATGACGGTGGCCAAGCCATCTGGGCAGAGCGTTTAGCTCGGCATCTCCAAGCCATCGTCCCCGCACTGCTCTAAGCCGAGGCACTGGCAGCCGTGGGATGGGGTCAGCCACTGCGCTTGTGCACCGAGCCGAGAGCAGCGAGTGACTCAGCGCCCGGATTGAACCAACGTGAATTCACTGGCGTTGGTGGGCTTGTTGTCGTTGATGATGTCTTTCCACTCGTAGATATACCAGAGATCCGTGTAGTTCGAGATGGATGGCATCATCACATTGGCGAAGTACCAGCTGGCCGCCGTTGTGCCCAAACCGTAATAGCCGTAGACCGCGAGGAGCAAGCTGCCGTTGCTCGGTTCACGAACGACTTGAATGACGAAGAAGTCATGGTCGGCGCTCAGCCCGCTCACTTTCGTGACCAGGCTGTTGTCCGCGCTGCGCCGTAGCTCATTGCCCATGGCGTAGATAGGAGCGATGTGCGCGGCGTTGACGTAGTCGACCGGAGTGCTCACGGAGTTGCCGCCGGCTAATACGAGGAGCTGCCCAGGTCCCACGAGAGCTTTGCCCGTGCTCTGCTGAATGGTCGTACTATCGGTCTGGCTCACGGTACGCGCTGTTGGAGCCGGTGTGCAGCCGGAGCTGAGCGCATTTCGGATAAGATCGCTGGCGTCGTCGTCGAGCGTAATTCCGTCGTAGACGCTGGTGACGCCGGCGTTCTGGCAAACGTTCTGAAGACTCACCAGCAGGCAACTCACACTGGTTGCCGTGGTGCAGAATTCCGAGGCACCGCAGGTTCTGCCGCAAGAGCCGCAGTTTTGAATATCTCGCGAGAGATTCACGCAGGAGGTGCCACAACAGGTTTCAGTTGCGCTACACGCAGAACCGCACAGCGACATTCCCGCTCCGCCCGCGCCTAGGGAGCCTCCCAGCGTTCCCATGGAGCCCCCGATTGTGCTAGCGGAGCCGCCCGAACCTGTGGTCGTCCCGCCCGCGGCGGGCGCTCCGCCCTGTTGAGTTGCCGACCCTGAGCTGTTCGATATTCCCCCGAAGGCGGTCGAGAACCCTCCGGGTCCATTGGTGCCACCGATCCCGCCCGCACCACCTGTTGCGGGCTGTCCGCCGACGGGGAGTACAGTGAAGGCCGAGTTCAGCGTATCTGACAGACCTTCTGGAGTGACAACGGTGACCGAATGGCTTCCGACGGCTAACCCCGCTGGAGCCAGGGCTGTGAGAACTGTTGAATCCACTGGCGCAACATCGGCTGCAGCCACCTCAGTCGCATCGATCAGCACGCGGAACGTGCGTCGTATCTTGACCACGCTCGATTCGCTGAGGCGCACGTCGGCGTGGACGTAAAAATTGTTCCCATTGATGCGGAGCGCCTGTTGCGGGCCGAACTCAAAATGGGTTGGCTCTACGGAAACGATCTGTGGGCCTTCGCGTTCCAGCTTGCCGCACGAAACGCTCAAGCCTAGCGCTATGCAAAGAGCGCGCACCCCGGTCCAGGGGCGTCGAAGTTCGAGCCAGGTTTGCTTTTCCATGAAGCGCAGGTGCTCGCGGGGAGCCACATTGTTCTAACGGACGCAAACCGCGCCACTTTAGTAAGCGCAGAATATCCGGGAAATCAGGGGCTTGCTGCGCCCCGCGCCCGGTTCATTGACACGAGCCGTTGGTACAGCTCTGACCAGGAAGGCACGCCTTGGTGCACCCACCACAATTCTGCGGATCCAGCAACACATTTACGCACGCACCGTTGCAGAGGTTGGTCTCACCCGCGCAGCCGCAGGCTCCGTTCAAGCACGAAGAGCCCGCCGGGCAAGCATTGCCGCACTTGCCGCAGTTAGCAGGGTCAGTCAGCGGATTGGCACACACGTTTCCGCAGCTGAGTGCGCCGCCCGGGCAACCACAGGTACCGCCGTTGCAAACCGCACCCTGACCGCAAGCTTTTCCACACGCCCCGCAATTTTTCGGATCGTTGAGTGGATCGGTGCAGGCCCCATTACAAGTCTGCAGACCGCGACGACAGTTACAGTTTCCGCCAAAGCAGCTCTGCGCGCTGCCGCAGGCCTGACCACAAGCGCCGCAGTTGTTCGGATCGCTTTGGAGGCTCACACACGAATTGGCTTGGCACTGCACGGTGTTGCCAGAGCACATCGCCTGGCAACGGCCGTTGCTGCACACTTGATTGGCGCTGCACGCACTGCCGCATGCTCCGCAGTTTTCGTGATCGCTGCGCGTGTTGGCGCAGGTTCCGTTGCAGAAGGTGGTCCTAGCGTCGCAGCGGCACGCGCCCGAAATGCAGTCTTGGGATGCACCGCAGGCACGGCCACAGCCACCGCAATTAGCGCTGTCCGTGAGGGCATCGACACAAGCTCCGCTACACGCCGTTTGGCTATTCGGGCACGAGCACATGCCAGCGTTGCAGGCTTGGGCGGCGCCACACGTGAATCCGCAGGTTCCACAATTGGCGTTGTCTGTAGAAGTGAAGGCGCACACACCACCACAATTGCTTGCCCCGGCTGGGCACACACACAGCCCGCCACTGCAACTCTTGCCCCCTGAGCAGGTGAGCCCGCAGCCGCCACAATTATTCGGATCGACGAGCGTGCTCACGCACTGCCCGTTGCAAGCGGTGGTGCCATTCGGGCACCCGCACTTCCCACCAGAACAAGCTTGTCCGTTCGGACACGCCAGACCACAAGCACTGCAATTCTGGCTGTCTGCGCTCAAATCGACACATCCGCCGCTGCAATTCTTAAGCGGAGCCGTACAGCTCACGGCGCATTGCCCAGCTTGGCAAACTTGACCGCCTGGGCAGGCTTTCCCGCAAGCCCCACAGTTGGCGGCATCGGCGCTGGTGTTCACGCAGGTCCCGTTGCAGGCAGTGGAGGTTGCATCGCATTGACACTTCGCTCCCGAGCAGGTCTGGCGCGCGCCACAAACGGTGCCGCAAGCGCCACAATTATTCGGATCGCTGGTGACATCTTTGCAGGCATTGCCGCAGGCCAGCTGGTTGCCTTGGCAGCGGCAGCTGCCGCCCTGGCAGGTTTGGTTGGTGGCGCAAGTGATGCCACAGGCGCCGCAGTTCGCGGGATCGGCTGAAAGATCGAGGCAGCTTCCGTTGCAGGAGCTGAGCGGCATTGGGCAAGCGTCTTGGCAGGCGCCGTTAGCGCAGACCTTCCCGTTGCCGCAGATGTTGCCGCAGGCGCCGCAATTGTTAGGATCGCTGTTGGTGAGGGTGCAGGTGTTGTTGCAGCGAGTGCCGCCGTTGGCACATTCGCACTTGGCATTTAAGCACTTGGAGGAGGCGTCGCAGGCCACACCGCAGGAGCCGCAATTGGCGCCATCGGCATTGAGATCCACGCATTGGCCATTGCAATCCCGGAAACCCGAGGGACAGACGCACGCGCCTCCAGCGCAGCTCTTCCCACCACCGCACGCAACGCCGCACGCACCACAATTGAGCGGATCGCTCTGGCGATCCACGCAGCTCAGGCCACAAGCGGAAGCTGGTGCCTGGCATTGGGAAACACAGGCACTGGCTTGGCAGAACGGGGCACCCTTCCCGCAAATGTTGCCGCACTTGCCGCAATTGTTGGGATCGTTGGTGAGCGACCGGCAGGTGCCGTTGCACAGCTGGCTATCGATTGGGCATGAGCAGCTACCCTGTGAACAGCTTTGGGCAGTGGAACAGAGGGTGCCACAGGTACCGCAGTTAGCTGAATCGCTATCAAGCTTGACACAGCTATCGCCGCACTTAGCTAGACCAGGGTTGCAAGTTCCGGTGCACACGCCGGCTTGGCACAAAAGGCCCGCCCCGCAACTCTTACCGCATGCACCACAATTCTTGGCATCGCTCGCTAGTCCTACGCACACTCCATTGCAGGCCGTGCCAGTTGTGCAGATCAGGGTCCCACCGGCCCCGCCGGCGCTGATGGCGCCGAGCTTCGGACAATCGCCTGCGAGGGTATCGCATAGCTCAGTGCGGGCGCAGCTCGGCGCCGAAAATGCCGCCAGCAGTAACAGACTACAGGTTAACCACGCAGTGACGAGCCTCCAAGCGGAGTTTCTCGGCTGTCGACGGTCGGAAGAGGTGGGTGCGGGGTGGCGGAGCATGAGGAGGAAGCCTTATTGATGAGGGGCGACTGTGAGTGGCCAGCGTTCAGGCTAAAGGAGGAGAACCGTTGGGGAGGCCACCCTATTAGCACGAGCCGTGGCGTCCCCACCTTGGATTACATTGGGAGCTTTCAGAGGTTCAGGGTGTCCTTGGCTCGCTGGGGCGGCTCAGCGTCCGGCCGCTTGTTCGCAATGACGCGGTGTTTCCCGCGAGATTTGTCTCAGATTGGCGAGATCAAAACTCGCAACCACGGTAGCAGTTGGCCGAAGGGGGGGCACACCTTGATGCGCCCCATTCCCAACATTTCCGAAGCCACGGTGCGCCGTGGCACAGTGCCCGTGTCCGTCTTTGAAATGCCCACATTGCCTCTAGGAATCGCGGTGCCTCGTCAGCTGCACCTGGCGCTCGCCGCAGACGATGAGCTGACGTTGGCACTCCCGGCGGGTCGCATCGATCCCGAGCTAGATATTCCAACCCGGGAGTTGCCATCAATTGCAGATTACCCGCAGCTCGTTGCGTTCAGTCGGCACCGGCACGGGCCTCGCCCGACCAAGCGCCGCTCGATAATCGGAGTGGTGTTTCTATTTGTGGTGTGCGCGCTCATGGGCAGTGCGGTCGGGATGGGAGTCGGTGTTTTCATGGTGCGAGGGTCGCTTTTCTAAGTCGGAACCTTCGGCCTATAGTGGGGCCCATGTACCTCGTCGTGCGCGTCCAACGGCTGGCTAGCCGTTTCATCGGAGGTTTCGGCCTCGTCCTCGCAGTGGCCTCGCTCGCGGGTTGTTCGCCGACGGGCGCTTGTCCGCCAGCAGCTCCCAGGACGCCAAAAGCTGGGGCGGCGGCGTTTCCAGAATTTGTACTTGAGCAGGGGGAGCTGCAAGTGCTGATCTACCCGCCGGATCCAGCGACTGGCCACTATCGCGGGCCGCGCTTTGAGGGGTCGGGTATGGTGGGCTCCGTACGTGTGGGCTCGCATACGTTTGTGCAGAATTGGCAAGAAAAACACGATCCAGTGATTCCTGACGCCGTGAACGGCCCAGCGGAGGAGTTTGGAATTGAGACACCGCTCGGGTACGACAGAGCGGCGCCCGGCGGAGTCTTTATCAAGATCGGTGTCGGGGAACTCCGCCGCATCAAGCGTGAGCCCTATTTCTTCGGTGAAGTGTACCCTGTCGTGCGTGCGCTGCCATGGCGTGTGCAGCACAACCGAACGAGCGCCACCTTTTCGCAGGCGCTGCCGCTCACGCGCGGTTACGGGTATCAATATAAGAAGCAGCTCACGCTCGCGCCCGATGGGCACACGCTGAGCATTCAGCACTGGCTCAAAAATACGGGAAGAGAGCCGATCATCACGAATCACTACGCGCACAATTTCTTGCGCCTAGATGGGCAAATGACTGGACCTAGCTACCGCGTAACGTTCGACTCTCCGGTGAGCGGAGAGATCCAGCCGGCTCGCCTCGCCGAGCGAACCGGCAACGTGGTACAGGTCATAGCGCCGCTGCTGGCGCGAGAATCACTTTTTGGAAATCTCACGCCAGAGCCGAACCGAGACAGTTTTTCCTTCACCGTTGAGAACACTCAAGTAGGGTCGAAGGTTCGAGTTTCGGGAGATTTTAGGCCTGAAAAGTTCTCGGTCTGGGCGCTTCGTGAGGTCTTCTGCCCGGAGGTGTTCATTAAGATAGAACTCCGGCCAGGTGCAGAAAAAATCTGGACCACGCGCTACGAGTTTATCGTTGCGCCGCTGCCGCCCGACGAGTGACACCTCATTAGTGGTGGTGGTGATCGTCGTCCGAATGGTAGTGGTGGTGGTCGGCAGAATGCACGTGGCCATGAGCGAGCTCTTCTTCTGTGGCGACGCGCACGTCCACCACTTCGACGTCGAAGTGCAACGTTTCTCCGGCTAGGGGGTGGTTGAAATCAATGACGACACTATCTTCAGTAACTTCCTTGATCCAAAGCGGCATTTCATCGCCCTCCTCATCTTCCATCGCGAGCTGCATGCCGACCTCGACGCCGGGGGGAAACGCGGCTTTTGGCATTTTTTTGGTGGAATCGGGATCTGCCTCGCCGTAGCCGTCGACGGGTGCCACGGTAACCTTGAGTTTGTCCCCGATGCCTTTGCCCGCAAGCTTGCGCTCTAGGCCAGGCACGATGTTCTCGTGACCGTGCAGATAAACGAGGGGTTCATCGCCCGAACGGTCCACTTCCTTGCCTTCGCCGAGCGTGAGGACATAGTGGATCGTGACGACGTGGTCAGTTTGGGCAGTAAGAGCCGGGTTAGCCATGCGGCCGACTATCAGCTCATCCGTGAGCTGCCAAGCATAATGCACAAATCCCTGGAAATTGGGGGTATGCCCAAAATTTCTGACGCCTGGGGAAGCCCGATCTGCGGCCTCCCGCGCCGCCAAATTCCTCCGAGTTCCGGAAAACGCTCGAAGGACCACCCTTTTTCCGGAAAGGTGCTAGGACAGGGCGCTTGAAAAAGACAACTCAGAGATCGGGTGATGCTTCGGGTCTAGAGAGTGATGGCGTCCGCGCCTATCTCACTAAGATGGCGCGGACTGCGCTGTTAACCCGTGAGCGCGAAATTGAGATAGCGAAACGCATCGAGGAAGGCCAAGTCCAGATCCTTGAAGCGCTCTTCAGTAGCCCTTGGGCAATGGAGGAGCTCATGCGTCTCGCCGAGCAACTGCGCCTCGGTAAGATTCGGGCCAACACCTTGTTGGGAGATCTCGAAGACATCGAGAACCGCTCTGAAGAAGAGTCCGTGCAGCGCTTCCTCGGGCTGATCGAAAAGGTCAAGAAGTTCGAGAAGCAAATCGCGCAGGTGCTCGAAGAGAGCAAAGGCGGCAACGCAGAAAAGAAGAAGGAATCAACTGCGGCTATTCGCGAGATGCGCGGTAAGTGCATCGAAATCCTGAAGCAGATGCAGCTGAGCGGTAAGCTGATTCAGAAATTGATCAAGCACCAGAAGACGGCGCACTTGCAGCAGATGCAGGAGAAGCAGCTCTCCTCAAGCGCAACGCTGACAGCCCAAGCCACCTACGACCAGATTTGCCGAAGCGAGCGCCTCACCGAGCGTGCCAAGGCGGAGCTCGTGGAAGCCAATTTGCGGCTCGTCGTGTCGATCGCAAAGAAATACACGAACCACGGCCTCCAGTTCCTCGACCTGGTGCAAGAGGGCAATATTGGCCTGATGCGCGCCGTCGAGAAGTTCGATTATCGTCGCGGGTACAAGTTCTCAACGTACGGCACCTGGTGGATTCGCCAGGCCATCACGCGCGCAATTGCCGATCAGTCGCGCACGATTCGCATCCCCGTGCACATGCTGGAAACCACTAACAAGGTATTCCGTACGGCACGCTTCCTAATGCACGAGCTGGGTCGTGAGCCAACGCCCGAAGAGATCGCCAAAGAGCTAGAGATCTCGCCCACCGAGCTCAACAAAGTGTTAAAGCTCGTGAAGGAGCCGCTCAGCCTCGAAACGCCTTTCGGGGAAGAGGGCGATAGCTGCTTGGGAGATTTCATCGAGGACGCCGGCGCGGTGAGCCCAGTTGAGGCAGCCATCGAAAGCAGCCTGAGCGAGCAAACGGGCCGTGCCCTGAAGACGCTCACTCCGCGCGAAGAAAAGGTGCTGCGGATGCGTTTCGGCATCGAAGAAAAGAGCGAGCACACCCTCGAAGAAGTGGGCCAAGATTTCGAGGTCACCCGCGAACGCATTCGTCAGATCGAGGCCAAAGCCTTGCGTAAGCTGAAGAATCCCAAGCGCTGCCGAATGCTCAAAGATTTCCTGTAGCCGTTCCGTTCCGCTCCGCGTGGCGAGCCTTTTAGGGTTCTCTGCGGCGCGTAAAGTCCGCGCCCGCCTCGAGGGGCACCAAGAACGCCTCGTGGGTGCCCGGCGCCGGCGCGCGCCCATCCTCGAGGATCTGAATGCGCAGAACGTTAGGCTCACCCGGAGCCGGCTCGACGGCAACCCGCAGCGTCTGTCTTGGCTTCTGAAGAGAAGCGTTAATAATCTTAGCCTGAGTGATCGGGCTGGTCTCAGGGGAGCCATCCACCACCGTTGTATCGGAGAAGTCCGTTTCCAGCGCGGCTCCGGTGGGGCCCGGTTTCGAGAGCTGCGGCACCTTGAGCAGCTGACCCCCGAGCGCCGTCGAGAGGCTCGCTACAGTTTGCGCCAAAGCGCCCGCGCGTTTTCCCAGATTGGCCCGTGTGGCTGCTAGAGTTGCGCGCTGGAGCCAGCGCAGAGCTTCTCGCTCGTTGCCCTCTTTCCAAGCCGTGGAACCACTCAGTAGGGCAGCGCTCACTGCTTCTGGATCACCGACCTCGACTTCCGGATAACTTGGTTTTTCATTTTCCATAGGTGCCGCACACCCGGCCGACTTATCTTGGTCGATTGTTGCGAGTGTGGAAAGCGCCACTACCTTCTAGAGTTAGAAGGCGGCTGTTTTGGACCAGACTTCGAAACAGAAATGTCACTTGCAACAATGCAAGGTGTCGTCGACGCGTGCTCACGGAATACACGGAGTTTCGAGGTCTCACTGATTGGCACGAAGCTTGCTCTAGGGATGCTCGGACGGCCGCCTTGGCGATCCCCCCCTCCGCTTGGGCAGCCGTCGCTAACTCCTCAGCGGCTCAGAGTATCCCCCCCTCACTCTGAGCCGCTGTTTTTTTTGGGGAGTGCGCGTCGACGCCGGAAATCCCGCGAGTTTCCCAATTTGGGTGTTAAGTGCTCGGTCCGGAGGACGTTTTGATGGATGCGTGTCGCAACGCTCCTGAGGCCGGGTTAAGGCGTGAAAGCTTTAGTCCGGCCTCTCCTTTCTGTGCTCGTCGCGCTACAGGCACAGGGAATGACGCCCCTTCTTTTGTTTGCGCCTGGAGCCGGGGCACCTTCCAGTTCGGAGTGGATGCAAGGCTGGTCGGCTCGCCTGGGCGCTGTGGGTTATGTCCAGGCATTCGACTACCCGTATATGGAGCAAGGTCGACGACGACCCGATCCACTTCCTGTCTTGATCGCGGCGCACCATGCAGCGTTAGCAGCCGCCACCGCGCGCCACCGGGGGCCAGTTGTTTTAGTCGGCAAGAGCATGGGAGGTCGCATTGGATGCCACCTGGCACTGAAAACACAGCCGAATTGCCTGATCTGTTTTGGTTACCCGCTGCTCAGTTCGGGGAAGGTCCGGAAAGTCCGAGATGAAGTTCTGAAAGAACTTCGGACACCTGTGCTGTTTATTCAAGGCACTCGGGATCCTCTTTGTCCTCTGGATTTGCTGGCCCGAGTTCGAGACCAGATGACGGCTCCGAGTCAGCTCTACAGCGTCACCTCAGGCGACCATTCGCTCCAGGTTTCAAAGACCGGGCTCGCGCAGAGCGGCACCACGCCTGCCAAGGTAGAAGGCGGCATCCTGAGCGTGGTTCACGAATTCGTTGCGCGGCACTGCACCCAAGCGCTTGGTCAACCAGTCGCCTAGTACCCCGCCTGGCGACTTTGACCGTCGCCCATATTTCGGGGTTTGTGGGTGAAAAAGTGGGCTCGTTTAACGGAAGCGGTCACTCAGGCATTCCATGGCAGACTTCGATGCAGGTCATGACAGCGCCGTTTCGCTCGCTAGCTTTTTCTGACGGGGACCCGGACGCTCTCGAATTGGTGTCGGTGGAAGCTGAGCTTGTTTCACGTTCCCTCCGCGGAGAGGGGCGAGCGTTTTCGGCGCTCGTCAGTCCGCATTTGCCTTTGCTGTATAGAATCGCGCACCGCGCCTGCAGAAGCTCCGCACTCGCCGAGGATGCGGTCCAGGAAACCCTCACGATTGCGTTTAGAAAGCTCGCTCGCTACGAGCCGGGAACATCCCTCAAAGCGTTTCTTGGCGCGATCGCAGCACGCCAGGCTCTGACCCTCTTGCGCTCCGAGCATCGGCGTCAGCTGCGCGAAGAGAAATCGTCAGCCCCGGTCGATGCGGTAACTCCCGTCGAAGAGTTAACGGCGAGGCGGCTTGCCGAGCGAATTCGCACGGCGTTGTCTGATATGCCCAAAAAGCGCCAAGAGGTCGCGCTCCTCAGGCTCGACGCCCAAATGTCTTATCTTGAGATTGCCGAGGCCACGGGCACCACCGAAGGTTCGGCGCGAGTTCTTGTGCACCTCGCTGTGAAAGAGCTTCGGCAGAAGCTCGGCGATCTTTTAGTGGATGAGTAGAAGAAGGACTGTATGAAGATCCAAGATGATTCCAACGAACAGTGCGGGCTAGGCGGCTTGTTCGATCAAACGGCAGAGGCTCCGAGTGGGCCCGAGCTGACGCGCCTTGCGGCGAGAGCCGAAGATATCCCAACCAGGGTTGACAATGGCTTCGCCAGGAAGTGGTGGTTGCCGCTCAGCGTTTCGGCGGTGGCAGCGGCCGCCGCTCTGGGATTTTGGCTGGTTGAGTTCAGGCGCGAGGGGCGAGGTGTTGACGTCGCCGTCGCTGCGCGAGCTGTGCCCCCGCACCTCACAGCGGACAGAGTTGACAGTGTTCAAGGTGCGCCTGCGTTGACGGGGAGTTCGGCACTGCCAAGCGCTCTGGCAGAAGAGGGCTTCGAGGAAGAAGAGCCAGCATCCGACGTTAGTCTGGAAGCGTCAGATGCGGAGCCCGGCGTGCTCGCCATGAGCGAATTCTTTGAGGATACGGATGGCTTGCGAGCGTTCAACGCTGAGGATCTTTTCGGCCCAGCGTTGGATTCGGATGTTGATGTGTGGATGCTGGCAACGAACGATTTGCCGGGAGAAAAACGATGAAAATACTGAAGAGGTTTGGGAGTTGGGTTGCTCTTTGCCTGGGCTGTATTGGGCTTTTGGGTGCCTCGACGTTGGCGCATGGCCAAGGCCCCACTCCCTCGGTTGAGTCGGAAAAAAAGGTCGCGAGGCAGCAGAGAATGCATGCCAATCGGGAAGAACGCCGCCGCGCGCTCGATGAGCGTTTAGCGGGAATGCGCCGGCAGATCCTCGGTGAAGAACTGGGCTTAGACGGTGCACGCAAGGATTCGGTCGAGAAAGTCCTTCTGAAATTCAATACCAGAAAATCGGAGATCACGCGGCGCGTTCGCGCGAATCAGGACAGGATTCGCCAGCTCTTGGCTGAAGACAGCCAGGATCAAGCCGCCTATCAGCGGGGCCTTTCTGAGATCCAAAAGGCGTGGGAAGAGATTCACCGGCTCCGAACCGAAGAGGTTGCTGAGCTGGGCAAGCTGTTGACCCCCAAGGAGCAGGCAAAATTTGGGCTGGCTTTGCAACGTGTGCAGCGAAGCCTGCGCGGCGCTCTGCGTCGATCAGGCGCGAGCTTCAGGCAAGGGCGGCCGCGGGACGCGGGCGAGCCACGCTAACGATTCGAAATGATGAGTGCGCGGAAACATGTCGAAGATCGTGAGATCTGTTAGTTGATAACCTGAAGCGATTAGAGTTTTCAGATCCCGGGCCAATGCTACCGGATCGCAGGCCAAATACGCGATGTGCTCACAGCCTAGGTTCACGAGTGCTGGTAGAATCGCCTTGGCACCCTCGCGTGGTGGATCCAGGACGATCAGATCGAAAGCCGTAGTAGCGCCACCACCTTCACCTTCGGGTTTTGACCTTCGCTTGATTGCCTCCAGGCTCAATGCCACATCTCCCGCAACGCACGCGAGCCGCCCTTCTAGCTTGAGCTCGGCGGTCTGCCGTACTGCCGCGGCGATCGCCGGCGCTGAGTGTTCCAACGCGACGCCGCTCAGTCCCGAAGCGCATAGAGGGATCGCAAAATTCCCCGCGCCTGCATAGAGGTCCAAAAAGCGTTCGGCTCCGCGTGCGCGCGCGCCCTCCACGACAGTCGCCACGAGCTTCTGGTTGATACTCGGGTTGACCTGCACAAAAGCGGCCGGAGGAACCAAGACCTCAAGCGTAGCGCTGAGCGGCCAGCGCTGCGCTTCCGCCGCGCGATACTTGCCGAGCGTCACGAGAGCAAACTCCTTTTCCAGAAGCCGCACGAACCTGCGGGTCAATTCCGGCTTGAAGCCTGCACGACGCAGGACCAAGCGAGCGGCAAGGTTTGGTGGCAGCGGTGAGTATCGAACTTCCACCTCGGAGAGCCACTTGCCAACTTTGGGGTGGCTTGTCAGCGCCTCGCGCAAGAACCTCAGCCCTCGGACGACTTCTCGGTGCGAAACGGGACACTCGGTCACTTCGACAAGAGTGTGGGAGTTTTCGGCAAAGAGCCCGATCCTTCCTGTTTCGCTGACATGAAAACGCTGTCGGTTCCGGTAGCCTAGGGTTTCGGTGTCCGATATGAGCTGAATCTCTGGTAACGCCGTGAGCTTGCCGACGCGAGTAAGAGCGTCTGTTAGCAACGTGCGCTTGGCTTCAAGCTCTGCGCTCCGACGGAGCTGCATCCAATCGCACCCGCCGCAGCGCTCAAAGTGCGGGCACTCAGGTTGTGCCCGCTGCTTCGACGCCTCGGTGATCTCCCAGGCCAGCGCCTCGACAAATTGCCGATGGTTCTTGGATTGGAGGACAGTAATCGAATCCCCTGCCACCACTCCGCCCGCGAACCCAATGCGCCCGTCAGACAAGTGCGCAAGCCCACGGCCCCCCGGAACCAGCCGTTCGATCTTCCAAAGTGATGAGGGTGGCAATGCGTCAGCAGGCATGTCGAATGGGTCTATTCACGATTACAGGTTACCAATGAAGGTGGCTCTTCAGGCCGTGTTCCGATGAAATGGCGAGTGTCTGGTGATGCAGGGTGACAGGCGAGAAGCTGCGACATTGTAGAACTCGGCGCGCGTTCAGATTGAACCCCACTTAAGCCCGGTTTCACCGGTTCTGTGCGAGTATTGTGGGAAATAGTTTGAGGTGGAATGAATCTTACGGGGGAAGTGTTATTGTGCGAAGAGCGCCTGGACCCGGAAGCTGGTAGCCACCATGACGAACGTAAGCCCCTCGACCCCTCCTCCTCCCCAAGTGCCCGCGACCGAGGCGCGCGAACCTGGCGACGGAACGGACGCGACGCGGGTTCGGGTGCGTCGCCCCGATGGCTCGTTGCCGCCGTCGAAGCGGAGTGACGTTGAAGAGCTGGGGGAGCATGCCGATCGCGTCACGCGCAAGCTGGCCAACGCCCGGATATTCCTTGCATCGCTCCCTGTTTCCCACCCTCAAGCCGGGCTTTTGCGGATTGCGATCCTGCGTCGGGACGAAACGCTGCTCGACGGGCTGCTCGCGGTGTTCCGCGAACGCCAGGCTCAATTCCCTCTCCAGCGCACCACGCTGACGCCAAAATTGCCCAACGTCAAGTAGCTGGCTCATGTCGGCGCGGGGCGCGGGCTAGCTCAATCTACCTTGTGGAGGCAACTGGGGCCGGTCCTTGGCGGAAGTTGGCGTTCTTGGGCAATCAGGTGATCACGGACCTGGGCCACGCTGAGTGCGTCGGAAGGCACGTCGATAAAGGGAGCTCGGCTGAGCGTTTCGCGCCAGCCAATGGCCGGACAAGAGGCATTCAGTTGGCGTAGTAAACGCTGGGTTGCGAGCCCGTCGAACCAACTGAAGATGTGCTGGAGTCGCTGTTCAGGGGTCTTGCGTTGTTGGAGTGCTGTACGTAGGCCACATTGAAGGGCTTCGTCGGAGAAGAGGAGTTGGGCGCGTGCTTTCAATTGAGCGGGTAAGCTGCTCTCAAGTTTCAGGCGAAAGCGAAAGCTTTGCGGCTCGACGGCAAAAACGTGCAGGGCCTGATGCCAAGACTTGAGCGCGCTAAAAGTATCCGGGTGGTAGCAAGCTCTGGGTTGCAGGCTCTGCG
>JBBRRP010000092.1:0-24966 GCA_038246305.1 Polyangiales bacterium | reverse complement strand
ATGGTGTGCTCTCAAGCGATGCTATGGAGCCGCTTTACGCCCAGCAAATAGAGAAAAATGCGCAGCTTTTAGACATCATTGTTCAGAATCAAGCGGCATCTGGTAGCCGGATTGCAGCGGCCCTGGCCGAAGAGTGTGGCTTACCGTTTCTTGAGAAGATCGAGGCTGACCAAGTTCAGGTTCACGTCGCCACCAAGTTGCCCATTACGTATGCCAAGAGCCATCGAGTGCTGGTGCTCGATGAGCTTCCGGACAGAGTGCTCGTGGTGTGCGCCGACCCCTTGGATGTGAGTGGGCTGGATGATATTCGGGCCACATTTGGCAAGCCGCTTTCTGTGCACGTAGCTTCGCCAGCGCTGGTCACGGACGCCATCAATCGAGTCTACGAGCGCCAAGATACGATGAGTGAGCTCGCCAGCGATGACTCACTGGTTGATGATGCGCAGATCGATATTCTCGATTCCGATGACGATGCTCCGATCATTCGCTGGGTGAACGCGCTGTTCTCGCAGGCCGTGAAGGAGCGAGCGAGCGACATTCATATCGAGCCGGAGGAGAAAGAAGTTCTGGTTCGGTATCGTATTGATGGCCAGCTCTATGTCGCGAAGCGCGCGAGTCGCCAGTTCATGAGCGCCGTCTTGGCGCGTGTGAAGATCATGGCAGGCCTGAATATCGCCGAAAAACGCCTACCCCAGGATGGGCGTATCTCACTTAAGATTGCCGGTCGCAGCATCGATGTGCGCGTTTCCACCATCCCGACGAGTCGTGACCACGAACGCATCGTGATGCGCCTGTTGCACAAGACGAATATTCTGCTGAGCTTGAGCGAGCTCGGGTTCGCTGAGCGCGATTACATGCTCATGGATGAGCTGGTCCACAAGCCCAACGGGATCATCCTGGTGACGGGGCCCACGGGTAGCGGCAAGACCACGACGCTCTACGCGTGCCTGAATAAGATCAACGATCCGAAGATCAATATCCTCACTGCTGAAGATCCGGTGGAGTACGAGATCGGCGGCATTCATCAAGTGCCCGTTCAGCCCAAAATCGGGCTCACCTTCGCCAACGCGTTGCGCTCCTTTTTGCGCCAAGATCCCGACGTGATCATGGTGGGTGAAATTCGTGACCGGGAAACGGCCGAGATCGCCATTCACGCGAGCATGACGGGCCATCTGGTGCTGTCGACGATTCACACCAATGACGCTGCAGGGGCCGTCACACGGTTGGTGGAGATGGATATTGAACCGTTTTTGGTGCGTTCCACGGTGGCGGGGATCTTGGCACAGCGCTTGGTGCGGTTGTTGTGTGAGCATTGTAAGGAGGCCTACCCGGCGACGCCGTTTGAGTTGAAACAGCTCGGCATCGATCCTGAACGCACGCGCCTCAGGGACACGCGGCGTGTTTCTTCGCGCTACACGGTGCACGGCGTGACTTACGATCCGGTTGGCTGGAGGGAAGCCACGCCCCCCACGTTGTATCGTCCGCGCGGCTGCGATCGTTGCGATCAAAAAGGCTTTTCCGGGCGCCTCGGCATTTACGAGCTGTTGATGGTCGATGACGCGGTGGGTGCGCTGATCTTGTCGAGCGCTGATGCTCAAGCCATCAAGCGTGCGGCTCAGGCACAAGGCATGGATTCGCTGCGGGATGATGGGGCACGCAAGGCGCTCTTAGGTGTTACGAGCGTGGAAGAAGTGGTCGCCGCTACCCAGGAGGACATCGTCGTTGACGAGTGAGGTCCGAGATGGCGGTCTACGAATTTAAGGGCATCTACGCGGATTCCGGTAAGGCCGCGAAGGGCTATCGCGATGCGGACAATCCGAAAGCGTTGCGCGGGCTCTTGCGCCGCGACGGGATCTTGTTGACCGCAGCCACTGAAGGCGGCGACAAATCCACCAAGCAAAAGCGGCAAGTCGATTGGTTGGCTCCGTTTCGACGCGTCAAGGTGTCCGAGTTGGCAGTGCTCACGCGGCAATTGGCAACGTTGGTGCGCGCCGGGATCCCACTCGTGGAGTCCATCGGTGCGCTCACCGAACAGGTCGAAAAGGAACTGTTGGTTAAGGTTTTGACCGAAGTGCGCGAGGATCTGAACGAAGGAACGAGCTTCTCTAAGAGCCTCGAAGCACATCCAAAAGTATTTCCGCCGCTCTATATTAACATGGTGGCAGCGGGCGAAGCTTCGGGCACCCTCGAAGTCGTGCTCGAACGCCTTGCGGACTTTATCGAGAATCAATCCCGGCTTCAGGGTAAGGTGTCCTCGGCCCTGGTTTATCCTGCGGCGATGGGCGTGTTTGGGACGCTCATCGTCGGGCTCTTGATGGCGTTCGTGGTGCCCAAAGTCACGGCGATTTTTGACAGCTTGGGCCAAGCCTTGCCTTGGTACACGGGCCTCTTGATTCTCGTTTCCAACATTATTTCGGGTTATTGGTGGTTGTTATTGTTGGTCGGGGGCGGGAGCTTCTATTGGTTTCGGCGCTGGAAATCGAAGCCGGCGGGGCGCTTGAAGTGGGACACCTTCCTCTTGGTGGCGCCGATTTTTGGCAAGCTCAATCTCCTGGTCGGGGTCGCGCGGTTTTCACGCACCCTAGCAACGCTTCTGCAGAGCGGCGTGCCGCTTCTGAAGGCGATGGAGATCGGTCGCAACGTCTTAGGCAATACACGGCTGGAGGGTGTCATCGCGGAAGCCACCGCTTCGATCCGCGAGGGCCAGAGCATCGCGGAGCCGCTCAGACGCAGCAAATGGTTTCCACCCATGGTGGTGCATATGATTGCCGTGGGGGAGCGGAGTGGGCAGCTCGAACAAATGTTGGAGAATGTGAGCCGTGCCTACGAAGCCGACGTTGAAACCCGCGTCACCACGCTGACAAGTTTGCTTGAGCCGCTCATGATCATTGTGATGGGTGGCATCGTGGGGTTTATCGCGATGGCGATCTTGATGCCGCTCATCCAAATGAATGAGCTGGTGCAATGATGGCCAGGCGTTCCCGGGGTGCTGAACGAAGAATATTTTTCCCTTGGGAAGGGCGCGGCGGCCTCAGGCGTTGGTTTGGGGTCGGGCGGGTTCGCCCGGTGCTATTTTTGGGTCTCTGCGTCGGGTTGGTGCTGCTGATAGCGTCGCGGGAGCGGCGCGATTCCGGTCTGCGGCAAACGCGCGCAGCGCTTTTTACCTTACGCCAGGCGGTGGAGGCGTATATCGCGGATCATGGGGGTGCCTGCCCGCCCTCGCTTTCGGCGACCTTGGAATATACCAAGCTCGAAAGCGAACCCAAGGACGCTTGGGGTCGCTCGTTTCGGTTCGTGTGCCCTGGCCGAGACGAGCAGGCGTATGAGCTGATGAGTGACGGGCCTGATGGTGAGCCTGAGGGATTGGATCGAATCAAGTGAGGAAATTATGAAAGACTATTCAATAGCGGTTAAACGGGTATCAGTTCGGCGAAAGCTGAGTGTTGCACAGCGTGGCGTTACGCTGGTGGAGGTGATCATCGTGGTCGCGATTCTGGCGATGGTGGCGAGCGGTGTGGCACTCGTTGCGCTTCCGAAGTTCAAAGAAGCACAGGTGAAGACTGCGATTTCAGGCGCTCAAGTGATTCGTCAGGCGGTGGCCGCGTTTCAGACCTCCAATTCGGAGTGTCCAACCGTGAGCCAGCTGGTTGCTGAGAAGCTGTTAGACAAGGGTGCAAATACCGCGGATCCCTGGGGAAATAGCTACAAGATCAGCTGCGAAAACGACGAGGTCACGGTCACCTGCGCCGGTCCTGATAAAAAGAGCGGGTCGCCTGATGATATCACGGTGCCGAAGCCCACAGCGCCCGAGGAGCCCGCCGAGAAGTAGAAAGCGCGTCCCGGGTGAAACATGGCATCTGCACTGCGATCAAAAAACTCGAAACGGGGGGTCACCCTTGTCGAGCTATTGATCGTGGTGGCGTTGATTGCACTCTTGACGGGTTCGGTCATGTTTGGCTCTGGAATGATGGGTTCAAGTCGTTTGCGTATGGCGGCGACGTTGCTCATCAGCGCTACACGCTTGGCTCAGTCGCGGGCAAGTGCGATTGGGCGGCCGGTGCGCTTGGTGCTCGATCTTGACAATGCTCGGGTGGATTTGCAGGAATCTGCCTCACGCCAAGTCACCCGAATTCGCGGCAAAGAAGACTTCCCAGGTGAAGATCTCGCTACCAAGCTTGAAGGTGCTGCTCGTGAGGAAGCGGCACGCGCCACCACGGGTGAAGAGTCGGTTGCGCCGCACGCGCGCTTCACACCATCCCCTAAATTCGCTGGCGATCTCGGCGACGAAAAGGAGGGCAGCGGTAAGTTTCTGGGCAAAGGGATCTTATTTCGTCAGGTGCAGGTGGCTCGCGATCCTGAGCCGCGCACGCGCGGGCGCGTCGCTATCTATTTTTGGCCCGGTGGCGAGACGGAGCGCGCGAGTATTCAACTGAAACGCGAACGTACCGATTCAGGGCTCACAGTGATGCTGAGTGCGCTCACGGGGCGGGCGAAGATTGAGAGTGGCTTTCTGGACTTGCCGGAGTCAAATGCTGATGGGCAATTCAGCGAAAGGCAGGAAGAGTGAAGAACCTTGGCTTCACCTTACTGGAAGTGTTGGTCGCTGTGGCCATTCTCGGCTTGGGCCTTACCGGCATCTTAGGCGCACAAACTGGCGCTTTTTCCAGTGCTCAGCGCGCGGAACATATGAGCATTGCTACGGATTTGGCGCGCTGCAAGATGACCGAGGAAGAGCTGCACCTGGTGCAGATGGGGTTCCCGATCAGCGATGAATCCTACGACGGATCCTGTTGCGAAGAGGAAGAGCAAAGCACTTACACCTGCGAATGGACGGTCGATCGCGTTAAGCTTCCAGAGCTTTCCTCAACGGACAGTGTTAATGGGGGTCCCGGCGCCGCACCCAGTGCCACCGGCAACTCGTCGTCTCAGGGGCTCGGCCCCCTCGGGGTACTCGCAGATATTCAACGCTCCCAGGGCGCATCACTCGGAGAGAAGCCGAGCCTTGAATCGCTCACGTCTCAAGTGGGGGAATCCACCGGCGGAATGCAGGGTATGGCACAGATGCTCTTTGGGTTTGTGTACCCAACCCTGAAGCCTCAGCTTGAGGCGAGCATCCGAAAGATCACGGTGACGGTGAAGTGGAAGGAAGGTCGGCTGGATCGCGATCTGTCTGTCAGCCAATACTTCACTGACCCACAAAAGGGCGGTTTTGAGGGCGAGATCGAAGGGCAACCGGGGTCGAGTGCTTCGGGATCGCAACCCGGGTCGAGCGCTCCCCCATTGCAGCCTGGGTTGGTGCGTTGATGAATTGTTTTCGGAACAAGCGTGGCTTCACCTTGGTGGAGTTGATGATCGCGATTGCCGTGCTCACGATGATCACGACGTTGGTCTACTCAGCCTTTGCGGGTATGAAGCGCAGCCGCGATGGCGTGCTCAGGGTGACGGACCGCTACCGTGAGGGGCGCGTTGCGATGTCGATTATCGTGCGAGATTTGCAGAGTGCTTTTTTGTCGGGGAATGTTCCGGTGAATAACGTCGCTCCTTCGCGCATCACCGCCTTCATTGCCAAAACGGGGACGCCGATCGACCGCTTGGATTTTGCTACGCTCGCGTATCGCCGTCTCGACACGGACGTGCATGAATCCGATCAGGCGGAGATTTCCTATTTCGGCTCTAAGGATCCGAAGAGCGATGCTATCGATCTGGTTCGGCGCGTCGATCCGATGCTCGATACCGATCCCGAGCACGGTGGGCGGGTGGAAGTGCTCGCCACCGACGTGGGTCTCTTGGATCTGCAGTATCTCGATCCCCTCACGGGTCTCTGGACCGAGGAATGGGACACGCGCCAGGCAACCGGCGTGGGCTTCCGTCTCCCGCATCAGGTGCGCGTTCTCCTTGTCCTCCACGATGGCCAGAAGAAAGAATCTGGCGGCGCTCGGGAGGATCTGCGTTTTATCACCAAGTTTGAGTTGATGATTCCGCAGCCGCTCAAGTTCACTGCGGACTTTAACGGTGGGACGTAACATGCAGCGGCTCCGGTGTTTTTTTGCAGAGTATCTGAAGTCGCGGCGTGGTCGGTTGCGTCGGCGAGGCGTGGCGCTCATCTTGGTATTGGCGTCTTTGACCATGCTCACGTTGATGCTCACGGAGTTTCAGACGGAAGTTTCAACCGATCTCGGAAGCGCGCTCACCAAACGCGACGCCCTGAAGGCGGAGTACGCGGCCCGAAGTGGCATCAATCTCACACGGCTGCTGATCGCGAGCGAGCCCAGCATTCGTGTGTCTTTAGCGCCCGTCTTCGCGATGTTGCAGCAACCGGCTCCGCAGATCCCGGTATGGAATTTCACCGACCAAGTCTTGGGTGCCTTCAACGACGATATCGGTCGTGAGAGTTTTGCGGCGTTTGCCGGCGTTGTCTTCGGGGACCCAAAGGAGCACAAGCTGGGCTTGCAGGGGGCGCGTTTTGAAGTTCAGGTGGTGGAAGAGGAGTCCAAAATCAATGTCAATATGCCAGCAGGTGGCGGCATATTTCAGCAGGAATGGCTGGCCTCGCAGCTCTCGAGCGTGATGGCGGGCGAACAATTTGATTTGCTTTTTGGCAATCGGGATCTCGATGGTAACTTTTCAGACCGCCGCAGCGTCTGCGGGGAGATCATTGATTTTACCGATCCGAATCAAGACGCCCACCCCTGCGATCCCACCGCTACTACTGCGCAAGCGGGGGGTCCCGAGCTCGATTATTACAGTCAGTTAAAGCGTCCTTATCAGCGCAAGAACGCTGCCTTCGACACCCTCGAAGAGCTGCGAATGGTGCGAGGCGTGGGCGATGCTTTCTGGTCTAAATTTGTCGAACCCGATCCTGATGATCCGCAGAAGCGAGTGTTCACGGTCTGGACAGACGAGCGCATCAATGTCAATTCCGCCAATGCACAGGTGATCTTGGCTCTTATCTGTTCGAATGCTGAGCAAGATCAGGCTGTTTGCACGGACCCAGTGCAGGCGGCCAGCTTCCTCAGCCTGATTGGCATGGTGCGCGCGGTGAGTGGAGGCGCGCCACTCTTTGCGTCGCCGTCCGATTTCCGGCGTACGATGGAGGGGCAGAGTAAGAGTTCGATCTTCGCCAAGCTAAAAGATACGCTCGGATTGCCCACAGTGAAGTTCAAGGGTGAGATCGAGAAGCTGGTGACCACCACGAGCAAGGTGTTCAGCATCTACGCCACCGGAGTACTTGAGACTGGCAAGCGGGAAACGCGACGTCGTATTCAAGCGGTGGTCGATTTTAGGAAGGCACCGCTGATCGGCGCTGCCACCCTTCAGCCGAACACGCCCGGGAGCTCTCCTTCAACCTCCAGCACCCCAGGCGCGCCACCTGTACCGAGTGTCCAACTCCCAGCAGGCGCAAGCCCGGACGCATTGACCAACCTTTTTCGCCCCAATCCTGCGGGCACTGTGATCTATTACAAGGTGGACTGATGGCTAGAGTAGTTGGCATAGATATCGAAGGATCGCTTGTGCGGGCCGTGCTCTTGCAAGTCAACGCGCGGCGCGTGGTGATCGAGCAGATGCGAGAAATCTCGACCGATGTCGCCGGTTCGTTGGAGGAGGCGCTGAAGCTTATCGCCGTGCCAATGCTGCAACACGGGGAAGCAGTTGCGGCTTCCATGAACGGCACCGAAGTGTTGGTGCATCGGCTCAATTTGCCGAAGACAGCGCTGAAGCAGCTCACCGAAGTATTGCCGTATGAGATTGAATCGATGGTGCCGATCGACATCGATGAGCTCGTGTATGATTATCACTTGTTGAAAACAGATGCTTCAGACGGCGTCTCGGTGCTTGCGGTTTGTGCGCGCACGGAGCAGGTGCGTCGCTTCATTGACCTCTTAGCCCAGGGCCTAGGGCGCGAGCCCGAACGGGTGGGCTGCGGCGCTGCAAGCCTAGCGAACCTGATCGGAATGGCAGATGTTCTGAAGCAGCCTGGGCCGTATGCTCTTGTGGATTTGGGCTTTGTGCAGAGCGAAGTGGTGATTGTTGCTGACGGCGAGGTGCGTTGGCTGCGCACTCTTTCGCGAGGAGTCAGTGGTTTACCTGAAACGGCGAGCCAATTGTCTGCCGAGCTGCGGCAGACGTTTCTGGCTTGGGCTGGTCAAGGCGGTGCGCGCGTTGAGCAGGTGTATCTGAGTGGGAGTGGAGCGGCAACACCGCTAGCGGCAGAGTATTTATCAGGAACGCTCGGGACTCCGGTTACGCCGTTGCCACCATTGTCTTTTCAGAATTTGGCGCCGGAAGTGAGTGATTCGGTTCCCCGTTTTGCCAAGGCGATCGGAGCGGCGCTCGGGCTTGTAGGGCGGCCGCGTGATTTTGATCTGCGGCGCGGATCACTTTCATTTCAGCGCGGTTACGGGTTTCTGATAGAGAAGATCCCGCTGCTGGTCGGCTTTGCGATTGCGATTGTCGTCAGCTTCCTGTTTTCGATGGCTGCCAATCTGTACGCACTCTCGCTTGAGAAGACGAAGTTGACAGATAGCCTCGCGAAAGTTTCGACTGAGGTGTTGGGTCGAGAGGCGGAAGATGTCGATGATGCGTTGGGGCTCTTGGCAAAGGCTCGGGAACAAGAAGAGTTGGATCCACTGCCCATGATGGACGCCTACGATGTATTAATTGAGATCTCTAAGGATATCCCGAGCAGCATCACGCACGATATTGAATCTTTCGATATGCAGCGCGGACACGTGCGGATTAACGGCATTCTTGGCACGGCAGACGAAGCCCAGCGCATCTTGGCGGGTGTGAAAGAACACCGCTGTATCAAAGACGCGAATGTTGTGAAGATCACGCAGGCCGTGAACAGCGATCGCAAGAAGTATGTGCTCGAGTTTGATGTGAAATGTCCCGAGGAAGGCGCCAAGAAAAAGCCTAAAAAACCAGCCACAGACGCTGAAAAATCGGCCACTGATACCAAAGAACCAGGGGGAGCGGAGAGACCATGAGCCTCAACGATAAGTTAGACCAATTGGAGCCACGCGAACGGCAGCTGCTTCTCGCGTTGGGCGCTTTCCTTGTGGTGGGGGTGCTGGTGCTGCTACCGGGGCTTGTCTGGGCGCAGGTTGCCAACAAGCGGGAAGCCGTTGCCCAACTGCGGGATACGATCGGGGAGATCCAGAGTAGCCGTGCCCGGATTGCGGAGGTGACGGCTGCTCGTAAGGCGATTCTGGACCGCTACTCTCGCCCCGCCCCGCCGCTCTCCAGCTTCCTTGCGGGCCTCGCCAAAGGCAGCGAGCTTGACATCCCTGAGATCCAAGACGCAGATGTCAAGGCCCATGGCAAGAAATACGAAGAACATCTCACCAACATCACGCTTCGAAAAGTGAGCATGTACAACTCGGTGAAATTCATGGAGAGCATCGCGCTGTCTCCTCACCCAGTGTCCATTTCCCGGCTGATCATCAACAAGCGAGGAGCGGAAGAGGATTCTTACGACATACAGATGACGGTGAGCGCCTTCGAGCGGAAATTGGCTCTCAAAAAGCCAAACGGGAACACTCCTGCCGACACTGACGCCCAGTAGAATTGGAATATCGCATGACGAAGTGGCTTGAGCGTCTTTCAAACCTTTCAGCGCGTCACAAGCGGATCCTCCGCTGGGTGGGTTATCCCCTTTTCTATCTATTTTGTCTCACTTTCTTCTTTAGGGTGCTCTTTCCGTACGAGAGGCTGAAGCGCACGCTGGTGAGCGAATTTAACAAGACGCAAACAGGTCCAAAGCCGATGCGTCTCGAAGTCGATGACATGAGTTCCTATGGGCTCTTCTCCTTCGGCGTGGAAGCAGAAGGGCTGCGGTTGATCTCGCTGACACCCAAGCTAACGCCAGAGGGGAAACCGGCGCTCCCCGATACCACGACAGTAGAGCACGCACACGCGACTTTCGGAGTGCTCTCCGCGCTGTTTGGGACCAAGTCGGTTAAATTTGGCGCTGAGGCCTTCGGCGGTGACCTGAGTGGAAACCTCGAGGATTCTACAGGTGAGCGTGTCGTGACGTTGAATTTAGATGATGTCGAGCTTGGAAAGTTACCTTTCCTCACGGATATCATCGAATTGCCGCTCAAGGGCCAGGTTAATGGTCGCGTGGAGTTGGTCGCTCCGGAATACGATCTCAGCAAAGCAGAGGGCTCGTTGCGACTAACAGCCGCAGGTATCGTGGTTGGGGATGGCAAGGCGAAGATCCGCGGTACGATTGCACTCCCAACTTTAACGGCTGGTAATCTCGAGATTGAGGCCGAAATCAAGAAAGGCAAGCTCACGTTCCAGAAGTTCAGTATCGCCGGCGGTGAGCTCGACCTCGATGCTCAAGGCACCATCGATTTGCGCGAGCCTTTCGGCCAGAGCACCGTCAACATTCAGCTCGAATTCAAGTTCGCGGATAGCTACAAATCGAGGAACGACATGACCCGAGGCTTATTCGGTGATCCGAAGTCAAATGTTCCAGGTGTCTTCGATTTGGATCCGCAGAGTCGGCGCGCGAAAAATCCGCGCACCGGAGGATATGGTTTTCGGCTACTGGGTCTCTTGAGCAAGCCCACCACCCAGGCTGACGCCAATGCGATGGCTGGGCATGGTCGCGCTCCAAGCCCGAGCGCCGCGCCTGCGAAGCCCTAAATATGCCAATTTTTGCGGGGGTAGCTAAGGGAAATTCCTGAATGTGACGTGAAGAGTGGGTGGGATCTGGAGCAGATGAGAAGCTACTGCGTCGATTGGGTGGCGAGCCTCGATCCGACGCCCCGGGTGCGACACCTCGCGGGCACGCAACAGTCCGGCTAAGCGACGGCGCGGCTCTCCAAGTTCAGAACGATCTGCTTGAGTTGCCGCTCCCTCAGACTCCTGAAATTCGCTTCCAGGATGACCGAGTTGGGTCGGCTCCAGATTCGCTCACGCCGGAGCAGCCGCATCGCTACGCAGCCTCGTTTGAAGTGGGGCGAGGTGGGATCGGGCGCGTCTACATTGCTAGCGATCGCCATCTGAATCGTAGAGTCGCGGTGAAGGAACTTCTCCAGGAGTCTAACGGAATAGTTCTGGGGGAGTGGCGGCAACAAACGGAGCTGCGTTTCGTGCGTGAGGCGCGGATCACAGGCCAGCTCGAGCACCCGAATATCATCGGTGTTCACGAACTCGGAAAACGACCAGATGGCACCCTCTACTACACAATGCCAGTGATCCAAGGTCGGACACTGGCAGTTGCCATCGAAGAGTGTCCGAGCTTGGGAGCGCGTCTACATCTCATGAATCACTTTCGCGGAGCGTGCCAGGCTGTCGCCTACGCTCACAGTCGTGGCGTGATTCACCGCGACATCAAGCCGGATAATATTATGATCGGGCAGTTTGGTGAGACGATCGTACTCGATTGGGGGCTGGCTAAGGTCACAGACGCCGAGGCGCTGCCGGGATCTGCCTCTTTGGCTTCCGAGAGGGCAAGCCTGAGTGGGCGAGCGATCTCTTTGTCTCCGCCTGAGCGCGCTCTCGATCCGGTCCGCGGGGGAGCCTTGCGCACACTTGCCGGAACCATATTCGGGACGCCTGCCTTCATGAGCCCGGAACAGGCGCTTGGGCAGGTCGATGAATTGGATGAGCGAACCGATGTTTGGTCGTTGGGTGCGGTGCTGTTTACAATCATTTCGGGACATCCTCCCTTTGATGGCCCCGGTCCGAAGCAGATCATTGCCCGGGTACTGAGTGGTGCATTGCCCAAGCTGAAGGAAGAGGTTCCCGAGGTTCCAGCGGAGCTTGATGCGATCACCCGGAGAGCGATGTGTCGAGATCTGGATGAACGCTATGCGTCTGCGGCTGAGCTATTGCGCGATATTGAATCGTATCTCTCGGGAGCTCGGGTGGAGGCCCATAGTTATTCGATAGCGGAGAGTATTGCGCGTTTAGTGCGCAAACATCGGGCAGCCTTTGGTGTTGCGGCGGCAGCGCTTATTTCCCTGCTCACATTTGGCGTCGTGTATCAGCTCAAGCTCGTTCGAGCGCGTGATACGGCGCTGCTAGCTGAGCAAACCGCTCAGCAAAGCGCGAAAAACGCCGCGCGCAGTGCGCACCTGGCGCAAATGACCTTGGCTTCGCTGCTGGTTGAGAAAGCGACGGCTTCCGCACGGCGCGGCGACAGCGTATCGGCGGAAAATCTAGCGGAAGAAGCGCTCGCCATTCAGGAAGATCCCCAAGCACGTGGAATCGTGATTGCCGGAGCCAATCTGCCCAGCGCGGAGCTGGAACTTCAGGGCAAATTTTCTCAGGCTTGTACTCAAGTCTCGGTCGATAACGAAGCGTTGCGTGTCGCCTGCCTCGCGCCGCCTCAAATTGAAATTTGGAATACTTTCACCGGAGCTCTGGAATGGAAAAGCAACGTAGGCTTAGCCGATCCAATCTTGGTGCACGCGCTGCCGAAATCGGGTGTACTACTTATTTCCCGTGGCGGCTTGATCGAGGAAATCAGAGACGGGAAGGTGCGGAGCTTACCTCCAATGTCCGCAAAAATGGGCGCGCCACTGCGATCAGCGCTGGCAGCGGACGGGCGCTCGATCGCCCTTGCAACGAGTGCGGGGCAGATTCTCGTTCTGGATTTAGAACGAGCGAGCTACAGCCTGAAGGCCAAAGCTCAGCCTGATGTATCTGCACTTGGATTCTCTCCAGACGCGCAGACGCTGGCAATCGGAGGCAAACGGGGAGATCTGCTACTGCTCTCACTTGATACTCGGCGCAAGCGTCAGTTCATGCCACATTCCGGGAGCATCGTTGCTTTGAGCTTTTCGCCCGATGGGCACTTTCTCGCGACTGGAAGCAGCGATCGTAGTGCCAAGCTGTGGAACATGAAGACGCTCGAAGAGGCGTCACGCAGCATTCCGAGCGAGGGCGCGGTGAGTGCTCTCGATTGGTCGAACGATGGTAGGTTCTTTGCATTGGGAAGCGACGACAGGAGTGTTCGGGTCGTAGACCTTCGGGAGTCAGCCTTTGGCTTGAGCTTGCCGCCGGACGCGGGTCCGGTGCGCGCGCTCCAATTTGCACCGGATAACGCTCGGATTGTTAGCATCACGGAACGCACTTTTTCCAGTTGGCGTCGGAGCCCAGCCCTCATCGCAACGCGCCTCGTTCAGCAGTCCAATATTCTTAGCTTGCGATTTGATAGAACCGGACAAGTGCTAGCCGGTGGTCTCCGAGAAACCGGCGTGTGCGCCTTTGATCTTCGAGAGAATCGCTGCGCCACGCGCTTGCCCGTGGATTTAGCAGAGGTGCGAACGCTCTCCTTGGATCCCAAGCGCCGCTGGTTGGCGGCTGGGGGTACGGGTGGCGATACCATGCTTTGGGATTTGGACACGAAGCTCCCTTTGCGGGTTTTTGCTGGGCACCCAGGGGGCACTCGGGGCAGTGCGTTTTCGTCGGATGGGCGATATTTGGCCACGGTGGGGAAGAACGGATCCGTTTCTGTATTTGATGCAAGCTCGGGTATTCTCGTGTTTTCGGAGACGCTTCCCTGTGGGCTCTCAGCTGTGGTCTGGAGCGAACCTCAGCAGAGTTTCCTTCTGGGTCGCTTGGATGGGCAGCTCCAGTATGTTCATCCCGCCACGCAGCGCCTGATGGCCCCGTTTCAGGCCCATTCGGATTGGGCACTCGCTCTTGATATCTCCGAAGACAGTTCCAGGTTTCTGAGTGCCGGTGCCGATGGGCGCGTCCTGATTTGGGACGCGAAAACCAGCCAACAGCTGTTGACGTTGGCTAAGCAGCCAGGGCGGGTATTTGCGGCCGCATTTTCGCCCGATGGTCGGTGGGTCGCCTCAGGCGGCGAGGGTAACGGGGTCTTCCTTTGGGATGCTCACTCCGGGCAGCTCCTAGCCTCGCTGCTTGACCACCAAGGAGCGATCCGAGCCGTGCGCTTCGCTCCGGGACGCTCGCTCTTGGCATCGGCGAGTGATGACGGGAGCGTTCGGCTATGGGATCTTTCGGGCCTGGCCGCGTCCAACGGACGCCCAGAGTCGCTTCAAGGCTCTAAGGCTACGCCGAGATCAAAGCGTGTCTTTAGATAGAGATCGCTCACCGCAAACATCATCAGTTCCCGGTATCGATCCATAGCCGTTACGCCGCTCACAGATTCATCCGAGGCCCGTATGATCTCAGTACAAGATTGGAGATCGTCTGCGAGCAGAAAGCCAATGCGATCTGCGGTGAGATCCACGCCAGCCACCCAATTCTTCAGATCGAGTGAGCCACCGGATTGGAGGAGCTTATTCACGACTCGGGTTAGCTGATCACGAGCAGGGCCCCGCAAGCCGGTGTCGAGCGCTGTTTGCGCCTCATTCACAGCACCTTCAAGATCAGCTGCGACCGGGAACTTCGGCGCGATCAGGCGGATGGCGGCAAAGAGCCAGGCTTTCAGCCCAGTACCGGTCGGCACCAGCTGACGCACGTACAGCCCAGGCCGGAAGAAGCAGAGATGGCGCGCGGAAATAAACGCGGCGGGCTGTGCGGGCAATTCCGCGGCAAGCGCTGCAGAGCCCAGCACAATCGCGGGTTGTCGCGCATGCAGGAAGAGCATGCCCCCAGGCTCTTCCGAATTTTCGAAAGTGGGCGGGGGTGCCATTCCGAGTACGCTGGCGGCGTACAGCAGATTTTGGCTGAGGCTTGCGGGGTGAGTGGCCAGATCGAGAACGTGAGTGACGTCATAGCCAAGGCTTCCAAAGTCACTTCCTCGCCGCGCAACGATCGCAGGCTCGATCAGCGCGAAGAGCGCCGTGAGCAAAGGATCGGCTTTGGGATGCATCAAGTCGAGCCAATCCGGATCGCCAAGCGCGCGCTGGGCAGCGATCGCACTTTCGCCTTTCATTCGCGCAAAGAAGCGTTCTTCGTCAGCGTCCGCGAAGTTGAGGACGGTGAGCGCCTGACACAGACACCACGTCGCATCTGGATGCTTAGCGCGAGTGTAAAGCCGGCAGAGTGCCTTGTAGGACTCCTGGCGCAGCGGCTCATCCACCAGGATTTGGGCGTGACATTCGCGAGCTTTTTGGAAATATTTGTCAAGATCGGTCGCGTACAGATCGCTCAAGGTGAGCAAGAGGTCGCGGTTGTCGGGGGCCAGCGTTCGGGCTGCTTCGTAGGCGTCAATCGCCTTCGAAACATCTTTCAGGCTCTGTTGGTAGAGTTCGCCGAGCTCAAGCAAGGTGGCCAGCATCGCAGAGTGGTCGTCGGATTCGGTCTTGAGCCTGCGCCGGAGGAGTCGTTCAATCTTGGCGAAATCCCCTTTGGCACGGCAGATGGCCAAAGCCTCTTGCTCCGAGCGATGCAGCTCCGGATCCAGCGCTATGACCTGTTCGTAGAGCTCCAACGCTCGTTCCGAATCGTTGAGTTCCTTATGCAGCACGATAGCTGCCGTTTGCAGGTACTTGGCCTTTTGCTTGGCGTCGTCCACGAAGCTCGCGAGCCGGATCACGATATCCACCAGCTTTCCCCAGTCCTTTTCTTCGCTGTAAAGCTGCATGAGCTTGGTGAGAAGCCGCCGATCATCCGGACGCTCCTCAAGCGCTGCCACCAAGAGGCCCGTCGCACGTGGGCGATCGCCCAGGTTTTTCGCAGCAATGTCTCCGATGTGAGTGAGCAGATCCGTGCGTGCGTCTCCGGAGAGAAGATCGAGTTGCCGGCTTCGGATCCGGATCGCCTCTTCCCAATCTCCAAGCTGTTCCAAGGATTGCCCCCAAGCATCCAGCACCTTCACGTTGGCGAAATCGAGATCGGCAGCCTTAGCGAAGGATGCAACAGCCTCCTCTGCGCGCCCCTCTCGCCCGAGCGAAAGACCATAGAAAAGGTAGGCTTTGCCCAGAGCCCCTTCATCCAGCTCCGATTGAAAACGTTGGAGCAGGTCCTGATAGAGCTCCACAGCTTTCTTGGCGTTGCCATGCTCAGCCGCGATCTGCGCAATTTGGTTCAGAACCGTGCTGTCGTCCGGTGCCATCCGTCGCAAATTATCGATAATCGGAGCCGCCTCTTCGCTCGCGTTAGTCCGACCGAGCGCGTTCACGTAACGCGTCAGGATCGTCACGGCTTCACTTCTTGGCAACCGATCGGCCCGACTGGCGATCGGGCGATAGAAATTGGTGGCTTCGAGAAATCGCTCAGCATCGAAGGCCAAATGGCCCAACACGGCCTGACCCCGGATGTTGTCTTTCTGAAAGCCGATGGCCTTGTGGGCGAGCCGTTCCGCCTCAGCCATGTTCTTGAGATGAAAGTAGCTGAGCCACGCCATTTCTCCGGAAATCTCGCCCTTTTCTTGGTCCAGCGCTCGGTGGTCGAGTTGCCGATTGAGCAGAGTCAATACCGCGTGGATGTCGCCACGCTTCAAGTAAGCACTCGCGAGTAAGTCGGAGGCGGGCGTAAAATCGCTGGCAGCTTCGAGTGCTTGTTCGAGATAGAGGATTTGAGCGTCCAATTCATGGCGTGTTTCCATGAGCTTGGCCGCGCGGAGCAGCTGTTCAGCGCGCGCTTTCGGCTCGCTTGCCTTATCCGCGAGCGCCAGCACGGCTTGAAGGGCGGCGTCGGCGTCACCCGAGGTTTCGCGCAAGCGGGCCAGCGCTTCAAGTGCTGTCTGGTTGGTCGGATCGATCGTTAGTACTCGCTCATAGGCCTCGCTAGCTCGCGCCCCGCTGTGGAGTTCTTCATTCAGCATTCTGCCTAGAGCCAGCAGTTGTTCAATGCGGCGCCCGGAAATCGAGGTGAGGCCAATCTGGCGCTCATAGATGTCGGCGACATCCTCCCAACGCTCCAGCATGCGATAGTGACGCCCGAGGGCGATAAAAGCCTCCTCATGCGTTTCGTCAATGCTGAGTACCTGCTCCCAGGTTTCAGCGGCTTCCGCGTGATTCAGGAACTCTTCGTCGTAGATAGCCGCCAGCCGTTCGAGCAGGCCAATTTTTTGGCGAGGGGTCGCGGCCTTTGAAAGCTGCGTCTTCAAGTTTTCTAGCAGCTCATGGTAGCGACCTGCGCGGCTGAAAATCCGATCAAGCCCACGCAGGGCGTCACCGTTGCCAGCTTCGAGTTGCAGCACTTCTCGAAAGCGCTCAATCGCCAGTTCGTCCGAATTTAGCTGAATTTCATACAGCTCGCCCAGGCGCAAGAGTGTCCGAAGCTTGGCCTCGTTCGGTTGACTTCGAGCCTGTTCAGTTAAGAGTTCTGCGAGCCGCTTGTAATCCTTGGCTCCCTCGGTGAGGCGAATGAGTGCCGACGAGGCCACAACATGGGCTGGATCCTCGCTCACCACTTCCTCGTAGAGCGCACGGCCGTGCGCTGTATCGTTCAGTTGGACTTCATACACCTGTGCGCACTCGGCCTTAAGATTTCGCCGTTCCGAAGGTGTGGAGGCAGCGTCGGCGGAACGCGAGAGCACGAGTGTGAGCTCAGGCCATTGCTTCGCGCGTCGATAGATTCGAGCCATCCCCGAGAGCGCCTTCAAGTTAGCGGGATTGATGGCTACGGCGTCCTGGAAGCAGCCCAAGGCGTGATCATCGGCCTTAACCTTGTCGAGGTACCAGAAACCGGCGCGGCTGAGGAGGAGCCCTCGAGCGTCAGCGTCAAGTGTCGGTTCTCCGACGGCTGTCGCGATGGCGGATAAGCTTTCGTTGTACAGACGCGCGTCATCGCCTGCGAGCTCCTCGATGTGATCGGCAAATCGCGCTTCGCTCGGGGCTTCACAAAATGCCTGCGTGTAGGCGAAAATCGCCTGCTCCACATCGTGCAACTCATCCCGATAGATCTGTGCCATTTCGGACAGTAGTCGCGCGCGTGCGCTCGGACTGTCGGCGTTTTCGACCCGCCCCAAGAGGCTCTCGAGGGCTTCGTCGTACTTTCCCAATTTGCGTTGAAGTTCGGAGAGCGCCGTCTGTGCGCCATCGTCGCGGGGATCGAGAGTTAGAATTTTCTGATACGCAGCTTCCGCACGTGCGGGTTCTTTTGCGGCGTGCTCAAAGAGCCGAGCTGCCCTGTATAAAAGGCTCTTTGCGGCCTCCCTCGGCTCTCTATCCTGGGAGCTGAGCAAGCTCTCCGCAGCTTGTGCGAAAGCTTCAGCGATGCGTGCGGCATCCGCACCGTCGTCGAGCGTAGATTCCAACGCGAGGGCGGCATCGCGGCTCTCAGGAACTGCGATCAGAGCCTCGATGCGCTCAGCCATTTGCTCTTCGGTGATGATGCTGCGGCGTGAGCGGGCCCGGTCCAGTTCGTCGAGAGTTGCTAGGACCTCACTCGCAGACCGCGGCCTATCTTCAGGCCTCTTCGACAACAGACGCAAGATGAATTGGTCCACATGGCTCGCCACAGCGATAGCTTTCGCTTTGGCGCTTGGCGCAGGTGGTGCCTTCTCAAGATGGCCTAGCAGCGCTTCGAAGGCTGTCGGGCCGCTGAATACGGGTTCGCCGACGAGGATTTGATAGAAGATGGCGCCGAGTGCATACACGTCACTTCGGATATCTGAAGAGATGCCACGGATCTGCTCGGGCGAAGCGGTGCTGAGCGAGTGCGAATAACCGCGGTCCTCTATCGTGCCGTTAACATAGTAACCAAAGCCGATGAGGCGATCTAGTCCGGCATCAAGCAGTAGCGCGCTTGTCGTCGGAGTATCCCCGAACAACAGGATATTCTCGGGCTTAAGATTCCCGTGGCAGATCTGACGTTCGTGCAATGAGGCCAGCGGAAACGCGATCGCTCGAATGACCGCCAGGGCTTCGCCGAGATTCAGTGGCCCTTGTGCCAGCTTTTCGGCGAGTGTGAGCCCTTCCACTACCCGCTGCACAATGCAAAAGCGATCATCCAGCTTCTCAATCGCGACGATGCGAGGCAAGCCGGGCTCGTGCAAGGAAGCTATCAAACGATTGAGCGTGAGCAAGCGATTCAGGCCCGCACGATCACGCGTTGCGGACCTGCGTAGCACCTTCACGCGGAAGCTTCCGCTCCCCTCGCTGGCTAAATACGTGTCAGCGGCGCTGCTGTGCCCCAGCTTCTTCTTCAGCACGTATCCACCGAGTGAGCTTCCAAGCTCTGGCTCTGAAACGAGATTCGTTCGACCCTGGGCAACAGCCAAGAGCTTCGGGCTGGCTCCAGGTTTCGTGGCAAGCATGGCATCGCAGAGTGCTTCCAATGCGTCGCTATCAGCACAGTACCGCGTGAGAGCTGCTGCGAAGGAGCCTGTCGCCGTTTCACCACCAACGATGTCGGGCGCGAGACCCATCAGGTCGCGGCTCAGGTTCAACATTTCGTCGAGCTCGAAAAGTCGCTCAAGCTCTGCTTGAAGCGTCGAATAGGTCATTTTTTGTAATCCCGTGTGAAGGGTGCTTGCGGTTCATCCCCTGGCACCTTGGCCGGGGCGCGGCATCATACTCGATTGTAGGCGGTTTCCAGTAAATCTTGTCGTGCGCAGCGTTTCGCGGCTTAGCAAAAATGTTGGCCCATGCTGCCCGGATTGGCTACTCGCCGAGCGTGAACAAGTGGCCGCTCAGGGAAAGATTTTTGCCGTTGTTCGTGTTGGTTGCGGCAACGATTGCCGTGCCCGTGATGATTCTTTCGCCCACGGGCCTCCCGCGGCTTAGGCAGCTGCGCCAAGAAAAGCTGACGGCTGCGGAACAAATCTCGGGTTTGGAGCGGGAAGTTGCCCAGCTTCAGGAACAAGTGCGGCGCGTCAAAACAGACCCGACAGAGGTTGAGCGAGTGGCGCGTGACGAAATAGGGCTAGTGCGTCACACGGAAGTGGTCTTCCAGTTCACCCGTTGAGAGTGCTCGCGGTGGTTCCTCGGGGTGCCACCCTGGGCCCGGCTCTCAGATCCCGCACTCTTGAGAACAGGGGGGTTTTACCTTGGTAAATCCCACGGTTAGACAGTTTGGTGAGCCCCCAGTTAGCATGTTGCAGTGACCCTTTCGTTGGCCCGTCGCCTGCTCCGTGGACGCGCCGTACCGTCAAGCTTCGTGGAAGCTGGGTTGATGCAGGCGAGCGCCAACGGCGAGAGCTTAGTGCAAGCGCTCCTAACGCTTGAGCAGGGTGCCTATGTTGCTCAGGTTGTGGCCCAACTGGACCTCGCGGAAGTTCCGCTCATCGCGACGGTTCGCATTGTCCCCGAATTATTCGCATTACTCCCAGCTGGTATGGCCGACCGGTTGCTAGCAGTTCCTGTGCGTCGAGACTTGCGCTTGGGGACGGTGGATGTAGCGGCTGTCGATCCTTACGACGCACATATCGCGCATGAGTTCGCGTTCCATTTGGGGAGTAGTGTTCGGGTCCTGCGAGCACCCTACGGGGCCGTTACCCGCGCGTTGGCAGCTTTTGCTGGTACGGCGCCTGCGACATTGAAGCCCGCGAGTCTTGAAGTCGTCACTGATTTCATCACCCCTGGCATGCCGCTGTCGGAGGACTCTGCACGGAAAGCGATGGGCTCTCAGCCACCCGTTACAACCCGCGGGATCCCGCCGGCCAGCCACCAGAGCGATCCCACCTTCCCCTTGGTACGACGCTCGTTGCCCCCACCCGCACTGCCAGCTTCACCGCCTGGAAAACCGATCCAAACAGAACCTCTGGAGGCCATTCGGAAGGCGCACACTCCAGCCGAGGTCGTCGAAGCGCTGACTCGAGCAGCGGTGCCGCTCGGTTGCGATGTCGTTGTATTCGCGGCCAAAGGAGGCGCCTACCGTGCTCAACGCTCGAGTATTCCGAGTATCGCCCCGACTTCGTTGGCGATATCAACTCAGGAAATGAGTGTGCTCAGCGCGGCAACTGAGCGCGGCTCCTATTTCGGTTCGTTGCCCGATACTGCCGCCCACGCTGAGCTGCGCGCCGCTCTACCGGGCGCCGCCACTTCCGAAGTGTACGTGGTCCCCGTCAAAGTTGGGCAGCGCGTTGTGCTTCTGGTGCTCTTGTCGCGCTTTGAGCACGCCTATGCCGTTACCCGGCGCGCGGACGCATTGGCACAAGCGGCATCCAGCGCGCTCACCGAGTTGGTGCGCACAGGCCGGAAATGAGCGAGCCGAAGAAGCCAGCTTCCGGAACGCTGACCCGCGAAGGCATTGAGGTTCAACCGCTCTACACTCGGAACGATGTCGCCGAGCTTTTATCGGACGAAACCTTGCCGGGAGTCTTCCCGTATGTGCGTGGCCCACATGCGACGATGTACACTGAAAAGGCTTGGACAATCCGCCAATATGCTGGGTTTTCGAGCGCCGCAGAATCCAACGCCTTTTACAAAGAAGCATTGAAAGGTGGGCAGCGAGGCTTGAGCGTGGCCTTCGATCTTCCAACGCACCGTGGTTACGATAGCGATCACCCGCGCGTGCTGGGGGATGTCGGCAAGGCGGGCGTCGCGGTCGATTCAGTTGAGGACATGCTAGTGCTTTTCGCTGGCATTGATCTCGGCGAGATCAGCGTCTCCATGACCATGAATGGTGCGGTCTTGCCCATCTTGGCGGCCTTCATCGTGGCTGCCGAAGAGTCGGGGGTGCCGAGTGCGCGCCTCCGCGGAACGATTCAGAACGACATTCTGAAAGAGTTCATGGTTAGAAATACGTACATCTATCCGCCCGAGCCTTCGCTGCGCATCGTGGGCGATATTATCGAGTACGTGAGCTTGAAGTTACCCAACTTCAATTCGATCTCTATTTCTGGCTATCACATGCACGAAGCTGGTGCGCCAGCTGATTTGGAACTCGCCTTCACACTGGCCGACGGCCTCGAGTATGTGCGCGCGGCGTTGAGCAAAGGCCTCAGCGTCGATAGTTTCGCGCCGCAGCTCTCGTTCTTTTTTGCGATAGGCATGGATCTGTTCATGGAAGTGGCGAAGCTGCGTGCTGCACGCAAGCTGTGGGCTACCGAGCTCAAACGTCTCTTCAATCCTCAAGATCCACGCTCGCTCCTGCTCAGAACGCACTGTCAGACATCGGGTGTGAGCTTGGCCTCGGGGGATCCGCTCAATAATATCGTGCGCACAACGATCGAGGCTCTCGGCGCGGTGCTCGGAGGGACACAGAGCCTGCACACCAACGCCTACGATGAAGCGGTGAGTTTGCCCACCGACACGGCGGCCCGGATCGCGCGCAACACGCAGCTCATTCTGCAGCATGAAACGGGCCTGACGCGCACGGTCGATCCGCTCGGCGGTTCTTACTACGTCGAAGCGCTCACCGAGGCCTTGCTCCAACGGGCGAAGTCCGTGATGGAGCAAATCGAAGCCGTGGGCGGCATGCGAGCCGCGGTGGAGCGGGGGCTTCCTAAGCAAATGATTGAGCGCGCCGCGACCGAGCGACAAGCAAGGATCGATCAAGGCAAAGAACTCTTGGTCGGCGTGAATTGTTACCGCGCCCCTGAGCAAGAGCCGCTCGCCGTGCGCGTCATCGACAATCATGCGTTGCGCAAAGTGCAGCTTGAACGCCTCTCAAAGCTCAAGCGCGAGCGAAATGCAGCGGATGTGCTCTCAGCCCTCGCAGCTCTGACCGAGGCCGCCCGGAGTTCCGCACAGAATCTGCTCGAGCTCAGCGTCCAAGCCATGCGGGTTCGTGCTACAGTCGGTGAAGTTTCTTCGGCACTTGAGCAGGTTTTTGGGCGCTATCAGGCCCACATTCCAACGGTCACAGGCGTGTACGGTACCCCCCTTTCGAAGGATCCTGAATGGCTCTCGCTCGTCACTCGGGTGAAGGCCTTTGCGGCGCGGCATGGGCGTCAGCCGAGAATTTTGGTGGTGAAGCTCGGTCAGGATGGGCACGATCGCGGGGCGCGTCTGATCGCCGCTGGCCTGGCAGATCTGGGCTTTGATGTGGATGTTGGCCCGCTGTTTTCAACTCCCGCCGAAGCGGCTGCGCAGGCAGCGGACAACGATGTTCACGTCGTGGGCGTGTCCACGCAGGCAGGTGCACACCTCACGTTGGTGGTTGATCTGATGCGAGAGCTTCAGCTGCGCGGCGCTGGAAATATAGAGGTAGTCTGTGGTGGCATTATTCCCGAACAGGATCATGCCGCTTTGATAGCTTCAGGAGTTCGGGCTATCTTGGGCCCGGGCACACGCGTCGCCGAATCAGCGAAAGTGATTCTTGATGCGCTCGAAGCTCACGCTCCCCCGGGAGTCAGTTGACGTGGGGCCTGAGGAGGCACTCGGCCGATCGATCGCGGCAGGGGATCGAAGGGCGCTCGCACAAGGCGTAACGTTAGTAGAAAGCGCTCGACCCGAAGATCGTGCTCGTGCGGCGCGGCTGCTTGAAACCGTCCGAGAACGCGAGCCTCCAGCGCTCAGGCTTGCCGTCACGGGGACACCAGGCGCGGGAAAAAGCACCTTGATCGACAAACTCGGAGCCTTGCTGATCGCGGAAGGGCAACGCATCGCCGTGCTCGCGATCGACCCCACCAGTCAGGTCACAGGTGGCAGCATTTTGGGCGACAAGACGCGGATGTCAGGGTTGCTCAGCGATGCGCGCGCCTTCATTCGGCCGAGCCCGTCAGGCAGCGCAGCGGGCGGCGTGGCGGAGCGGACGCGCGAAGCTCTACGGCTGTGTGAAGCTGCGGGTTTCGACACGGTGATCATCGAGACGCTGGGTGTGGGGCAAGGAGAGCAGGCAGTCCGCGATATCGTGGATGTGTGCCTGGTGGTGTTGCTAGCCGGCGCCGGCGACGAACTGACGGGCATCAAGCGCGGTTTGCTCGAAGTCGGAGATCTGTTTGTGGTGAATAAAGCGGATGGGGCAGGGGAGCCAGAAGCGCAGGCAGCCCGTGCCATGTATGAATCGGCGTTAGGGACTCTGCAGGGCAGGCCAACGCAGGTTTTAGCAGTGAGCGCCCTTGAGAGTACGGGGCTTTCCGAGCTTCGGCGCGCCATCGCTGACAGGTTCGCCGAATCCGTTTCGAGCGGTGAGCTCATCCGCGAACGTTCTAGGCAGCGCGCGCTGGTTTGAGAGCTTGCTACGCGTGGGAGCGGTTGAAGCATTTCTCGCGCAGCCGATAATTCAGGCTAAAATCCGGGAATTTCTGCCTCTTGTCGAAACAGGGGCCTTAGATGCCGTGGCTGCCGCGGCGCGAGTGTTTGCTTGCTTGAACAGGTAGAACGAACTCGCCATTCATGTCGCCGCGACTCAACCTAAGAGCGCGGTCGCTTTGAGCGTTCTCGTCAAGAACCTCGACTCCATTCAAGCCCAGCTAAAGAAATCTGGTGTTGCGTTCGAAGGCCCAAACCCCGAACGTCCTGGCCTGGTTGGTATCAAGATTCAAGATCCGAATGGCAATACGGCGAGTTCTTACACGCAGAGGACAGTCAGTAAAAATTCACGCTCACGCGACGTTGCAAATATCAGCTTGAAAAAACGTCGTCCAGATCCCGAGCCGTTAACACGCGCTCGGCAAACGTGTCTAACTCTATCGGAGAGGCATTGCGGACGCGTTCGGCATCGGCCGCATCCACCGTACCGAACCGGAGGGTTAACTGTTTGAGCACGAGCTCAGCTTTACCTTCCGCTTTACCTTCCGCTTTACCCTCACGGCGTGACACCGCTAAGGAGTCTTCGTACATTCGGATGGAATCTTCGCGCTCTAGTGCGCGCCTCCGTGCCAGGGGGTCGCTGGAGATTCGGTCGAGCTCGTTTACTGCGTT
This sequence comes from Polyangiales bacterium, assembly GCA_038246305.1. Lineage (GTDB taxonomy): Bacteria > Myxococcota_A > Polyangia > Polyangiales > Polyangiaceae > JBBRRP01. Next base: position 334 of record JBBRRP010000092.1, on the reverse strand, counting down.
GGCCATCGTGGGATCTTCCTTTGCCAGTGTATCAAATTCTTGGTCGGAAGCTGCTTTAAGAAATCGGGCCCAAAGCAACAGCTTTTTGGGGGTGTCGGAGGCCGCGGCCAGGCACGGCAACTGGAGTAGGTGGACCTGAAAGTGGTCGCTCAAGCAGTAGCCGGAGCTGCGCTCCAGAGCGAGAAAAGCATTATGGAAGCGGCCCGTGGGCACCATCGTTACGGTCGACCAAACGATCGAGATGCTCGGCCTGAGGAGTGAATAAGGTTGGCCGCGGCCGAGCGGTTCGGTGTACCCGCGCGCCCAGTAGAAGAGAAAACGAGCGGGCAACGCT
>JBBRRP010000091.1:0-26001 GCA_038246305.1 Polyangiales bacterium | reverse complement strand
TGCAATCGGATTGGCCGGGAGCACAAGCACCCGTGCAGTTGCCGCCGCCACAAGAGCGCGTCGTGATACCAGTTCCCGAGCACGCCATCCCGCAGCCGCCGCAATGATCCACGTTCGTCGTAGTGTCGATCTCACAGCCGTTGGTTCGCTTGTTATTGTCACAATCGGCTTGACCCGGCCCGCACCCGCCCGTGCATGCGCCGCCCGCGCATGCGCGCGACGGAATACCCGTCGTCGAACACGCCATCGCGCACCCACCGCAATGGTCCGGATTCCCGTTCGTATCCGTCTCGCAACCGTTCGTTCGCCTATCGTTGTCGCAATCCCCCGCACCGGATGCGCAAGCGCCCGTGCACACGCCGTTACCACAAGCGCGCGTCGGAATCCCGGTGGCTGAGCACACCATGCCACACCCACCGCACGAATCAGCGCTCCCGCTTGTGTCCGACTCACAGCCATTCGTCCGTTTATCGTTGTCGCAATCCCCCGCACCTGCAGCACAGGTTCCGTTGCACTGGCTGTTGGCGCAGGTCCGCGTTCCCATGCCCGAAGCTGAGCAAGCCACGCCACAAGCGCCGCAATTGTTCGCATCCGCCGTGCTGTTCACTTCACACCCATTGGTCAGTTTATCATTATCGCAATCCGCTGAGCCTGAAGCGCAAGCTCCAGTGCAAGCTCCGGTATCGCAGGTCGGGGTGGAAATGTTGTTGCTGGAACAAGCAGCTCCACAGCGCCCGCAGTTACCAGCGTCCGTGTGGAGGTTCACCTCGCACCCGTTGGTCCGCTTGTCGCTGTCGCAGTCGCCGAAGCCAGAATCACACGCGCCCACGCATTGACCGCCACTGCACATTGGGGTCCCGATGTTGCTGTTAGAGCAGATCCGTCCGCAGCCGCCGCAGTTATTCGGATCGCTGTCGAAATCTACGCAGGCCGCTGAACAACAAGAGCCGGTCCCACAGCTGGTGCCACAAGCGCCGCAGTGCGCTGAATCGGAACTCTTGTCCACACAGACATCGCCGCAACAAATCGAATTCGCGCCGTGCGCAGCCGAGCAATCGCCGTCGTTCTTGCAGCCATCAGCGCAAGCGTAAGAGTCGTTCACGGCAACGCACTTCTTGCCTTGAGCGCAATTGTCGTTGGTGGGCACGCACGGGGCACACTGCTTGGTCGCGGTGTCGCAGCGAGGCTTGTTCGGATCCGCGCAATCGAGATCGGAGCTGCAATCCGTGCAAGCGCCAGAATCTACGTTGCAGGTTCCGGTGCTGCACTGCTCATTCGCTATGCACTCCACACAGAAGCCCTTAGCCACGTTGCAGAAGGGTGCAGCCAGTGAACACGCGGCACTTGTGGCGCAAGGAATGTCCGAGATACCCGAGGCCATCCCGGCCATGCCTCCGTTCCCCGAGGCTCCCAAGATAGATCCGCCAGAGCCCCGATTACCGCCCGTTATCCCTGAAGTTCCGCCAGTTAGCCCCGAAGCACCGCCGGTGGCTCTGGAACCACCGAGTGCCGCCGCGCCGCCTGCTTCATCGGACGCACCGAAGTTTCGCGATTCCGCGTTACAGCCCGGCATCGGTGTGGCGGCCAGAGCACACAGCAAGAGAAGCGCGCTAACTCGTAGGGAACTGAAAGTAAGACTTTTCATGAAATATAAAAGGTAGCGGCGAAGCACGAAGCCCGTCAAGGGATTACCCGTAGGCTACCCCTAGGTGAAGGTTGTTGGAGACGGACATGGCGAAGGTTTGCGTAGCCGCGCCTTCCGGGTTGGCCGTGGACGCCCACGGCTCGCAGGCCGACGTTGGTTCACGGCCAGAAGAGCTGATCCCCCTGGCCCGTCGATTCGCGCTTAAACAACGTCGTGTTAGCCTCGCGCGGCCATGAGCTTTTACGGAAACCAGGTCCTGCCAAGGATCATTGATTGGGTCTGCGGCGCTAGCTTCTTTACCCGGCAGCGTCAAAAGGTTGTCACCCTCGCCCGTGGCACTGTGCTTGAGGTGGGGATTGGGGGTGGACGCAATCTTGCACTCTACGATCCCAAGAGGGTGAGCCGCGTCGTGGCGTTTGACCCGAATGTGGAACATTTGCACCAAGCCAGGCGGCGGGCCAAACACGTCAACTTTCCGGTGGAGCTGCTCCAAATGCGGGGAGAAACCGCAGAATTGGCAACGGCTAGCATTGATACAGTGGTGGTTACTTACACGCTCTGCACCATTCCGGATGCACGTGCGGCGCTTCGAGCCGTGAGCGATGCGCTCAAGCCCGACGGCCAGCTTCTGTTCTGTGAACACAGTGTTTCGCCGGATGAGTCCGTTCAGAAGTGGCAACGAAGAATCGAGCCGTTCTGGAAACCGTTAGCCGGAGGCTGCCATCTCACCCGAAGCGCCGCCAACTTGATCCAAGAAAACGGCTTTGAGATCGACACATTGGAGCAGGCCTATGCACCCGGGGGCCCACGTTGGGTGGGTTTTCACCATATTGGTACGGCTCATAAGAAGAGTGACTTGCAGTGAGCCCCAACCTTACAACCGAGTTGCATGCTCGGCGAACCAGCTGTTCACCTTCAGGCCGTCAAATGCCTGAAAATCTGCCAAATTGCGAGTGATGAGCACAAGGCCCCGCACCGCGGCCGTAGCTGCAATTTGGCCATCAACAAATGTGGGTGCCCGACCGCGTTTGGTCAGGCGTGCGCGCTCCAGAGCGTGCCAGCGCGCAGCCGAGGTATCGTACGGAATAACTGGGAGCTTCCCGACAACGTCGACCAGGTAGCTCGTGAGGATCGCCCTTTTTCGAGACATGGGGAGGCGGGCCACCCCGAACTCAAGTTCATGCAGCACCAGTGCACTCGTAGCGCATTCGTCGAGCGACTGCTCCAACATCCCCACAACTGACACATCGGGCCTAGGACGCATGGGCTCGGAAAGTATATTCGCGTCGAGCAGGTAGCGTAAGGGTGTTACCAACTGAAATTTCTTCCAACGGATCGGTCGCGCGGGGCCCTCCAAGGACTCGCCCCCCGAAGAGCGCGCCGATCGAGGCGCGCCATGAACGATTGAAATGCCGCCGACGGCGACTCGGCAAGGGCCCGGCCTTCCCTATATTGCCGCAAGCCAACGATCACCGCGACCGGCTGTCCGTCGCGAGTAACCTCGACCGGATCACCAGCTTCGGCCCGAGTCAGCACCTTTGCGAATGCTGCGCGCGCCTGCGTCACGGTCATGGTGGTAGGGGAGCGCTTGGGCATCTGTACAGGGAGTGTACATGCGGGACTCAGCCGGGCGCAAGGCTTGCGTTAAGCCCTCACCCCCTGCGGAGCTCGCCCCCCACTTACACCCGAGGCTGCTTGCAACCGAATCGCTGCTGCTGCACCTTCTCGCCATGCCGCGCTCCCCCAAAGCCATCGTTCTTCAACATATCGCCCACGAAGGCCCTGGCAGAGTTCTTCGTGCACTCGAACGCGCTGGGTTTACGACGGAGATCCGCAACCTTGCGGAAGGTGAGCCGTTACCAGGTTCAGTCAATGAATTCGATGCATTGGTGGTGATGGGTGGCCCGATGGGAGTTGGTGATTTAAATGACGCTCGGTATCCGTTTTTGCAACCGGAGGTGGCGCTCCTGCGTGAGTGCTTGGCGGACGAACGGCCGGTGTTGGGGATATGTTTGGGAGCTCAGCTGTTGGCGCATGCGGCTGGCGCGCGGGTTTATCCCTTGAGTGTTGGTGAGCCGCCGCGCCGGTTGCGTGAGGTGGGCTGGGGGGCCGTGCACTTTGTGCGGAACTCCGAAGAGGAGCCTATCTTGAAGGCGCTTAACCCTGCCGAGATCGTGCTGCATTGGCACGGCGATACGTTTGATTTGCCGCCCGGAGCGCAGCTTTTGGCGTCGTCGCTCCATTGTGAAAATCAGATGTTTCGCTTAGGGAAATGTGCCTTTGGGCTGCAGTTTCACATTGAGTTGGAAGCGGAAGATATCCTGCGTTGGCTTGATGAAGATGCGGAGTACGTCGAGCGAGCGCTGGGAGTGAACGGCCGGGACCGGATCTTGTTGGATACACCACGCTATATGTCGGTGTTTCGCGCTCAAAGTGAGCGGCTGCTCGATGGCATGGTCGGCGTGATGCTCGCTCAGGTTTAGGGCAGTAGCCAGGAATCGACCTTTGGGAATGAGCTGATTTCCGGAGAGATCCCAACCTGGTTTTGGAGGACAATACTTCGATGCACCTGGACACACGGAACCCCCGCCACCGGTGTGCCCTGCCCGCGCGGGGTTGGTTGTGCAGTCTGACGTTGCTCCCTCTAACTGTGCTGGGTCTTGGCTGCACTGCCCAAGTGAAGCCGAGCGGTGGGACTTCAAGCGCCAGTGCCGCAGCAGTCGGGGGCGCCAACTCGAACGGTATTCAAAGTGCGGGTGGTGGAGGGAGCACAGTGCTTGGTTCTGGAGGTTGTGGTGCGATCGTGCCCACGACCTGCAATCAGCCGTATCCTGGGGAGGCTCCGATTCGGCGGCTCACGCGGGCGGAATTGAACAACATGCTTGCGGATTTGTTGGGGGATAAGAGTCGCCCCGCAGATCTGATGCCAACCGATAGTGTGCGTTTCAGTTACGAAACGAGCATTCAGCCGCATGGTATCAGCGCGCCGCTCGTTGATCAGTACATGCAGGTGGCCGAGAAAGTGTCGCTCGGTGTGCTTAGTAATCTGGATAGCACTTTGCCTTGCCAGCCGGCGAATGGCGAAGAGAGTTGCGCGCAAGCGTACATTGCGCAGCTCTGCAAGGGAGCTTTCCGGCGTTCGTGCAGCGCGGAAGACACAGCACCGTTGTTTGCGATGTGGCAAAAGGGGCGGGCTGCGGGCGATTTCAAAACAGGCATTCAATATCTCGTGGAGATGGTGCTCCAGTCCGCGGATTTCTTATATCGACCTGAATTCGGTGATCCTGCCAGCGCCGGTGCCGGGTTTGTGAAGCTGAGTGGTTCCGAGGTTGCGACCCGACTTTCCTACTACCTTTGGTCGACCGAGCCCGATGCGGCATTGACTATGGCTGCCGACGCGGGACAGCTGGCAACCAAGGAAGGTGTCGCTACGCAAGCGAAGCGCATGCTGCAAGATCCGCGAGCGCATGAGGCGGTGCAGCGCTTCCACGAACAGTGGCTCGGGCTTGATGCGCTCGCGACGGTCGCCAAGAGCGATACCTTCACAGGCTTCAATGCAGCACGGCCGCTCTTGAAAGCAGAAACTCGCGCGTTCGTCGACGCGCTCTTCACGGAAAATTCGGATTTAGGAACGCTGCTTTCAGCACCTTACAGCTATTCCAACGATGCGCTCGAGAGCTTTTATGGACTGCCCAGCCCCGGCAGTGCTCAAGCGTTCAAGAAGGTGCCGCGCGATGCCACTCGCTACGCCGGCATTCTGACGCAAGGCAGCTTCCTCGCGGTGAATGGCAAACTCAACCAAAGTGCGCCCGTCATGCGCGGTGTGCAGGTATTGCGGCAAGTTCTCTGCGCAGATCTGCCAGCCCCGCCCCCTAATCTCAAAATCACCATCCCACCACCCACAGCGGACACCACGACGCGCGCGCGCTTTGAGCAGCACGAAAACGACCCTGCGTGTTCAAGTTGCCACCAGGTGATCGATCGGGTGGGCTTTGGCTTTGAGCACTTTGATGCGGTGGGCCGCTGGCGGGACAAAGATAACAATTTACTCGTGGACGCGAGTGGTGCGCTCATGGGTACGGATGTGGACGGGCCTTTCAATGGCGCGGGTGAGCTCGGCCAAAAGCTCGCTAACAGTGAGCAAGTTCGAAGCTGCTACCTCCGCAACGTGTTCTACAACGTGCATGGGCGCCCCCCAACGGCTCCCGATAGGTGCAGTCTCGAACAGTTGCAGGCCAACTTCAAAACCACCCAATACACGCTCCAAGATCTGGCGGTTGCCGTCACGCAAACGGACGCCTTCCTCTATCGCACTCCGGTGACGCCATGAGCCATACACCCATTCATCGACGACACTTGCTACGTGGCATCGGCGCGATCGCTGTGGGTCTTCCGCTGCTGGAGATCATGGACGGCCTCGATGAAAACGGTCTGCCGCTAACAGGGGTACGCCGGGCACGCGCCGCGTCGGCTCCTATCAAGCGCTACATCGGCCTCATGGTGCCGAACGGTATTGTTCCGTCCACCCACTTCCCGACCGGCGGGGAAACCGATTTTGTGCTCGGCGCGAGCATGAAGCCGTTAAATGGCTTCAATTTGCCGTCGTTTGAAGATTATCGCCAGGATCTTATCGTGTTTAAAGGGATCGATAATGTAGCTTCCATGAATAGCTTCGGGACGCCGGGTAGCGGTAGTGGCCACGAGAGCGGACCCACCACGCTCTTCACGGGTGCAGCCAAGCTCGGCACTAAAGAAGGGCGCGACACTTGGAAAGGCGGAGGGCCCAGCATCGATCAGCTGATCGCTGAGCAAATCGAAAAAGACCACGGAGCACCGTTCCCTATCAAGTCGCTGTTGCTCGGGCATACCAACGGCGCTGATTGGTTTGGCAGCATCTCCTTCGACGCTAACGGCACCTATCTCCCCAGCAGCGGCAGCACGAGCAATACTTTTGATACGCTCTTTGGCAGCGGCAATCTGACGGACGCGGAGCGGCAAGCGATTCGAGATCGTCGAAAGAGTGTACTCGATGGTACGCTTGAGAACTTTCAGCGCCTGTACCTCAAGGCGAGCGTTGCCGATAAAGTTCGGCTGAAAGAGCACATGGATGCGATTCGTGACGTGGAAATGCGGGTCGATGCGCAGATCACTTGCACTCGTCCCGACAAAACGAAATACATGGATCTCGATCCGGGTAACGGAGATGGCAAGAATCTGCCTGTATGGAGCAACCTCATGTTTGACCTCATGACGCTGGGCTTTGCTTGCGACATGACGCGCGTGGCAACATTTGTGTTTCGCAACTGCGGCGGTGGCGGGAGCTACTTGCCATTCCTGGGTTGGGCTGATGGCACAGGCTTGAACGGTTCGGCCTACGACGCAGCCTACGCCACGGGCGAACATCACGAAATGTCCCATCGCGTGGGTCAAGCTGAATGGGATCCGGAGCTCACCAAGGCTTCGGCCTTTTTCAACGGCTCAACCGCCCTTTTGGCCCAAAAGATGAAAGCCGTGACGGAGGGATCGGGAACGCTCTTTGATTCAGCCTTGATGCTGCAAAGCTCAGAAATCGGGACTGGCGGCCACAACAACGATAATTCGCCGTTTGTGATTTTGGGTAACGCGGCCGGCTCTATCAGAACCGGGCGCTATCTGAACTACACGAGGTCAGTTCCCCATAATGATCTGTTGTTGGGTGTGATGGCGGCGATGGGGCTCAGTGCGACCACGGTTGGCGACGCGGGCTTGTGCAGCGGTCCACTGAAGGAGCTGATCTAGGCGAACGCCTGGGTTCTCTCCCCCAGATCAAAATCCGTCAAGCTTTGCGAGGGCTCGTCGATTGCGCCAGGCCCAAATCACGAGGTAAGCGCCCATGAACAGCGTTAGCACGTTGATGCACACTTCAACGATCACTGCACCCACGTTGCCGGTCGGTGCGCGATAGATGCCGTTTTGAAGATCGAACAGGATATCGAGTCCGGCCAGGTACACGCTCACGCTGCCGCCGGCGACGCACCAAAATCCCGCGCTGGCCCGGCGGCGGTAAATAGCGATGGCGCCTAATAGGCCCGCCAAGGCCATCCATGCATCAGCGAGTGGGAAGGCATTTTCGAAGGTGTAATATTCCGAGGTGTGGGCAGAAGCGAGGATGTCCCGATCCACGAAAAACCAGATCACCCAGAAGGCGAGCGTCGCCACAAATCCAAAGACGAGCAGCCCAAAGACGAACCATGCGCGCGGGGGCAGGCTTGGAGTGGGCGTGGAGGGCTGAGGGGTCATGGGGGCGTATTCTTACGCCCGAGTGAGTGCAGAGTCTGTAGGAGAAATCCCAAAATTCCCAAGATCAGGATCCTGAGATCGGCTATCCAGGGAGCGCGCCGCCGCGAAGAATGGTTTGAATTCATCCGAGCACCTCACCAAACAGCTCAGGATCGAGCCAGCGGGTTTCGTCTCCATCCACGAGCAGGATCGACTCAAATTTTGCGCCCAGAGTTCCCCGCCCGAGGTGCGGCTCGACCGCGAACAATCCTTGAGGCTTATCCGGCGTACCCCCGTTCAAGAAGGGATAAGCTGCGCCGACGAGATGGTGCATCACGAGGCCTTTGGCGTAGGTAAGCAATAGGGGCAGCTGAAACCCGCTGCCAATTCGTGGAATTTGTGAGAAGCCGTTTGGAAAGCCTTCCATCGTGTGCCCAAGCACTTGCGCCGGATAGAGCGTGTGCACCACATCGAACCCGTTGGCCAACATGTGCTCACGCACACGGTCGCACAGCATCGATCCGCTCGCGGCTTCTTTGGCCCAGGTGACGATCTCGGATTTCAGCGTCGCAAGCTCGCTCATGAGGGCCGCGTGAGCCGTGTCTTGGCCGCCGGGTGCGACTCCAGAATAGGCAAAATCAGCTGGATATCCGTCAATGATGGGGGCCACATCGATGACAAACGCCTCGCCTGGCGCCAGCTTGCGATCCGTTCCAAGCGCGCTGCATTCCCAAACCCCGAAGTCGTCAAAACGCGACCGCGCTCCCCACCAAGCGTACGGCGTGTGCAACCAATGGTGCACGTTGGCTGAACGCAGTGCGGCTTCAATCCGAGCGATCACGGCGCGCTCGCTGTCGCCCGGCTTAACGCTTTGGGCCACCTCCAAGATGGCTTCGCGCGCGATGCGTTGCGCATTCGCGATCCCCTTCACATAGGCGAGTCGCATGAGCACTCAGCGCTTGGCAGTCGTCGCAGAGCTAGTGGGCGCCTGATTGAGCGAACCCACGATCGCGCGTACCCAGGAGCGGGGACTCAGCCGCACCAACAGCACACCGAGCTTGTTCGAGAAGCCATGCACCACGAGCAGACGCCCTCTGTGCATCGTCTGGTAGGCTGTGAGCGCCACGGACTCGGCAGAAGCGACGCTCATCCGAAATAGCCTAGAATTAGCCAATCCAGCGATGTCCGCAAATTCGGTGCGTAGGGGCCCGGGGCAACTCACCGTGACCGTAACGCCGGTAGCTCGGAGTTCATACGAAAGGGCTTCGCTGAAGCTCACTACGAAGGCCTTGCTCGCGTAGTACGTCGCCATGTAGGGCCCCGGCTGGAACCCAGCCGTGGAGCCAATGTTAAGAATCCGGCCGTTCCCGCGAGCGACCATGCCCGGCAAGAGCGCAGCTGTGAGTGCGACCAGCGCCGAGACGTTAACCTGAATCAGTTCCAGCTCACGTGCAGGATCGAGGTCCTGAAATGCGCCGTTGGTCCCGAAGCCCGCGTTATTGACCAGATAGTCGATCTCGAATCTCTCCGCTTGGAGTTCGCGCACCAACTCCGGCACAGCCGCTGCGTCCGACAAATCCGCAACCAGGACGTGTGCCTCCACGCCATGCTTCGCCCGGAGTTCGCTCGCGAGCGTTTCCAGCTTGTCGCGACGTCTCGCTACGAGCACCACGGCGTGCCCATCCGCCGCAAAACAGCGGGCGAATTCCATACCGAGGCCCGCTGAAGCGCCTGTAATGAGTGCAGTTTTCATGACTTATTTCAACTCGATGCGCGCGAGCATAGGGAAACGATACCCTGGTGTCACGCCCTGGAGCCTATGCCGGACCATTGCGACAAGAGGCGGTAAAGATTTCGACCCTAACCACCCTCTTTCGCTGCGCGAGCGGGCTCCGGTTGGCGGCGCAGGCCACACGGGCGGAAGCTCTCAGGCACCGGTGGGAATCGAATCATCGCACCCATGCTTCCTCCGATGTTGGCTCCAATGCCAGCGCCTCTTGGCGGTGCTTCAAATGGCGCCGGTGGCGTTTTGAATTCTGCTGGTGGCGCCGCGAGTGGTGCGTCAGGGCTATCCGGGAGCAGCGCAGGTGGTGAGGCCGCCGGGGAGACGGGTGGTTTCATCGCTCCGAACGGCGCTTGGAGTTCAATCGCTTCGAAATAGAACGGCGCGCTGTTTGCGACGCGTCGGAGTTTTTTGGGCGCTATGTGGCTACGAATACGCCCATTGTCTTCACCGATCTGGTGACGCGCTGGCTGGGGTTTGGGAGCTGGTCTCCCGAAGATTTTGCAGCACGCTTTGGTGAGGTGCAGTTGGATGTGGCTCAAGGCCGAGAAGCTGAGCCCAACTACGATCAGCTCACCCAGCGCCTGAGCCAAAAGATGAGCGTGCGCGCGCTGGCGGAAGCCGTGCGCCAGGTTGAGAGCAGTAACGATTTTTATGCGGTGGCAGAACAAGAATATTCATCAACCAGAGCTGCAGTCGCTATTTGAAGAGATGTGGTTTCCGCCGGGCTGGCTCGATGAAGAGCGTTTCTCCGGCGCTGCCGCGCTCTGGTTGGGCCCCAAAGGCACCATCACACCCCTTCACCACGACACGTCCAATATTTTGTTCTGCCAAGTGTATGGGAAAAAACGCTTCACCCTATTGAGCCCGCTAGAGATGGAGCTGACCGAAGACGCTACCTCGATGTATGCGGCGCTCGACCCAGAAAGCGCGGAGGGCCAAGCCTGGCTTTCAGGAAGGCTCGTGAAGCAGGTGGAGCTTGATGCGGGAGAAGCGCTGCTCATTCCTGCTGGCTATTGGCACCCTGTACGAGCGCTGAGCGTCAGCATCAGTGTTGCCGTCAACAATTTGAGTCAGCCCAATAACTTTGATTGGTATCGGCCAGGGGAAGAGCGCTAGCAGCTGTTTGCCGGACAAATCACGCAAACAAGCGCTCACGGGATCACCAACACCGATGTTGCAGGTTCGACTTCGGGAACACGGCGCATTCCGTGCCAACCCTCAGGCAGCTCTGGTTCGGTGAAGCCAAACAGGTAGTGTGCATCCTTCGGAGAGAGATTGATGCAACCGCCGCTTCGCAGATCGCCAAAATCATCATGCCAGTAAGCGGTGTGAAATGAGTACGGCCCTGTAAAGTTTTGGGTCCAAGGCACAGCCGTGTGCACACCAGCGTTGTTGGTCATCGTTGCCGTCGCAAATTTGCCGGTGATGTGAAACGAGCCGGTGGGCGTTGAGGCGGTATCGATCGGTGGAATATGCCGAAGAGGAACGCCGCCGCGCCCCGCGCTCACCAATGTTGTAAAGACGGGCCGAGTGCCTGCATAGGCAATCAACCAACCACCAGTAACACTGGTCTCGATCCATGTCGCGCGCCCTGTTGGGGCTTGGCCGCTCACGTCGGGTTTTCCCACTTCGGCATTCCATGGCGTCAGGCGGCGTGGCTCAGGGATCACAGCATCCGCTTCCCTCATGTAGCGGTCGCCGTGCGCCACTTGTCGAAAAACTTCCGACCCCTGAGTGAAGCGCTCTTCGGTGAGAAGTACCCAGCCTAGCCGGGGCCATTTTTCGCCGGTTGGTTCGAAGCCGCCATCTTCTTTTTTGCGAAATTGCGGCCTATCCATCGTGCGAAAGAACGCGAGCGGCAGCGCTGTCGTCTCGGACAGGTGGACGCCTTCGAACTCCGATTGCACATACGGTGTGACGCTGGCTTTGGATATCCAGCGCAGATCGGCGGTGAGAAGCCAATCCTGATCGCCTGCACGGAGTTCCTTGACGAACGCGATCGTCGAGCGGCGGCGGAACTCGACGTAGGGTTCATACACGCCGGCGGAAAAGGCAGGCAGAAGCAGCGGCGGCGGTACATTGGCCAGGGGAAAGTCGATAGACACCGGCGTGTTACGCTTCAGGGCTGTGCCCTGAGCCTCAGCGTAGTGGTGAGGCCAGGGAGAATTCAGATCGCCCGCAAGGGCGCGCGCAGCAAGATATACTTTATCTTCTCCGTCCAAGGTGGCGTGCTGGTTATCTGCACAGACGAATCCACGCGGCTCAATAGCATACCAAGCTGTTTCACAGCCTTTGCCATACACAGGGGCGCGACTCTTGAGACGTGCTGAACCACCCGTCCACAGGTACCCGATCCATTTAGAACCTGTAGTGGCCTCAGGGTAAATCCAAACAAACCGCGTTTTGGCGTAGATTGAAACACGGGATGGCTCAGGGATGAGCTGCGCTGCCGCCGCAGGATACAGATCCGCGTGGATCGGCTCTAAATGGCCCAAAGCGGGCGGGGGAACCGACGCTTGCGATGCTCGTTCTTGGCACCCGAGGCTGGGCAGCGTGCCGAGCAGCACTGAAAAAAGGAGGAAACGACCCGTCACTTTGGCGAATCTAATGGCTGAGCCACCGCGCGACACAATTATCTCGTCTGTCTTGTCATTGGCAACTCGCGCAACAGCGCGGCAACGATCGATGCAGAGGGGTGGCGATGAGCGAGGCGGCCAGGCACGAACGTTTTGCTCGTGCCCAGCTCGGCTCTTTTAGGCAAACTTATTTGGGGCAGTTGGCTTTGCAGCCGCCGTGACCCTTACAGTCATTTTTGCCCTTGCAAGCGTTCTTGTCGGTCTTGCAGGCGCCTTTGCCTTTGCACTCGTTCTTGCCCTTGCAGCACTCTTTAGCGTCAGCGGCAGGCTCCGCGGCGGGCGCAGCAGCATCAGCGGCGGGCGCGGGAACGTCAGCGGCAGGCGCGGGAGCGTCAGAGGGCGCAACAACTTCGGGCGCCGCTACGGGTGCTGCGGTGGTGTCGACGGTCTCAGCGGGAGGGGTGCTGCCGCCGCAAGCTGCCGCGAAAAGACCTGCTGCGATGCTGGCAGCGATTGCGCTGTTTAACTTGATTGCCATGATATGTTTTCCTTGAGTTGGGTGAGAGAGCGTCTCTCTTAACCCAGCCAAGTACGTGGGGTCGAGCGTTTTGGTTTCGTCAGGGAGTGAAGATTGACCCCTTCCGGCTTCCCGGCCAGCGACGCCGGGCGATTTGAATCGGTGCTGATCACTTGGTGGCCTCGAAAAGTAGGTTTAACATTGCCCGATCAGGCAAAAGTGCAGGACCTAGAACCCGCCCAGCTCACCCCCGAAACCAAACGTCCGCCGCTTGGCTCGTTTCTCGTGGGGGCTGCGGTGGGAGCGATGCTGGGAGCTGCGATCACGATGGCCGTGATGAATGCGGGAGGGAACACCGCCGCAGTGGCCGAACCAGCTGCCGCGGTTTCCAGCCATCACGAAGAGCCGGTGCCCGTTCCTGAAGTCAAAAAGCCGATCGTCGTTGAGCCTCCGCACCCAGCTCCGCCTCCGGCTCCGGCGAACCCGCCCGCGACCGTCGGAGGCACATTGGTCGAGCGCGCCACGCGCGGCGACCAAGACGCGCTCAATCAAATGGAGGCGCGCGAACCCGAGCAGCGTTCTTCTGAAGAGACGATCGCGATCGCTATCGGCAAGGGCCAGGCTCGCATCAAGGATGTGCAGGAGCTGGAAAAGAAACTCACCGTAGTGGCTCGCTTTGGGAGAGAGCCTGAAACGGTGCGCCGTATTAAAGCTCTCGCTTATGATGCACAGGTTGGGATCCCAACGCTCAGGATGTTGGCGAATCTGAAGAGTGGCTTGGGTGCGGACCTCTTATTTACCGTCTGGAATCGCTCGGGCACCACGGATTTTACGTCTGAGCTGGCCCATCAGCTGATTTACTCCAAGGATGTGTACGCGCGTGCTTCAGATGCCATGAAAGTGATCTTGGATATGCGTGTCGTCAAGCAATGCGACAAGATCCTGGAGGTGATGGATCGCGTGAAAGTGCATGCCGATCAGCGGGCGTTGCTCTCGCTTCAGCCCTTCTATTCCCACAAGGGCTGCGGACCTGCCAACGACACAGATTGTTGGCCGTGCCTGCGCTCCACGAAGCTATTGGATGAAGCTACGCTGGCCGCGCGCACAAGAGCTCCGCCGTGAAACGCGTCTCCAGTGTTGCTTTGACGGCAACACTCACTCCGCCCGAGAGCGAAGCCGAACTCTTAGCCCGTGCCGCTTCTCTCACGGGGCAGCGTCTCGGGGACATTGCTGCGACTCTTCAATCTCCGGTACCGCTCGATTTGCGACGGGCGAAGGGCTTTACGGGGCAATTGCTGGAACGGGTGCTCGGCGCCACCGTCAGCAGCCGCGCCGTGCCTGACTTTGAAAGCTTGGGCATCGAACTCAAGTCGTTGCCTGTCGATCGACGTGGACATCCCTGTGAGTCCACGTTTGTGTGCACGATTTCCTTGCGGGAAGTGGGCGAAGTGGAGTGGGAACAGTCGCGAGCTTTTGCCAAGCTGCGTCGCGTGCTCTGGATCCCGGTCGAAGGCGATCGGAGCCTCCTGCCGGCTGATCGCCGCGTCGGTACGCCTTTGCTGTGGTCCCCGAGCGCGGCCGAGCAGGCGCAGCTACGCGCCGATTGGGATCAATTGGGCACGTTGATTTTTGCGGGTCGCATCGACGAGATCACCGGTCACGTGGGCAAATACCTACAGGTGAGGCCAAAAGGAAAGAATGCGAGTGCGCGCCGCGGCTATTGGGACGAAGACGGCGCCGTTACCTCAACGATGCCGCGGGGCTTCTATTTGCGAGCCTCCTTCACCGCGCGACTCTTGAGTGCCCATTTCGTCCTACCTCATTCTTGAGTTTCATTCTTGATTGTGGAGCTTGGCTGCCGGCGATATAGCGCTCTTCAGCATGACTCTTCTTTCGCTCAAGCCCGCTTGGTCTTCCCCCGGTGAGCCCTTTCGGCACAGTTGGGAAGCACTCGCGAATATCGATCAGTTTCATTGGATGACGCGGGCTGACGTGCTGGAGCAGCTGGAGCAAGCCCAGCGCGAGATTGGGATCCGCCACGTGCGTGCCGTGGGCATGTTCGACGACAAGCTGCGTGTCTGGGCGCAGGGGCCCGACCAATTTCACTTCAAGAACGAAGACCGATACCTGAGGCCGAATTATCAAATCGTCGATTACGTGATGGATCGCCTGCTCAAGATCGGCGTCCGCCCGATGTACACGATGTGTTTCATGCCGAGCAAGATGGCGGATGGCCAGTCCATCATTTGGGACAACAGCCACACACGCCCCCCGTTGGATCACGGCGCCTGGAGTGAGTTTGTCAAAAGAGCCGTGATTCACGCGCAGCAACGCTATGGCGCCGAGGAAATTCGTAACTGGTATTTCGAGCTTTGGAATGAACCCAATCTCATGCCTAGCTTTTGGGGTGGCACCCAGGAAGAGTTCTTCAAGCTTTGGGGCGTCGCTTTTCGCGCTGTAAAATCGGTGGATCCAGAGCTACGCCTGGGCGGCCCGTCCACCGCGCGTGGTGAGTGGCTGGAGGCGTTTTTAGATTTTGCTCAGAAAGACGGCAGCCCCGCGGATTACATCATCACGCATTGCTACAATAATGATTCCGATTCGCAACCGCTGGTTCCGTTTGATGGGCCGGCTTCGTTTCGCGTCAAGTATTCACCGCACTACATGGGTGGCGTGGTGCGTGGCGTGGAAAAGCTGCTCAAAGATCGCCGATTTGCGGGCGAAGTGCATTGGAATGAGTGGGGCCGTTCCTGGTTTCCTTATGATCCGCAAAAAGAAAGTGCACTTGAAGCCGCCTTCATCTGCAAGACGATGTCGGATGTTTCCCAGGCTGCTACCTATTTTGGGTATTGGTGTTTGAGTGACGTCTACGATCAGGCCGGATACAACGCCGAGACATTCCGAGGCCACTATGGGATGTTGAATTTGCAGGGCCTGCGCAAGCCTTCCTACGTGGCGCATCAGTTGTTGCACCGGCTCGGCCACGAACGGCTCGGCTGTAGCGGAGGCAATGAGCTCGAAGATGCGATCGTGACTCCAACAGCGGAGGGGCACTCGGTGCTCGTGTTTCGCTATCCCAACGGGATCAAGGATCCTGTTCAGCCCGGAACCGTGGAAATCACGCTCCCAGGCCAACCCAAGACGGCGCGCTTGTTTCGTCTCAATGAACGGGAGAACAACATTCTGGCACACTGGCGCGAACTCGGCTCTCCTGATTACCTGAGCCCGGGCCAGCTCAGCGACTTATCCGGCGTGAATCATTTGACGGCGAGCTTGGGAGCTGTTGCCCTTGAGCAGCGAGGTGCGGAATGGGTAGCACGCTTTGAGCTGGAAACACCTGCGGTGGCGTTGTTAGAACTCACTTAAGGAGAGCGGATGTTTCACAAAGTCTTAAAAGACTTCTTCTGTGGAGCCTGCATCACAGCTTCTCCGCTCGGGGTTGCTAGTGTCGGCGTTTCGGCTGATTTCTCTTTGGCATTGAAGGTGAGGCCGCAGCCGCAGGCCGATTCTTGCAGGGGATTGTGCCACTTGAAGCCCTGCCACATGAGCGTGTTCTCGTAATCGATGACGGCGCCTTCGATGTACTTCAGGCTTCGTGGATCGAGATAGACTTTGAGCTCGCCGTAGTCGTACACGTAGTCACGCGCTTTGGGCGCATCGAGCGTAAAATCAGCCACATAGGTGAGGCCTGCACAGCCACCGCCTTTGACGCCGACGCGAAGTGCGGCCCCGTGGAGCCCTAGCTTTTCGCGGTGAATGCGTGCGAATTCTACCGCGCGCGGGCTAACTCGCACTTGGGGAACCGGAGGTGTCTCTTTGGTGCAGGCTTTGGGTTCACTCATGGCGGTCCTCTCAAGTGTGGGGCGGCTTTTGCTTTTCGGCCAGTGGTTAGAGCAGGCCGAGCTGGAGCTTGGCCGCATCGCTCATGCGCTCCCGCGACCAGGCGGGCTCCCAGGCGAGCTCCGTCTTGGCGTGAGAAACGCCGGGAACTTCACGCAGCTTTTGGTGCACATCGCGCACGATTTGCTCGGCAACCGGGCAACCGGGAGCGGTGAGCGTCATCACCACATGAGCGGATTGGTCCGGGCTCAGATGCACGTGATAAATCAGCCCTAAGTCATAGATATTGAGCGGAATTTCCGGATCTTGAATGGTGCGCAGCGCGGCGATCACGGCTTTGCGAAGGCTGGGCTCATCCGAAGGGCCAGGCTGGGTGCCGGGATCTTCCAACACGAATTCATCCGGGGCACGCGCTGGCACCGGATGCTGCGGGATCGGATCTTCGCGGTTAAGCACACCGAGTGGACGGCGTGACGGGGAGCGTGACGGCGGGAGTGACGGCGGCTGAGTGCGGCGTTCCGTGGTCATTCGGTGCTCGCGACTTCTTCTTTTGCGGCCAGGGCGTTATTCAGCGTGTGCCAGGGTAAAGTCGCGCATTTGACGCGCATGGGGTATCCAGACACACCTGTGAAGGCGTGGAGTTTGGGTGGCAAGTCTTGAGCATTCGTGCTCGCTCCGGTGGCTAGGGCATGGAATTGATCGAAGATGGCTCGTGCTTCGCTCAGGCTCTTGCCCTTGATAGCTTCTGTCATCGTGGACGCCGCGGCGGTAGAGATAGCGCAGCCGGAACCCTGAAACCCGACATCTTGGATCAGGTCGCCGTCTAAGATGAGGGTGATCGTGATCTTGTCTCCACACAGCGGATTATCTCCGCGCGCGAGCCGATTGTAGTTCTCAACTAGCCGGAAATTGCGCGGCTTTCTGGCGTGATCGAGGATCAAATCTTGATACAGCTCGCCCAAGTTATCCATGAAACATCTCCTGAGCTTTGCGCACCGCAACGATCAGCGCATCGAGGTCTTCCTGGCGTGTGTAAATGCCAAGCGAGGCGCGCGCCGTAGCCGGTAGCCCGAAGCGCTCCATGAGCGGTTGGGTGCAGTGGTGGCCGGTGCGGATCGCCACGCCCACGCTATCAGCAATGGTGCCGATATCATGCGGATGAATGCCCTCGATCACGAACGAGAGCACGCTGACTTTCTCGGATGCTGTACCGATCAGGCGTACGCCATTGAGGCTGGAGAGGGCTTGGGTGCCGTAACTCAAGAGCTCGTGGTCGCGCTGGGCGAGCGCCTCAAACGAAAAGCGCTGCATGAAATCAATGGCTGCTCCGAGGCCTACGACGCCGGCGATGTCAGCTGTGCCCGCTTCAAACTTCCACGGCAATTCATTGTATGTCGTCTTCTCGAAGGTTACCGAACGAATCATGTCGCCGCCGGATTGATACGGCGGCATTTTCTCGAGGAGCGAACGCTTCCCGTAGAGCACGCCGGTCCCCGTGGGCCCATACAGCTTATGCGCGCTAAAGGCGTAAAAATCGCAGCCAATCGCGCGGACATCCACCGGCAAGTGCGCCACAGCTTGGGCGCCGTCGATCACCACCACCGCGCCGGCTTGATGCGCAAGCTCGGTGAACTGCTGCACCGGCAATACAGTCCCCAAAGTATTGGACACGTGAGCCATCGAGACCAAACGGGTGCGCGTGCTGAGCGCAGCTTGGAATGCTTCGAGAGTCACTTCGCCACTGTCGCTAACGGGCACCACCTTCAACACGGCTCCCGTTTTCTGGGCCACAATCTGCCTGGGCACGATATTGGAATGGTGATCAAGGCCGTTGATCAGAATTTCATCGCCTTCGGAAAGATTATTTCGGGCCCAGCTTTCAGCGACGAGGTTCAAACCTTCGGTAGTGCCTCGAACAAAAATAATTTCGGCATCTTCAGCCGCGCCGAGAAACTGCCTCACCTTGCTGCGTGCGCCCTCGAAGGATTGAGTGGCGCGCTCGGAGAGCGCATGCACAGCACGGTGAATGTTCCCACAATCGCGCGCGTAGACCTGCGTGACGGCGTCGATCACACTCTGAGGCTTGAGAGCTGTGGCGGCGCTGTCCAGATACACGAGCGGCCGCCCGTGCACTTCTTGATGCAGGGCCGGGAATTCAGCCCGAATACGCTCGATTTCGGCTGTAGAAAAGGGAGTCATGCTTCGGCGAGCTCCGCAAACAGTTCTGGATTGCCCAGCTTCTTCAAAAACTCGCGCCGCACCAAGTTTCTCGCCGCAGTCAGCGTGAGGCCGTCGATGATTTCGCTGGCAAAGGCATAGACGAGCAGCGTGCGCGCTGTCGCCAGATCGAGGCCACGCGATTGTAGATAAAATTGCTCGTCGAGGCGCAAGCGGCCGACGGTGGCGCCGTGGGTGCACTTCACGTCATCGTTCTCAATTTCTAAGTGAGGCTTACTGTGGACCACGGCATTCTCAGCCAACAGCAGATTGCGATTTTGTTGGTGGGCGGAGGTGCCGGTGGCTCCAGGGTGAACGCGAACGATGCCGTCAAAGATCGCCTGGCCGTTGCCATCCGCTAGACCCTTATACTTCTGGAGGCTTTCGCAGCGCCCAACTCGGTGCTGAACGACGGTGTGGTGATCGACTTGTTCACCTTCGGAGGCAAAATAGAGTCCGTCGAGATCGGCATGTGCGCCAGGCTCGGTGAAAGCTACCGTGAGATCCGTGCGGGTGAGTGCGCCGCCTAAGCTGATCAGGCGCGATCGATAGTGGCTGTCACGCGTGAGCTCGGCGTTCACACTCGAAATCTGCCGACTTTTCGGCGTACCGAGCGAAATGCGCACGTGCTCCAGCTCGGCATTGGGGCCCACGAATATCTCTGAGACCGAATTGGTGAGGCTCGGGCCGTCAGCACCTTCGGGCGTGGTTGTTTCAATCAAGCACGCCTGGGCGCCCGCTTCGACCACGACGCGCACGCGTGGCGTGAGCATGCTGGGTGTGGACTCGACAGGGCCGGGATAGATAATCTGAAGTGGCGTGGGTGAGCCGGAAAGCCTGAAGCACCAGACTTCCTCCAGCTCGCAGGCGTTGAGAGCTGCAAAGGGCGAAGCGCTCTTTTCAGGAGTGAGAGAAGCTTTCGCCCAAGCTGGGATCGGACCCGTCTGGCGCGAAGACCAAAACTCAATTCCAGGCGGCAGCGCTTGGATCACGCTCTCGGCGGGGACTTCACCAAACACCCAGCTCACTGCGCCGGCTAGCTCATGCTTCGGGGTACTGCTGACGCGGAGCGCGCTCTCACTGGCTTTCGCCCTCTGGAACGGAACATCGGTGACTCCGCGTAAGCTGGTGAAGCGCCAGGCTTCATCGCGCGGACCAGGTAGCCCCTTGGCTTCCAACAGCACCGCACCTTGGCGTCGGAGCTCAGCAAGTGGGCCAGTGAGCTCCAGGCGATTACTAAGTGCGCGCTGTGCGAGCGGCGTAGCTTCAAAAACAGCAGAAATCACGCGGCCCCCACCTGTGTCGGCGCCGACAAGAACTCAGCGTAACCGTGCTCTTCCAAATCGAGAGCCAACGTATGGTCCCCAGATTTAACGATCTGACCGCCCACCAGCACGTGCACGTAGTCCGGCTGAATGTACTCCAGCAAGCGCTGATAGTGCGTGATCAGCAACATTGAAACGCTCGGGCCGCGCTGAGCATTCACGCCCTGGGCGACGATGCGCAGGGCATCAATATCGAGGCCTGAATCCGTTTCATCTAAGATTGCCAGCTTGGGATTGAGGAGGGCCATTTGAAAGATTTCGTTGCGCTTCTTCTCACCACCCGAAAATCCAACATTCACAGGTCGCTGGGTGAGCGCCGTACTCAATTCGACCAGCTCCATCTTCTGCTTGGCCAATTCCAAGAAATCCACGGCGTCGTACTCTTCCAAGCCTTGGTGCTTGCGCACCGCATTCACGGCAGCTTTCAAAAAGTACAGATTGCTCACACCGGGCAACTCAACGGGATACTGAAACCCAAGAAAAATGCCCTCACGCGCTCGAATTTCCGGAGCTAACTCCAACAAATTCTTGCCCTGATACGTGACCTTGCCACCCGTCACCGTGTACCCGGGCTTGCCCGCCAAGACGCTCGCGAGCGTGCTCTTGCCCGAGCCATTCGGCCCCATCACGGCGTGGACCTCACCAGCTTGGATCTCGAGGTTGATGCCCTTGAGAATGCTTTTGCCATCTACCGAAGCGGAGAGTTCTTCAATCTTTAACATGGGATTTTGCATTTTCTGAGTTTTAATTGCTAAAATTTAAGGCTGGGCGAAGTTGAGCGGCGTTAGCCAATCGCCCCTTCGAGGCTGACACCGAGGAGCTTCTGGGCTTCCACTGCGAACTCCATGGGCAGCTCTTTTAATACTTCCTTGCAGAAGCCGTTCACGATCATGCTCACGGCATCTTCTTCGCTCAGGCCGCGTTGCAGGCAGTAAAAAAGCTGATCTTCCCCGATGCGCGAGGTGGTCGCCTCGTGCTCCAGCGTGGCCGAATGGTTGCGCACTTCGACGTAAGGCACGGTGTGGGCGCCCGCTGAGCTACCGATCAACATGGAATCGCACCGTGTGAAGTTGCGCGCGTTCTCGGCGCCCTTCAGGATCTTCACCTGACCGCGGTAGGTATTCTGGCCGTGGCCCGCGGAGATACCCTTGGAAACGATGGTGCTCGTGGTGTTCTTCCCAATGTGAATCATCTTCGTGCCCGTATCGGCCTGCTGCCGATGATTGGTGAGCGCAACCGAATAGAACTCACCCACTGAGTTGTCACCCTGCAAAATGCAGCTCGGGTACTTCCACGTGATGGCAGAGCCCGTCTCCACTTGGGTCCACGAAATCTTGGCGTTCGTGGCGCATTTCCCGCGCTTCGTCACGAAATTGTAGATGCCACCTTTGCCGTCTTTATCGCCGGGGTACCAATTCTGGACGGTGGAATACTTGATCTGCGCGTTGTCCAACGCGATGAGCTCCACCACCGCTGCGTGCAGCTGATTCTCGTCGCGCATGGGAGCGGTGCAACCTTCAAGGTAACTCAC
This sequence comes from Polyangiales bacterium, assembly GCA_038246305.1. Taxonomy (GTDB): domain Bacteria; phylum Myxococcota_A; class Polyangia; order Polyangiales; family Polyangiaceae; genus JBBRRP01. Next base: position 4,306 of record JBBRRP010000091.1, on the reverse strand, counting down.
GTGGCTGCCCTCATCTGCCACCACGAGCGTGCGCTCGAACTGGCCGGTTTTGGCGGCGTTGATGCGGAAATAGGTGGAAAGCTCCATCGGGCAGCGAACGCCCTTGGGAATGTAGACGAACGAGCCATCGGTGAACACGGCTGAGTTCAAGGCAGCGTAGAAATTGTCCGCGGCCGGTACAACCGAGCCCAGATACTTCTGAATTAACTCTGGATGCTCCTGTACGGCTTCGGAGAACGAACAGAAGATCACGCCCATCGTCGCGAGCTTGGCTTTGAACGTGGTGGCAACGCTCACACTATCGAATACTGCGTCCACAGCGATACCAGCGAGGGCGGCGCGCTCGTGCAAGGGAATGCCCAGCTTTTCGTAAGTCTTCAGCAGCTCCGGATCCACTTCATCCAAACTTTTTGGGCCATCTTTGCTGGATTTCGGGGCGGAGTAGTAGATGATCGATTGGTAATCGATTTCAGGATAGTGAACCTTCGCCCACTTCGGCGTCGGCATTTTTTGCCAGAGACGATAGGCTTTGAGGCGGAAATCCAACAGCCAGCTCGGCTCATTCTTCTTCGCGGAGATGAAGCGAATCACCTCTTCGCTGAGGCCGGGGAGCAATTGATCTTGCTCAATATTCGTAGACCAACCGGCGCTGTAATCGCGATTGATGAGCTCACTGATGTGTTCGCTAGAGGTGGTCATGCTGGAAAGGTAGGCGTGCTCAGCTGAGCTGAGAGGAGGCTGTGGTAGGCTTAGAGGTTAACTGAATGAGGCGTGGAGCTAGAGGGCGCGACATATCTTCCAGCGTGATGCTAGCGAGCGCCCCAAAGATGGCGTGGTTGATTTTGAGCCAGTTGGATTCAACCGGACAGTGGCCGGTGTGGTCGCAGGAGTCTCCCTCCCGGCTACACTCCGTGACCGCGATGGGCCCCTCCACGGCATTCACCACATCCGCCACACTGATGTCAGCGGCCGCGCGAGCCAGCCGATAGCCGCCGGAGAGGCCTCGCTCCGATTGAACGAGCCCTGCGCGTGCCAGCTCTTTCAAGATCTTGCTGACGGTGGGCGCTGGCAGTTGGCTGCGCGTGGCAAGCTCACGGGATGTGGAAACCCCGACCGCGGGTGAACCCGTTTGAACCAGGTGCGCCAACACGACGATGGCGTAGTCGGTGAGTTTGGTGATGCGCAACATAGGAACCGCCGGAATTTAGCCACCGGCCTGGTGGCCCGTAATGGGGACTGATTCAGTTCTGTTTAGAAGCGGAATCCCGATCCGTCAAGGTTGGGGGCTTGCCCGTGCGATGAAACGGAAGAGCGTGAGATGAGAGAACAGGGCGATTGGGACTAAGATCGTGGGCAGCCAGACAAACGGGAAGTCCGCAATCCAAGTGTTCGGTGGGTCATTGAAGAAACGCCGAAAGGGTGTTGGCATTGAAAGGATTGCGATGGCCAGGACGTTGATGAGCAACGTGGCCCCGATGATGTTGAATAGCCGCAGCCCGATGCGTGGCAGTCGTTTGGTGTAAGCTAACCACGCCGCAGGGACTGCCAGGCAGCCCGTGATGATATCCAAATTGGAGCCGGAATAGCTCATTTGCGGCGGCATGATGCCTTCGTTCGCCGCCAGGTGCATGATGAGCTCAAGCGGCAGCCGGAAGATATTAATGCCAATGATGAACCAAAGCGGCACCTGATCCATGAAGGCTCTCACGGGTCGTGCAAACGCTAAAATTCCGGTTAACAACAAAGTGAACGCGATCAAGAACATGAGCTTCGGCGGCGGGCTGAAGTCCGTCAGAATGCCGCTTTTGGCGATGACCGCGGTGAGCGTCGCCCAGAGCAGGGCTCCGGCAAGAACACGACGCAGGAGGGGCGAGCGATCTTTGGAAAAATGCCAGATCCCAAACAAGAAGAGGGCGCTCGTGCCCAGGGTGGCTGCGACGAAGAGCGCCAGGAGGAGTGTGGAAGGCGGAGGAAGCATATTGACGTTCGGGCCTACCAGAGCGCAGGCGCTGCGTCTCGGTTTGGACTTTGGGCCAGGCGGGACGCTACCGGCGGTGATCCACCGTTACGGCGAGGTTTGGGAGCGCCCAGCGGGGTTGACACGTTGCGTCACCGCGCCTATCGATCTTATGTCTTGGGTAGTGAGCTTGCTTCCGAACGCGCACCGTTTCCGAGTGAGTTCATGTCAACCGTCGGAGGATTGTACGACACATGAAAGAGTTCGAAGGCAGAACGCGTGTAGCCATTGTTGCGGGCCTGCGCACGCCGTTTAGTAAAGTTGGGTCAGCTTATCGCAATTTGACCGCGCTGGATCTCGGAAAGATTGTGGTGGTCGAGCTTCTGCAACGCACGGGCATCGCGCAGAGCGAGGTGCAGCAGGTGGTGTACGGGCAGGTGATCCCTTCCTTGGCAGCCCCGAATATCGCGCGTGAGATTGTGTTGGGCACGGGAATGCCGCGCAGCACGGATGCTTACAGCGTGTCGCGAGCCTGCGCCACGGGCTACCAATCGACGACTAACGTGGCTGAGTCGATTTGGGCTGGGGCCATCGACTGCGGAATTTCTGGAGGCGCGGACAGCGCGAGTGATGTCCCAATGGCGGTGAGCAAGCGTTTGGCGGGAGCGCTCTTGGAAGCGAGCAAAGCGAAGAATCTCGGTGGAAAATTTGCAGCGTTCAAAGGCCTACATTTGGCTGATTTGGCGCCAATCCCGCCCGCATTGAAGGAACCTTCCACGGGGCTCACGATGGGTGAGAGTGCCGAAAAGATGGCGAAGGAAAATGGCATTAGCCGGCGAGAGCAGGACGAATTCGCTCACACCAGCCACACGCTCGCGGCACAGGCGTGGGCACAGGGGAAATTCGATGAGGAGGTGATGCATGTTTTCGTGCCCCCCAAATACGAACCGTTCACCGAAGATAATCTGGTGCGCAAGGATTCCTTGCTGGAGAGCTACGCCAAGCTGCGTCCGGTGTTTGACCGGAATCACGGTACGGTAACCGCTGCGAATTCTTCTCCGCTCACCGATGGCGCCAGTGCGTTGTTGCTGATGCGTGAAGATAAAGCACGCGCCTTGGGGCTCGATGTTCTCGGCTTCATTCGCAGCACTGCGTTTGCTGCGCTGGATCCCGCCGAGCAGCTCTTGATGGGTCCAGCTTATGCGGCCCCCATCGCGCTCGACCGCGCGCGCTTGACGTTGGCAGATATGGACTTGGTGGACATGCATGAGGCCTTTGCGGCTCAGGTTTTGAGCAATATTCAAGCCTTTGAGAGCGATCGTTTTGCGCAAACCAAATTGGGGCGTTCGAGCAAGGTTGGCCACATCGATCGCGAAAAGTTCAACGTGAATGGTGGCTCGATCGCGGTGGGACATCCTTTTGCGGCCACTGGCGCCCGTCAAATCACCCAGACGCTTCGCGAATTGAAACGCCGGGGCCAACAGTTCGCTTTGTGCACGGCCTGTGCGGCCGGTGGCCTCGGGGCTGCGATGGTCTTGGAGGTAGCGTGATTAGCCAGGTTTTTGAAAAGACACTGAGGATCGAGAAGCGTCGGGACGGGGTTGCCGTCATCTACATGGATGTGCCCGATGAACCCGTGAACACACTGCAAGCTAACTTCGCTGAAGAGTTCACGGCTGTTTTTGCCGAGATCGACGCGGATCAAACGGTGCGCGCCGTGGTCCTGGCCTCCGGCAAGCCGGAGGGGTTCATAGCCGGTGCGGACATTAAAATGCTCAAGCGCGTGGAAGGCTCAGCCGAGGCCAGTGCGCTTTCGAGCACAGGTCAGCGGGCGCTTACAAAATTGGCGGAGTTTTCGCGACCTGTGGTGGCCGCCATTCATGGTGCCTGCCTCGGCGGCGGGCTCGAAGTAGCTTTAGCTTGTCATGGCCGAGTGGGGAGTGACCATGCCAAAACCAAGCTTGGTTTGCCGGAGGTTCAGCTGGGCTTGCTGCCCGGGCTCGGCGGAACGCAGCGTTTGCCTCGGCTGCTTGGGATCCAGGCGGCGCTCGACATGATGCTCACGGGCAGACAGATCGATGCGCGACGTGCGAAGAAGATGGGCCTGTTGGACGATGTAGTCCCCGCGGCGATCGTCGTGGAGGTTGCCGCAAAGTTGGCACTCAAGATGAGTGAGTCCGGGAGCCGTGGGCGCTGGCGCTCAGCGCGTCAGGGGTTCGACAAAGCGGCGGTGGTTGAAGCGCTGTTGGTCGAGAACCCGATCGGCAGGAAGCTGCTGTTCGATCAAGCCAAGCGCCAGCTACGCCAGAAAACCCACGGCAATTATCCCGCGCCCGAACGCATCTTGGA
>JBBRRP010000090.1:0-26240 GCA_038246305.1 Polyangiales bacterium | reverse complement strand
GCTCAACCCGGTGCAGCGCGCGGGCCTGCTCACGGAGCCGGCGGTGCTCGCCATGCACTCCCACAGGGATACCACCTCGCCGGTGCATCGCGGGATCTTCGTGTTCAAGAATTTACTCTGCGAAACACTGGCACCACCTCCAGCTGGGGTGACGATCCCTTCGCTTTCTGTAATTCCCGGAACTCAGCAAACCAAACGCGCTATTTTGGGCGAACACGAGGCCAATCCAGCCTGCGGCGGCTGCCACCGCCTGGTTGATCCGATTGGTTTGGCTTTCGAAAATTACGACGCTCTCGGGGCCTATCGAGCATTCGATCCCGATGAGCAGCGCACGGTCGATGCTTCAGCCACTTTGGCCACGGGCACTGATCTGGACGGGACCTATGCCAACGCGCTCGAATTGATAGCTCGTCTGAGTCAAAGTGAAGCAGTGGCTCGCTGTGTCGTGCAGCAGTGGTTTCGATTTGCGCTCGGCCGAACTGAAACCAGTAAGGATGCCGCAGTCCTCGAGCAACTTCAGGCGCGCTTCAAAGCGAGTGATCACGATATTCGAGATCTGATGGCTGTGGTGGCTACCTCAGATGCGTTTAGGCAGCGACCCAATCGGAGTGTGCCATGAAGGCTCAACAGTTTTTGAAATCCAAGCTCAGTCGCAGAAAATTGGTATTCGGCGCTTCGGCTCTTGGAGCTGCATTTTTACCGATGCTTCAGGCACACGGGCAAGCGGGCACGCGACCGAGAAACATCTTGTTTGTGTATCACCCCGATGGCCTTGAGCCAGGTTGGGAGGGAGGGGAGCTGTCGGGGCCGCTCACCCTTCAACCTGTGTTCGCCGCGTTGGAGCCATTCAAATCGCAGCTGTTGGTATGCGGCGGGATTAAGGGCGGGATCATCGACGAAGTCCAGGCGCATTCCGAAGGCACGGCCTCGCTCTGGACTGGAGCCCGCATCGCGACCGCGAGTGATTTCGCAGGACACGCGTCGGTTGATCAGATCATGGCGAACTCACTCGCCACCCGCAACCCGCTGCGTTCGCTAGAATTCGGTGTCCAGTCGGTGCCTGATACCCTCGATAATAGCCACGTCACCATCTACGCGGGCGCCGGCAAACCCATTCAACCCGAAGATGACCCCAACGCCATGTTTGCTCGCATCTTCTCAAGCGGGTCGGATCCAGTAGCCTTGATGCGTGCGCGCAGAGAACAGAAGAGCATTTTTGATCTGTCGCGTGCCAGCTTAGTTCGCATTCGCGCGGCCTACGGCGTCGAAGAACGCGCCAAGCTGGACGCCCACGAACAAGCCCTCCGCGACGTGGAAAAACGGCTGGATTCTTTGAATGCTTGCCCGAGCACCTACTCCACGCACACGCTGCCCCTGGCCTCAGTCAAGAGCGACGACACCCAGTTTCAAACTTTATCAGGCCTGCAAACCGATCTCATCGCGAGTGCATTCAGCTGCGGGCTCACGTCCGTAGCTAGCCTTCAATATTCTTTTAGCACCAGCATGACGCGATTGAATGGGCAGGCGCCCTTGCACACCCCGATGCATTCTGGAACTAATGCTCAAAAGCTCGAAATCAACCGCTGGTTCGTCGAGGAATTTGCGCGCCTTCTCGCCAAGCTTTCAGCCGCCAAGTTCGAGGATGGTAGCTCGGTATTGGATGAGACATTGGTGGTGTGGGGCACGGAGATGGCCGTGGGCAATCACTTGAACGCACCCATCCCGTTCATCCTGGCGGGTGGTGGTCAGAATGGGTTCTTGAAGCTCGGGCGTTGGGCGAATCTCAGCACCCGCCCCAGGCATACGCGGCTGCTTGCCACGCTGTTCGAAGTGATGGGGCTCCCCCAAACGGGCCCGATCGGCGATTTCACCGACGAAACCAGCGTGGGCATTTTGGAGGAATTGAGCCGTGCTTGAGCGAAGAAATTGGCAGAGCTTTGCGACACTGTTCTCGGTTGTTGCCGCGGCATCTTGCTCGGCACCGCAAGCGAACGAGCCTGCGTCAGTCGCCAGCGCAGGGCAATCTGCGAACTCCTCGGTTGGAGGCAGTGGGCAAACCCCAAATGCTGCGCCAAATCTCACTCCAACAGGAGGAAACAGTTCGGCACCGGCAAATAGCACTCACCAGCTCGCGCCGTTTCCGCCGCTGCCATCTGCCGCGCCCGCAGTCTGTACGGTGGGCATGAGCGAAGCGTGTACCTGCAACGATGGCATGCCTGGCAGTCGTGTGTGCGTTTCCCCGACGGGTCAATTCTCGGCCTGTGGCTGCGTGAGCCTGGCCGAGCCAGCGCTCTACGTGCCCAAGCCACCCCCGGTCGTTCATCAATGCGGCAACACCACCTGCGCTCCCTATCCCGAAGAAGACACCGAAGTCGGCGCCAAACACTGCTGCACTGCAGAAGGCGCCTGCGGCAGCCAATCCAAATTCATCTTTGGCGCTGCCTGCATCCGTCGCGGAGCTGATCCAGGGCTGCCTTCCGCAACCTGCCCGGGAGAAACTCCCGATTTCTTAGACTTGACAGGCTGCTGCCGCCCTGATGGCCAATGTGGTCTCAGCATCGACCAAGTGAACAACTGGGACGCTGGTTGCATTGAGCGTACCCAGATGGCGAGCCTCTTGAACGCCGGTTCGGCAGATCGCGATCTTCTGACGGCGCTTTCGTTTCGAGCCGTCAAGCAGGCTGACTATCGCGCTATGGCCTGCTCAGCAAAATAGTGACCCATCAGCACGTGAGAACATCAGGGGATCGATTGCTCGACGGCGCTCCCGAACGCAGCTCCGCGGACACTTTGATCATGTGGAGATTTTTAAGACATTGGCGATAGAGTGTTTGACTAGATACTGCTGGATTAGATGTTTGGGATGGCAACATTGTCCGCATCCGATCGTGCTAGACTGTTGACTTGTTGGGATTTGCAAGGCGCTCAGCGCTGCAGCCTCAACCCAGACGAAATCCACGAAGCTAACCTAAAAGTGCAGAACGAACGACCTAGTCTAAGGCAGGGGTTCGCGGCTTGGCTGAACCGAAATGGAGACTGATCATGCGCGTTGCTCTTGTTAGTCTATTAGTGTTCACGACCCTTGGCTGTGGCGGTCATACCGCTTCCATGAGCGACCGCGCCAACTTGGTGACGTCAGCTGGCGGTAGCTTGGGTACGGGTGGCAAGAGCAGCCAACAAGGGGGCGCCTTGAGCCTGGGCGGCAGCGTCGCCACGGGCGGAAGCACTGGTTCTGGCGGGCGTCAAACTGGAACTGGCAACGGGGGTAACACAACGATCACGGGAGGAACAAGCGCACAAGGTGGCTCAGCGACAGGCGGGGCCGGAGTGAACGGGGCCGGAACGACAGGCGGGGCCGGAGCGACAGGCGGCAGCTCAACGACACTAGGCGATTTCAATCCCTGCCCACCTGCTCCAACACCGTGCGCCATCATGGCGCTCGGCGATTCGATCACAGATGGATACGCCGCCAGCGACGCTGGCGGCTATCGCTCGCCACTTTTTCACTTGGCGCTCACCGATCACAAATCGATCACTTTCGTCGGTTCCAACAACGGAGGTCCGGCGACCGTCGATGGCGTGCCATTCCCCAGCGCGCATGAAGGTCACTCGGGACTTGCGATTGACGAGATACAGCCGTTCGTTCAGAACGCCTCAGGCGGGAACGCACAAATCATCCTCGTTATGGCAGGAACTAACGGTTGCGAGAACGGGGAGATGATCGTGTGCCTGGAGAATTTGCTGAACGCTGCGTTTACCGCAGCTCCTGATGCGCTCGTGGTGGCGGCGGAGGTCACCCCAACCAATCCAGATGGCCTTGCCGCTTTCAACGCCCAGATCCCAGCACTCGTGGATCGCCTCGCCCTATCCGGCAAACATGTCTTATTGGCTGATCAGTACCATCCGTTCCTTGCCAACCCTGATTACGGAACCGCCTATCTCGTCGACTACGCGCATCCCAATGACGCCGGCTACAAGGTCATGGCGGACGTTTGGTATCACGTAATCGGCGGATTCCTGCATTGAACGCACCTCGCGGGTGAGCACGCCTGAGCCGTGATCTTGGAGTCGCGCTAGGGGCGATCCGTGGGCAAAATTGCCCGTACCCCATTGCCGGCCCATAACGGGAAGAGCAGCGCCAACCGGCTCGTAGGTTGGAGGGCAGCGCCCAAAAGCGGACCGTTCAGCCCAAATCGAACTTGGCCTGTGGTTTGCTTAGAGCAAAGATTGTCGTTTCTTACCTGTGAGGAGTTTTCATGAACCAACATTTAATTAGGTTTTCTGCGCTCAGCTTTCTCGTGTCTGCCAGTGCGGGGCTCGGGGGATGCACAACGGAAGCCGCCGACTCAACGGACATCAAGACTAGCGGCATCCACGCGGTCTTTATTGCTGAAGCCAAGGGCGATGGGATGACCGTGGTCACTGGGGCTCTTCACGTGGCAAGTTCAACCGGTACCCCCCTCGAGCTGAAGGGTTCTGATGAACTGCTCACCAAGGTTGCGGCTGAATCCAAAGCGCTGGGGTCGACGAACACGCAAGGCCTCTATCGAGGCTCTTTTGGCACTGAAGCCGCAAACGCAAAGGTCGTGGTCGATTTCAATCGCGCGCCAGAAGACGTGAGTGCGCCAGGCTCGGAAGTGACACTGCCAGCGCCGTTCACGCTCTCGCTCGACGGACTGGCTGCCGGTAGCGCTATCCAGCGTGGGAAGGACGTGAATCTGAAGATGGATCCCGCGGGCATGGGCAACGTTTCTTGGTCGTTGTCGGGAACTTGTATCTGGGATAAGAGCGGCACAGCTGGCGACGATGGGACCATCATGATCCCCGCGGCTGACGTGGATGCAACCTTGAGTGGCGAAGGCACGACGTGCGAGGTGACGGTGGTGATCGACCGCGTCAATCAGGGGACCTTGGCATCCCAATTCAAGGAGGGTGGCTCGATTTCTGCCCGCCAGCGCCGCGCCGTAGCCTTCAACTCGACCCCCGCTCCAGGCGAAATGATGCAAGCTGGCACCGGCGGCGCTGGAAGCACCGGCGGTACGATGGGCGCTGGCGGCAGCACCAGTGCAGGCGGAATGAACTCAGCCGGAACCAGTGGTGGCGGGGCCGGCGGCGCTAACTAGCTGAGCTGATTGGGACTATCCCCGGGGGGGGCGCTTCGTCTCACGCCACCAAAATGCAGGCTCCGCACAATTCGCCTGAAGTTGCTAAGGTTGCTGTCCACCGGGCGAAATTTAGCTTAGCCAGGTACAACAAATCGAACTTTGATGAACCAGCTAGGCGGTGAGAAGGTACTCACGTGCCATCATGGTGTTGTGTTCTCGATTGGCTCGCCGGGCTTACCCAAGCGGATGGCTAGTCCTCTGCATTTCCCTGCCTGCTTGCACCGCAAATGTGTCCTCCAACTTCGTAGAGCCCGCCGGAACCCCGATGGAGGCGCCCGGGGCAGGTCCGGCCCCAGGCTCTTTGGGGACAGGCAATGTTTCCACTTCACCGACGGGTGTGCCGAGTGCTCCCCTTGGCTCGGTTCCGCTTCAGCCTGCGGCGTGCACCGGGGCGGAGGTTCCCGCCGGGCCTGCCCCGCTCACACGGCTGGCCAACGCGGAATACAGAAATACGCTGCGAGATCTCTTTCCTTGGGTGTTCGCTAACAATGTTAATCTGACGTTGCCTGCGGAGATTGCGACTAGGGGCTTTCTCAATATGGCGCGCGCGCAGACACCATCCGCGCAGCTGATCGATAACCTCAACGCTAACGCGTCCATTGTCGCCGCCGCTGCAGCAGAAAACCTGAGCCTGCTCTCGCCGTGCGTGCCTGCGAATGCGTCTGCTGAAGAGCAGTGTGGGAAAGATTTCGTGCGCGCGATCCTGGCGAAAATGTTCCGCCGCCCCCTCGCGGCTGAGGAACTCGTGAAATATGACACTTTCTTCGCGACGGCGCGCACAGCGTACGACTTCAAGACTGCCGCACGCCTGGTTGTCCAAGCGCTTCTCCAGTCCCCACAGTTTTTGTACCGCGTCGAGCACACGCTTGGCGGGCGCCACGCCCTTACCGACTTTGAGCTGGCGACCCGCCTTGCTTACTTGCTCACGGACTCGACACCCGACGGCGAGCTTCTAGCCGCTGCGCAAGCCGGCAAGTTAGCGAGCGATCCGTCGCTGGAAGCGGAGGTGAGGCGCCTGCTCGCGACGCCGCGCGCGCGCGAGGCAACGGCAGACTTCAACCGCCAGTGGCTGCGCTTTGATCGGATGGATAACCTAGTCAAAGCAAAAGACTTATTCCCTGCCTTCACCCCGGCCGTGGCAGGCGACTTGCGCCTGGCGGCCGAGCGCTTTGTTGACCACATCTTCTGGGACGAGGGCCATGATCTCGGAAGCCTACTGACAGACTCTCATGCCTACGTGAACGACAATTTAGCGCCCATTTACGGGGCAAAATCGCCGGGTGCGAGTTTGACGTGGGCGCAGGTGGACGCCACACAACGCTCTGGGATTTTGACGCAGGCCGGGCTTATGGCGGGCTTGGCACACGAGCGAAACGGGGCGCCCGTTTTACGCGGCGTGTTTGTCTTGGATCGACTTCTCTGCACGGCGCCGCCGCCCCCTCCGGCAAACGTCAATACGGCACTTCCAGTGTTGACCAGCGACGCAAAGATGACGACACGCCAGCAGTTGGAGCTGAGTCATGCCGCGCCAACGTGCATCGGGTGCCATTCCGCTATCGATGGTGCTGGTTTTGGCTTCGAGAATTTCGATGCACTGGGACGCTTTCGTACAGAAGAGTTCGGCTTGCCCGTCGATCCGAGCGGCGAAATCATTGGCAGCACCGACGCTGACGGCAAGTTCAACGGCGCGCTCGAGCTCGGACAGAAGTTAGCTGGCAGTCGACAAGTGGGGAGCTGCTTGGCTGCGCAGTGGCTGGGTTACGCGTTGTCCGTGACACGCGACGAAATCGCGCCGTGCCAGTCAGAGCCACTTGCTCAAAAGCTCAATCAAACCAAAGACTTGCGGGAGCTTCTCGTGAGCTTAGCCACGAGCCCGGCCTTTAGGTACGTAGGACAGTGAAGGATCTGACCGATGAAACTCCCAGCACTTAATCGACGAGCGTTCCTCCGCGCCATGGGCCTGGTGAGTGCAGGGGTCGCCCTACCAGCGCCCTTACTCTATTCGCGTGGGGGCTACGCTCAGGGGAGCATCCCGAAGCGGGTCCTCTTTTTTCATTCCGGTAGCGGCGTCTCGCGGCAGGTCAACGTTTTCCGTGCTGCAGGTGGCGGCGCTGCAACCGAGACGGACTTCGTGTTTCCAGAGGTGCGTTCACCACTCAACGCCATCCGCGATCAGCTGATTGCCTTTGAGAACCTCGACATGGTGTCCGTAACGGTCGATCCCACGAGCGCCAGCAATGCGCACTACAACGGAGACACGCACTGCTTGGCTGCCACGAACCGCGCTGACGGTGAAACCGCGGGCGGCCCTTCGCTGGACCAATATATCGCTGCTGCGATCAATTCGCCCATGGCAGTCACCAAGGTGCCGTCGCTCCAGATGACAGTCCAGACCGACGGGAACGTCAGCGGAATCAAGGTGTGCACGGCGGGGAGCGGCCAAGTCATCCCGCTCAGCCCCAATCCCGAGGAAAACTACAATCGATTGTTCGCAGGCTTTACCGGACCCCAAGCCCCGCCCGCAGTCATGGTGGGCGATAGCCCCGCTCAAACCGCGGCCAAGCAACAAAAGAGTGTGCTCGACCTCGTGCTGGGGGACTTCGACGCTGTTCGGCCCACCCTGGGCAAGGCCGATCAAGAGAAGCTCGACGCCCATGCGTCGGCGGTGCGCGACCTCGAGATGCGCATTCAGGTTGGCACGTCTGGCACAACCGGCGCGTTCACTCCCGGCGCCGGCTGTGCAGATCCTACGCGCAGCATTTTGAATGGCAGCGGCAACGGCTACCCCGGTGATGCCAGCATGTATCGCGCCAATTTTGATGCCATGGCGCGCATCGTTCAGGCTGGCTTCGCCTGCGATTTAACGCGCGTCGTGCTGATGAACTTAGGGGAGCCCTTTGGGTCCGATTGGGGCTATAATTCGGGTGATTTTGGCTCGAGTGATGCCCACGATCTCATTCACAAAACGTCGTACAACAACGCTGGCACGTTGAAGGGTGACGCCGGCGCAATGGCTGCAGTTCAGAGGCTCCATCAGCTTGAGTGCGTGCAATTCGTCACGATGCTCGACCTGTTGCGCCAGATCCCGGAAGCGGATGGCAAGAGCTTGCTCGATCACACCATCGTCGTGTGGAGCAGCCAAATCGCCGAACATGGGCACGATGTCGATCAGCTGCCGTGGATCCTGGCTGGCGGCTCTGAAGCCGGCTTCAAGCCCGGACGGTTTTTGAAGTACCCGCGAAACGGTGGCAACGGCGCGCCCCACAACAACTTACTGGTGTCTATCGCGCAGGGTATGGGCGTGCAGCTAGAAAAGTTTGGCAACGAGAGCGTTTGTACGGGGCCGCTCGATCGCCTGCGTGTGTAGGCTTGTGGCGGCGGGGGCGCTGAAGGCCTCGCTGAGTTTGAGCGACTTTTGGAGTACGAAAGCTCCCTTGTTACCCTGCTGGCTAAAGTGGTACGCCGCCGCCCATGCCGCACACCTGGGAGACCGCCTCCCCACCACCCGAAGAATCGCTAGCTCGACTCATCGCGGGTAATCGACGCTTCCGCGAGTCCACGGGTGCTAGCTCTGCTCGGTCCTTCCGCGAGCAGCAAGCCAAAAAAGTGCAGCAACCGTTCGCCATCATTCTGGGCTGTTCCGATTCGCGAACGCCGGTGGAGATCTTGTTCGACCAGGGCTTCGGAGAGCTGTTCGTGGTGCGTGTCGCAGGCAACATCGTGGCGCCCTCGGTGGTGGGCTCCATCGAGTTTGCGGCCGCACAGTTTGGGTCGCGCCTCGTAGTAGTGATGGGTCACACGCGCTGTGGCGCGGTCGCTGCGACGGTGCACGCGATTGAAACTGGGCTCGGCTCTGAGTCCAAAAATATACGCTCCATCACCGATCGCATCGCGCCGCACATCGGAAGCTTGGTGCGGCCGGGCGTGAAAGTTTTGGACCCAGATCTGGTGATTGACGAAGCGGTGCGCGCCAATGTGCGCGCTTCTGCGGATCATCTACGCCATGGCAGCCAGATCATCGAAGAGCTTGTTGCATCGGGCCGAGTGGCGGTGGTGGGTGCCGAATACAACTTGGAGACCGGAGAAGTGGAATTTTTCGACGGTGTGTCACTCGTGCGCTAGCGTTCTCGCAGCCGCGATTCTGCGCCGCTCCTAGACGAGGATGTCGGTGAGCAGGTTCGGCGAGAACGCCGTATCTCCGTAATCGGAGGTGTTGGCCACGCCCATCGCCGTCGCGATAGCTTTGTACATCTCGCCGGCGGTTCGGTCTTGCGCCACGATTCGTTGACCCGTCTTCAGCTTGCCGCCCAGGCCACCGGCCAGCCACATCGGCATGTTCTTCGTGCCATGCTGCGCGTTGCCGTAGTCATTCGAAACTTCGCTCGTGAAAACGACGACGGTGTTGTCCAACAATGTGCCGTTTCCTTCTGGAAACGAATCGAGATACTGCAGAAAATTGAGGTACTGCTGGTCCCGCACCGCCTCCAGAGCGATCAGGCTCGCGTGGAGGTTCCCGCCATCGCTGGCCCAATGGCTGTACTCATGATGCGGTTCTTCAGTGCCGATCTTGAGGACGGCAATTCTGGTTTGACCACAGGCAAGGGCGTTCGCCAGCGCCATGCTGATCTGGTCTGTCTCGTCGCCCATGAGATTCACCGTGCCGCAGGAGCTGAGTGGGACAGTGGGCGGACCTCCCGGATTCATTGTTCCCGGGCCCTGATCGATGGAGTCGCGAATTTGTTGCAGGACCTGCAGATGCAAGTTGAGCTTGTTGAATTCCGCAGCCGGCGCCGCCCGTTGAAGCTTTTCGACTTCCGCCTTGAGATAGTCGTTAGCTGCGAGTGAATTCAACGCCTGGGGTGATGCACCTGTGGCGGTTGTCGTTGGGGCGGGAGTCGTTGTGCCCATGGGGGGTGGGGCGCCGCCAAAGAGCTTGTCCATCACCAGCGTGATCCCTTCGATGAAGTTATCGTTTCGGCTCCCAGCGCCATGCCAACTGATGGCCTTATCGAGCGAACTTTCTGGATTCGGAAGCTCTGTGCCCAGATAGACGGACTGGCCTTGTGTGAGTTTGCCCGCGAGATAGCGATCAATAGAGATCCCCTTGCCAACTCCTGAAGCTTTCAAAGACGTCAACATGGCCGACTTGCCGGAAGGATGCTCCTCGCCGCCGTGCGGGGGGATCTGGATACCATCCAGTACCATGAGCTTATTTTTTATTGGCGCGAGGCTGCTCATGCCTTGCCCGAGCGTGTAGGCGGTACCGCTTCCGCTGCACTTGGCACCGGAATCGCGACCATTCGGCGTATAAACTACCACAAAGCGGAGTGGGTAAGTCTGAGCTTCAGCATTCTTCAGGAAGAAACGCAGAGCAGAGGCAGCAAAAGTCGCCGTGCCTAGGGCACCTAGGAATCGTCGTCGGTTGGTTTTAATTAGCATACAGGCTCCTGGATTTTTCGCAGCTCAGTCGGCTCGGGGGGCGAGCGCGGTGCGCACCAACGAACCTCGAAACAGGTCAGTCAACTTGAAGGATGCCTTCTGCGCCTCACTGACAATGGAGGAAACTGCACAATCATCTCGGCCCTGGCCGGCATCCCTGCGGGTGACGTATTGAAAGGCTTGCAAGCTCAGGCAAGTTTGGGCGAGTGGATTCTGCGCAGCCAACGCGCCGAGTTCCTTGGCGTTGGAGAAAACGAACGGCGCTTGGCCGTCGGTGAACGTGTGCGTCGAGGCAGTGTCGATCGGATTATTCTTCTCATCGAACTCGCGGACCTGGCCGATCTCATCGTAACGCTCGAAGGCGAACGCCAGATGATTCACACGCTGATGGCAGGGGCCGCAGGTCCCTTCCATTTCGATGCGCTCGAACTTCTGTCGCTCGGAGGCGCTGGCCGCGACGGGCGGCTGCATCGACGTTGCATTCGGCGGGGGCGAGGGGACCGCTTCACAGAACAGGGAGGTGACGAGAAATCTTCCACGGCGCGGAATATCCGTGTGGTTGTTTGCGGAAATGACAGCGATGAAACCAGGCAATGCGAGCACGCCCGGGCGCCCATACGTTGCAATGAGCGGATTGGCAGCATCGCCGAGCAGGGTTGAGCGCATTTCGCCGGTGAGCAATTGTGCCAAATCTCCGTTGCCGGAGGCGACCGTCTGAGTGAGAGCGTCGTAGGTTTCCGTTTGTAGGTTGCCCATGTAGGCGGGCGTGGCCTCAGGATGCTTCGTGGGCTCTTTGATTAGACTGGGAATTGCCCCCAATTTGAGCCAGGAGGCAACAAAATCCGTCGCGCCTCGCTGCAGAGCTTCAGGTGCGAACAGCTGGGAGAGCGCGGCGTTGACCTGATCCGCAGTGGGTGGGTAATTGGCGCTCAGGGCGGCGATGAGCTCGGGTGTAGGCGCTGTCTTCGCGATCCGGAACGAAAGATACGAAGCCATTTCCGCGGCGCTGAGCGGCGCAGGCGTTGCTGCGGGAACAGTGCGATCAATCCCCTCTACCAAGTAGAGAGACTTCGGTGAGAGCGCCATCACGCTCACGACTGTTTCGAGCGCGGATTTGCCATCTGACTGACCGGCAAGCTTCTGGGCTAACGCTGTGAGTGTTGCCCCATCATCAGCGGCGACCGCTCCACGGAAGAATCTCCCAGCCAACTGTGTGACGAATGCTGAAGTGCAGGATGCATTCGTGCCAAACTCCGAAACAGCGCAACCGAGCCCTACCGGATTGGCCGAAATGCTCTGGGCCAACGCTGTAGCCACCCGGGTAGCATCGTCGTAAAAACTTCGCGATACCGAGAGCGTCGGATCGGGCAGCTCCCCCAACTTGGTCGTATCGAAACCTGCTGGGACGGCGCCTTGCGGGATCGGGGTGACGGTGCCAAGTGCCGCCAAGAGCTCTGAGGCTTGGAGGCGCATCACGCGGCGGGCAGAAGGAGGATCCATTTGGCCAGCGGGGCAGCTGATAGCTGCAGCGGTGAGAGGTGGTGGTGGCGGAGGAACGCTCGGAGACGTCGTCGGCGTGTCGGGTGTTACTGGTGTCCCGGAAGGGTCCGTGCCAGCAGTGGGCATCGCCCCTGGCGAGTTGTTGGTCGCACCCGGGGTTGGCCTGGACCTCATGGATTGGCGTTGGATAACGGCCGGCTGGCAACCCGCAAAGGCCGAGAGTAGGAGCCACGCACCGAGCGGCTTCGCATGGGCGGTGGAAAAACTCGCCAACCGGGCCGCCATTTGTCTTTTGCTCAGCATTCTTAAGTCTCCAGCTTCGAGGGCTCGGGCGCTCTCGGCACCCTTTGCCGGTCACCGAAGGTGGACATCTTGTTACCAGAAAGTGCTAGCAGAATACATCCTTTGATTAGAGCCCAGCGTGAAACAATCGTTGCGATTTCTGTAATTATGCCAGCTAGCTGGAATAAACGACGCAGGAAGCATCGGTGGTCAACAGAAACTAAGCATCAGTTCGACCGAATAACATAAGCATGATTAGGACAGACCAGGCTTATTCAACGCACCAGGAAATGCTCGACAAGAACCTTGCAGCCCAGGGCAATCAGCACGACTCCGCCAGCCATATCGAGTCGCTTGCCGAGCACACCCCCGAATGCGCGCCCGAGAAAGAGCCCTGCCGTGCTGAGGAGCGCAGCAGTTATGCCGATGGTTGCGAGCGATAGCCCGAGCGGTGCGCCTAGCATCGGCAGAGTAACTCCCACGGCGAGCGCGTCAATGCTGGTGGCCAACGCTAATGTTAACATGATGGGCAGCGCGAAAGGATCGGAGCCGGATGTTGCCTTTTCAGCTTGCGCCGAGCGGGCTTCCCAGAGCATTTTGGCACCGATCGCGCCGAGCACGAGGAACGCGATCCAGTGGGCGAAGGCTTGCACGAACGGCCCCAAGCGACTTCCCGCGAACCAGCCGAAGAGCGGCATCAGAGCCTGAAAGCCGCCGAACAGTATCGTCACCACAAGCACGTGGCGTGTTTGAATGCGGGGCACGAGGAGCGCCCTGGCCGCGGCAACAGCTGTCGCATCCATGGCCAAAGCCACGGCAAGCAGGAGGATTGAGCTGAAGTGCATCTGGTGAGCGGTAGCTCCGTTGATGATGCGCGACACGCAGCCTGTTGGAGCCGCGCGCTTCGCTCTTAGCTCTTACTCTGCGCCTTCAGTAGATCCCGAATTTCCGCGAGCAACAGCTCTTGCTTGGGGATTTCAGGGGGCGGTGCAGGCAGCGGAGGCTCAGCGCGCTTGGCCTGATTCATTAGCTTGATGGCAGAAAACACCGCCAAAGCCACGAGCAAGAAATCGAAAACAGTTTGCGCGAACGTGCCGTACGTGAGGAGCAGTGCAGGGCTCGTGCCTTCAGCTGCGCGGAGCGTGATGCTGAGCTTTTTGAAATCGACGCCCCCCGTGAGCAAACCGAGCGGTGGCATGACCAAATCGCTCACGAAAGAACTGACGATCTTGCCGAAGGCGCCACCTATGATGACGCCGACTGCCAGATCAACCACGTTACCTTTAAAGGCGAACTCCTTGAACTCTTTGACCATGCTCATCGTGTACTCCAGGGCCTGTCTTATACTTCGGGCCGTGTCGGTTTTGTTATTGGGACGGTAGCTTAAATTCGATGCGGCGGTTCTTCCTTGCCATCCTTGTCAGCGTCAGGAGCGGGCATTGGCACCACAGGCTGCTGGCGTAAATCGAGCGTGAACGTGAGGCTGAGCTGGACTTCTGGATGGTGCGCTGGCGTGTTCGCAGTAGCGGCGTTTTTTTGGCTCATATTGTCGCGAACGTCGAGCCTTGCGGCGACAAAGTCATCCAAGGACCACTTCGCGCCGGCTCCGAAATGCAGAGCTGGGTCTACATCGGTGCCTGTTGCAGTGCTTCCGGCGCCGAGCCCGCCGGCGCCGAGAACTAGGAAGGGCGTTAAGTGTTCGGCGGGGAGCTGGAGAATGGCTTGGAAACGCACGCCCCAAAGGCCCGCGGCTTTTCCGGACTCTGTCTTGGTGCCAGCCGTCTTGGTGGGCCCAGCGGTGCCTTCGGCTTCCACGCCGAGGTAGGCTAAAGGGTAGAATCCGGCGCGCATACCCAGCTCTGGAACGGGCGAGTCAAAAGGCTGATGGTTTCTGTCTTGAAGCTCGTGATCTTTAGAAGGAAACAGCAATCCCCCGAGTAGACCGAGTTCGAAGTAGTTCTTCGTGGGGCGACCTTCGGGCAGCCCACTTAGCTGAACGCTGGGCTGGTTCAGCGAAACTTGGGCGTTGGCGGACTCGGCATGGGCGCGTTTGGCCAGAAGCGAGAGCGCTACGGAACCTGCAGTAAGAATTAAGGTTGACCTAAACATTCTATTCTCCGGTTTTCACAAACGTGTGCGAACGCAACGGCTAAAGCAGCTGATAGACCAAGTTGAGTGCCGTCATGGTGTCGGTGCTCTTGATGCCCGAAAGCGGCTGATGGTCGTATTTGAGGGAAAAGGTCGTCGCGAGTGAAAAGGCCGTCGAGATGGAGCTGTTGATTCCGGCATCCCAACCTAAGCGCCAGAACTTGGTCTCTGGAATGCCTTGCAAATATTCAACGCCCGTTGTGAAAGCCAACGTCTCGCTCAGCGTATTTCGGTAGCCAGCGAACACGCGTGCGCTGTGACGCGTGTCGGTCTTGTCGATGATTTGCCCGGTCGCTAGGAAAGCATCGACGATCGTTTCATCGCGGACGATGTCGAATTGGAGATCGTAGCCAAGCTCAGCCCAGAGCTGATGCTTGGGCTCATCCAAAAGGTAATACGCGACCCCGGGATCTAGGTTGAGCCTGAGGTCGAGGCCCTGGAAGCGATCTCTTCTGCCAGATTGTGCCACAAACAAAGCGAAGCGATCGGACACGAAACGGTCGTAACGAAGCTTGCCTTGATAGTTCTCAACGCTCGTCTTCATCTTCTCGCTCGGCGTTGCCGCTGAGCGACCAAAGTTGGCGGCCGCGGCCACGCTGACTTCGTTCAAGGCGCGACGCACCCGGAGATTGGCCACGGAGGTGAGCGCCAACGAGCGCGAATTGCCATCGGCAGAGAGCCCACCTGCTTGAATTTTGGCTTCGGTGGCGTCCTTCGCCGTGGCGGGCTCTTCCGGCTTTTTGACCTTGTCAAACGTGCTCCCCGCCACTTCCGCGGAGCCAGGTGTGGCCGTCTCGTGAGTCATCACGCTGGCTGCCGGTTGGGCCGTGGCGATGCTTGGCAGAGCGACGAGGGAAGCTAAGAGCAGTGCAACGTTTTGCCCGTGCCAGAAACCCACTCGCACGTGGAAAACAGGCTGTCTGCCGTTCATCTTCTGTACTCTCCTAAGTGTTGCGGATAAAACTTGGCGTTGTGGCTTGGTTCGGCCTAACTGCGGCGCGGCATAGGGCATAGGCGAACCCAGCGCAAGGTGGCGAGCCGTCTTGACTTTGGTCAAAAATGGCAGAATGTTCAGCCCTCTGGTGCCGGCGTTCCTGCTGGTTTTTCGTCACGCAGCCGTTCAAACTCGGCCTGCAAGCTCCGCATTTCGGCGTCGGAGAGATCCTCCAGGGCGAGCAACTTGTTGCGCGCCTGTGCGTGGGCTCGGATCAACTCATCCAGCTTCAAGTGGAGAGCGTGACTGTCACGGTTTTGCGTATTCTGGATCAAGAACACCATTAAAAAGGTGACGATGGTTGTCGTTGTGTTGATGACCAGTTGCCAAGTATCTGAATAGTGAAAGATCGGGCCAGTGGCGAGCCAGACTAGGATCAGGACCAGCGCAGCCAAGAAGGAATTAGCGTGACCGACTAGCAGGGATGTTCGATGGGCGAGGCGACGAAAGGTTTCTTGCATGGGGCTGTCATAGCAGGCGTCTGCCCGAAGCTTCATCAGGGCAGGCGTCCGTTTGCCGAGCGAGAGCAAGAATCACCTTTGCTGGCCCCTTAAAAGGGCTGGATAGCGGTAGGTGTAACGCGCTAAGCAGGCTGCATGGAATACCGAAGACTTGGAAAAAGTGGAGTTTTGGTGAGCCCGCTCTGCCTGGGCACGATGAACTTCGGCTGGCAGACAGACGAGAAGGAAAGTTTCGCGATCATGGACAAGGCGCTTGAGCTGGGCGTTCAGTTCTTCGACACGGCGGATGTCTATGGTTGGAACACCCACAAGGGCAGCACAGAGGAGATCATTGGCCGTTGGCTTGCGCAGGGTGATGGGCGGCGAGAATCGATCGTGCTTGCTACCAAAGTGTACAACCCAATGGAGCGTGAAGGCGTGCGGGCCGAGCCCAATCGCGACCGGCGTTCGCTGTCAGCGCTCAAGATCATCCGACATTGTGAAGCTAGCCTGAAGCGCCTTCAGACTGACGTGATTGATCTCTATCAAATGCACCACGTGGACCGGGATTGCCCATGGCAGGAGGTCTGGCAGGCGATGGACACGCTGCAGCAGCAGGGCAAGATCATCTACGTGGGGTCGAGTAATTTTGCTGGTTGGGATGTGGCAGCTGCCAACGAAATTGCGCGCGCCCGAAATAGCTTGCAACTCGTGAGCGAGCAGAGCATCTACCATCTCGACAGCCGCACTGTGGAGCTTGAGGTGGTGCCGGCCTGTCGCCATTATGGGATGGGCTTGATCCCCTGGAGCCCGTTAGCGGGCGGCTTGCTCGGTGGTGCGCTTGAAAAGCGTGATCAGGGTCGACGGGGGAACGCCGATTTTGAGAAACGAGTGGAAGAAAAGCGCACGAAGCTGGTGGCTTATGAAGCGCTCTGCAAAAAGCTGGAAGAAGATCCCGCGAATGTCGCGCTGGCGTGGCTTTTGAGCAATCCGGTAGTGACGGCGCCCATTATTGGCCCGCGCACGATTCAACAGTTGGAGGGCTCCTTGCGCGCCACCCAAATCAAACTGAGCGAAGAATCACTGAAAGAACTCGATAAGATTTTTCCGGGTCCCGGTGGTGAAGCGCCGATCCCGTACGCTTGGTGAACGATTGAGGCTTGATCGCTGCTGAGTGGACGGCTTCTCACCCTGCAAGGTTTGCGCGGCTGGGCTAGGTAAGTGCAGAGGGTGCGCACCGCAATGGTCGCACCTGTCTGCTGGAGAGCGTGTGCGGCAAAAGCTTCAGGCTCGCAATATGCCGTGCAGTTCGTCTTTCAGGTGCAAGCGCTTGAGCTTCAACTGCTCGACATATTCATCAGCGGGCGTTTCGATTTGCGCTTCAACCAGGTGCAGCTCTTTGCAGACCCCGTGGTATTCGGTGGCGAGGCGCGAAAAGTGCGCATCTGCATTCTTCAGTTCGTGGATGCGGTCGCGGTATTCGGGGAATTCGTGGGCAAGATCGTGTTGGGCTTCTGACATGAAGCAGGCCAAGAGCAATCGCTGTGCCACGTGGCACGGACCCAGAGCGGCGTCATTTGGGGCTCTAACCTGGCTCCGGCGGCGTGCCGCTAGCCTTCGCTAGTGCTGACCGCTAAGCCTGCTCGCGTGCAGGTGGCCGATTCGGAACAGGAGCGCGGGAGAAAACGCTGGGTTACGCTCGCAACCTGGTTGGGCGTCGGGTCACTGTTGGGGGTGCTGTGTGGCGGCGCTTCGGCCGCCTTTCTTTGGCTGCTTGAGCGCGCCACGGAGTTTCGGACGGGCCATGAACGGATAGTGTTCGCACTTCCAATGGCAGGGCTCGCGATGGGCTGGGTCTACGAGCGCCTGGGGAAATCGATCCAAGCCGGCAACAATCTGGTGATCGACACGATCCACGACGACGGCCCAGAAATCCCGCTGCGCATGGCACCACTCGTGCTCTTGGGTACCGTGCTCACTCACTTATTCGGTGGTAGCGCGGGGCGTGAAGGTACGGCGGTGCAGATGGGTGCGAGCCTCACCGATTGGGTGTCGCATCGCTTGCGCTTAGGTCCGGCTGTGCGGCGTCAGCTTCTCGCCGCAGGGGTGGCGGGTGGCTTTGGATCGGTGTTCGGAACGCCCGTAGCAGGCGCGATTTTTGGCCTGGAATTCTGCGTGCTGGGCCGGATTGAGTACGCGGCGCTCGTGCCAGCCTTGGTCGCATCCGTGATAGCGGACATGACGACACGGGCGCTCGGCATTCAGCACACGCATTATCCGATAGTGCCTGAGCTTTCGCTCACACCGCTCTTGCTCGTGAAGTGGTTGGTGTTTGCAGCGGCGGTGGCGGGCGTGACATTTGTTTTCATCGAACTCATCCATTGGCTGAAACGACGCGGGGAGCGCCATATTCCCAGGCTTCCTGTACGCATGTTTCTCGGCGGGCTGTTGGTGGTTGGCCTGTGGCAGCTGGTGGGAACGAGCGATTATTTGGGCTTAGGCGTGCCGACAATCGTGCGTTCATTTGTGGATCCTAATCTTCCCGTGTCGGCATTTGCGTGGAAGCTGCTGTTCACGGCGCTCACCTTGGGAGCAGGATTCTTGGGCGGAGAAGTAACGCCGCTGTTTTTCGTGGGTGCAACCTTGGGGAGTGTCTTGGCTCGTGTGCTTGGAATACCGATCGCGCTCGGAGCCGGGGTTGGTTTGGCGGCAGTCTTTGGTGCGGCCTCGAATACGCCGCTAGCTCTCTCCGTGATGGCCGTGGAGCTGCTCGGAGCTGCGATTTTTCCGCACGTCGCGATCGCGTGCGCGCTCGCCTACGTGTTAGTGGGGCATCGCAGTATTTATTCGGCGCAACGCCTATTTCAGGGCAAAACGGGAATGCTTTTGGAGCAACCAAGCACGTTGGCGGAAGTTGCACGGCAGGGTCACCAAGCCCGAGAAGATAAACCGTGACCGCACTTCAACCTTTCTTTCGGACCCGGGCGGTGTTCGCGCTAGGGGCGGCAGCCGGGATCTCCGTCGTGTCTATTGCTGTGCCTGCAACGGCAAATGCTGTGGAGTCTGCGCATGCGTCCACGGTGAGGCTTCGAGAGCTTCGCTACTCCACGACACTGGATGTCACAGTGACCGGCGCAGGGGGAGTGCTGTGGCTCAGCTCTGAGCTTCTGAAGAGCTCGCTCGCGCCCGAGTCCTGTCACTGGTGCTCAAGTACTCCGACGGACCGAAGCGTGCGCAACGCTTTGCTCTGGGAGAATTCAAAGCTCGCTGATGGCTTGAGTTATGGCACAGGCTTCGCCTTGGCGCCCCTTCTGGCCTTCGGCGGTGTCGCGCTAGCCGGCGCCCACGATTCGGCGGATCGATTCTTCGCTGACGCGCTGATCATCACAGAGGCAACCGTGCTTGCCGGCGACTTCAACCAACTCGTGAAATTCAGTGTCGGACGCGAACGCCCCTTCGTGCACGCACTCCCACCGGACCAGAAATCATCAACTTCGACCCCGAGCGATAATAATCTGTCGTTCTTTTCTGGCCACACGACGCTGGCGTTTGCTCTTGCAGCTTCCAGCGGGACGGTCGCCTCCTTGCGGGGCTACCGCTGGGCTCCAGGCATTTGGGCGGCAGGGATGGCATTGGCTGCCACCACAGGGTATCTTCGTATCGCTGCCGATCGCCACTATTTCATCGATGTCATGACGGGTGCCGTCGTAGGTTCCGCGTTTGGAGTTGGGGTTCCGCTACTGTTTCACGGCCCTGTGCGTCCGGAGGCAATTCAAGCTCAGCCTCTCCCGGGCGGTGTGCTGGCGACGTACGGCGGGGCTTGGTGACCGCCAAATTGTAGCCAAGGCGAACCCCCACCTTAAAGTGGCGCGGCCGTATAGCCCTGCACAACCTTCAGGTTGTCGAAGCGAATGGCGGACGGTGTTTGCGGCTCCCACGTCAGGTTCGGAAAAATCGCTGGTAAGTGTTGTGATGCGCACAGCTCGTCGAACACGGCCTGGGTCAATCCCGCGTAGGTTGGCTGCGCACCCAGACACGTTCACCCAGGCATCTTGGCTGTCCGGAACAACTACAGGGCAGGGACCGTTGCACTCATCGCGCAAGGCTACGTCGCGCGAAACCAACAGCCGTGTGGCAGAGCCGTCGGCGGCCTGCACCGCCAAACTCACTTCACCATTGCCTGAGATGGGCACCGGGGCGCCGATATCATCCAGCACTAACTTGCCGGCCGCATCCTTTTTGTACACGACGCTATCATTGTCGTTAACCTGAACCGACAATCTTAGCGTGTACCATTTGCCCGTTTGGAAACGAAATTTGTCGTCAACGGGGGGCTTGCCCGGCTCTTCGTAGGGCGCGTCTCCCTCCACAGCATCCATCATCTGCATGACACCGCAGCCGCCCGAAGGACGCGTTTGATCGTAGGAGTATAGTTGCAATCGGCCATTGTTGCGCCACATGACGCGTACGCTCCAATTCTTGACATTACGCTTCTTGTTCCCATCCTCCGTGCAGCCACTGTCGAAAGCCTTGGCCGCCAAGCCCGGCAATTTGCCGCCTTTGGCAAAATCAAAACCGGGCTCGAAATAAAAATCGTAGGTCAACGTGTAAGCCTTCGCAGGTATAGGCGCGTTAGAGTCCTTGCCGGTGCCGTCGACGGTGCCGTCAATGGGAAGGTTGGCTTGAATCACATCAGTGGCGGTGCCTGTATGGCCGGCATCTGACGGCGTCCAATCGATCACACCACCCGTCGTAGTAAACAAGGGGGTCGGAGGTGGTTGCTTGTGGATGCCATCGGTGTGCCGGTAAACAACCCGAAGACACGCGCTATCAGCTGTGCCACAGCCCGCCGTGATCTGCGCGTTTTCCGGATGAGCTTTGATTTTTGTGCCATCCAGGTTGTTCTTCCAAAGAGCGGCCGGCTGGAGCGGATTAAAAATCTGTAGATAGCGAACATCTCCAAGCTGCGTTGCCCCAGCGACACCGCCAATCGCCGGGCTGCCGCCCGCGTCCGCCGCCGTGCCTCCGGCCGCTACTCCGCGGCCAGTTCCGATTGCGCCGCCAGTTCCTCGCTGGCCGTCCGCTCCAACGGCGCCGCTTGTGCTGACGTCAAGTGGACCGTTTGGCAAAGCCTCCGTGCTTCGGGGGCCTTGCCCCGAGGAGCAACCACATAGGAAAGCTCCGAGGACGGCGCAGAAAGTTGAACGCATCGCTGCCTTTTACCAATCCTTGATTGGCCTGCCAATCGCGGAAGGATGCCGCGGGGTTCACGGCCAACTTCCTCGGCACAGCCGATAGCGCAACATCAAAGCCTCAGACAACGTGCCAGTGGGTTCGGCGCCGCTGTTCGACGAGCGCTTCATCCAGGCGGAACAGGTGTAGCCACTCGTTTTCCACGAGTTGCCGGACTAACGCGTGTTTGGCGATAACCCCCTCAATTGCGGCACGTGGGGCCTCGATGAAAACACTGAGCCGCAAAGGTGTGTGCCGAAAATGCTCGCCATCGTGCACGGACTGCAGGGGGAGCCCAATCCGCAAATCCCCCCCGTTGCCTTCAAAGACCCCGAGATGGCCACCCACCACATTGTGGAGCACTTTGTTGCCACTTCCGTAACGCGGGTTGTCCACAGTGGAAGCGTAATATTGCATGTTGATCCAGTGCGTAACGACCATGGGCGCGGTCATGATCATTTCGAGCACTCCAAAGCCCGCATCTTCTTCGAAGCGATAATCGTGAAGAAAGACGCGCCCCGAGAGGCTGAAGCTCGACGTGCGTTCGCGCGGCGCAACGATAAAGGCGGCGTTATCGACGAGGCCCCACTCGGGCCGTACTTCTGACCAATCGGCAGAACGCCGATGCATGGCTTTCAGCAACGTCTTATCGCCGCCGGATAGGCCCAAAGTGGGAGCGCGTTGTGCGCGTGTGTGCGCCCCAGCTTTGAGGAGAGCTGCCTGCAGGTTCTCCACGTCTGCCCGGTGAGAGGCGGGTAGCCGATCGAGATCAAACAACTCTAGCTCGTCGGTGGTCGTATTGTGCATTCCACCCAGAAAATGGGTTGTTTCCGGGACGGGAAGGCCTCGTTCTAGCAAGCCGCCGCGCACTTCTGGATCATTGAGGAGCGCCGCGAGCACGCGCGCGTTCACCGTACCGCTCTGACCGGAGCACGCACCGCAATCTAGGCCGGCCGCATGGGGATTGTTGCTGGAGGCGCTGCCATGGCCCGCAAACACGACGAGCCGCGCCAACCCATGCGAGAGCGAAGATGCCTTGAGGATGTTGTGGACGAGCTCCACGCGTGTTGTGAGGTCAAGCTGTGCACCCTCGACGTTTGAGACGAGACGGGGTCGAAGCCGTTTCGCCTCCGCGGGTTTCAATCCTGCTTCGTTTAACGGCAGAGGAGACCCGAGTCCGAAGCTAGCGCGGGCAAGCTTCCATGCGTATCCAAGCCCAAGGGCCTCAACAAACGCAAAGCCCGAATTCGAAGCCCGCTGAAAGCCGAGCCAGCTTTGGCTCAGTCCGAGGCGCGAACGCCGAAGTTCGGCCAAGCTCGAAGCGAAACTCGGTGAGGCTTCCTCGTCCGTCACGCGGAGCCGCGCCGCCAGAAGCCCCGGCAACTGAGGCTGCACGAGCTCGGTACCGAGCGGCGCGTACTCGATGGGCAGTCCGAAAAATCCAGCGAAACCCAGCGTTTGCACGCTTGGGGCAGCCGCCTCGAGCCCACGCCGGAAAGGCTCTGAGCGCACATCGATGCAAAACACAACCTGAGCTGAAGGAGCGCTGACGCTGGGTGTTGATCGTGCACTCTTTAGAGCTGCGACGAGGGGCTGTTGGAAGCTCAGTTCAACGGCGCGCTGGAGAACCCACTCCAACGCGCGTTGCTCACTGGGCCGAGGGCCTTGGCCGCTCGCTGGCAACTCGAACTTCGCTAGGTTCCAGTCACGCGCGAGCTCCGCTTGAATGCGACCACCGCCACTTTTGAAAAGCAACAGCTCCCACGCGAGCCGAACGGCGGCAAGCTGCTCAATCGCGTCATCCAGCTTGCCGATGAGCCCAGCTTGAAACCTGCGATAGGCGCACCAAGAAGCCCAGCCGTTCACGTCTAGCAGAAGTGCGCTCAGGTAGCTCTCCACTTGCTCGGGGGAAACCTTGAGCTCTTTGAGAGCCACATCGATGAGTTCCTCGGGGGTATCCGGGAGTGCAGCAGCCTCGCTCCGGAGATCGCAGTGCATCAAGAGCGCACTGCTGCGATCCGCGCGTGCAAAGTGTTTCCAGGCTTGATACAGGCGTTTCGCCTGTTTTGCAGCCCACGCCGCCTGCCCGCCGTCAAAATAGGAAGCGCACAGCTGACTGACACTATGCGTGACAAAGTGCTCCCACGCGCCCTGATGCCCCACATCGCGACCACGATCGGCCAGGTGCGTGATGAGCAAAACAGTACGCGCGTTCTGCGCGGAATCCGACTCCATGAGGCTCCGGAGATCTTCGACACTCGCGTTGGTGCCGCTCTGCTCAAGCGCGGCCTCTAAATGCGCCCGTGAAAGCTTGCCGCTCCGCCAGCGTTCGCGGAACCACGAATAAGGCATCAACAGGTTCGTACCCGAAAGACACCTAAGCTTCTCGGCTGCAGCTGTTGCCGGCTGTGAGACGTACCCAAAGTACGGATTGACCGCGATGAAGCGGTCCAACGGGAAGGTGGGGGCAACGCTCTCACATGCGGAAGAAAGGGCGGCCTGTGGCGAGTGATAAAGGGGCGTAGCGTGCGAAGCTGAGGGTGTCATGGAGAAAGGCTCTCGTCGGGTTGGGACAGAGTGAGCGAAACCGGGAGTGCGCTTGGAAGCTTCGCTGGCCAAAGGCGGAAGGTGAGGCGAGTAAAGCGTTCATCGAGGTAGAAACCTGCAAAGGCGCGCGGATAGAGCCAGCGTGCGAAGTGGCTTTGAGGCTGCCCGCGGACCCACGCGTGGATCCCGAACAATACGGCTAGATTGAAGGCAGCGAAGGCGGCAGCCGGCGCGTGCATGGGCACAAGGTGCGCGTTTTCTGGCACTAGGCGCCCGAAGGCCAAGTGGCAGAGGGCGAAAGCGACTGCCACGCCAAGGCCTGCCAAGGTGACCAATCCGAGGCTCTTGGAACTCCGCTGCCGGGGCAGATTCATGAGCAGCGAGGGTAGGGCGAGCCCCACCATAACGAGCGGGAACCAAGGCTCAGGCTGGCTCATGAGGTGGACACCGCTCAACCACAATCCAGCCCCGAGCACCGCCAAACACGCAGCACCTACGAGCAGCTGAGTGCGAAAGGCGGAGCCGCCCGCCCGCGGGGCCATAGCCGCCACCCGATAACTTGCGACGGCCCCCCCGGCGCTCAGAAATGCGTGCGCCTTGTAGAGTGAGTGGGCGACGAGGTGCAAGAGGGCCATTTCGTAGGCACCGAGAGCGCATTCGATCAACATCAGGCCCATTTGCGCGCACGTTGACCAAGCCAACATGACCTTGACGCTGATTCGGGTCAGCATCACCAATGAGGCGACCGAGGCCGTTACGGAGCCAGCAAGAAGCAGCAATGCCTGTGCTGCTGCGGCATGGGTCATCAACGGTGCCAAACGGAGCAGAACAAAGCCCCCTAGGTTGACGACGCCCGCATGAAGTAACGCTGAAACTGGGGTCGGCGCTTCCATCACTTGAATGAGCCAGCCGTGAAAAGGCAGCTGTGCGCATTTGAGCAAGGCGCTCACTGCAATCAATACGCAGGCCCAAGCCACCTGGGTCGGTAACGTCGCGGTGAGCCGTGCTGCTTCGAAAATCTTGTCGAGTTCCAACGTTCCAAGGCTCGAAGCAATGAGCACAACGGCCCCGAGTAAGCACAGATCGGCGAGGCGACTGAGCAGAAACTTTTTGTGTGCGGCGATTTGGGCCGGCACCCGCTCGGAGAAGTGCGTCAAAAGCCCGTGCAGCGCGAGGCTCGTGCCAAACCAAAACACGGCGATCATGAGCAAGTTATTGCTGCACACCAGGGCACTCACCGCGGAAAGCGTGAGCGAAAGCCGCCTGAGGTAGCGGAGCTGTTCACGGTCTCCATCTAGGTAACGCCGAGAGAAGCGCAGCACCACCCAACCCACGAAGGTTACCAGAAGCAACATAACCCCGGTCAGGACGTCCGTGCGAACACTCAACAGACGGCCGTCAGCGAATGCAAACCCGAAGAGCTGCGCGAGAGGGTCGGCGACAGGTTCAGAAATCCCACTCCCCGCAGCGAGAACGGCCGCTCCGAACAACGCCAAGCTGGCGAGTGAAGAAGAGAAGGCCCACGCGCGGCCGGGGCGTGCCGGGAACCACGTCGCGAGTGCGGCGCTGGCCAGGTACAGGCCGGGAACCGCAAGGCAAATCCACGAAACGGCGTCAGTAAAGGTACTGGAGGGGCTCATGGGCGGGTTGTCCGTTAGAACGACCCACAGATTGCTTCCCCGGCCAGCTTAAGTATAATATTAACTTTAGAACGAATCATTCTGATAAAAAGAACGATGTGTCACGCCTAAATTATCATCATTTGCACTATTTCTGGGCCGTTGCGAAACAGGGCAATCTCACGCGCGCGGCCGAACAGTTGCACGTTTCTCAGTCGGCGCTCTCGACGCAAATCAAGGAGCTCGAAGAGCAATTGGGGCAAAAGCTGTTCTTGCGTCATGGGCGTACCCTCGGGCTAACAGAAGCGGGTCGTATTGCGCTCGGCTATGCGGAGCAAATCTTCACGACGGGGTCGGAGCTTTTGGCCACGCTGCGTGACGGCAAGACTCAGGAACGTCAAGCGTTGCGCATTGGCGCCGTCTCGACGTTATCGCGCAATTTTCAGAAAGGTTTCCTCCAGCCATTGTTGGATCGCACGGACGTGGAGTTGGTCCTCCAATCCGGGAGCCTGGGTGAGCTCCTGCCGCGGCTCACCGCTCATACTCTCGATCTGGTGCTTTCGAATCGCAGTGTGCAGGGGGACACCCAAAACGCGTGGCGTTGTCAGCGCATTGCTCACCAAGCCGTCTCGCTCGTCGGCGCACCCCGCCCGCGTGGAAAGCCCTTCCGTTTCCCGGAGGATTTGGCCAATCTTTCCCTCATTTTGCCAAGCAGCGCGAGCGACATTCGCACCGGCTTCGATCTCCTGTGTGAGCAACTGGAGGTGCGCCCCGTGGTGCTTGCAGAGGTGGATGACATGGCGATGCTTCGGCTGCTTGCACGCGCTGCCTGCGCCGCGGCCGTAGTTCCCACCGTCGTGGTGCGGGATGAACT
>JBBRRP010000089.1:0-26876 GCA_038246305.1 Polyangiales bacterium | reverse complement strand
CGGCGCGCTATCAACAGCTCCAGCTTGCAGGGCTACTGCTCCGGCGCGCCATGGAGGAGTATCGCGTGAGGAATCAAGATCCATTGCTCGCGCGGGCCAGTCAGCTGTTCGCCAAGATCACGCTACGCGGCTTCACCGCGCTCCGAGTGGGAGTCGAGGAACGCGTGATTCGTTGCGTACGCAGTGACGGTTTGGAACAGGAAGTGCGCGCACTCAGCGAGGGCACGCGTTTTCAGCTCTATTTGGCGCTGCGCCTCGCGAGTATCGAGGCGTATCTTGCCACGAATGAGCCCATGCCACTCGTGTTCGATGACCTGTTGCTACACTTCGACGACGATCGAGCACGCGTCACGTTGGAGGTGCTGGCAGAACTCAGCCAACGTACCCAAATCCTGTTCTTCACGCACCACGAGCATCTTTTGAGCCTCGCCAGGCGTGCGCTCAAGCCGGCGCAGCGCATCGAACACCGCTTGAGTGGCCCTTCGCTGCATGGTCAGCAGGAGCTGTTTGGATTGAGTAGGCCGTCTTGACATTGCCGGACGAAGTGCAGCTGGAGCTCGGCCTGGACGATTCCGAGGATAACCTGTCGTTGGGCTCTGCGTTGGCCCAAAAGCTCGGTGTTTCCGCGGAGGATTTGCCACCTTTTCGTGTGGTCAAGCGCTCGATCGATGCTCGACGCCATCGGGTTAGATTTCAACTACTGGTTGAACTGGGTGAACCGGCATTGGCGAGTGCGCTTGGAGGCGAACCGTTGCGTGAAGTGGATCAGCGAGCCGAAGTCGTGATCGTCGGTGGCGGTCCGGCAGGGCTATTTTGTGCGTACGAGCTGGCACGCCGCGGCATAGGTTCAACGGTGATCGACCGCGGAAAGCCTGTGCAGCCGCGTCGCCGAGATCTGAAGGGGCTCACTCGTCACGGTCGCATCGATCCGGACAGCAATTACTGCTTCGGTGAAGGAGGTGCTGGAACGTATAGTGATGGAAAGCTTTACACGCGCGCACACAAACGCGGAAATGTGAGAGACGTGCTCGAGCTGCTGGCAGTGCACGGCGCTCCCGACCGCATCCTCACCGATGCTCGACCGCACATCGGTTCCAATATTCTCCCTAAAGTAGTGACGGCGCTTCGCGAACATTTGGAACAGGTGGGCGTGCGCTTCCTGTTCGAATGCCGCCTGGCCAATATTCTTACAGAAGGTGAAGGCGAAAAGCGCCGTGTCGCCGGGGTGGAAATCCTCGGAGGCCAAACACTAGCCGCGCGGCATCTCATCTTGGCGACGGGTCACTCAGCCCGCGATATTTATGAGCTTTTGGCCCGGCTTCAGGTTGAGCTGGAACCCAAGGCGTTCGCGCTCGGTGTTCGCATCGAGCACCCGCAGCCGTGCATCAACCAGATCCAGTATGGAAGATTTGCCGGGCATCCCAAATTGCCGAATGCCTCGTATCGAGTTGCAGCGACGGTAGAGGGCAGGGGAGTGTTTTCTTTTTGCATGTGTCCAGGTGGTTTCATTGTGCCTGCGTCGACCGAGGTCGACGGATTGGTGGTGAACGGGATGAGCCTATCGCGGCGTGATTCCCCATTCGCGAATTCGGGATTGGTCGTCGGTGTGGAGCCAGAGGATTGGCAAAAGTTGGGCTTCAGCGGCGTGCTGGGCGGCCTTGAGTTTCAGCGCGCGTTCGAACGCACAGCGATGGTAGCTGGTGGTGGCGAACTTCGAGCTCCGGCGACGAGAGTTACAGATTTTTTGGCGAGGCGGGCCTCGAGCGATGTCCCCAAGAGTAGCTATATTCCAGGCGTTACTGCCTCAAATATCGCGGATGTCTTGAATGTGACAGGCTTGCCCTTGGCTGAACGGGTTCGCAGCGCGTTGCTTGAGTTTGAGAAAACACTGCGCGGCTATGTCACGGGAGAGGCTCAGCTGATTGGCATGGAATCACGCACCAGTTCACCGCTCCGTATCCCCCGCGATCGCGAAACGCTGCAATCGAGAAGCTTGCACGGATTGTACCCAGCGGGCGAAGGCGCAGGCTATGCCGGTGGCATCATGAGCGCTGCGGTGGACGGGATTCAGATTGCGCAGGCAGTGCAGCGTGCCGTCCCCCCGTTCGGATAAGCGCCGAGAAACCGGGATTCGGTTGAGCGTCGATTAGGCGGATCTCGTCACAGCGAACGCCAAGATTGTATTGGGCACTCGTTTGGGCGTATCCTGGGCGTTATGAAACATCGAACTGCCCTTTTCGCAGCGGTTTTCGTCGTAGGCTGTGGTGGTGGGACGTTTGATTCCTCGGGCAGTGGCGGAATTCCAGGCGGTGGCGGAAAACCTGGAACCGGCGGTGTCGCTTCCACGATGGGCGGCCGACCCGCAACCGGTGGCAACGCAAATGTCGGCGGGGCTGCAATGAATACGGGCGGAGTTGTCGGAAGCGGCGGAGCAACAGGCACTGGCGGCGCCTGCAACCAAGCCTGCGGACAGGGGCGGGAGTGCTGCGGTGGCGCCTGTGTGAACCCCAGCAACGATCCATTCAACTGCGGAGCCTGCGGTGTTAAGTGCACCGGAAAAACCTACTGTGGCGGTGGTCAATGCGTCGAACCGCCTTGCACTGGCACTTGCTCCAACGGTGCGACTTGTTGCGGCGGCGGATGTTGCACGCAAGGGCAGCTTTGCTGCGATCCGCAGGGTCCGTTAGATCGGGGGCCCACGTGTGTGTCACCGAGCGAGCAGGGAACATGCCCTGTCGGCTGTGCACCACTTTGCATTTGTGCTTCCCCCGACACTCCGATCGCAACGCCAGGTGGTGATCGGGCGATCGCGACGCTTCGAGTCGGTGATCTGGTTTACAGCGTGGATCAGGGGCATTTGAAGATCGTGCGCTTGCTGCGGATTAACCGCACTCCGGTGCAACACCATTCCGTGGTTCGCGTAGAGCTCGCAACTGGAGTGGTGCTCAACATTAGCGGTCGGCATCCCACGGCCGACGGGAGAACGTTCGCCGGGCTGGCTTTGGGAGATCAGTTGGATGGGGTCCGGATCCAGCGTGTTAGCGTGGTGCCGTATCAACACGCTGCAACGTACGACATTCTCCCCGATTCTGATTCGGGTGCCTATTTCGCGGGTGGCGTGTTGGTGGGCAGCACGCTCGCCCAGTCGCCGGCGTTGGTGCTGATGCCAACTTCACCGCTGTCGCAGGCTTCAGCAGCACAGCGCTAGATCGATTCCAGGAGCGCATGGCCACCACTGAGCGCGTTACCGTTACCTTGCCGATCGATCTCGTGGAGGACATCGACCGTTTCGAGCGGAATCGCAGCCGCTTCATCACCGAAGCCGTTGAGCATGAGCTCGTTCGTCGCCGCCGGGAGGGCTTGCTTCGGTCGCTCGCGAATCCTCATCCGGAAGTTGGCGAACTCGCAGAGACTGGGCTCGCGGACTGGGGCGCGAGCCTGCCGGCGGACGATGAGGGGCTGGTTGACGAGGCCGCTGGGAGGCGGGTGCGTTGGGTCGAGGGGCAGGGCTGGCTCGAACTGGTGTCCCTGGACCAGGGGCTCGAGCTGTTCTTCGGGCTCACTTAGACCTCAGGCGCGCCTTCAGACCGAAGCGTGATCTCTGTGATTTCGGCGGGCGCCCCGAGCCGCATCGGCGGGCCCCAGTAGCCGGTGCCGTTGCTCACATAGAGCCAAGTTGCGCCGAATTTTGCTAATCCTGAAACCAACGGTTGCCCGAGGCGCACGAGATAATTCCAGGGCCACATCTGGCCGCCGTGCGTGTGCCCAGAAAGCTGGAGACCAATCTCGTGTTGTTCGGCCGCACGGATGTGGCGTGGTTGATGGGCCAACAAGATCAATTCGCGGCTCGAATCGCGACCGGCGCAGGCTTGGCGCACATCGGCGTCCGGTCCTTCAGGGTGAGACGTTGAGCTGTAATCATCGACCCCCGCAATATCCAAGCATGCCTCGCCCTGTTGCAGCGTCACGTGTTCATTTCGAAGCACGGAGATGTTCAGCGTCTTCAAGTGAGCACACCAACTATCGGCGCCAGAATAGAAGTCGTGGTTGCCGGTGACGAAAAATACACCGTGTGTGGCACGTAATTTCGAGAGCGGGGCGACGTCCCGTTCCAGATCGGCAACCGAGCCATCCACCAGATCCCCGGTGATCGCTATCATATCCGGGGCAAGCTCGTTCACCTGCCGCACAATACGTTCCACGAAATCGCCGCCGATGTTCGGGCCTACGTGAACATCCGAAATTTGAACAATCCGAAAACCATTGAAGGCGTGCGGCAGTCGTCGTAGAGATACCTGCAGCCGTTTGATCGCCACCGGCCCCAGGCCCATGCGAGTTGCAATGAGTGCCAGGCCCGCGGTCACGGTTGCCGCGCTGGCACCAAAAACGCGAGCGGCCAAGACCCTGCGTCCGGCATCAGCAGGTTCGGCATCCTGAATGAAGCTCCGAAAAAGGTGCGCCACGCCTCGCCCCAGATCACCGAGCGCGAGTGACGTGAGCAGCAGCAAGCAAAGCCCCATCCAGATGTAGGGCACACTCAACAGCGGCCCAGAGGTTTCACGACCGAACACCACCATGCCGAGCAGGCTGACTGGGATGAGCAGGCCGAGGCCCGCCACCAAGATGAGAAGTGCGCGCGACCATCCATCAGGCAAAGCGAGGTCGCGGACCAGGCGGATCCAGAAATAGTAGTGCGCGAGCCCTGAGAGGCTGGCGAGGATCCCAAAAAAGACAGCAAATGAAAGTGCGCGCGACATAGCCCCCAGTATGTGCGGTTGGAGCCAGGCTTTGGCCATGCCCCCGCGCACAATCTTTACGATAGTTAACGAACGGGTCTCGCCCGCCAAAAATGTCGGCGCGGAGGGGTGCCGCCGCGCGTCAGGCGAAGTGCGTTCGTATGGCGGGGAAAATGGACCACCGGATCGCTCAAAGCGTTGCGGCCCGAGCCCACACGTGGGACCGTTGGCCCAGCCAAAACGCCGCTTGAACGAGTTGGCGGTTCGGCCTAGGTAGTCCGCCGCCCACGGGACAATTGTTCACGTGGTCCGTTCCAGCCAGGAGTGAACGTGAACCGAATTCTTCGCGACCATCTTTTCCCCCACGACACCGCAGCCCACGACGAAGTCGATCGAAACGTCGAAGAGACGCAGGAATGGCTTGAGTCGCTCGATTCTGTCGTGGAGCACGAGGGCCGAGAGCGTGCCCGCTATGTGTTGCGACGTGTGCTCGGTTTGGCTCGGCGCCACCACGTCGATCCCATGCTTCCGCTCGCTACGGACTACGTCAACACGATCCCAGTTGAGGAAGAGCCGCCGTTCCCAGGGGACGAAGCGATGGAGCGCCGCATTCGGGGCATTGTGCGCTGGAATGCCATGGCCATGGTGCAACGCGCCAACAAGCGCTTCGACGGAATTGGCGGGCATCTCAGCTCCTATGCGTCGAGTGCCAGTTTGTATGAGGTGGGCTTCAATCATTTCTTCCATGGCAAAGATCAAGGCTCTGGCGATCAGATCTATTTTCAAGGCCACGCGGCGCCCGGCATGTACTCGAGAGCGTTCCTAGAAGGCCGGATTTCCGTTGAAATGCTGGATCGCTTCCGCCGAGAATCTGATCGCGGCAAGGGGCTCTCTTCCTATCCGCACCCACGCCTGATGTCGAACTTTTGGGAGTTCCCCACGGTGAGCATGGGCCTTGGCCCGATCTGCGCGATCTATCAAGCACGCTTCAACCGCTATCTCGAAAATCGCGGCATTTTGGACACCTCGCGTTCGCGTGTGTGGTGCTTCATGGGCGATGGCGAGTCCGATGAGCCCGAGTCCCTCGGAGCTTTGCATGTGGCGGCGCGCGAAGGCCTGGAGAATCTGATCTTCGTGGTCAACTGTAACCTGCAGCGGCTGGATGGTCCCGTTCGTGGCAACGGAAACATCATTCAGGAATTGGAAGCCACCTTCCGCGGCGCCGGCTGGAATGTTGTCAAAGTGATTTGGGGGCCAGAGTGGGATGAGCTGCTGAGCCGCGATCATGAAGGTCTTTTGCGCAAAAAGATGGCTGAAACGGTGGATGGCCAGTGGCAAAAGTACACCACGGCGAGCGGTGACTATATTCGTCAGCACTTTTTCGGAACCGATCCGCGCTTGCTGGCTATGGTGAGCGACCTGAGCGACGACCAACTGCGCAAACTGCGGCGGGGTGGTCACTCGGACACCAAGCTGTACGCAGCCTATCATCGCGCCGTTAATACGAAGGGGCGTCCGACGGTCGTGCTAGCGCACACGGTCAAAGGCTGGACACTTGGCGAGAAGTTCGAAGGCAGCAACGGCACCCACCAGAAAAAGACGATGGGAACCGAGGAATTGCGCGCCTTCCGCGACAAGGTGCAGCTCCCGATCCCGGACGCTCAAGTGGAAGATGCTCCGTTCTACCATCCGGGCGCGAATAGTCCCGAGGTGGAATACCTGATGGAGCGGCGCCGCGCCCTGGGTGGCCTCCTACCAACGCGTCGCACGAGCGTGCTGGGCGTGCCCGTTCCAGCCCCGAGCCTGTACGAAGAATACTATCGAGGAAGTGGAAAGAGTGAAGCCAGCACCACGATGGTGTTTGCTCGTTTGCTATCGAAGCTCCTGCGAGACAAGGAAATTGGCAAACGGATTGTGCCGATCATTCCCGATGAAGCGCGCACGTTTGGTTTAGATGCGCTGTTTGGGCAGTTTGGCATTTATGCAGCGCGCGGGCAGCTTTATGAGCCCGTCGATAAAGGCAAGCTCTTGTATTACCGCGAGAGCAAAGATGGGCAGGTGCTGGAAGAGGGCATCACCGAAGCCGGAGCTATGGCTTCGTTCGTTGCAGCGGCGACGTCGTATTCGACGCACGGCGAAACGATGATCCCATTCTACATCTTCTACTCGATGTTCGGCTTCCAGCGCACGGGAGATCTGATGTGGCTCGCGGGGGACATGAAGAGCCGAGGCTTCGTGTTGGGCGCCACTGCCGGCCGCACCACTCTAAATGGTGAAGGGCTCCAGCATGAAGATGGGCACAGCCTATTCTTAGCGCTCACGGTACCCGCTGTCGTTTCGTACGACGTTTCCTTCGCCTACGAGCTGGCGACCATCGTCGAGGATGGCATGCAGCGCATGTACGCGAATAACGAAGATATCTATTACTACATCACGTTGCAGAACGAGGATTACGCGATGCCGCCGATGCCCGAGGGCGTGAAGGCCGGCATCTTGCGTGGGATCTATCGGTTCAATCAGGCCGAGAAAAAGCTCAAAAATCACGTCCAATTGTGGGGTAGCGGTTGCATCATTCAGCAAGTGCTGAGAGCCCAGACAATCCTCGCGGAGAAGTACGGTGTCTCATCGGACGTGTGGTGCGTCACCAGCTACACCGAGCTGTATCGCGATGCGCAGCGCTGCGAGCGTCACAATCGATTGCATCCGGAGGCTGAGCAACAGATCCCTTACTTGCAAACCGCGCTCAAGGACGAAACAGGGCCGTTTATTGCCGCTTCCGACTACATGAAAGCACTCGCTGATCTGCTCGGTCGCTTTGTTCCGGGTCGTTTCGTTCCGCTAGGTACGGAGGGCTACGGGATGAGCGACACGCGCGAGGCGCTGCGGCGGCACTTCGAAGTGGATGCCGAGAACATTGTGATCGGTGCGCTCGATGCGCTTCGCCTAGAAGGAAAAGTGAGCGGCGCGGTGGTCGCGAAGGCTATCGCGGAGTTGGGAGTCGATCCTGAGAAGATCGATCCCATGAGCATTTGATTGTTGGTTGGGGGGTCAGGAAAACGGGGCCAGCGTCTTCGCTTGGCCGCGAGCTGGGTGATGAACTCCAAAATTACTCAGGGATCCGCTCTAATTCCTCTACATCCGCCAGGTCTTTGTAGCGCGCAGCAGCTCGCTTGTTCTGAATGAGTGCTCGCCTTCCAATGTACGGAATTGCGTCGCCGTCGAGATCGAAGCTCTTTGCCCCTTCGAGGGCCTCATCGAACGAGACCCCACTGATTTTGGTGAGCAGCTCGATCTTGAGCGGGGCGATGCCAAATCGATACGCGTCCCCCTCGGTTGAGAAGTGAGCGTTCGTAATGCCGTGAACTCCCAGGGGCGCACCGAAGGCTCGCAGCGCAGTGACGACTCGTGCCGAATTCTTCTCGGACGCACGAACAAAGATATCAAGGTCATCCGTCGCGCGGACGTGCCCATGAAGGACGACAGCCCAGCCCCCCACCACTAGGAACTCAACTTCAGCCTCGCACAGCTCGGCCAGGAGATCTGCGAAGTCTTGCGGCAGTTTAGCCATTGTCAGAGCCGATGACAAAAGCCTCGCCCGGCCATTTCGAACGTTCCAGTGCGGGTCCCGCGCCACGAAGTTGCTCATGATGATGGATGAGGCGTACAGCCGCCGCGAGGCGCTCTTCGGGAGTGCTGTTAGCGTAGGGCGGGGACTTAGGCATCCCCAAAGGCACGACTTCGGCCGTCATTTTCAACCGACGGGCCTCTGCCCTTTCAATCCGATCCACACGCTTCTGATCCATCCCTACAATCCTAGCTCATCAGGGCTTGGGCCGGTAGCGCCGTGTGCGAGACGAGTAGATGGTGCGGCGAGCCGGTGGTGTGACCAGCGTCACATGCCAGCGAGTTGGGCGATGAGCGCCGAATTGGCTTCGGGGAACTCAAAATTCTTCAATTCAGTCGGCAGAATCCAGCAAGCTCCGCTCACCTGGAGCAGTTCAGGTTCTCCGCGGGTCCAAACACAGTCGACCGGGATGAAGAGTAGGCTTCGATCTTCATACGTGAAGGAAAATGAAGTTCGACAGCCGCGGGCCTGACAGACGACGGCGGTCTCCTCCTCAACTTCACGCTCAGCGCAGCGTTCTGGCGTCTCGCCAAGTTTCAGCTTGCCCCCCGGAAATTCCCAGCTGCCCGCCAAATGGGTACCAGGTAAGCGCCGCGTGATCAGCAGTTTCTCGGCACGAAACACGAGAGCCAAGGCGATCGTTGAGGGAGGGCTCATGTGGGCCAGTGTTTTCGAGGACGCGCGCAGTGTAAAGAGGTCGCGGCGGCGTGGACCCCGGCATGGCGCGAGAAAATCCCGATGAGATCCGAACGAACCCGAGTGGTGCTGCCATGTTGCCGCCATCGCTGTTCGAGGTGCGCAGGCTTTCGCTGGAGTGGGAGGCTGACACCCAAGGCTCAAGCACGCCGAGCAGGCAAAGCGTGTTTACCGATGTTTCATTCTCGCTCTCAGCTGGCGATTGCCTCCTGATCCGCGGCGCGTCAGGCTCTGGAAAAAGCTCGTTGCTTCGGAGCTTGGCGCGGCTTGAACCTCGGGCAGAGGGTGAGGTGCTATGGCGCGGACAGAGCGCTCACGGGGGCGCGGTTCCAGGTTTTCGGCGCCGAGTTGCGTACACAGCACAGACGCCACCCCGCTATCCGCTGACGGTGTCTGAGTCGTTCCGCGAGGTGTTCGAGTTTGCGGAGGCCGCGGGCGCGTTCGATGAACAGCGAGGCGTCAGCTATTGTTCCGGCCTGCTTCTTCCGGAGTCCATCTTATCGCGAAAGTTGAGCGAGCTTTCAGGTGGTGAGCTGAAACGCGTGCAGATCGTGCGCTCGCTGCTTGCGGATCCTTCGGTGTGGTTGCTGGATGAGCCAAGTGCCGGGCTTGATGAACAAGCAAGCGCTGCGCTCTGTCGCTTGCTGTCGGAATGGTTAGTCGGGGAGCGAGCATTGGTGGTAGTGAGTCACGATCCGCTCCCGCTGCTAGGCGACAAAGTCCGTTGTCTGATGCTGAAGAGCAGTCTGTTAACGCCCGAGCGCGAAATGGGGGAATCGTGAGTGCGCTTCCGCTCAGCTACGTAGATCTCGTGGTGGCCACATTACTGATCAGCGTGGCGGGTGGTGTGTCGGCGGCGCTCAAGTTGGGCCTCGGCGGGCGATTGCTCAAGGCGTCCTTTCGCAGTGTGCTGCAACTCGGATTAATTGGCTTCGTGCTCGAATGGGTGTTCACGCTGGAGCGTTGGTATCTGGTGCTTGCGGTGTTCGCGAGTATGGTCATCAACGCTGGAATTGCGGCCGTTCAGCGCACTGAACGCCGTTTTGCTGGCATTTGGCAAACGGGCCTTTGGTCGGTCACCCTGAGCAGTGTTGTCACTACCTTCGTGGTGGTGGAGGTAGTGATTGGGGTCACGCCTTGGTACTCGCCACGATACGTGATCCCATTGCTTGGCATGGTGCTCGGAAATGCACTGACAGGTCTCTCGCTCACTCTCGATCGGATCATGGCAGATCTCGACGAAAAACGGGACCAGGTGGAAGGGCGATTGGCGTTAGGTGCGACGATTTGGCAAGCGTGCCGCCCCCACGTGCGCGAAGCGGTGCGGCTCGGGATGGTGCCCGTGCTCAATTCGATGGCGGTTGTCGGAATTGTGAGCTTGCCGGGTATGATGACGGGGCAAATTTTGGGCGGCGCGTCACCCGTTGAAGCCGTGAAATACCAGTTAGTCGTGATGTTCATGATTGCCTGCGCGACCAGCCTCGGAACCATGACAGCCGCTGTTTTGAGCTTCCGCTGCTTGGTCACGTCGGACCATCAATTGGATGTTCGACGGCTGCGGAAGCGGAAGTAGGGAGGGGTTGAATGGGGCAAGAGTGTCCGCTTTGAAGAGCGAACGGAGCTGGATTTAGGCAATGATCATATTATGAGTGCTGAACGCCCTCTGAAAAGATGCCCTTAGCACGTATAACATACCCCATCGCTTGCACTCATGAGCGCGACGAGTTTCTCGTTGCCCATTTCCTCTGGCGAGTCAGGCGCCTGCCCGATCTACGGAGTGTCGTTTCCTATGGATCGGGGCACAGGCTAACCGCAGCCACGGACGTTAATCTAAGAAGACTTCATCGAGCGAATTTGCAAGGATAATGCGCTCAGCCCAGAGCTCAAGGCGGTCCTCAGGAGCCGAGGAGATGCGGTTGAGAACGGCGTCTGGGAGGTTCCTAAACTTGAGGGTGAGCAGCTTGATGAGAACGCTTCGTAAAGCTTCAGCCTTGCCTTCAGCCTTGCCCCTGGCCTCGCCCTCTTCTCTGGCGAGGTGGAGGCCGGCTTCGTAGTTCCAGATGGCGACCTCGCGATCTCTGGCAATGCGCTGGGCGACTGGATCCGCGGAGAGCCTATCGAGAGCTAATTTGGCGGTGTTGATGTCAGAGTCAGCCATGGCGAGTTGCTCAAGTTGTTCGTCGGAGGAAGCGCTGAAGAAGCGTCCCCACTTTAGCACAGGCGAGGATGGGTGGAGTGTCTCTTCCAGGGGAAGCTTGGGGAGTTCGAGAGTGTGAAGCTCGAAGTGCGGCGAAAACTCGCTTACTTTACGCAACTGTGTTTTTCGCGTGACGGCTCGAAACACCTGGATCGCTGCAGATTGCGTTGTGGTCCGAGCTCTTTAAGGGCAGTCAAAATCGCTATGTGACAAAATTCGAAGGAAGCGACTGTTTCCGCACGGAAATCCCACTTGTGTTTCGAAATAATCAAAGCGTCGTGCGTTTTCAGTTGGGAACAACTTTGGAGCGCCGAGCAATCGCGATGCTCTCGGTACCAGGGACGACTAAGGGTTAACCCCAGGAATCCGCGCCCCAACTGTTGGAGAACTCGTGCCCTAGGATTGACCTTAGAGCAAACCCGAGTGAGTGTACCCGAAGGCTTCGCACCGCGACGTGCGTGGGCCTGGTACTCGGATGTTCCTAGGGTCTCGTGTTATGAGCAAATTATTCTGTGGGTTGGGTTGGGTCGGCGTCTTGGTTAGTGCTTGCGCGTTAACTGTTGCATGCAACGGCACCTCCGATCAGCGTCCTCCAGGTGATCGCGATGCCCATGCAAGCTCTCTGCAGCAGGCTTTGGGCGCAACCTGTGAGAACGTCACGCTTCTGGCGAAAAAGACCTACAATCCTTCGACATGGTTCGACGCCGAGCGCCAGTTTTCGTCATCAAAACGCTTCCGTTTGCCTCAGGAAGTTCCTGTTGTTTCAGGCAATAGTGGGAATCACTGGGTCACGTTCACCTACGGCGACGGAGGCGCCACGGTGGGGTGTCGCTATCAGGGCGGAGCAAGTCAAGCCCACCCGAATAGTCCGGCGCAGCTGGCGCTAGCGACCAAGTACGTTTTCAAGTCTTGCGCCAACGGCCTGGTGCCGGGTGCTGCCTTTCAAGCCAGCCTCCTACGCCTCCATCTGGACAACGGGGACAGCTACAAGCCAGACACGCAAGTGAGCATGAGCCTCACCGAAGAGCAGCCCTGCTCAGGAGGCCAGCCAACCTGCAATCCAGCGACCGTCACGGACGGGAACCCGTGCACGCAGGATAGCTGCGACGCCGCTGGTCAGCCCGTGTTCACTGCGCGGCCGGCAGGCGTCTCCTGCGGGGATGCGAACCTGTGCAATGGAGATGAAACTTGTGATGGCGCTGGCAGTTGTGCTTCTGGGCCTCCGCCTAGCCTGGATGACGGGAATCCCTGCAGCGTCGATAGTTGCGACCCAGCGGTAGGCCCTGTGCACGTACCCGCCAGCGTTGTCACTTCTTGTTCGGATGGGAACGCGTGCAACGGGGTTGAACAGTGCAACTCCGCCGGTGCTTGCGTTGCGGGGGCTCCGGCAAGCGTAGATGACGGCAACCCTTGCACGGAGGATACGTGCGATGCGCTGTTGGGCGTTCTGCATACGCCTAAAGCCCAAGGCGCTGCTTGTTCGGATGGGAACGCGTGCAACGGCGTTGAACAGTGTAACTCTGCCGGCGCTTGCGTTCCAGGAGCTCCGGCAAGCGTAGATGACGGCAATCCTTGCACGGAGGATTCGTGCGATGCGCAGTTGGGTGTTCTGCATGTGGCTAAAGCCCAAGGTGCTGCTTGTTCGGATGGGAACGCGTGCAACGGTTTTGAACAGTGTAACGCTGCCGGTGCTTGCGTTTCGGGAGCTCCGGCAAGCGTAGATGATGGGAATCCCTGCACCGCCGATAGCTGCGACCCAGCGGTCGGCCCCGTGCACGTTCCGGCCAGCGTGGTCACTTCGTGCTCGGACGGGAACGCTTGTAATGGTGTTGAACAATGTAACGCTGCCGGTGCTTGCGTTCCAGGAGCTTCGCCCAGCGTTGATGATGGCAACCCTTGCACGGACGATTCGTGCGATGCGTTTCTGGGTGCTCTCCATGCAGCCAAAGCCCAAGGTGCGGCTTGTTCGGATGGGAATGCGTGTAATGGCGAGGAACTGTGCGACGGTGCTGGTAGCTGCAGCCCAGGCGCTCTGCAAGTGCCGGATGATGGTAACCCGTGTACGGCGGATAGCTGCGATCCGGTTTTAGGTGCGAGGCATACTCCGCTCCCAGCTGGTGTTTCGTGCACAGACGCTAACCTTTGTAATGGTGTGGAGCTTTGTGACGGCGGAGGAACATGCCGACCGGGTACCCCGGTGGCGGTGAGCGACGGCATTGAGTGCACGCTGGACACATGCGATCCAAGTACAGGCCTCGTTACCCATCCGCCGGCGCCCGCAGGCACGGCTTGTCAGGTAGACCTCTGCACCCAGGGTGCGGTGTGTGACGGAGTTTCCACGCTCTGCATGGGGGGCGTCCGGGCCAACATCGATGATGGGGTAGCTTGCACGCTCGACACCTGCGATCCGGTAACAGGGCCAATGCACCGCCCCTGCGCGCCCATCGATCAAACGGTAGTCACGTCAGTGCCCGCCGCCCTGGAGTTCTTATTCACAGGGACGAACCCGATTCAA
Source organism: Polyangiales bacterium (assembly GCA_038246305.1). Lineage (GTDB taxonomy): Bacteria > Myxococcota_A > Polyangia > Polyangiales > Polyangiaceae > JBBRRP01. The sequence continues at coordinate 13,107 of JBBRRP010000089.1, read as the reverse complement.
ACGGGCGTGACTCCATCAGCGCTCGTGGCGCAGCGCCTCGCCGGTGTCCACGGCACTGTCGTCTTAACAGGCGGAGCAGCCCTCCCCAATGTCGTTGTGAGCGTGGTGGGGCATGCTGAGTTGGGCCAAACGATCACGCGCGAAGACGGCGCCTTCGATATGGCGGTGAACGGAGGCGGCCAATTAACCTTTGATTTCAAGCTAAAGGGCTTTCTAGAAGCGCAGCGCAGCATCAACGTCCCGTGGAATCAGTGGGCAGCTGTGCCGACGGTGACGTTGATCACGGCCGATCCGATCGTGTCTCCGATCGATCTCTCTTCTTCGACGACTTTCCAGGTCGCAAAGGGGAGCGTCATGGTGGATGCAGATGGCAGTCGGCAGGGGACGCTGCTCGTTCCGAGCGGCACCAGCGCCGTGATGGAGATGCCGAACGGAAGCACGCAGCCGATCATCAATCTCAACGTTCGGATCAGCGAGTTTACGGTCGGAGCCGAGGGACCAAAAAAGATGCCGGCCACGTTGCCGCCGACAAGCCGTTACACGTACGCGTTCGAGGTCAACGCGGACGAAGCTGTAGCGGCGGGGTCCAACAGCATCAAGTTCTCGCAACCCCTGGTTTACTACGTGAATAACTTCCTAGGGTTCCCGGCGGGGGAGCCCGTTCCCGTCGGTTCATACAATCGGCGGCTGGGGCAGTGGGTGCCCGAAAAGAGCGGTATTGTGATCAAGATCGTGAGCGCCACCGCGGGCGTTGCCAATGTTGACGTCACCGGGGATGGCGTGGCTGATACTGGAACTGCGCTTACAACGATTGGGATCACGGACGCGGAACGAGCCAAATTAGGGTCAATGTATGCGGTTGGCATGAGTCTGTGGCGGGTGCTGGTGCCGCATTTTACGAGTCCGTATGACCTCAATTATGGTGGGGGTCCGCCCTCGGGCGCTGGGTCACCTCCGGGTCCCGGCGATGGCGGTGGCGGTTCCGGTGGAAGTGGCGGAGCTGGTGGTTCCGGTGGAAGTGGCGGAACTGGTGCCGGCGGAAGTGGCGGAACGGGTGCTGGTGGAAGTGGCGGAACGGGTGCTGGTGGAAGTGGCGGAACGGGTGCTGGTGGAAGTGGCGGAGCCGGTGCTGGTGGAAGTGGCGGAGCCGGTGCTGGTGGAAGTGGCGGAGCTGGTGCTGGTGGAAGTGGCGGAGCTGGCGCGGCCGGGGGCGGAGGTGGTTTCGGTCCAGGCGGCGGCCCCGGCGGGCCCACGCCCGATGATCCCTGCAAGCGCAAAGGGGCGTCGAGCATTGAATGCCAAACGCAAACGCTGCACGAGGACATACCGATCGCCGGGACTCCTTTTGGCTTGCACTATTCGAGCGACCGTGTGCCGGCGCGTGCCAACAACCAGCTGTCCATCCTGTTGAGCACCGCAACGGTACCCGCCCCGCTTAAGCGGATCGATCTCGAAGTGGTCGTTGCCGGCAAGGTTTATAACCAGAGCTTTCCTCCGAACCCCAACCAGACAACGGTCTTCACGTGGGACGGAAAAGACGGTTTCGGCCGAATATTGCAGGGAACGCAGTCCGTGAGCGCGACTGTCCGTTACGTCTACAATATTGTCTACGGGAGTACTTCGTATTTTGGCGATGTTCCGACGCACAGTCTCCTAGGAGACGTGAGTGGAAACCGCAGCACTGGCGAAATTTATCTGGAACGGCGATTTGAGGGAGGCGTTGGCACCCTTTGGGATACTCGCCCCATCGGACTCGCCGGATGGAATCTGAGCCCGCAACACCGGTATGACGAAAATGGCCACCTTCTGCTTTTTGGAAATGGAGATCGGCGAAGCACTGAGGGGGTTAAGCCGTTGTCGTTAACGAGTGTGTACCAAGTGCCGTCGAGCGGGGGTCAGGTCAAGGATATCGACGCGGCTCCCGATGGCAGTTTGTACGTCGCGTTCGGAGCTCGAATCGAACGTATGAGCCCGACTGGAGCGATCACGGCAATCGCCGGAAATGGCAGTTCTGGTTTCATGGGGGACGGCGGTCTAGCACTGCAAGCCCAGATCAATCCGCAATCGATTGCGCTTGCGCCCGACGGCAGTCTCTACATCGCGCAGGACAATCGAGTGCGGCGCATCGATACCAACGGAGTCATTAACACGATCGCTGGGAACGGGGTAGCGGGCGATACAGGAGACCAAGGTAGCGCCGCGCAGGCTACGCTTAGGGGGCCTCGGCAATTGGCTTTCGGACCCGATGGAAGCCTGTACATTGCTTGTTCCTCCACCGTGCGTCGCATCGACACCGCTGGAGTCATTAGCACCGTCGCGGGCATTCCGTTTGGATCCGCTTACCAAGATGAAGTCAAAGCTACAGATACCGCTTTGAACCCGCTCGACATAGCAGTGGGTTCCACGGGCGAACTGTTTATTTTTGATGGAGGCAATACATCGACGATCAGGAGGGTTGATACGGCCGGCACTATTCACGCCTTTGCTGGGTGCCGTGACTGCCCTATTAACCGAGCGCCTGGTATTCCGGCAACGAGCGCTGGCTTTGGCCCGGGCAAAGGCTACGTGGCCGTCGCGGGTGAGGGCACCGTGTATTTTTTCACTGGGAATGGCAGCACGCCGACCCACAACGCGATCTTTGCGGTCAGCAGCGATGGCCTGCTACGCCGGGTCGCCGGCTCCGAGGAGGGCAGCTCCTTCTTCCCCGGTCAGATCGCTACACAGATCATCGACATTGGTAACTTCGGGCTCGTGGTAGGTCCGGGCGGCCTGTACATGGGGCAGTCGAATCAGGTGCTCAGAGCCGCGCCCGCCCTTCCAGGTTTCACGGTCGGAAGTGTACCCCTTGCATCGAGCGACGGCGCCGAGCTCTATGTGTTCGATAGCGCTGGGCGACATCTGAGCACGCAGAGCACGTTGACGCGCGCGACGCTCTATTCGTTTGGATATGATCCCGCAGGGAGGCTCTCGACCATTACCGACGGTAACAACAATATCACAACCATTGAGCACGACGCTTCTGGAAATCCGACCGGAATTGTTGGCCCTTACGGTCAACGAACCCAAGTCGGAGTGGATGCGAATGGGTACTTGAATCGCGTGACCGATCCGCTCGGCAACTCAACGTCGGCCACCTACAGCACGAATGGGCTCATGCTATCGTTCACAGACGCGCGCGGCTTCACCGGAAACATGACGTATGATGCTTCCGGGAGGCTTCTAACGGATGTTGACGCGGCGGGAGCCACCCAGACGCTCACCCCTTCGGGCAACAAATCTAACTGGCAGTCTGGCTTGAAGACGGGCGAAAATCACACCACGAGCTACACGATTGTCCGTCCCGGCTCGGGCGAGGAACAGCGCGTGAATACGTTCCCAGATGGGACTCAGGCGATCAGCGTCACCAAGAACGATGGCACCCACATCACCACGTTCCCCGACGGCACGGTTGTCGCCACCACCATGAACGTCGACCCGCGTTGGGGTCAAGATGCGCCGCTCTATTCAACCAAAACGACGCTACCCTCCGGACTCACGCGCACCGAAAGTCAGGCGCGCATCGTCACACTCACCAACGCCGCCGATCCGCTCAGCTTGGTCACGCTTGAGGACGATTTCACCCTGAATGGGCGCACTACCAAGAGGGTGTTCGATGCGAACACAAAAGCGTTCACGACAACGACGCCGGTCGGTCGCAAGCTCTTCAGCACCATCGATGCGCTTGGCCACGTTACGCAAACTCAGACCAACGGCCTCACCGTTTTGAATTACTTTTACGATCCTCGGGGGCGGCTTGAGACGGTAACTCAAGGCTCACGCCAGCAGGCACTGAGCTACTTCTCCACATCCGATTCAAAAAACGGCTACCTGCAACAAATGACCGACGCGCTCCTACAAACCACCAGCTTCGATCGCGACGCCTTCGGTCGCGTGTTATCGCAAGTTGAGCCTGGCAACGCCACCACTGGTTTTGGCTGGGATCAGACTGGCAACCTCACCGCGGTCACGCCACCCGGAAAGCCCCAGCACAAGCAGGGATACGGCCCGGTAGGCCTGCTGTCGAGCTACACGCCGCCGCCAGTGCCGGGCGTTTCTGCCCCCGCAACGAACTTTGCCTACAACCTTGATCGGCAAGACACAACGACCACGCGTCCCGACGGCCTCACTGTGCAGTCCACATATGACAGCGCAGGCAAGCTTCACACGACAGCGTGGCCCACCGGCACGGTCACTTACGACTACTTCCCGACCACGCCGTGCGTGGGCTGCGCGCCCGGCAAGCTCAAGCGCCTGAGCGGCCCCGGCACCAGCGTGATCGATGTCACCTACGACGGCAGGTTAACCAAGAGCGCTCGTTGGAGTGGCATCTTTGGAGGCACCACGAGCATGGGGGTCGCCTGGACGTATGACTCGGATTTTCGAGTGATTCAAGAAAACGTTGACGCGGCTGGCACAAGCTCCAGCATTACCTTCGGGTATGACGCGGACAGTTTAACGACCTGCGTTTCGCCGACAACATGTACCCCAGCGGGGGCAGACGCATTGAAGCTTACCTATAGCGCGACGTCGGGCCTCATCTCCACCGGCGCGCTCGGCAACCTTACAGAAACCTGGACCCAAAATGCGCAAGGCGAGCTCGCCACGTATACGGTCAAAAACGGTGCCACGACCATCTACGCCGCTGAATATGACACCTCCTCTGCCCCCCGAGATGCATTGGGTCGAATCTTGACGAAGAGAGAAACTACAGCTGCAGGTACCGTGCGTTTTGACTACGTGTATGATCAACGAGGCCGGCTGGATCTCGTGAACAAAGACGGCGTGCTTCAACTCGATCCGGGATACGATGCCAACGGAAACCGCATCTCGATGGCAACGCCTAACGGGTCGATTGCGGGCTCTTTTGACGAACAGGACCGAATGACGGCTTACGGTAGCAACGTCTACTCCTACACCGCAAACGGTGAGCTTCTCACGAAGAGGAACACGGTGGCGAACGCCGTCACGAGCTATCAATACGATGTGCGGGGGTCGTTGCTTGGTGTGGATCTTCCGAATGGCACGTCAATCACCTATGTTGTTGATGGGTATGGGCGGCGAGTTGGAAAGAAGGTAAACGCCACGTTAGCGAAGGGCTGGATCTACGCGACTGGACTCCAAATTGTGGGGGAAACCAACGCTGCTGGAAGCTTGGTGAGTCAATTCGTTTACGTGGATGACACACCCGGGAGGCAGAGCCCTGAGTTGATGCTCAAGGGCGGCCAAATATACCGCTTCCTAAAGGACCAAGTTGGCAGCGTGCGAATGGTCGTGAACGTCACTACAGGACAGATCGCCCAGGCATTAACCTACGATGCCTTTGGAAGGGTTCTGAGCGATTCGAATCCGGGATTTCAACCGTTTGGATTCGCCGGAGGCCTGTATGACGGCGACACCAGTTTGGTGACCTTCGGAGCGCGGGACTACGATTCTGAGGCTGGAAGATGGACGGCTAAGGATCCGATCATTTGGGATAGCGGGGCCCTCAACCAGTATGGCTACGCGGACTTCGATCCCGTGAATCGAATCGATCCGGACGGCCTCTTCGTAGGCGTTGACGACGCGGCCGAAGTTGAGATAGCGATAATCGTAGGAGGCGCAATCATAGATATTTTCGTCACCATACTGTCGCCAGAGGACCCCGGAGATAATATGTGCCTGGTTGACCAGCGCACGGATCCGAAAGATCCGAACAAGGAGGGTGAAGGTGGACACCGAAAAGTGACGCCTTCGAAGGAACCAAAACATGAGAAGGGCGACGCAAGGAGAAAACGTGACAAGGACGGAGAGAAAGGTGACAAACGAAGACCCTATCAACGATAAGGCTTATTGCGGATGAAAGAGAAGCCTCTATCCACCACGAAGAAAAGCGTTAACTTGATGGCGTCTAGACTCCTTGCACAGGGCAAGCGATACGATTGGGCTCGTCCACCGGTGGCCCGGAAGGCAGTTGCCTGTTATCGGCGTGCGGCCGAGCTTGGGGACCCGTCTGCCCAGAACCTTCTTGGTGAGGCTTTAAGAGACGGGGGAGGAGTCAGGCGCAATCCCTTTGAGGCTGTTCGGTGGTTCCGCCGTGCTGCAGCGAATGGTAATGTTAGTGCGATGCTTAGCCTGGGCTATGGATTCTATATGGGTGAAGGTGCACCTAGAAATCTTCAGTTCGCAATGGCGTGGTATCGGCGAGCGGCTCGGCGTGGCAACCTTTCGGCTGGATATAATCTTGCGCAGATGTACGGTATGGGAGAGGGCGTCGTAAGAAATTTACGGCGCGCAATATTTTGGTACGAACGTGCCGCGACCATGGGGCATCGGGGCGCCATCCGTCAGCTCGCTCAAGTATACGACGCACCAGATGGCGGCCGGGTCCACCACAAGAAGGCAATCTTTTGGCTGAAACGGGCGGCAGAGACTGGTGATTCGGATGCCCTCTGTAATCTCGGTGTCCGATACTTCAATGCCGCAGGCGTCAAACGTGATCGCGCCCATGCTGTGAAGCTGTATAGACGAGCCGCCAGACTTGAGAATGAGTGGGGAATGTATCTTTTGGGCCTTTGTTATCGAGATGGCACGGGTGTCCGCAAGAGCGCTCGAATGGCGAGGACGTGGTTCGAGCGTGCGAAAAGCGTCCCTGAAGCGCGACGCGCGCTTCGTGCGTTGTCGAGGAAGAAAATCTTCGAGACCGCGAGGGGTTCTCACGCGTAGCTTTCATCCCCTCCGCGGCGCGGAGCGCGCAGACCGAAACCTCCTGTATAGCGCGGCGCGCGAGCACAGCGTTGAGGGGCTCGGCCGCGCGGAGCGCAAGCGAGCACGGCCGGCCGTACTTCAACGCACCTTTCGAGGAACACAAAAGAAACCACCGACGCGCTCCTGCAAACCACGAGCTTCGATCGCGACGCCTTTGGTCGCGTGTTATCGCAAGTTGAGCCGGGAAACGCCACCACCGGTTTCGGCTGGGATCAGACTGGTAACCTTACGGCCGTCACGCCACCTGGAAAGCTCCAACACAAGCAGGGATACAGCCCAGTCGGGCTACTTTCGAGCTACACGCCACCACCAGTTTCAGGAGTTCCGACACCCGCAACCAACTTTGCCTACAATCTCGATCGCCAAGACACCACGACCACGCGTCCCGATGGCCTCACCGTGCAGTCGACGTATGATAGTGCGGGTAAGCTTCACACCACGACATGGCCCACCGGCACGGTCACTTACGACTACTACCCGAACACGCCGTGCGTGGGCTGCGCGCCCGGCAAGCTCAAACGCCTGAGCGGCCCCGGCACCAGCGTGATCGATGTCACCTACGACGGCAGGTTAACCAAGAGCGCTCGTTGGAGCGGCATCTTCGGCGGCACCACGAGCATGGGAGTCGCTTGGACGTATGACGCCGATTTTCGGGTGATTCAGGAAGCAATCGACGCGGGGACTGTGACCTCGACCGCAAAGTTTGCCTTTGACCCCGATGGTTTGGTTACGTGCGCCTCGCCAACAACCTGCACCCCTCCCGGCACGGATGCCCTTCAGCTCGCCTATAGCTCGGTCACGGGGCTGATCGCTGCTGGCACACTCGGCAACCTCGCAGAAACCTGGACGCAGAATGCTCAAGGCGAGCTGGCTACGTACACCGTTAAAAATGGCGCAACCACACTCTATGCGGCGGAATATGACACACCCGCGGCTCCCCGGGACGCCCTTGGCCGCATCTTAACCAAGAAGGAAACGACAGCTAGCGGCTCGGTGCGGTTCCAGTATTCTTACGACCCGCGTGGACGCCTCACGGGAGTGACCAAGGATGGCGCCGTTCAGGCGAGCTACGTGTATGACTCGAATGGGAACCGACAAAGCATGACCAATTCAGGCGGCACCACGCTCGGCTCGTTCGACGATCAAGATCGGATGCTGGCTTACGGCAACAACGCGTACACCTACACGGCGAATGGTGAACTTCTAACGAAGAGGGACACCATTTCTAACGCCGTTACAAGCTATCAATACGATGTTCGTGGGGCGCTCCGGAGCGTGGACCTGCCGAACGGCAAAGCCATCGATTACGTGATTGACGGGTACGGGCGTCGCATGGGCAAGAAGGTGAACGGCGTGGTCACCCGCGGCTGGATTTACAGGGATTCGCTGAAGATTGCGGGCGAGACCGACGGCACCGGCACACTCGTGAGTCAGTTTGTCTACGCGAAGGATGCGCCCGCGTCGCACAGTCCCGAATTAGTGCTTAAAGGTGGCAAATTTACCGGTTTATTAAGGATCAGGTGGGAAGCATTCGGCTGGTCGTTAACGCTTCTAGCGGACAGGTGGCTCAACAGTTAACCTATGATGAATTCGGGCGAGTGCTGAGCGATTCCAGTCCTGGGTTTCAGCCATTTGGGTTTGCGGGAGGGCTGTATGATGCGGATACGGGGTTGGTGAGGTTTGGGGCGAGGGATTACGATGCCGAGTCGGGAAGGTGGACGAGTAAGGATCCGATCTTGTTTGGGAGCTCTGAACTGAATTTGTACGCGTATGTCGGAAACGATCCAATAAATAGAAACGATTCATCGGGGCAGATCTGGCCTTACGAGCCGATAATGTGCACTTACTACACGTCGAAGCTAGCTGATGCTGCGAAGGAGTGCGACGAAAAGGTAACCGCTGCGTGGTCGAAGTCGGGAGACGAGGGTCTTGAGGCTATGTGCTCGATGGAGGGGGGGAGTCCGAGTGACCAGTATATCAATTGCCTTATTCAAAATAGCGGGGGTGTGTATCAGAAGATGGTGTATTACTGCTCGAAGACGGCGGTTGGTGCCGGAACTGGCAAATCACCAGGAGGACCAAGCAAGAGCGGACTTTGGGACGAGCTAACGGATTTGGGCAGCCGAATATGGCGGGGTTTGTGATGTCGGCCGTGAATGCGCCTTCCTCGCGAGCGCGTGGATATGATTTGGTTGGCATACTAGGATTCGTGCTGGCCGGCGCAATCGGAGTAGCAATTGACGTTAGTCTCGCGAAACCCGATGCAAACGAGAACTGCGAGTTGCCTAGAAAGTGGCAGCTGCTAAGGGAAAGTTGCGCCCTGCCCAGCGGCTGTGAACCGCGGCTTCTGCAAGCAATTGCTGAGCAAACCGTCGATCGCTGCGAGAATAAGCGAGTAATTGCAGCCACACCGGCAATTCGGGCAATGGTGGCTGCTTTGAAGGTGCGAGCGGGGAGGGGATCGAAGGAGGCGCTCGTTGCTGCGCAAGCCGCTTGCGAAACGGCTGGTGGAGTTGACTGTTCGGCCAGTGGCACTGCAGAGATGTCGAGCGCACTATGCCCTCAAAGGTGAACCTCATGCCCAAGTGGCTGCCTCTATGGCTGTTTTGCAGTTACATAGCAGTTGCGTGCGTCGCTGCACTCCTCTCAGCGTTTGTTAGGCACCGAACACAGTGGCGATCGGACCTTACCGAATGGGCCGCCCCGGAGTATGTGCGTGATGCGGCAATTTGGGCTTTCAACCGCGCCAAGGTCGACGCAGCTGAACCACTTGTCAGAAACTACGCGTCTAATCTTTCGCCCTGCGTCCCAAGTGGCGGCTACCCGTGCGGAGCAAAGACTCGCATTGAGGCTTACACCATGGAATCAGTCCTACGAGAGGAAGCTCAAGATTTAGCTGGGGCTTCCTCTTGGTTGGATCGCGCAGTCGCTGAATGCAAGAGTTCGGGGTGCAAGGAAATGATTTCGCGTGCCAGAGATAGATTGATCAAGAGACGCAAGGATCTTCGCCACCTAGGAGTCGCCGACTGAGGAATGTTGCTTGGAGTCTAGAGACTTGGAATCAAGCCGGAACGTCCAACCAAAGCAGAGCCGCTTACAGCGTGGTCCCGGGCGACAACCGCTAGGGTGTTCCGTCGCTGCGGGGGTTCTTGGTGGACTGCTGATAGCTCCAAGCATCACCGACGTTTGGATCCGACCAGGGGTTTGGTACGAGTGGCCAGTGGTGGTTCTCACATGTGCCTTCATGGTGGTACCACTTACATTCTCTGTTCGTCGCTGGGGTGATTCAGCGTGGGCCGCCTTTATCTGGATTTTGCGTTGGCTCACCTGGTGAGGAGCCCTTACGGCCCAGCCCCTCCGCAGCGCGGAGCGCGCGGCCCGAAACCTCCTGTATAGCTCGGCGCGCGAGCACAGCGTTGAGGGGCTCGACCGCGCGGAGCGCAAGCGAGCACGGCCGGCCGTACTTCAACGCACCTTTCGCGGAGCACAAAAGAAACCACCGACGCGCTCTTGCAAACCGCGAGCTTCGATCGCGACGCCTTCGGTCGCGTGTTGTCGCAAGTGGAGCCCGGAAACGCAACCACTGGTTTCGGTTGGGATCAGACTGGCAACCTCACTGCCGTCACGCCCCCTGGCAAGCTCCAACACAAGCAGGAATACAGCCCGGTAGGCCTACTATCGAGCTACACGCCACCACTAGTGCCGGACGTTTCGACACCCGCAACCAACTTCGCCTACAACCTCGATCGCCAAGACACAACGACCACGCGTCCCGACGGCCTCACCGTGCAGTCCACATATGACAGTGCGGGTAAGCTTCACACGACAACGTGGCCCACCGGGACGGTCACTTACGACTACTACCCGAACACGCCGTGTCTTGGATGCGCGCCCGGCAAACTCAAGCGTCTGAGCGGCCCCGGCACCAGCGTGATCGACCTCACCTGCGACGGCAGGTTAACCAAGAGCGCTCGTTGGAGTGGCATCTTCGGCGGCACCACGAACACGGGAGTCGCCTGGACGTACGACTCGGATTTTCGAGTCATCCAGGAAGCCATCGACGCGGACTCCGCGAACTCAATCGTTAAGTTTGGCTATGACGCCGATAGCCTGGTCACGTGCGCCTCCGCCACAACCTGCACGCCTCCCGGCACGGATGCCCTTCAGCTCGCCTATAACTCGGTCACCGGCCTGATCGCTGCCGGCACGCTTGGCAACCTCGCCGAAACCTGGACGCAGAATGCTCAAGGCGAGCTGGCCACGTACACGGTCAAAAATGGGGCAACCACACTTTATGCGGCGGAATATGACACACCCCTGGCTCCCCGGGACGCGCTTGGCCGCATCTTAACCAAGAGAGAAACGACAGCTAGCGGCTCCGTGCGCTTCCAGTATTCTTACGACCCACGTGGACGACTCACGGGAGTGAACAAGGATGGGGCCGTTCAGGCGACCTATGTGTATGACTCGAACGGAAACCGACAGAGCATGACCAATTCAAGCGGCACCACGTTTGGCTCGTTCGACGAACAAGATCGGATGCTGGCTTATGGCAACAACGCGTACTCCTACACGGCGAATGGTGAACTTCTAACGAAGAGGGACACCATTTCTAACGCCGTTACCAGCTATCAGTACGATGTTCGCGGGGCGCTCCGGAGTGTGGACCTGCCGAACGGGAAAGCCATCGACTACGTGGTGGACGCCTACGGACGTCGCGTCGGCAAGAAGGTGAATGGCGTGGGAATCCTCTTATTTGCGGCACCTCTCGCGATCCTATTGGGTCTTCTTATTGCCGCTGATGTTGCGTTCGTCATAGGAGCTGTTCGAGCCGCACGTGCCCGACACGGTGGTCGCTCGGGAGCCTATTGCCTCGCACTTGCCGTCGGCCTTCAATACGGTTTCGGTTTTGCGCTCGCTGTGCGGTTCAGGGTATGGGCATGAGAAGAAAGGTAAGACCGACGGCATTGGTGCGCAAATGCTCTTACAATTCAGGAAATCCTATGGGACCTGACGACCACGGTGGCGCTCGCAGTTTATAAATCAAGCCATGCTACCGCTCGTTGTGACAGGCCTGAGTACCTTGGGTGTAGTTTTCGTTTATCTAAAGATCGTACGCTATGTATTCCGCCTCTGGAGGAGCGCGCCGAGCCTGCTTCTAGGATACACCACGCCCCCCTATCGTGCTCGGCAGTCTGGCGGGCGCGTATCCGGCCTTGAGGTGGACGCGGGAATCAGGCAGGTCGCTGATCTACGGAGTGCCCTTTCCGATCGGCGCAGTTGAATATCACCCGATTCTTGGACCTCAGCTCTTCACCTCGAAGACCGGCCCGCAGCTAACGCAACCACAATGATATCCGTATTTGAAGCCCTGTCTTTTTCACTGACCGCAATCGCCATCAGCGTTGGCGCCTACAGTCTCCTTCGTTTTTCTTACTCAATCCGCGATGGGTACCTCATAATTGCACTGACCGGTTCAATCCCCCGGAAGAAGGTTGTTAAACTGGAAAAAATTACGTCTGTAAGACGACTACGTAGCGGCTGGGAACTGGTGCCCGTGTTGAGCGCGACGTTTCCGTCCCTTTGGGGAAAGTTCGTGCCATCCAGAACGGTCGTTATCGTTCGCTCCTGGACGATGTTCCCACTCATGATTACACCCGACGATCCGGACCAAATGGTGCAGGACCTTCGAGCCGGAGCCAAGCTGGCGAAGCGTGAGGCTTCATCACGGATCCGACCGCTCCGCTGAGCCTGATGACTCTCGAGAGGCCTGCGCGGATGGCCGCCGAAAGAACATGACCAAAATCTCGCTCTCGATACGGGGCAGGTTCGCAGCGCTCCTTCTAGCTGCATTGGCCTCAAGCGGTTGCGATCCCGAGGAGAAGTTTGTCATCCGCAGTGTCGATGCTGCTGGCAAGAGGGTAGGTGGCGTAAAATTGGAGCGCTTTTGTCCAGGGAGACTTTGGCTTTCGGACTCTGTCAAGCCGCTCGGAACGACCAATGAGGACGGTATTTTTCGGCACGAAGGTGTCGGGACGACCGCAAAAGGGTGCATCGTAAGAGCAGTGGGCCGCGTGAATGGTGTGTTGGTCGAAGATGTCTGCGTCAGAAAGGATCTTCTTTTGCGCTCGTGTCTGGCATTCGAGGCGGTCGTTTCTGTCGGGAAGCGGTGAAGCCATATTGGGTGTTAGCGAGCGTGAAAAAGGGCGGAAATCTGAGCGCGGTTAGTTGGGGTTGACGCGCTTTGCGTGGGCGCGTTCCTTGGCTTCTTTGGCGCGGTAGCTTTGGCCTTCGATGGGGATGACTTCGCAGCGGTGGATGAGG
>JBBRRP010000088.1:0-27762 GCA_038246305.1 Polyangiales bacterium | reverse complement strand
GCCGCTGACAGACCGCTCTCTCGCCATTTTGCCAGCCACTTCTCTTGCTCTGATTTCGAATAGCCCTGTCTATTTGCCATTCACTACAATTACGCGATTCTGGATCATCCCAGAGATAGGCACTCGGTAGATGGCTTACGTCGTAGCGAGCGGCTCAAATTGCATTGCTTCCTCGAGGTCGAGGAACAACGGCTTCCCGCCACCGTAAGCGATCGACTGCGTAACGATGGCGTACTCGTCGATGAGTCGGGCTTTCGCCAGCGCCTGGGCAAAGCCCGCGCCGCCCCAAGCAATGATCTCTCCGCCGGGCTGCTTCCGTAGAGCCGCAATTTCGTCCGCGAGGTCGCCTTTCGCGATCGTGGATTCGGGCCAGGTGGCTTCTTTCAGTGTCTTGGAGAAGACTACTTTGGGGATGTCGTTCATCGGCGCAGCGTAGTCGTCGTGGGATTTTTGCCAGAATGGGGCCATCTCCACATAGCTCACTCGTCCCATGATGTGGGTTCCGGCGCGGCGAATTCGCTCCAGTTTCCAACGCTTGAGCTCTGCCGGCTCCGGCTGTCCGCCAACGGCGATGCCATCGGGTGCGGCGACGAAGCCGTCAATCGACGCCGTCATGATCAATACCACTTTGCGCATGTCCGTCTCCTTGATCCTTGGTATGCGGCTTGCGGACCGCCTCAGTGATCCAGTCATCCGCACGTGCAAGCGGCACGCCATTCGGTCAGCTCGCCCCGCTCAATCCGTCGCGACGCCTCGCCGCGAAGACGTGCGACTTCCGCTGCGCCCAGGAACCGGATGAGCGCGCGGCACCTCGTGCACAGCGCGGCATTTTGTCTCGAAAATTTCAGTTCGGCTCGGCCGTTGGCGACGTCCGGCTTCAACAGCCCCCGCGGGCCGGTGGCGGCATCGTCGACCGGATCACGAGCCCGCGCAGCACCGCCGCCGTACTCGTCGAGCACCGCGACGCCGATGACGACGCGCCCGCAGTCGCCCCGTTGGTCAACAGCTTCGGCGACAATGATTGCCACCATGGAGCCCCCGCCGGTTACCTTGCGAACCACCTGCACGGCTGGTACGAATTCGCGATGAAGCGGGACGAGCTACTGGGGTTTCTGCGTGCCCAACCGTGGGCTGTGGCCTAACTGCATGAGTTCTTCAACCTAGCCTCGGTTTCCAGAATCGCCAGCGTCGTTTTCAGCACGGTGTCGGGATTGAGCGAGATGCTGTCGATGCCTTGCTCGACGAGGAACTGCGCGAACTCGGGGTAGTCGCTCGGGGCCTGACCGCAAATGCCAATCTTGCGACCTTTGGCGCGGCAGGTGGCGATAACCTGAGCGATCATCCTTTTTACGGCTGGGTTGCGCTCATCGAATAGGGGGGCAACGATTTCGCTGTCGCGGTCAACGCCGAGGATGAGCTGTGTCAGATCGTTTGAGCCAATGCTGAAACCGTCGAAGATCTCGGCAAACTCTTCAGCAAGGATGACGTTGCTGGGGATCTCACACATCACGTAGATTTCCAGGCCGTTTTCGCCACGGCGCAGACCATGTTTCTCCATCTCCGCCTGCACACGTCGGCCTTCGTCGACGGTACGGCAGAATGGGATCATCACCTTGAGATTGGTGAGACCCATCTCGTCGCGCGCCTTTTTAACGGCGCGACACTCGAGCGCAAAGCCGGCCTGATAGCGCGGATGGTAGTAGCGGCTCGCACCACGGAAACCTAGCATCGGGTTTTCTTCGCGCGGCTCATACGATTTGCCGCCAATGAGATTCGCATACTCATTCGTTTTGAAGTCGCTCAGGCGCAGGATAACATCCTTCGGGTAGAACGCTGCTGCGAGCATACCGATACCCTGCGCTAGTTTGTCGACGAAAAATTGTGGCTTATCTTTGAAGCCGACCGTAAGCCGCTCGATCTCCGCTTTTGCGGCGACATCGGCGAGCTGGTCAAAGTCGATGAGCGCAAGGGGGTGGATCTTGATGTGCGTCGTGACGATGAACTCCATCCGTGCGAGCCCAACGCCTTCATTCGGGATGAAAGACAGCGAGAAGGCCTCCTCCGGATTCGCCAAATTCATCATCAATTTGGTGCGTGGTCGGCCGATGGCCTTGAGGTCGGTGCGCTGAACCTCGAAGGGCAACACACCATCGTAAACGAAACCCGCGTCGCCTTCGGCACAGCTGACCGTAACCATCTGACCGTCCTTGAGCGCTTCGGTGCCTTGTTCCGTACCTACAACGGCAGGCACGCCAAGCTCACGGCTGACGATCGCGGCGTGGCACGTGCGGCCTCCACGGTTCGTGATGATGGCAGCGGCCTTCTTCATGATGGGCTGCCAGTCCGGATCGGTCTTGTCAGTCACGAGCACTTCACCCTCCTGAAACTGGCCGATGAACTGCGCGCTCTTGATGACGCGCACTCGCCCGGTGGCGATCTTTTCGCCAACGCTCCGGCCGCTAGCCAACACAGTGCTGCGCCGTTCGAGCCTAAATGTCTCGAGTACGTCGGGGTTCTTGCGCGACTGCACCGTCTCAGGTCGCGCCTGCACGATGAACAGCTCGCCGGTATTTCCATCTTTGGCCCATTCTAAGTCCATCGGAGCCGGCGCCCCGCGCTTGGCGGAATAATGGTCTTCGACGATGCAGCCCCAGCGTGCGAGCTCAAGCACCTCGTCGTCGTTCAAAGCGTACTTCGCGCGATCGGCCAGTGCGACTGGGACGTTCTTCACCATCTTCCCGCCGCCAGTGTCGTAGATGAGCTTGAACTCCTTGCTGCCGACGGACTTCTGTAAAATGGGCCGATGCCCCGTCTTCAGGGTGGTTTTGAACACTGTGTACTCATCCGGTGTGACCGAGCCCTGGACGACGTTCTCGCCCAGACCGTATGCCGCGCTGATGAGCACCGCGTCGCGAAAGCCGCTTTCTGTGTCGATAGTGAACATAACGCCAGCGCAAGCGAGATCCGAGCGCACCATCCGCTGAACACCGATGCTGAGTGCGACCTTGATGTGTTCGAAGCCTTTGTCCACGCGGTAGCTGATGGCGCGGTCGGTGAAGAGCGAGGCGAAGCAGCGTTTGCAGGTCTCGAGCAAAGACGCAACGCCCTGGACATTGAGATAACTCTCCTGTTGTCCAGCGAAGCTCGCATCGGGCAAGTCTTCCGCAGTGGCTGACGAACGCACGGCCACGTCGAGCGGCTGCACACTGGCGCCTTGCAGCTGGCGATAGGCTCCGGCGATCTGCTCCTGCAAATCCGCCGGTAACTCTGCGCTGCGAATCGCCTGCCGCACCGCGTGCCCTCGCTGGCTGAGGTTGGCCATGTCCTCGGTGTTGAGGTCGGTCAGCGTGGTACGGATGAGGGCATCCAGCCGTGCTTCGCGAATAAAATGGCGATAAGCTTCTGCAGTGATGGCAAATCCGTCGGGGACCTTCACTCCCTTGCTGGAGAGCTCGCGCACCATCTCACCAAGCGAAGCATTCTTGCCACCCACGAACGGGATGTCCGCGATAGTGATATCGGCAAACCATTTGATGAAGGCCCGCGCCTCGGAGGACGCGGCGGGCTGCGCTAAGCTGGTATTTTTGGGCGGTTTCATAGAGTTGTTCCTTCCAAGAATGGTTCCCCAGCTTCGAAGTTG
This sequence comes from Polyangiales bacterium, assembly GCA_038246305.1. Classification (GTDB taxonomy): domain Bacteria; phylum Myxococcota_A; class Polyangia; order Polyangiales; family Polyangiaceae; genus JBBRRP01. Next base: position 24,122 of record JBBRRP010000088.1, on the reverse strand, counting down.
AGAAGATTCTGTGTCGTCACCCGCGAAATCTCGCTGAGCGCCTCGCGGGTGAGAAATCCCTGGTGCGCAGTGATCAGCACATTGGGGAACGTCAGCAGGCGTGAGAGTTCATCATCTTGCAGGATCTGCCCCGAGAGATCTTGGAAAAACAGGCCTTCCTCTTCTTCGTAGACATCCAGAGCGACGCCGCCGATCTGGCCGGATTTGAGTGCGGCGATCAGGGCGCCAGTGTCGACAAGTTTTCCGCGGCTGGTGTTGACGATGTACGCACCGGGTTTCATTTGCGAGAGCGTGTGCGCGTTGAGCAAATGGCGAGTCTCAGGAAGCAGCGGAAGGTGGAGCGAGACGATATCGCTCTCAGCCAGCAGCGCGTCGAAGGCGACATAGCGAACCCCATGCGAAGCCGCCCACTCGGACGATGGCGATAGATCGTGAGCGATGACATGAGTCCCAAACCCGCGAAAGATCTCCGCTGCAATCCGTCCAATCTTTCCGGTGCCGACGATGCCGATGGTCTTGCCGTGCAGGTCGAAGCCGACGAGTCCATTCAGGGAAAAATTCATCTCGCGGACGCGATTGTAGGCGCGATGGATCTTACGGTTGAGCGTGAGCAAAAGCCCGACAGTGTGCTCGGCGACGGCGTATGGCGAATAGGCCGGAACGCGCACCACAGCGAGGCCGAGCTTGCGGGCAGCGGCGAGGTCGAGGTTGTTATAGCCGGCGCAGCGCATAGCCACGAGTTTCACACCAAGCTTGGCAAGCACTGCGAGGCACGCGCTGTCTGCCTGGTCGTTGACGAAGAGGCACACGGCCTTGGCGCCTTGCGCGGTGGATGCCGTTTGGGCGCTGAGCGGGAATTCGTGAAATCGCCACGTGACACGCTCCGCACCCACCCCATGCAAAAGGTACTCGCGATCGTAAGGTTTTGTACTGTAGACGGCGGTCTCAATCATTCATGCTCCAACCCGGTTGGGCCAACGACGATATTAAACAGCAGCCAGGGACGGACGAGAGGGTGCAGCCGCCTCACGCGCATCCGCGTGGCGGTCCATCCGCGTCGCGGTCCATCCGCGTCGCGTGGTGAGGGATACTTGCAAAATAAAGTAGTAAGCATGCTAACTACCTTTAGGTCGGCGTGGAGGGCGTGCCCCCGTGCCCCGGGTTATGCCGGTTGCGCCTGTGGAAAATCTGCCTTTCGACACGGAGGTCGGCTCCAACATACGCAAGAGCTGGGCCACACCTCGGAAATTAAGATGCACGGTATATCGCCTGCGCAAAGCGAGCGCGGCTTGAGGTTCCCGGCGCAGTCCTTGCGCTCAATCGCACGGAGATCCGCCTTCACTGAGGGAGACATGTCCGGCGAATTGTGCTGAGGAGCGCATCCAACTTGAAGGGCTTCGTTGCGTAACCTGCGGCGCCCAAAGCCGCGGACTCCTTGCGTACGTCAATTGAGCCGGACAGAACGATCACGGGAATGAGGGCCAGGGCGGCGTCCTTGAGCTGCTCGGCGCGAAACTGCCAGCCGTCCATGATCGGCATCATCAAGTCGAGGAGGATGAGGTCAGGCAACGCACTTGGACTCCGCAGGCGATCACACGCTTCTTGGCCGTTTGAGGCGGTCATGACCTCGTAGCCTTCGTCTCGAAGGATGTCGGCGAGGTACTCCTGGATGTCCAAGTCATCTTCCACGATAAGGATCACGCTCGCCATGCGTCTTGCAATACCCGCTTCTCTTTCGATCCCGAGGCTCCCTGCGGCACCTCCGACATCGACGGAAGCGAGACGGTGAAGGTACTCCCACGCCCGACCTCCGAGTCCAACGCCACCTGGCCCCCAAGAGCTGACGCAACCTCCTGGACGAGCGCCAAGCCCAGACCCAAACCAGGCGTGTACTTCACCTCGGGATCGCCGGCCTTTGCAAAGGGTTCGAAGATCCGAACACGCTCGTCAGCTGGGATTCCGACCCCCGAGTCTTTCACGGCAATACGGCAGCCGTCGGCGGTGCCATCGACGGAGATATCGACTGCCCCTCGCGCTGTGAACTTGATGGCGTTTCCTACAAGGTTCAGGAGGATCAGCCGAACCAGCACCGGATCGCTCCTGAGGCTCGGAAGCGCGGCTGCCGTCGTGCGCCGCAACTCAATGCCCTTCTCCTCCGCGGACGGGCGTAACTCGTCGCACACTCCGGCCGCAATCAGTCGAACATCGAAGCTCTCGATCTGGGTCGCAAGGGGGCCGGTCTCAATGAGCGCGTGCTGGAGTAGAGATTCGATGACGGTCGTCAGACGTGCCACGGCCGCAGACACCCTCCAGATGATCGTCTCCTGGTGAGGTGTGGGCGGCGTCTCCCTGTCCCGTCGGATCCGTTCGATGAGGAGCTCGATCCCAGTGAGGGGCCCCCTGAGTTCATGGGACACCAAACCCACGAACTCTCGCCGAAACTGACCCGCTGGTTCGGCCAGCTCCTCGAGCTCTATGGCATGCTTTTCGACCTCTTTCTGGAGGACAGAGGCGTCGTTCGCTTCCGGTGCACTCTCTCCCTCGGCCAGTTCCTTGGCGTCGTCCAACGCAAGGGGTAGCGTGAAGAAGAATGTACTGCCCGCTCCGACCCTGCTTTCGACCCAGATCTGACCGCCTTGCGCCACCACAATGCCTCTGACGATGGATAGGCCGAGCCCGGTGCCCTGCCGGGCCGTACGTGGCGCTTGCCAGAAGCGATCGAAGAGATGAGGAAGGTCCTCGCCTGGAATTCCGGTGCCGGTATCCGTCACTGAGAACTGGACGAACTCTCCGACCGTTTCCGCGCGAACCGTAATCGTGCCGCCATCGGGCGTGAACTTGATCGCGTTTGCCAAGAGGTTGGCGAAGACTTGCTGAACCCGACCGGTATCGGCACAGACTGGAGCGAGATCGGCGGGCAGCTCGTTCTCGAGACGCAGCGACTTGCGCGCGGCAAGCAGCTGCATGGCATCGATCGCCTCGCCGATGAGCGGAGCCACCGCGAGGCGCCGGCGCTCGACGGACAGCTCTCCCGCTTCTATGCTTGCGGCATCCAGCAGGTCCTGGATGAGGTAGTTCATACGCTCCGCGGCGCGTTTGATGCTCCCGATCTGCTTGTGCGACTTCCTGCGGTCGTCCCCGCCGAAGGGCCTCGCCATCGAGGCGGTGGCCATGAGGATGACGCTCAACGGATTCCTGAGATCGTGGGAAACAACCGCGAGGAGATTCTCACGCACGCTGGTGGCTCTCCGCGCCTGTTCGACTGCTGCTTGCAATTCGTCTTGCGCAAGCTTTCGCTCGGCGATTTCTCTCTGCAATAGTTCATTCTGCTTCTCCGACGCTTGCCTGCGTTCCTGTTGACGCAACCCGGCGATCAGCACAGCCTGATTGACCTCGGTCAGCTTGTCCACTTGCTCAGCCTTCCGCTCCAGTTGTCGGCGGTCGGAGATGTCGTGAAAGCAGTTCATGGCGCCCGTGATCTCGCCGTTTCCATTCTTAAGAGGAACGATATTCTCGCTGACTGTGATTCGCGAGCCGTCGGGGCGCTCGATGACAAGCTCCGCGTTGCTGGCCTCAGCAATTTCCCCGCTCACCACGGTTGCCATCGGACAACGGGCATAGGGCAGAGACGTGCCGCCCGGGAGGTACTTGAAGGAGCCAGAAAACAGCTGGTCGGTGTCGCCTAGTGTCGGGGTTCGGCCCCATAATTCTGTGGCACGCTGATTAAACTGCTGAATTCGACCCGAAACATCGGTCGAATAAACAGCCACGGGAATCAAATCGAGCAAGGCGCGATAGCGCTCTTCGCTTTCACTGAGTGTCGCGTTGAGCGTCTCGATGTCCTTGCCAGACTTCACATCCGAATCTTGGGGCGGAAAACTCACCTGACTCTCGCGTCCAAACGGGGCTTGGCTTTCGGTTCCGGCGGGGTCTCGGGCGGCGCCTGGCCGATTCGTGACGGAATACCGCTGGTCAAGTTGATATAGTCCGTGTGGCGTGGGCCGATGATGTTGACGCCCGTGTCGTTGATGACATATTCGCGGATGTCCTTGCTGTGGTTGCCGCCGCGCATTTTGACGACGACGAGCACTTTGCGAAGCTGACCATCGATCTCCACGTAACGCAGGCGGATGATGTCATCGGTGAGAAACGAAATGGTGTAGTGGCTGAACTCGAATGCGGTAAATGTGTCCTCAATCTCGACCGTCGTGAGGATCGTCACACCGGCTCCGGTTAACGCCGCAATCATGCGGTAGAGCGATTCACGAAAGTCCACCCTGAAGCCGGGCGCCAGCGCCATCTCAAAGCCCACCAGCGAATCGATGACCAACCGCTTGGCCTTGAGCCTTTTCACGGCATCAAGAACTTCCCGCAGCGCTTCATCCACTGAGAGGTCCAGCGGCCGCAGATACAGGAGCTCAAGCATTCCTTCTTTTTGTGGCGTCGCCAGGTCCAAGCCAAACCCGCGCGCCCGAGCCACATAGCCCTCCGGGCGTTCTTCGAAGATCGCCGCGATTCCCGGTTCTCCGCGGCGCAGGCCTTCGGCGAGAAACTGAGTCGCCAGCGCCGATTTCCCCGTCCCCGAAGGCCCCGCCACCAGCAGGCTGTCACCTTCGAGAATACCCCCGCCCAACATCTCATCCAGTTCGGGAGCACCGAGGGACAACCGCTTCCGGGTGAGCGATCTCGGTTTGTTCCCGACCAGCCCCAGAGTGCGCGAGAAGGCTTGTACGCCGTCGCCGGTAATGCGGATGGTGTGCAAGCCCGGCACCGAGTCCTGCCCGCGCAGCTTCATGACTTGCAACTTCCGCACAACGGAATTGCGCTCTGCATTTTGGGTAAGCCAGAAGAGGCCGTCGCAGACAGTGAACACCGGATTGTCGCGCAGCTCCCCGTCGGTATATTCGCCGATCAAAAAAGTAGTGGCTTGCCAACTGGTCAGGAACAAAGCCAAGCGCTGGATGAAGGCTTGCAGCTCCGTCTCACCGCTGCCCTGTGCTTTGCGCACCACGGTGCGGAAGGAATCCACCACGACCAAGCCGGGATTGGAGGCCTTGACCTCTCTGATAATTTCCTCAAGGACGCCGCCCAGATCCTTCTCCAGCACCAAGTCGCTCAGGTTGATAAAACGGATGGCCTTGTTCACCTTTGCCGGGTCAAAGAAGGAATATTGCTGCTGGTAGCGCAGCATTTTCAGGGCGGGTTCACCAAGGACGGTGAAATAAAGTGCAGGCTTCTGCGGGGTCGCGTTGGCGAAAAGGATTTGATGCGCCAGCGTGGTTTTGCCGCAACCGGGCGCGCCCGCGATGATGTTGAAGGAGAATTCCGGCAGCCCTCCGCCCATGATTTCATCAAGGCCGCGAACACCCGTCGGTAGTTGCCGGATTGTCACTTTAGGCAGCTGGCCCGGTTTCTTCGGCGACCGGCGTACCGGGACTTTTTTGCCGCTACTCATGGGTTGTTTCCTACTCATCGGTTCTCTCCTTCATCAGAACTCACAGGTTGTCTCCCTCGACAGACTCAGAACCAAAATGGTCGAGGGTCGCCTTCGGCCATGCGTCCTGCAACAAACCCAGCGTTAAAGCTTCGCCAAGAAAAACAAGCAGCAATGCGAGTAAATGGGCAATGAGCAGGATCTCTCCTTTGGAGGTCTTGCCGCTGCTGGATGGCGGTTCACCCTCCCCAAGGCGCACTAAAATTCCATCCGCACCGACCTCTACCGCTCTCAACCCGGGAGCTTCGGCTTTGGCCAGGGTGAGTGCCCGATCAAGGAGCGTGCGAAAACCGATTGCTCCCACGAGTGGGCCGAGGACAGCACCGAGCTTGCCACACGCACGAACAACTGCCGTCCCACTTCCAATGCCACGTTTGCCCGGAACAGCTTCGAAACGAAGCAGTTGTTCGGCAAGTCTTCTGGCCATGGGTGATGGGCTGTTCATCTGCGCTCCCCACATCCGCTAGTTCTCCGCTTGGCCTGAGTCTGCTCGGGCCCCGAAATTAACGGGCGCTTGCGTCGATAGACGCATTCCTTCACTACGCCGAGGTGCTTGGCGCGTCCTCGACGGATACCCACTTCAGCCCGGACCCTACGCCCTGAGATCACAGTCCGCAATGCGACCGTCGAAGATAGTCACATGAAATAAAGTCGTATAGGGCCATATTGGCAACGGCCGAGAAGTTACACGCGGGTGGAGTCGTGCCGCCGTGGGTTTGTCACACTATTCAAAGCGTAATGTTTGCGTCGATCGCTTCGAGCGAATAGCACTCGCTCCTTCTGGTCGAGCCTAGCGTTTGACAAAATCGCCTCCCGTACCCATCTCCCTACATGCGGATAGTCCGCAAGTAGGAATTGATGAGCCAACCCAACCACTCACCCCTCGAACGTCGGCTCGCGCACATCAAAGCGACCGTCCAGGCGGCCGGTATCAAGTTGACCCATCAGCGTCTTGAAATATTTCGCGAAATTGCCGCGAGCGCGGCGCATCCCGACATCGACACGGTCTACCGCGCTGTCCAGGTACGGATGCCGACCGTGTCACAAGACACCGTCTACCGGACGCTCTGGTTGCTCCGCGATCTCGGCTTGGCCACAACGCTCGGCCCGCAGCAAGACGGCGTTCGCTTCGATGCCAACCTCGACCCGCACCACCACTTCGTCTGCATGCGCTGTAGCCTCGTTCGAGACTTTGAAAATGTTGACCTCAACGCGCTTCCCCTCCCAGAGTCGCTGAAGCAGCTCGGCAGGATCGTCGATGCCCGCGTGGAAGTTCGCGGCATTTGTGCGAAGTGCGTCCGCCAAAAACAAACCGTACGCCGACATCAACCCCAAGAAAACCCAAGTAGGAACCCAGCATGAGCGACCAGAAGAATCCCGTTGCCGAAAGCCAAAGCGCCCCGATTACAGCTGGAAAAGAGCCTGGCAAGTGCCCGGTGATGCACGTCGCTTCCAATGCAACCGGCACGAGTAGATCGAATCGCGACTGGTGGCCCAACCAGCTTAACCTCAAGATCTTGCATCAGCGTTCAGCTTTGTCCAATCCGATGGGCGCGAGTTTCAAATATGCCGAGGAGTTCAAGAAGCTCGATTTCCAGGCCCTGAAGCAGGACCTCACCGCACTGATGACGGATTCGCAAGCCTTTTGGCCCGCGGACTTTGGCCACTACGGGCCATTCTTCATGCGCATGGCGTGGCACAGCGCGGGCACCTACCGCACGAGCGATGGCCGCGGAGGCGCGGGGAACGGCACGCAGCGTTTCGCACCACTCGACAGTTGGCCCGACAACGTCAGCCTCGACAAAGCACGCCGCCTGCTTTGGCCGATTAAACAAAAATACGCCAACCAGATCTCGTGGGCAGATTTGATGATCCTTGCCGGCAACTGCGCGCTCGATTCGATGGGCTTCAAAACGTTTGGCTTTGGCGGCGGGCGAGTGGACGTGTGGGAGCCCGAGGAGGATATCAACTGGGGCGCCGAGAACACGTGGCTGGGCGACGAACGCTACTCCGGCGACCGAGAGCTCGCAAATCCGCTGGCCGCCGTCCAAATGGGCCTCATTTACGTGAACCCGGAGGGCCCGAACGGCAACCCAGATCCGATCGCTGCGGCCAAAGATATCCGCGAGACCTTCAAGCGCATGGCGATGAACGACGAGGAGACGGTGGCGCTGATCGCGGGCGGCCACAGCTTCGGCAAAACCCACGGTGCCGGCGATACGAAACACGTCGGGCGGGAACCTGCAGCGGCCAGCATCGAGGAGCAGGGCATGGGCTGGAAGAGCAGTTTTGGCACTGGCAAAGGCGCTGACGCGATCACTAGCGGCCTCGAAGTCACCTGGACCACCACGCCGACGCAATGGAGCGGCGGCTTTTTCTCGAACCTGTTCGGCTTCGAGTGGGAGCTGACGAAGAGCCCAGCTGGTGCTCAGCAATGGGTCGCGAAAGGGGCCGACGCAACAATCCCCCACGCGTTCGACCCGTCGAAGAAGCTCCTCCCGACGATGCTGACCACAGATCTCTCTCTGCGCTTCGATCCAGCTTACGAGAAGATATCTCGGCGCTTTATGCAGAATCCTACGGAGTTCGCGGACGCTTTCGCACGGGCCTGGTTCAAGCTCACGCATCGCGACATGGGTCCGCGAGTTCGCTACCTCGGTCCGGATGTGCCTGCCGAAGAACTCATCTGGCAGGATCCGATCCCAGCCGTCGACCATGCTCTGATAGACGCGCACGACATTGGAGTGCTGAAGACCAAACTCCTTGCGTCGGGGCTGTCGGTGCCCGAGCTGGTCTCCACCGCGTGGGCATCGGCCTCCACATTCCGTGGCTCCGACAAGCGTGGTGGGGCAAACGGCGCGCGCATTCGCCTGGCACCGCAGAAGGATTGGGAAGCCAATCAACCGGAGCAGCTCGCAAAAGTGCTGGCAATTCTCGAACGCATCCAGAAAGAGTTCAACGCGGCGCAGGCCGGAGGCAAAAAACTCTCGCTGGCCGATCTGATTGTTCTAGGAGGCTGTGCCGCCATCGAGCAGGCTGCGAAGCTTGGCGGGAGTGAGCTACAGGTTCCCTTCACTCCGGGCCGCACCGATGCATCCCTGGCGCAGACCGACGTCGACTCCTTCTCGTTCCTCGAGCCGATCGCGGATGGCTTCCGCAACCACAACAAGGCCGCGCTCAACATCCCAGCAGAGGCCATGCTGGTGGACCGTGCGCAGCTCTTGACCCTAACAGCGCCCGAGATGACGGTGCTCGTCGGTGGCCTACGCGCGCTGAACGCGAACACGGCGCAATCGCCGCACGGCGTGTTCACGAAGCGCCCCGGTGCCCTCACCAACGACTTCTTCGTCAACCTGCTCGACATGGGTACGACCTGGAAGGCGAGCTCAGAGTCAGCAGACGTGTTCGAAGGATGCGACACGACGGGTGTCGTGAAGTGGACGGCCACTCGCATCGACCTTGTTTTCGGCTCCAACGCCCAGCTGCGCGCCCTCGCAGAAGTCTACGCGTCTAAGGGAGCAGAACAAAAGTTCGCGCGCGATTTCGTGGCAGCCTGGAACAAAGTGATGAACCTCGACCGCTTCGATGTGTCCTGATTCCGGGTGTGCTGATTCGACCGCTCGACAAACGAGAAACGTAGAAACCAGAGGAGATTGACGCTATGGAAAAACCAATGAACATTGAAATCGACATCGGTATCGACGTGAAGCAGCGCGAGCAGATCACGCAGGGGCTGTCGCGCGTTCTTGCGGACACGTACACGCTCTATCTTAAAACCCACAACTTCCACTGGAATGTGACCGGGCCGATGTTCCAGACGCTGCATCTCATGTTCGAGGCGCACTACAATGAGCTGGCTCTCGCCGTAGATCTCGTCGCTGAACGCATCCGCGCGCTCGGTTTCCCAGCGCCCGCCACGTACAAAAGATTCATCGAGCTCTCGGCGATCAAGGAAGAGGACGGCGTGCCGAAGGCGCAGGATATGATCCGCCTGCTCGTCGAGGGCCACGAGACGGTAGCACGCACCTCACGCGCGGTGTTCAAGTCCGCGGAAGCCGCCAACGATCAGCCAACCTGCGATCTGCTCACGCAGCGCATGCAAGTGCATGAAAAGACAGCTTGGATGCTGCGAAGCCTGCTCGAGTAACGCACACCAAGGCCGGCGCCCTACCCAACGATGGGCAACGGATACCCAACGGCGAGATCAAACATTTGCCAAACCTTGGGTATCACCCTCTACGCCCACACTGAGATAGTAAGCATGCTTACTATCCATTTTGACAATTTACCCCCTCACCGCACGCAAGTATCAAATGTGGACGCTGCTGCCACGTGGCCCCCACGAGCGCTTTCTGTCGACCCGAGCCCCGCATTGTGCGACCGTGCGAGTGAATTCTAGCGTCAAGGGTGCAGCGAATGTCGCTGCAGGACAGTGGATGGTCGGGCCGCCATCCGAGCCGGTACACGCCGGCAGGAATGAAGCATGTCCACCGCCACACCCCCAGGTTCGAGCCCCCTTCCGCCCTCGCCACCTGAAGCTTGGGAGCCGCTGTTGCGCCTCGCACGGCTCGCGCAGCGCCCGCTCGAACGCTTCCTTCGCATTGATGCGGCCAGTGGCATTCTGCTTCTGTTTGCGGCGGCTGTAGCCCTCGTCTGGGCGAACTCCCCGTGGGCTGCGAGTTACCTGCACCTCTGGCACACGCCCCTTGCTCTTCGCATCGGTTCGTTCACCTTCGAGCGATCGCTCGAATGGGTCGTCAACGACGGCCTGATGGTCATCTTCTTCTTCGTCGTTGGAATGGAGATCCGTCGTGAGATCCACCATGGAGAACTGTCGGAGTGGAGACCCGCGTCCCTGCCAGCCGCAGCGGCCGTTGGAGGCATGCTCGCGCCAGCAGCGCTCTACCTCGTCTTCGCCGGTGCGTCAACGACGCGTTCCGGGTGGGGAGTTCCGATGGCAACCGACATCGCATTCGCGGGTGGCATTCTGACGCTACTCGGCAAGCGCGTTCCTGCAGCCCTGCGTGTACTGCTGCTGGCGCTCGCCGTGATCGACGATCTTGGAGCCATCGTGGTCATCGCGCTCTTCTACTCGTCGGGCATCGCGTTGTCCGGAGTGGCCGTGGCCGCGCTCGGATTCGCGGGCGTGTTCGCAATGCAACGGCTCGGCATACGAGTGAAGCTCGCGTACATGGTGCCCGCAGTCGTTGCGTGGGCTGGCATCTACACAGCGGGCATTCACCCCACCATCGCAGGCGTGATCATTGGTCTCATGACGCCTGTGCATGCACCGCTCGGGCCGGATGGCCACGACGGCGCTCCGCAGCGCGAAGCTATATCGCCCGCCGAGAGCCTAATTGAGACGCTCCATCCCTGGGTCGCGTTTGTTATCATGCCGATCTTCGCGTTGGCTAATGCGGGAGTCGCCATCTCCGTTGCCTCACTCGACACGGCATCGTGGAGCGCCATCACAGGTGTGGTGGTCGGACTGATCGTTGGCAAGCCGGCTGGCGTTCTCCTGGCGAGCTGGCTCACTCTGCGCTTAGGCATCGGGACGCTCCCTGCCGGCATGACACTGCGACATCTCGTGGTGCTCGGCGTCGTCGCCGGTGTAGGTTTCACGATGGCTCTCTTCATCGCTCAGCTCGCGTTCACCGACCCCCAGCTACTCGCTGCCGCAAAGCTCGGGGTGCTCGCGGCGAGCGGAGGAGCTGCAATCATTGCCCTAATTCTCGGGCGGCTCATTCTGCCAACCACGGCTGTATCCGGCGCGGCTCAGACTGCCGACGAAGCCGAAAGCTCAACGGAGCTGTGACGTCGGCGCCGAGGTTCGCGCTTGGATGAGCTGCGTTGGGACCAGAGCCAGCGAAGCAATACCCACGCTGATCACAAGCAGCGCGAAACCGGCTCGAAGCTTCAACGCTGAGACGCGTCTTGCCATTTGCTCGCCAGCGACCGCGCCGAGAATGGCCACCGCTGTGAGCAGGCCAACGATCTGGAAGTCCAGTTGAGCGCCGCTCAGGTGGCCCAGGAACCCCGCGGCGCTGTTGATCGCAATGACGAGCAGCGACGTCCCAACCGCGCTCCGCATGTGCAGCCCAGCGAAAGCGACCAGCGCGGGAACCACAAGAAATCCCCCGCCAACGCCCAGAAATCCAGTGACGCCGCCCACCGCGGCACCGACAACCGCCGCATGCGCAGGTCGACGATGCGAGGGCTTGTTGGGGTCGTTAGCTGTGGTGGCTCGTCGCTGACCGAAGAACATCCAAACGCCAACGACCATCATGATCACCGCGAACGTGAGCATCAACGCACGCCCCGAAGCCAGATGGGTAAGCCTCGCTCCCAGGTACGCCGTTGCGACGCCCGGCCCTCCGAAAAGCAGAGCCACGCGACTGTCGACCTGACCACGTCGGTGGTGGGCATAACTTCCAACTAGGCTTGTCGCACCGACGATCGCGAGGGACATGCCGATCGCCGTCGCCGGACTGAAGTGAGCGACATACACCAGAACAGGCACGGCCAGGATCGAACCTCCACCCCCAAAGACGCCCAGCGCCAACCCAACCATGCTGATCAGCGCGAGCGTCAGCCCGAGCGTTGAGTCCACGTCACGCCACTCCACAGGCGAGGTTCGCGGGAACGGCGATGTCCATCAACTTGGGGTTCGCGAGTTTCAGCCCGCGCATCAGCTCAACGTATTCGCGCTCTGAAGAGACTTGAAGACGTGGGTTGTGGGCGCGCTCTTCACCGATCGTGCTCACGGTCCTGACCTTGGAGTCGTGCGCGGGGTAAACGAGCGTGTCGTCCGGAAGCTTGAGTAACTTGCCAAATAGGCTTTTGTACTCGGCGTGGGCGTCGCCGTTCTGGAAGTCTGTCCTGCCCGTGCCTCGAATGAGCAGCGTGTCGCCTGTGAACACGCGATCCTGCATGACGAAGCTGTAAGAATCGTCCGTGTGGCCCGGCGTATAGAGGGCACAGAGCTCAATGCCGCCCACCTTGATGAACTCGCCGTCTTCAACCTTGCGTGAGACGCATTCGGCCCTGCTTTGCGCGCCCATGATCGAGACGCAGCCTGTGGTGGCACGGAGGTCGCCGAGAGCGGTGACATGGTCGGCGTGCACGTGCGTGTCCACCGCGAAGACCAGACGTAGGTCGAGCTCCTGAATGAGCTGCAAGTATTTTCTGATATCGCCTTTTACCGGATCGATGATCAGCGCCTCCCCGCCCGGTCGCGACGCGAGCAAGTACGAGTAGGTGCTTGATTCGCTCTCGAAGAATTGTCGGAACAACATGATTCACTCCTTGGATGGTCTGATACCTGCATCTTCCTGCTTCGGTTTCTCGTGGCAGCGGCACCGTTTCTCGCGCGGAACGTCACTTAGAACTTGCTCCACATGCAGGCCGCAGCCGGCGTACGAGGGCTTTTTGCATTTGACGCATTCAATTCTTCGACACATGTTGTTTCTCCTTGGTGGAATCGCCCGCGACGTGTAAGCGCCCGCACGTTCAAAATCCGATGAGCCAATACAGCGGGCAGAACCCCACGAGGCCCGTCACGAGCGGAACCACGCCGATCCAGCCGAGCCAAGTCCGCGGTCCCATGAACACCATGGCGAGCAGCGCAGCGCCGAGCACCACGCGGACCACGCGATCTACGGTTCCTTCATTGAGCTCTAAGCCGAAAAAGTCCTTCATAGTCCGTCTCCTGCAGGTAGGAGCCGGCGGAAGGGCCAATGGGTTCGAGCTAAATTGAGGGTCCGCTTGGTGCCGCCCAGGCCCGAACCGCCGCCTTGACCCTGGCCTGGACCTCCAGCGGCACCTCTTCTTCCGAGCGCGCGCGATGGCACGCCAAAAGCGCCCGCTTCAACGCGTCGCAGGCCGACCCGCATTGGGCGCAACTTTCGATGTGCTTCTCCATCGCGGTGCAATCGCCCTGGCTGAGGTCACCTTCGAGCTTCTTCGACCACAGCTCCACGACATCGGGGCAGCCCGCCTTCGCATGCCCACGCCGAGGCTCAAGCAGCGGCAAGAACGCTTCGCGGAGCGCTTCACGGGCTCGATGTAGCCGGCTTTTCAGAGCATCCACTGAGATCCCGATCGACGACGCTGCCTCCGGGGCTGAGAGGCCCTCGACGTCGCGCAGTAGGATGGCTTCGCGGTGATCGTCAGAGAGCCGATCGAGCGCAACCGAGAGGGCCGATGCAAGCTCATGGTCGGCCAATCGTGTCTCCGCGGAGGGCGACAGATCGGCGGACTCGACAAGGCGTTCGTCGGTCACGTGGGGCTGATTCCTAAGCCCGCGGCGTTTCCTCGCGCACGCACTTCGCGTGAGCGCAAAAGCCCAACTCGTGAGCGACGAACGGCCTTCAAAATCACCGAGATGCTGCGCCACATTGATCAGCGTTTCTTGAAGCACATCCTCCGCGTCATGGACGTTCTTGCACATGCGGCGGCCAAACCGATGAATCGAGGGGGCGAGCGATAGAAGAACGGTCTCCAGGGCCTGGCGGTCCCCCTTTCGCGCCCGCGCAACCGTTTCGATGATGTCGCTTGTCGTAGTCTGATCGGTAGCAGCCATTCCAAGATGCATAGCGCGGAATGGCCCGCACCGGGAGATCAGCGAACCCTCTCGGCACCTGCGCGGCAGCCGTTGCGGCTCCGAAGTGCCCCGTGGTAGGATGAAAGTATGACAACCGCGAAGGTCGCCATTACCCTTCCCACCGAGGTTTTGAAGTCAGCCAAGAAGCAGGTCACCGCAGGTCGAGCCAAGTCACTGAGCGCGTTTATCAGCGAGGCGGTTGACGAGAAGCTGCGACGAGATGAGCTTGAGAAGCTGCTCGACGCATGGGACGCGCAACACGGAGCACCAAAAAAGGGCGCACAAAGATGGGCAAAGAAAGTCATCGCTCGGTCGTCCTCGACGCAGGAGCGCTGATAGCCTTCGAGCGTGGTGACGAGCGGATGCGAGCGCTCTGTCGCGAAGCGTTGCGGACTGGCACACGGCTCGCGATCCCCGCTGGTGTTCTGGGGCAAGTGATGCGCGATCGCGGACGCCAAGTGCCCCTTCGAGCGTTGCTCTCCGGATCAACCACGGACGTTCCGCCGCTCGATCGGATCCTTGCCGAGGCGGCGGGTGTGCTATGTCGGCGCTCCGGAACAGCGGATGTAATTGATGCTTCGGTGGTGTTGCTCGCGCTGCGTGAGCGTGCCGTCGTTGTCACCAGCGATATCGCCGATTTGCGTCGCTTGGAGCCGACGTTGAAGGTCGAACGCATTTAGGGGGCTGGCGTTTGCGAATTGGCAGGACCAGCGGCGCCGTATGCCAGATGGCGCGCGACTACTGGCGCGTGCCGATGAGCACGCGAAAGTGCTCGCATGCCATCGTTGCGCCAAGGCGCTGCGCCTCGGTCCTCGTGCAGTTGCCCGGATCTCCGGCTTGCGCATAATGACGGTCTTCCAAGCGGAGCTCGCTGCCGGTGAGGACGACACTCGTCGTGCTGTACGAGAGCTGGCACCCGGAACTCGCCGAAGCCGACCCCTGCTCCATCGACCAGCCATCCTTGGTAGGCGCATCGACAATGCCGAGCATGTCGCCGGCGAGGATCGCCGCGATGGTGTCGCTCGGGCAGCTCGAAGCATCAGCCGAGGCGCACTTCACGATGTAGAAGCCGCTGCTGCCGCGGAAGGCTCGGAAGTTCGTGACACTGCTCGCGGGCCTGCCTTCGTTGCGACAGTCGTTGGCGCTGAAGGTGTGGTAGGTCGTCACGTACATGCCGGAGAGGTCGACGCCCGCGGGCACGCCTCCGCTCGTCGACTCATCGCCGCAACCAACGAGCGCCAAGACCGAGAGGAACAGGAGGAGTCGCATCATGGTTGGACGTACTCGAACCGCACCGAGGGCCGCAAGATCAGGTGCACGGCCGAATTCGCCATTCGGCGACCGACGCAAGCAGGAGGAGCAGAAGCGTCGGCGCCTACAGGAAAAAGAGGACACAGCGGCGCCGCCACCCCTGAAATTTCGGATTACAGCTCCGAAATTTCAGGGTATAATCACACCGTGATATCAAGAAGCCGCGTCCTACAGTCACTTATCCAGTCCATTGCCGATTCTCCCGTGACCATCCTGCTAGGGCCTCGGCAATCGGGAAAAACAACGCTCGCACGGGCGGTCGCAGCACGCGAGGCCTCCACCTTTTTTGATTTGGAATTGCCTTCTGATCGAGCTCGACTAGCCGAGGCTGAACTAGTTCTCGGCAGGCTCGAAGGGCTTGTGATTATTGACGAAGTGCAGCTCCTACCGGGGTTGTTTGGTTTGCTTCGGCCGCTCGCTGATCGCGAACCCCGGAAGGCTCACTTCTTGTTACTGGGCAGCGCCGCCCCGCAATTGATGAAGGCGGCCTCAGAATCGCTGGCAGGCCGTGCCACGTTTGTAGATCTCGGCGGTCTTTCGATCGATGAGGTGGGTGGAACGCAGCTGCTGCCGCTTTGGCTAAGAGGCGGCTTTCCGAGATCCTACTTGGCCACCACCGACGCGACTTCGTTCCGGTGGCGAAACGACTTTGTCCGCACGTTTCTCGAACGCGACATTCCGCAACTTGGTGTTGCGATTCCGACGGAACGATTACTGCGTTTTTGGACAATGCTCGCTCATTACCATGGCCAGATTTGGAATGGTACTGAGCTGTCGCGAGCATTGGGCTTCAGCGACAAAACTTTGCGTGGCTATTTGGATCTGCTTTCCGGCGCCTACGTTCTTCGCCAACTTCAACCGTGGCACGAAAACCTGCGGAAGCGCCAAGTGAAGGCACCCAAGGCCTATGTACGCGACAGCGGATTGCTCCACGCACTTCTTGCCATCGAGTCCTGGCATGGTCTCGCTGGCCATCCCAAGTTTGGCGCCTCATGGGAAGGATTCGCGATTGAGCAAATCCTGACCGCAACATCATGTCGGCAGGCCTACTTCTGGAGCACCCACAATAACGCTGAGCTCGATCTCATGTTGATTCTCAATGGCAGCCGCTATGGCTTTGAATTCAAGGCGAGTGCTTCCCCAGGTATGACGAAGTCCCTCCACGTTGCATCAGCCGATCTGAGCCTTACCCGTTCCTTTATCGTTTACCCGGGTGAGGCTCGTTATCCCGTGTCGGCCAGCGTCGAAGCCATTTCCTTGCCTGAATTGCTCACGTTGCTCCCAATGCTGTAGGTGACGTGACCCGGCGCGCCCCAATGCCCGAATGCTCACGTCGAGATGGCGCTCAAGCTGTAGCCGCGCGTGCCACTCGGAAAATGTTGTACCGCAGCGGCCCTGGCGTGGGCTTCGGCAAGTCAGGACGACGCGTAAAGAGCGTTCCGAATGCGTCCGCCAGTTTCGCGCAGACCGCGTTCGCCCTCGTCCATGAATGCAAGCTCTAAACGTTGCAACGTTGGATGAGCTTGGTAAAGAATGCTGCCCATTCTTCCGTGCCGGTGTCGCACGCTTGGTTCCTTTGCGGCCAACAATCTCGGCGGACCAAGCTGGGCGAGCTAGCGTCATGACGGGGGTTACTCCTGCGGCGGGGCGCGGTGGTGCTCGATTTGGCGTACGGATCGGGACCTCAGTCGATGACCCGTGACGCCCACGGTGTCTTGTGGGTCGGGGGACAGGGCGCAGCTGAGTCCGGCGTTGGACTCGGCTCGATTCTGGCAGTGACGTTTTCGTGGACGCGCAATCGCTCTATTCTTTGGGCTATTCTGGCAGGCATCTTTTCATGGCTTTACGTTATCTATTTCGCACTAACCCGACGCTCAGACGAGAAGCGCCGCTAGCGAGTGCCCGCCCGCGTCCAAGTGGATCGATATTGGCCACTGGGAGCGCAACTTCCCAACTGGGGAACACGATGGCAGGCAGAGCTGGTGGAGATCAGATTTTTGAACGCTGACGCTTACGGACCCTGGCGGCCTTCTTGTGACCTCCTCCGTTCTCATTTAGCTCGGCCTCGGAAATGCTAACGTTCAGCGCAGGACTGCTCAGGGCGTCATTCTTCTGCGCTGGCTTCTTCTGAGCGCGCTTCTTCTGCGTAGGCTTCCTCTGAGCCTGCTTCTTCTGAGCGCGCTTTTTCTGCGGTGCCTGCGGGGGTGCTGCTCCTTCCGGAGCCGTATCCTTAGCGGCGAGGTTATCCGGTGAAGGCGGCACCCCCTCGTCCAGGTCTAGCGGCCTTTCTTCCAGATCGGCGTCGTCGAGCCATACGGATTTGCGATCGCCAAAAGAGGCTACGCTGTCGGATCCCTCCTCAATCGCGTCAAGCGCCGTGGGCGGCGCGGCGGCAATCTGTGGAGGCGGGGGCGGAGGCGCGTGTGTGGGTTGCGAATCGCCTTGGCCGGTGAAGCGGCGAAGTAACGCGGTGGCCGCGCTCCAAGCAGTGGCCAAAACGCTACGGTGTTCGGCCTGATTCGCGCTCGTCCCGGCCCCAGCTTTGACGTCGCCTGGGGCGAACTCGTTAGGTGTAGCCGACCCCAATTCAAGTGCTTCCGAGAGTGTCGCAAACAGCTCGCCCGCCGACTGGAAGCGTTCGTTAGGATCAATGGCCAATCCGCGGCGCAGCCAGGGGTCGATGGCGGCCGGCAGTTCGGGGCAAAGCGCGCAGAGGCTCGGACGTTCTGATTTCGTTACGAGAAGCATCTTGTTTAGCAGATTCGGCGTATCGAACGGTGGCTCTCCTGCGAGCCATCGAAACGCGATCACTGCCAACGAATACAAATCGGCGCGATAGTCGATCAGTGCAGAATTGCCGCCCCAGGTTTCA
The DNA here is from genome assembly GCA_038246305.1 of Polyangiales bacterium. Classification (GTDB taxonomy): domain Bacteria; phylum Myxococcota_A; class Polyangia; order Polyangiales; family Polyangiaceae; genus JBBRRP01. The sequence goes on along the minus strand of JBBRRP010000088.1, from coordinate 5,843 downwards.
GGGGCGATATAGCTCGGTGAACCCATCACCATTCCGAGTTCCGTGAGCGGAGCTGCAGATTTCATGCGCGACAACCCAAAGTCGAGTAGGCGTACCCCGGGAGGCTTTCCGTTGGTGAGGAAAATGTTGCCTGGCTTGATATCGCGGTGCACGATTCCGATCTCGTGGGCGCGGAGCAGTGTCTCCGTTAGCGGTCGCAACAACTCCAACAGCCGCTGCGCGCCCGGCCGCACGCCGGACGTTTCCCATTCGTGGAGCTGTCGCTCTAAGTCGCGTCCCTCCAGCCACTCCATGACCAGGCACGGCGCACCGCCTGGAAGCCTGCACAGATCGATGGCCGTTACCGCGCACGTTCCTTCGAGCGCCACCATCGCCTGCTGCTCGCGCAGCATGCGTTCGACCACATTTGGATCTTCCCCAGCTTCCGGCGATAACATCTTGAGCGCCACTGGCCGCTCCGTTCGAAGATCCACGCCGCGACACACCATTCCGTACCCACCCCTCCCGACTACCTCGCCCACTTGGTATCGATTTGAAAGGATCCAAGGGACTCTCTCTTCCATAGCCCGCGAACTATACCGAATGCTTCGTGCTTGTCGCGCCATTTGCTCACTGCAGCGAACGAGCGGCGTCATTTCTTCGAGGCGTTCACGGAAGGCGGGCCAAACCGAGCTTCCAAGCAACGCCCAAGAGCGCGCTCGCCGCGAGTGTTTTCGGCAATCCCAGCTTGAAGCGGAACATCGCCAGCATCGCAAGTATCGCCAACACGGCCGAGGCTCCATCCACACTCCCCAGCACAGGCACCAGCAAGCGAATCGGCCCCAGCTGAAGCTCGCCAATTTGGCGAAAGATGACGTGTATCCCAAACCAAATCGACAGATTCAGGATAACGCCCACGACTGCCGCGGTGATGCACGAGAGCGCGGCGTGGAGTGACCGATTGCCGCGCAGCGCTTCGATGTACGGGGCGCCGAGGAAGATCCAAAGAAAGCACGGCACAAACGTCACCCAAACCGTCACGAGCGCGCCAGCCAGGCCCGCCAACAGGGGCGGCAGTGCCCCCGGGTGACGATACGCCCCGAGAAACCCCACAAACTGCACCACAAGAATCAAGGGGCCGGGCGTGGTTTCGGCGAGCCCAAGGCCATCGAGCATCTCCCCTGGCTGCAACCAACCGTAGGTTTCCACGGCACGCTGCGCAATGTACGCGAGCACAGCATACGCGCCGCCAAACGTCACCACAGCAGCTTTCGAGAAGAACGCTGCTTCTTGCACCAATACAGATTCTCTGCCAAAACCAACGAGCAGCCCTAAAATCGGCAAGGCCCAAAGCGCGAGGGACACGGCCAACACGCGCAAGCTGCGCCCCGTTGAAGGCCGCGTGCGCGAAAGCTCGCCCGCTGCTGCCATCTTTTCAATCACCGTTGGGTGCAGCACTCCCAGCTTGATCTTGACCGGTTCGGGAAAGGCGGATGGCACCACGCGCATCCCCACAAGCCCAAACAGGCCTGCACTCAGCACCACCAACGGGAACGGTACACGAAGAAAGAAGATGCCAACAAAGGCGGCCGCGGCCACCGCCAGCATCAGGCGATTCTTGAGTGCGCGTTTGCCAACACGAAGCACGGCCTCCACCACCACCGCCAAGACAGCCGCTTTCAACCCAAAGAACAGTGCCGCCACTGCAGGTAACTCACGAAATCCTGCATAAAGCGCGCTCAAACCCAATATCGCCACAAACCCCGGCAGCACAAACAAGATCCCCGCGGCAATCCCGCCCCGCGTCTTGTGCATGAGCCAACCGATGTACGTCGCCAGCTGCTGCGCCTCGGGCCCCGGCAAGAGCATGCAATAGTTCAAGGCATGCAAAAATCGCTCGTCGTCAATCCAACGCCGGCGTTCCACCAACTCCTTGTGCATCAAAGCCACCTGCCCCGCAGGCCCACCAAAGCTCAGAAAACCAATGCGCGCCCAAACCCGAAGCGCCTCGGCAAACGACACCTTGCGTGGTTCAAAGCTCTCCAAGCTGGCGTCAAGCTAGTTGCCCTCCCCCGCCGCCGCAAGAGCGGCAGCTTGCCCCTCCCCGATGTCTCGCTCCGCTCGCCATGGGCGGGGCCCTACAGCGTTGGGACCAACCCGTGAATCACAGCACCTGCACTCGCTTCGATGGCACGCCCATCGAGGACCAGCTTTCGGACGGGCAACTCTCCGCCCATGACCGTTAACGTCACTTGCGTTCCGCCTGGCGCAGGCTCCTGACTCCAGGTTCCCCAAGCGCAACCCACCGCAAAAAAACCGCGCGTCGGCACATTGCAGCGTTTCAGTTGAAATTCGCCGCTTTGCGCCGACCATTTTAGCCCCGTGAGTGCAGCGATCGCACCAAAGCTCGCCATCGCGCGTGCGTAGTGATGACCACATTCAGGCTCGTTGAAGGGATTGCGACGCCTGCCATCGTGCCGCGCTCGCACGTCCGTGATCACTTGCACCCCTTCCTGCGTGGCGCCCTCAAGAATGAGCGCAAGTGCCGCCGTGTACTCAAAGCCGTTCATCACTTCGTTGAAATACGGCACTGGGCGACGGGGGCGTCCGCCGCGAGGCCAGGTTGCCATCAGCAAGCAGGGTTCATCGGCCAATGCGAAAGTGCGCAGATGATTGAAGTGACCGTGCAGATCGCTTCGGTGGTTGTGTTGCCAAACAGCACGCGCCGCTTTGCTCACGTTAGAAGCATTCGCCAAGTGCCCGAGCCCCTCCAAATGTGCCATGACCTGCCCTGCCAGTTGATCCACCAAACAGGCAGACCCCAGCTGAAATTCCGGATCGGAAAGATCGCGTGCGCCCATCGATTCGTGGCGCAACGTGGGAGCGATCGGCCCAATCGGCGGACGGATGTCCTGAACGTACCATTCACCGTTAAACAGCTCAGCATCGGTGAAGGCCGCGCCGCGGGCCGCGAGATCACGACAGTGCGCAGCAAATTCCGTTTCACCTAAATGTGCCGCCATCGCCTCCGCAGCTTTGAGCGCTCCAAGATACCAAAACTGCATCAACGCATTCGGCCCGTAGTACTCGACATCCAGCGTATTGTGCTGGCAGCCTTCCATCACGCCATCGCCATCGGCATCCCAACCTCCCGGGATCCAACAAAATTCCAAAGCTTTTCGCGCAGAAGGCCACAGCTTTCGTAACCAAGCATCGTCGCCCGATTGTCGCCATTCGCGGTGCAGCTTGAGCAAGCAACCCATCTGACCATCCGCGGCCGCAGTGGTACGATTCTTTGCAAGGCTCAACGGCAGGTCACAACGAAAAGGCATGTGGCCGTCGTCGTGAGTGCAGTGCAAGAACTCTACCTCGCGCATCCCGCGTGCGAGATCTGCGAAGAGCGCTGCCGTGGCGTGCTCGTAGTTCCAGACGTGGGTGCATGAGCCAGGGCACGAGCCCACGTGATCACCGACGCCTTCCCAACCAAAAAGATAGCCATCTGGAGTACGGAAAACGGTTTGGCTCCGCAACGTGGAGAGGATTGAAAGCGCCGCATCTTTGACCGCTTCGGGCAAATCCGCGCCACAAAATGCGCTCACAAAGCGAATTGTTTCCCGTTCCAACTCGTTAAGGCGTCCGGCCACACTCGTGGCCACGGCCCAAGCGTCCACGTGTTGCGTCGTGTACCAGTTGCCGATCTTGTTCTCCGGGAAGTCACTCAGCGGGCGACCGGGTTCCTTCTTGATCGGCGTCCACGTTTGGCGATTCGGGAAGTGCCAGGTGAGAACGAAGGTCACCGAACGCTCGCTGTTGGCTGGCACAGATGTGCTCACCGCGAGTGCGCAGCGCGGAATATCACGTTGACCTTGTTCACGTTCAGCCAGCTGACCATCGGCGAGAAGGTCGTCCCATAGATCGAGCCAGCTGTCACCCCAGCTAAAATCAGCACACGCCGTTCGCTCGCTGATACCTGATGTCGCCGTGGTGGTCAGTGCCAGCGTCCCCCAACGCTCATCGTGCTTGGGTACAAAGTTTGATTCAAGAAACAGCCCGCAAACACCGTCCGTTCTAAAGGTGCAGCGGTTGCCGAGGCTCTTTCCTTCGTGGCCGTCTTGACCAATGAAATTCTCGAGAGTCAGACAAAGGCTAGCCTCCACCGGTGTGTCCCCGTCGTTGCGGAGCACGTAGCGCAGCACGGCGAGAGGTAAGCCGCTGGCCGAGCTATCACCCGGAATCAAGGGATTGAATGCCTCAAGCCGCACACTCCACGGCACCTCAGGATCGCCCAAACACACCTGAGCCAGCGGGTAAGCCACATGCAGAGCGCCTTCACGAAAACGCGGCAAGCCTGCCAATTGTTCACTGGAACCGAAAGCTCCGTAGTGCGGCGGAGCGAGCTCAAGTTCACAGCAACGCATCTGCACTTTTCCATCCGCGCTCTGGGTGCGCAGCAATACGGCTGCTTGCCCCAGGGTGGCGCCGAGGCCAGGCAACGCCCCTTTATTCGGTCGATTCATCAGCTCCCAATCGCAGAGCTGGCCGCGACCCCCGAGCGATACGGTTCCAGTGCCGATACCGCCGAGGGGCATGGCCACACAGCTGAGATGATCGGCCGTGTACGTGCGAAGGCGAGGCCAGGTGGCGGAGGGTGAAGGCAGCATGGGTCGTGATCCTTGGGCGCGAGTCTATACGTAGGCGCGCCGATTTATTCGAGATACATTCGTCACACTCTTACGAACACGCTCCAAGCAGAACCGATTGGCGCAAATGTACTAACTCAGCGTGGATGCTTCCCGCGATTCTATCCGTCAGCGTCGGTCATCGATCCGGGACACCCGATCGCCGGCCCTCGCCTCTACTGCCACTCGTTCTCAGTGCACCAGCACTTTGCTTCTCAACATGCGAGGTGTCGCTTGCTCCAGGCGCCGCCCCGCGAGCGTATCAGCGCCATTGAAGTACTCGATCCAAGCCGATGAGTCGACGATGATCAGATCCGCGACGCTCGCAACTTGCGCAGATCGCCTTCCCACTTCAGTTTGCCCTTCGCGGCTTTGAGCTTGGCCTTGGTCGTTCGCATTCGCACCAGCTCGCGCAATGCCAGATCAACGACTTCACGCTTGGTGGTCACTCCAGTGAGGCGCATGGCTTGGTTCGTGAGCTCGTCCGATAAAACGAATCTGGTTCGCATACACTTAAACTCCTGGTTTGTGTGAATGCGCGATTCACGCTTGCGCAAACCGTCTCAACGGCCTCAAGAACACGCGCTTCGGCGGCCGATGAACGCTCCTTCGGAAATAGCTGGCTCAGGCGGAGGATCCATATATAGGGGTCACGAACCCCACACTACATTTAATTTTAGAAATAATTGATTCACTTTTATTAAGTTTTCGATTTACAAACTCGATTTTTGGTTAGATATACCAGACATGCCTAGCCTCCCCACAGAATGTCCCGCCTGCCGGGAGCAGCTGGAGGTGGCGCGCCTCACCTGCTCCAGCTGCACGGTGCAGCTTAACGGACGGTTTGAGTTGCCTGAGCTCCTGCGGCTGGGTCGAGAGGACCTCGAATTCGTACTCGATTTCGTTCGTTGCTCGGGCAGCCTTAAAGATCTCTGCCAGCTGCGAGGTCTGAGCTACCCGACTATTCGAAACCGTTTGAATGATGTCGTCTCCAAGCTCTCGGCGGACAAGGAAACGCTGGAAACCAAACGCCGAAAGATCCTGAATGCCATCGCCGAGGGCACGCTTACAGTGAAAGAAGCGACACAAAAATTGAAGGAGCTTGCCACATGAATACAAAAGAACAGGTGCTGGAGTTGCTTTCGGCGTTTGGTTTCCAGCGTTTCCTTGTCCGCCGAGAGATTG
>JBBRRP010000087.1:0-27826 GCA_038246305.1 Polyangiales bacterium | reverse complement strand
GTTCACAGTCGGGCATTGTTGCGCTCGCGACAAGCCGACGGGAGCCTCGCAAGCATCGCTGTTCCACTTCTGTGCTTCCTGGTTGCGTTCAAGATGAAAAGGAATGGCGCTGCCGATGCCAACGGCACCTAGCGTTGTTAATACTCCACCGATGATCGTTAGCGACGAACCATGTTTTTGATGAGGGACCTCGGGTGGCGGCCTTAGCTCATCTCTCCTAAAGGGAAAGCGTAGCGGTTTGGCACGGCTTCCCAGCTGAAAAATGGTGTTTTTGTGCTCGTCCAGCAGGTTGATCACGAACTCGCGCCGGTTCCCGAGTGCGATGCCAAGTTCCCGGCTTGCACTTGCCGGGTGGAGGCTAGTTGTAAAATCTTCGCCCGCCGCGCGTGATTGCACGGCCACGAGCTTCACCATATCTACCGGATCTGACATCTCCACGACCAGCTCGTCCCCCAACGTACTCGGTGTCGCTGTTGCAGTGAGCTTTTCACTGGAGCTACTCCAAAACCCGACAGCTTCGGCATAGGGAGCCCGTAATTTGGGTGAGAGCGTTCGATCGAGGTGCAACTTAGGGTTGATCGCAAGCAGTGCGATGAAGGCGTTTCTGGCTTCGGAGTTTTGTCCGAGCGCGGCATCGGCGATCCCAAGCAGAAAATACAGGCGCTCAGTCTGTCGTGCGCTATTTCCGCCTTGGATGAGTGCGCTCGTAGCAAGCTCTCTCGTTCGAGAAAAATCGACGGCTGCGTAGGCGACTTCGGCTTGCTTTGCTGTTGAGTCAGTATCCGACCGAGCGTCTCGCGCGTGGCCTAGCCACGCCCCCGAAAGCAAGAGTAATGCCGCAACATGAGAAGAACGTCTCATTAGTATAGTCCAAAACGGCGTGTGATGATTTGAGTCGGCTTAACGGTCACTGGGTAGGTCGATTCCAGGCCGAGCTCCGGGTTCTTGAGATGAATTTGATAGGTGCCTGGTTCAAGCTTCAATTCGATAACTGGAGTGGCGCCAATCAGCTTGTTGTTGATCGTGACGTAGGACCAAGGTGTGGAATCGATGGTGAGCGTGCCAAAGCTGGTTGTGTTGGTGTCGTGCGCTTGGGTGTTAGGCTGTGACGCAGGACTCTCGATTAGCGCTTCCGTTTTCGTTGGTGATTGAGCTGAATGCTTGCGTTGCTTGGGGCGCAGGATAATGGGCTTGTCGATTCGAGCGGCACTGGGCAGCGGGGCCGCGATCGGCAGGCGCGGTGCCGGCTCTGGCTCCTTGACGTCCGCGGAGTGCGCTAGAGCCGCACGGTCGCCAGTCTTGAGCGCGGGTGATTGAGCGAGCACTGGCACTGGTTGCGCGTGGGTGACGCCTCGGCTCGCGCTCGGCGCAGACATTCGGATCGCCGTCAGAAGAATGGCAACGAAAAGGCTGGCGACAAGGGCGGCAACGGCAATTCGGCGCAGAAATCGGCTCCGAAACTCGGGCACAGGTTTCACGGGTGTCACCGGGGCTAGTGATTCATCGAGAGTTATTGTGAGTGGCGGCACGCTGGGCGGAGGCGAAACACTCAGGGGAGGGGCTTCGAGTTGCGCAACGCATTGGCGCATGCGTTCGCGTTCTTCGTCGATGACGTCGGCATACAAATGCGTCATCCACTGAGCTAGCGAGGAACGCGATGAAGCCTTGCGAAAGCCTGACAGCCACTCCTCGAGGTCTTCCTGCATTTCCTGAGCTGTTTGGTAGCGCTTGGAGATATCCCGTTCGAGAGCTTTCTTCGCGATGCGCGCTAGCACAGACGGAACCTCTGGGCATAATTCGTCAGGCGATGGCACGTCCATGCGCAGCGCCATTTGTAATGACGCCGCGTCCGTGCGCCCCTTGAAGAGCCGGTGCAGCGTGAGGCACTCCCAAAGCACCACACCCATGCTCCAGATATCAACTCGACAGTCGACCTCTTCCCCCACCGCTTGCTCAGGCGCAATGTAACCAAATTTGCCTTTGATGAGTCCGGTGTTGGTCCTTGTCTGTTGGGTGGTCGCTTTCGCGATCCCGAAATCGAGGAGCTTAACGACCCCTTCGTACGTCACGAAAATGTTTTGCGGAGAGACATCCCGGTGAACAATATTTAATGGTTCGCCATGATAGTCGCACGCCGTGTGAGCGTAGTGGAGACCTGCAAGTGCGTCAGCTATTAGGCGCGCTGTTAACGGATACGGAATCGGGGCGCCGAGTCGTTTGGCCGCCCGACGCACCACACGACTCAAAGGCTGCCCCCTCAGATACTCCATCGCAAGAAAATGCTGGCCTAGGTGACTCCCGGCCCGGTGGGTTTGCACCACGTTGGGATGCGACAGTTGCGCTGCGAGCCGAACCTCATCCAAGAACATTTGAACAAGCTCGGGCTCATCGTTCATGTGCCCGATCAGCTTCTTGATCACCAGTAGCTGCCGCGCACCGCCGGGTCCATGTGACATGGTTAGAAATACTTCTGACATGCCGCCATGCCCCAGCTTGTCCACCACCGTGTACTCGGCAATGGACAGCGGATGCGCGAAGATGGGTTCCACACCACTTGCGGATCGCGGGTGTGAACCTGGATCGGTAGTTAGATCGGAATTGTCTGGTGAAATAGGCGCGGCAAGCAGGCTGGACACCCGAAGAGCATTGCCGCCGTTGAGGTCGCGTGGTGTTACGTTTTACTGAAACCATGGCGACGAAGGCGTGACGTTGTCTTCGTTAAGTCTGCTGCCCGGCCAGTGGAACATGACGGGAACTGACGCGCGACGAGCAATTAGTGAAGCTGTTCGCAGTATCCCTGCGAACAACTTTGGTCGGCCTGGCAGTCCCCCTGGACGACGCACGACTTGCAGCTCGTTCTCCCTGTTGCTTTGGCTTCAAATAAGCAGCTGCAGGGACTCGGCGGTGAGAATGGAACGATATTGCCACCATCCTTGGAGCGGGTGACGCTCATCGCGCACTCTGGCACAAGCCCGCTCTGGGCATAAACGTCGATCAATTTAACGCTGTTGGGTAGGGGTTTTGTGCCGGAAAGGTAGCCGAGAATGTCACTGATGGCCTGGCGGGCGGGGTCGGCTTGAGCGAGGTCGTCCTTGTAAAGGAGATGCAAAGGTCCCCAGATCGGGTAGTGCCCGTCGCGAACGTTGCGTTTGTCGTGGGCGTTTGCCGTGGAGTCGGGGTACACGGCGCAAGCTTGCTTGGAGTCCTGAAAGGCCAGGGCGTGCAGCTGCGCCCGAAGATTCTTGGTCTCAATGTAGTCGGCAGCCAGAATGCCGATGGCCTTACTTGCCGTGTCCTGTTTCGAGCCAGCTGCTTGCAGATCGAGCGCAACGTCGTCGGAACTCTGGTGTAGCTTGCCTTTCCAACGTGTTGGAGCCACTCCGATTGCCGCTGCAATCATGGTCTGGGTTCCAGAGCTGCCTTTTCGTTGGAAAATGAAAGTTTCATCGTTCCAGATCGGCGTCGTCCCGGAGGGGTCCATTACGCCCCCGTCTTTCCCAAAACCAAACACAAAATAGGCCGCTTGAGCGCTGATCTCAGTGTATGTGGAGTTTGCCGGGACGGTGAACGTCATCGTTTGAATGGGGCCGTGCGCGTCACCGATACCTTGTGCGTCCAGGTTCGTGAGTTCAAATCCAGTGCAAGTTTGCGCGAAGACATCGGAGATGCCGATATCCGCCTGCACTCCGGAGGCCGGCAGATAGCACTCTTGGCCGGTGCTCGATGCGCTGTCCCAATAGATGGCGGTAGTTGCGGGCGCTGGCGCGGGCCCGCTGGTCATCGGGGTGGAGTTCACGATGGCGTCAACCCCGATGCAGGAACCTGTGGCGGTGTAGACAATATAGATGCCTGATCCAGTGGAAAGCTGTTGTGCCACCTGTTGGAGAAAGGGCTTCACCGCGGACGAACCGGTCACGTAAACGACCCTGCCCCTAACGCTAAGGGTCGAGCAGGCAATTCCTGGAGGTAGAGGCGGGCTTGCGTTTGCACCCCCAGTATCTTGAAGCAGTGCGCCCGACCCGGCGCCTGCGGTGTTGGACCCACTGTTTAAGTTTCCGGCTTCACCCTCATTGCCGAAACTTCCAGCACTTCCGGCGGTTGCTGCGCTGCCGCCTGCTGCGGCACCTCCGGTTCCTGGTGGGCTCGCAGCTGGAACCGGTGGCAGCCCACCGTCGAGTCCGAGCCTAGCGAGCCTCAGGGAGTTACGGAACGGAGTGCAAGTGGAGTCCGTGCACGAACTCTCCAAAGAAAAAATGTCCGTTGGCTTACAGGTGTTACAGCCGAGACCATGAAACCCTGCTGGATCTATGCAGGCAGTCGGCGCTTGGCCAGCGTGTCCTCCTCTGCCCGCGATGCCGCCCGTTGATCCTAAGTCAAAACCAGGATCCGAAACGCCAGAGCCGGCACCCGCCTGGCTTGGTTCTAGAAAAACGTCATCTCCGCTTTTGAGCGTCGTGCAGCCGTCAGCGGCGGCTACGAGCAACGCACCAACCTGTAACCAGCGGAACTTGGAGCGCTTCATGTCGGACCGCGAGGACCATAGCCTGCGTGGTGTGACAAACTGGGGACATCTTGGAAACTCAGTGCGCCCTATGCGGCGTTGCGGTCGTGCCGGCTACTTCGACGGTGTCGCGTCGAACTTCAATACGTGCCGATAGATAAATGTCGGAGCTCTCTGGCCGACGGTCCAAGGCACGTCGGGACCATCAATGGCCGAACTGTAATTGTACACAATCATTTCAGAGGGATCGTTGCCTTCGATGACCGAGGCAAAGCAGGTGTCGCCCTTGGAGGGGAGGTCAAGTTCGAAGGCAAAACGCCGCTCTTTTTCGATGTAATGCCACAGTGAGCAGCGTTTTCGCTCCACGATGTACTGGAGCTGATTCACTACGCGTCGAAGCGGGCCGCGATTGAGGAGTCCCGGGGGCTGATCGAAGACCCCATTAGCCGTGAGATTTCTGCGAGCCAGAAGATAGGTTTCGGATTTGAAGTGAAAGAGGCGAGGTGAGTCAAACTTCTTCGGGTCGGAGCGACAGTTGGCGTTCCGATCGCCAGGTGTGGAGCGCTCACAAACGATCGAACCAAACCCCGTCTCGTCCCCTGCTTCATTGCGCATCACCGTGAGGAATCGCCCTGAACTTGTGGTCGCAAAGTCGGTTTCCGAAGCCCCGCCTTGGTAGAAAGGATCGACACGTTGGTTGAGCGGCCTCCAGCGAATGCCATCCCGAGTCGTGAGCAGCCTCACTTGGAGCGGGCTTGGAAATATCGCATACATGTTCTCTCCTCCGGAGTACGCCGACATCGTCGCTTGTGACCCTGATGCTGGGCGAACGCTCCAAGCAATGTGGCCGGGCAAGTCTAACGGAGCTAGTGCGCTCCATACGCCATTTTCGGCGCGATTTGAATGCTGCACGCCAGCGGGTTCGAAGTCGAAGGCATTCTTGCCGAGCTTTGAAAGATACAGGTGGAGCTTGCCATTTAAAGAGAGAAGCTGTGGTTCTCGGAGATCGGTTCCGACGGAAAACTGTGCTTCTGAGCGCCAATTTTGCTCATCCTGACTACTCACGACGTGGATAACCACGCGATCACTCGCAAAGTGTGAGGGGGCACTGCGCCACGCGAGATACACCCGACCGTCCGTATGACGGATGACGTGCAAATTGTTGTTGGCGTTCTGAACGCCGATCTTTTGATCAAGCCCGGTGCTTGGCACAATCCGCCGTGTATCCGCCACGCTGACTCGATAGGGGCCGAGGTCCCGCGGTGGCGCCTGGGGGGCAGGGTGTTGGCGCTCCCAAACTGTGGCGTCGTACCGACCAAACCAGAGGGCGGCCGAACCGTTCCAGAGGTAGCTACCGGAGACGGCTCCTATCAAGCCAAGTAACGCACGCCGAACCACCAAACAAAATTAGCAGCGCCTGGACGCGTAGCGAGTGGGCTCGGCTCATTCATGACACATCCGTCACAATTTCGTGTCGATTCTGTCGCCGACCTGCCCCAATGTGAGGAGGAGTCTAATCATATCGGGATCTGTAACCAATCCAGAAGCTCCGGCAAAGCCTCCACGTGCACGTAATGTCCAGCGCCCGCCAACGTATGAACCCTCACGCCATTCGCATGAAGACGCTGCGCGTCAGCATCGCTCACATAGGCCGAACGTTCTCCACGAGCGCAGGCGATTCTTGCGCCGAAGCGTTCGACCACTGGCCACAGATCCGCGAGATTAAACGAGCTGTGGAGTTCATCCAACGCTCGACGATCAATCCGCCAAGTGAATTCTGAGCTCCCGTCGCCAGAAAACGCCTTCAAGTTCATCAAGATCCAATCTGAAAGCGCTTTGGATAGGCCGCGCTCCATGAGAAAGGCGCGCATTTGGCTTCTATCCGTGACAACTTCAGGCGCATCCAAGAGAATATCAAGCACGCGTCGGCTCTCCGATTGCGTGGGATCAATGGGGCCAGGTCCAATGTCCAACAGCGTTACCGAGGCGACCTGCGCCGGTTCCAACTCCAATGCCGCCAGGCCAACGCGACCACCCAACGAATGCCCCACCAAAGCGAAAGGATCGGAGGGCCCCAAAGCCTGCACGCCCTTGAGTACAGATCGCGCCATACTGTAGAGCGTTGCACCCGGGCCGAGTGCCATGGACTCTCCGTGACCCGGTAGGTCGACGACCACCAGTTCGCGGTTGGGATCACGCTCAGACCAAAGACGAGCAAGCGGCCTCAGATTCTTTCCTGAACCGAGAAAACCGTGCAGGAGAACTGTGGTGGCATGACCCGTCCCGATCACTTCTAGGTTGAGGCCGTTCGACGAAGGAGCAGCTGCCATGGGTGCCGTAGGCTACTCGCGGTTTTCGACTCGGGAAGCATCCAGCGCTATTTCCGTGGCGAACCCCTCCGCCCAGTCAACATTTCGTACGCTACCTTCAGTGCACGGTCGGGTCCGGTCAGCGGATTCACCGGAGTGATGCGAGCCACTCCGAGCAGCGTTTCGCTCGGATTGGGTGATTTCGCAGGTGGCGCTGCCTTCTCGGAAGGCTGAGGACGAGCTGGAGGAGCTACACGTTTTCCCTCGGCGGCCAAGTGCCCTTCGAGGTCGGACTCCCGCACAATATCTTCGGCTTCCTCGAGGGGGGTGGGGATGAGTAGGTCCGGAGTGATGCCTAGCGCCTGAATCGCACGCCCGCTCGGCGTGTAGTAGCGCATGGTCGTGATGCGGAGCCCGTCACCACCAGGCAAATCCAAGATGCTTTGGACGGAGCCCTTCCCAAACGTTTTAGCACCGATAATCGGGCCACGGTGCTGATCCTGGAGGGCTCCTGCCAGGAGCTCAGAAGCGCTCGCGCTGTATTCATTGACCAAAATCGCGATCGGGCCGCGCTTGACGCTGCCCCCGGCGCTTGCGGTCACTTCGTCCACGATTTGGCGGCGATGGCGCGTGGTGTAGATCACCCCGCCGTCGAGAAATTCGTCGGCAATAGCGCTGGCTTCGTCCACCAAGCCGCCGGGATTGTTTCTTAGGTCGAGGATGAGCGCACTCAGTTCGTCGCCGTTCGCGGCCCGCAATTTCCCAAGCGTTTCCAGAAATTCGGTATGCGTGCCGCTCTGAAAGCTCTTGATGCGCAGATAGCCGACGCCTTCATTCAACAGCTTGGAAGCAACGCTTGAGACATTGATAATCCGACGCACTAACGTGAGAGTGAGCAGGCCATCGCGGGACTTTCGCCGCACACTCAAGCTCACTTTACTTCCAGGTTCACCGCGCATGGTTCGCACCAGGTCGGCGGCGGATTTTCCGCGAACTGCGCGCCCATCGATCGCGATGATCTGATCGCCAGGCACGATTCCAAGCTGCTCCGCGGGCGAGCCCTCCACCACGGACATCACGGTGACAGAGTCGTTTCCAAAATCGACCTCGACGCCGACGCCCCCAAAACGACCTTGGGTGTCGCCCTGAAAAATCGCGTAATCTTCGCGTGGTAGGAAGGACGAATGCGGATCCAGCTCCGCAACCATGCCTTTGATAGCACCTTCAATAAGACGGCTCCGATCGACGGGGTCGACGTAATCGTTTTCTACGCGGACCAGGACCCGAGCGAGCTGATCGAGCACGTAGTATGGATTTTCCTGTTCCGTGGAGGCGTTGGCGATACTCGTTGCTACTGCTCCGCCGGCAAAGGCAACGACCGCGACGGTTGCAAATTTGAGCACAGAAGAGGTCTTCGACATACTGCCGGCAAGTATACGGGAGGAGGGCAGTGTCTGAAGGGGACTGCGGCACCTTCGCACTAATCTGCCGACAACCCTCTAAAGTTTCCCACAGAGGGGGCGTTGTTGAATTTGCAGAGTGTTCGGTATGATTTGGTCCGGCGACCCGTGCTTGGGTGGCAGTAAATCGCAACAACGCAAGGCGGTTTGGGTCACTTGGCCGGTCAAAGGATTGATTTGATTCTTCTCAAAGTGGTACAGAGTACTGTTTCACGCACCCAATTCTAACGCGAGGTGATGTTCAGTGTCCGACAACGACGCCAAATCCGGTGGTAGCGATAAGCGAAAGCAGAGCCTTTATTTCCCAGAGGCGATGCTCCAAGAAATCAAAGATGAGGCAGCGCGGCTTGATCGCTCGCTGTCTTGGGTGGTCCAGCGCGCGTGGAAGCTCGCGCGTCTCGAGATCAAAAAGATCCCCAGCGTCAACGACGTGGGGGATGATGATGATTCTCCCGAAGCCAGCTAATCGTCAGCTTCGGTGAAAGAGTCGTTTGCGCTCGCCGAGGACGGCACCCGCTTATACGTGCGGTGCCGTCAAGGTCCTGGCCCCGTCACCGCAGTGCTGTGTGATGGTCTGGTGTGCGATGGCTTCATTTATAAATATTTGTGGGATGATTTGGCCGAATCGATGAGCGTTGCTCATTGGAACTATCGGGGCCACGGACGGAGCGCGTTACCTGTCGACGAGCGCGCTATCGGGGTTATCGATCATGCTCGGGATCTCGACGCGGTTCGTCGCCATGTGGGTGACCCGCCAGTTATCCTGATGGGGCATTCGTTTGGAACCCAAGTGGCGCTCGAAGCGTATCGCCTGCGTCCACAGAAAGTGCTCGCCATGGTTTTCATCTGCGGAAGCTTTGGTCGCGTCACGCATACCTTTCACGGCTCGGATCTCTTAGCCAATGTGCTCCCCGATCTGATCGCATTTGTCGGGCGCCATCCGAAGCTCGCTCGGGGCTTATGGTCGCGCGTGCCCCCGCGGGTTGCGCTCAAGGTGGCGCTTATGACAGGCGAGATTGCTGCCGACAAGATAAGGGTGGAAGACGTTGAACCGTATTTCAAACACGTGGCCCACGTGGATTTTAAGATGTTTCTTGGCA
This sequence comes from Polyangiales bacterium, assembly GCA_038246305.1. Classification (GTDB taxonomy): domain Bacteria; phylum Myxococcota_A; class Polyangia; order Polyangiales; family Polyangiaceae; genus JBBRRP01. Next base: position 18,456 of record JBBRRP010000087.1, on the reverse strand, counting down.
TGCTGGCCGCCGCTGGCGAACACTCTGCAGAAGATCTGCTGGCGGAAATAAAAGTGCCCGTTTTGCTGATCGCCGGCGAAAAAGATTCTTTCACTCCCCACTCCATTTCCGAAGCCATGGCTGAAGCGATTCCAGGGGGCGAGTTGTTCACGATTCCAAATGGCACTCATGTGGCACCCCTCGAACACCACCTGCTCGTTCATGAACGAATTCGGCGTTTTACCGAGCAGCATCAGCTCCTGGGAGCACCTTGACTGAGCCCATCGATCCCCCATCAATCTCTGCTCTTTTGGGTTTGCTCACTCACGATATGCGGAATCCGCTGTCGGCGCTGCACAGCAATCTCAACTATCTCTCGACAGCGCTTGGCCCGATCGATCGAGATCTCAAAGAGGCTGCGGTCGATGCCGTGGCTTCTTGCGACGGCTTGATGCATGTGATTGAGAACATGGAAATTCTGTCGTTTCATATCGCGGAGGGTCTACCCCTGCCCCACGTGGCGGTAGGATTTTCTGCGTTCGTCACCGAGGTGGTGGAGCGTTCTCGGCTTGCCGCTGAAAGCCACGGGGTGGCAGTTGAGTTCTTCGATCAGGTGCCGCGCGGGGTGCGGGTCCGCTCCAATCGACAAATGTTGGCGCGAGCCGTCGAGAATTTGGTCCGGGGGGCGATTCAATACTGTCCTCCTGGAACGGCGGTCAGCGTCGTTGCTAAGAGTGAGGGGGAGCGCTGCTCGGTCGAAGTCACAGACCTCGGGACGCCGCTCCGGAACGCGGAGTCAGGAGCGCTGTTCAGCGTGGCCGGTCAACTAAAATCAAAGACCGGGGGAGCTGATCGCTACGCGCGCGGGCTCGGTTTCCTGTGTGTGAAGATCTGTGCGGATGCGGCCGGCGCCGAGGTTAAAGCACTCACTTTGCCAGCAGGTCAGGGGTTCGAAATTAGCCTACCCGTTTACGGCTGAACGATTGCCACTGTGTCCGGGTTGCGATAGAGCAGCTTGCCCGTTTCGCCCGGGCAACCCCAGCAGGAGCTGAAGTGCAGTCGGGGACGAATTGATGGGCTATAGGCTAACGCTACGGGGCCGACTTCATCTTTCAGTATGAAACTCGCAGCGAGCTTGTAGTCGTCTTTGCCGAGTACGTAGTAAGCCAAGACGAAGGAGGTGTCTTTGCCCGAACGGGCGGTCACGATCAGGTATTCTGCTCCCGCCACCGGACGCCACAATAAAGGAGCCACGGTGAACAGGAAACCTTGGCGATCACCGGGTCCGCGGGCCACGACCGTATTGGCCGCGTCGGGTTCGCGAAAATATACGAGATCCGTCGCCAGCGCTCGGGTGCGCGGCTCGGCAAGCAGCAGCTTTTTTAGCCGTTCTTGGGGCAGGTTGGGTTTTTCGAAGGTGGTTTGAAGTGAGGGGGTGGGCATGGTGGCTGCGTTGGGAGCGCCATGGCAGCAGCGAAATCCAAGGTCAGCACGTTCCGTGTTGGCGGGTAACGCTCCACGAAGGGCGCAGCGCGGGCCGTTATCTGGAGAAGGTGCGGCGCCCCGTGTCACGGACAAAAGCTTGCCCGTTTCGTCATCATGAACATCGCCGCGAACCCACTCGCGTACTTCGACACCCATCGCGAGCACGTCAAATCCGGAGGCACAGCGCTGCGGAGTTTTGGAGCACGCGTCTTCCCATTCGGCGCCCGTCACGTAGCTGTCGTTGCCCGGGCCTTTGCAGGCACGTTCCCATTCCAACTCCGTGCACAGACGTGCCCCGGCCTCGGTGCAGAGCCGTTCGGCCTCGGTGCGCGTAACACCTGTAGCCGCAGGAAGCGCTGGATCGTTGGGGTAGGGAAGTCGATCGATCCGAAACGGTCCGAGCTCAACTTCGTAGCGGAGAGGTTCCACCTCAGGGAGCCTCCCTGGCTCGCCGGGCAGGGAGCCCGCGAAGAACGCCCCGCCCGGGATGTCCACAGCCTCGTGAGCTACCACTTCACGTTTCGGGATCTTCACCCGTGTGAGGGCTGATTTCCGTGTTTCAGTCTTAAGCTGTGGTGGCGGTGGCTGCTTCTGACATGCGATGCCCAGCAGGAGGCAGAGCACTCTGCCGAAGCGACGGCGAGCGCGCATCCGGCAACAAACGGCGAACCAGCTGACCACCTTCCGAGAATGGTCAGCCGCCCTTTGCGAAGCAAGTCCAAAAGGCCCGTGGCGTTGGCACCCTGTTGTGGCGCAGCGTCGTGAGAAGCTCGTCGAGCGAACCGAGTGCATGCTAGCTTTCAGCGATGCCGCATCCCCTGGCCGCCCACTTGGCTCCGCTCATCGACCAGGACATTGCAGAGCTGCGGCTGATTGTGGCGCGCTTCGTAGCCAGCGAATCGGATCCCGAGGAGCGTCAACGCTTTCGTTTGTTCGGCGCACGCTTGGGGCCTTTCAAAACCGAATTGGCACGCAAATCTCGTGTGCCAAGCGTTGAGGAAATGGAGTTGGCACTGACAGTTTTGTTGGTTACCCGAGTTGCCAATCCCGTCTCGTTGTAGTTCCCTCCCCCGCCAATTCCGCTATGCCGCCTCGACCGCCCCGCACTGCTCATGAACCTGAGTTCCAGGTTGGGCCCGACACCTATGTGATCATCAGCTACACGCTTTATGACGCCGACGGCGAGGAAGTCGCCACTTCGGTGCCTGAAGGCCTCGGCTTTCTATTTGGCTACGGACAGCTGCCCGAGGTGGTTGAAGCGGCGCTGGCAGGTGCCTCCAAGGGCCAAACCAAGAGTGCGATTCTTAAGCCTGAGGATGCCTTCGGTCGGCGTGATCCAGAACGCGTGATAGAGGTTGAGCGCGCCGAGCTCCCGGCGGACGCGGAGGTAGGCGATCGCTTCGATGCGGAGGCTGAAGACGGCAGCGTGCTCTTGCTTGGCATCCTGGAGCTTACCGAGGACGTGGCGGTGTTGGACACGAATCACCCTTTGGCCGGGCAGGAAATCCGCATTGAAGTAGAAGTCGATGAGGTGCGCCCAGCCTCCGCGGACGAATTGGAGGCGGCCCAAGCCGAGTTGGCCGAGGAGGAGCCCGAGCCGAGACTGATCCCGCCAGGCCGCTTGCTTCGGGGGGCGGGAAGACGCTAGGAGGAGGGGGTCAAGGAGCTAAAAATGAGAGATCAGATGGACCTAGCCAAATTCGATGTACGAGTTCGCGATCGCCAACTCCGTCGGGGCGCACTCACGCCGGAGGCTGTCACAACGCACTTAGAGGCTCTGAAGGACATCGCCGACCAGGCGGAAGACCTCCCTTTTCCGCAACCGGCGCTGCTCTCTGCCGAGGCACTTTCAACTCCCGAACTCCGCTCCATCGCGCAAATCGGATCACGAGCCTCGGCCGCATTACCGTCCAGCGTCGAAGAAGATGAGGACGACGAGGATGAGGACGACGAAGACGAGGACGACGAAGTTGAGGACAAGGGAGAAGCAAAAAAGGTAGATGAATGAGTCGAGGGTCGGGCTCTCATTCTGGCGTGGACCACGAAGGCGCTGAAGAGCCACTGCCAGCGATTGATCTGGCAACCTTCATTCTATCGCTGAGCCATTCTGCCCAAGTCCATTTCGGGGACGCGCCGGGACCTGCTGACGATGAGACGGTGAGAAACCTCGCCATGGCGAAGCAGTCGGTCGATTTGCTGCTGCTTCTCCAAGAGAAAACTCGCGGCAACCTCACTGGCGAGGAGGAGCGTTTGCTAGAGCAGACGATTTTTGAGCTGAAGTGTCGCTTGACTGAGGCCTTGGCGAAGCGAGCCGGTCAGGCCAATTCTAGGTAGCCTCGCTGAAAGGGGGGATTCGCGGGGTCGCTTCGTAGCATTGCGGTGATGGCTGCAACGCTCCTGCACGGCTGCGGTTCGCTCGAATCTCCTTACGAGACGGTGCCGGGTCGGCCCGCTCATTCGTCGAATCTGCCAAACCACGACCAAAATGTCCGGGGGCTGAATCAATCGGCGCCGCACCCGTCCAAACCCCAGAGCTCGGAGGTCGAGCTCAAAAAGGACCGTGAGCTTGTGGAACTGGCAAGAACTGGCAACCAACCTGCATTTCGTTCGCTCATCGAGCGGCATCAGGGGCGCGCGTATGCCATCGCGCTCGGTTTGGTCCGGGATGAGCAAAATGCACGTGAAATCGTCCAGGAAGCGTTCCTCCGCGTGCACCGAGGTTTGGATCGCTTCAATGGCAGTTCAAGTTTTTTTACCTGGCTCTACCGAATCGTAACGAACCTTTCGATCGATCTGATGCGCAAGCCGCTTCGGCGCGAGACACCTTTTGAGGAAGGCATGGAAAGCTCGTTGGATAGATTTCCTGCTCTCTTGGCTCAGCTTCCTGACGCGCAGCCGTTCGAGGCGATTCGACGCCAGGAAATCGCATTGCGTGTCCAGCAGGCCTTGGATGAGTTGCCGGCGTATCATCGTGCCGCGATTGTGATGCGGGAATTAGACGGGCTGAGTTACGAGGAAATGGCGTGCGCAATGAACGTGTCCAAGGGCACGGTGATGAGTCGGCTGTATCACGCTCGGCAGAAGTTGCAGCGCGCGCTGGCTTCCTTCTATTCCGAGCAGATTGACGGAAGGCTGGTCGAGGCGCGGGACGCATGAGGCCAACGTTTGGCCAAGTGCTAGAACGTTTCCACGATGGCGAGCTTAGTTGCGCTCAACAGGCCTCGGTGAACGAACGCTTGGGGCGGGATCCGTTGGCGCGGGCTCAGCTGCAGCGCCTCCAACAAACTCGAGAAGCACTCAACGCTTGGGCAAACGAGCGGAGGCGGAGTGTTGATTTGGCGGACGGCATCATGGCTCAGCTTGGTGGAAATTCCGAAACGTCGACTCAGCCCTCCGAGCTTTCACTCGCTTTTTCTAAGTCCAGTATCTTGGCGCTGCCCACGTAGGATTTGGTTTCGTAGCGGGTGATTTTGCCCACTTTACGCACGATATCAGCCATTCGCTCCGCTTCAGAGATGATGATGTTGGCGGCATTGGCGAGCTTTTCGTCACCGGTGAGCTGACGGCGCAGGAGCTCTGCGTAACCGATCACACTGGTGAGTGGCTGATTGAGTTCGTGCGCAGCAGCGCCCGCCAGCTCGGCCAAGATGGCATGCTTTTCCCGCGCATGCAGCTCATCTTCGGCCCGCTTGAGGCTTTCCTCCATCCGCAGGCGTTCGCGAATATCCGTGAAGATGCCCACAGAACCGATGGGCTTGTCGTTATCGATCACCAGCGATGCCGACAGGATCACGGGCACGACGTTGCCGCTCGCATCCAGCATATCAACTCGTTGATCCTCCAAGCGTCCGTACCCGTTAACGTCTGGATTGCGGATGTTTCGCATGATCTGGCGTGCCACCCCCTCGGGGTACAGGGCTTCGACCTGGAGCTTGCCGATCACTCGGTTCGCTGAATACTGAAAGATGCGTTCTGCGGCGCGATTGAAGAGCAAGACCGTCCCATTCAGGTCTGCGGATACGATGCCGTCCACCGAGCTGTCGATCACTCGTTCCAAGAATTCTTTGGTTTGTTTGAGTTCGACGGCCGTGCGTCGCTCTTGAGTCACATCGCGGAAGCTGAGGAGGATCGCATTTTCTTCATGCATCACCGAGCTGAAGGAGACGTTGACGACCATGGACTCGTCCGCTTGAGTGCGAATCGTGATGTCTACGGCTCTCGGGTAAATCCCTTCGGCGAACCCCTTCAGCAGTCGCTCAGTGCGTTGATCGTGACTGGGCAAAAACAGATCTGAAAGCGTCATGTTCACCAGCCGCATCTCAGAAAATCCAGTGATTTCGCGAGCGCGCGGATTGGTGAACAAGATCTGACCACTGCGGCTCGTGACGACAATGCCGTCCGCTGAACTCTCAAAGAAATCAGCATAGCGTTGGAAGAGTTGGACGCGCCTTTCCGCCTCGGCACGCGCTGTGGTGCTCAGGCGGGTTGCGTCTCGGAGCGACTGGACCACGCGTGCGTTCTTCAAAGTAATGGCGGTCGCATTGGCGATCGTATTGGCGAGCGATAGCTCATAATCGTCAAATACGCTCAGCTCCTTGGCACGCAAAAAGATGGCACCCATGGGCTCCCGTTCATACAAGATGGGAAACAGGGCGGAGCTGCGAAAAGGCAAAGGCTTTCCAGAAGCGCGCACGCCCGCCAACAGTTCGTGGGCATGCGTGTCGGGAAGCAGGAGCGATAGCCCACTTTCGAGCACCTCCGCCACTTCGGGATAGTCGTGAAGAGCGATTGGGCGATCGACGATGTTGGAGTCGTCGTTGCTGGCCACGACGCGTCCTGTTCCAGGTTCAGCGAAGAGAATAATGCTTGCGCGATCCACGCGCATCAAGCGCGCGAGCTCGTCGACCACGATGCTGAGGGCGACGCGCACATCGGGAGTCGATGCAAGAACCTGAGAAAGCCTAAGAACGGTGCTTTGAGAGGCTTCTCTGCGCCGGATGCGCAGCAGATAATCCCGCGACCGCAAGAGACCCATCACGCGTGCTAATAGCTCAACCCGGCTAAATGGCTTCTGGATGAAATCGTCTGCGCCGGCGCTAAAAACGCGTTCCACGACCGCCTCCGAATGAGTGCCTGTCACCATGACAACGGGCACCGTGTCAAAGCGGGCAATTTTTCGGACGTAGCTCAGGACCTTGTAGCCGTCGGCATCTGGCATCACGAGGTCCAAAAGGATGAGCGAAGGGTCGTGCGCCGCTAGCCAAGCCAGCGCGGCGGTGCCTGAATCCACGGTAGTGCAGGAAATACCAGCTGATTGCAGGACTTCGACGAGGTGGGTCTGAGTCACCGCGTCATCATCAACAACCAAAACAGTCGGCGAATCCAAGCTGGCCTAGTATGCTTCAGCTTCTAGTGTGGCTCCACTCCCGTTTCGAGCCGGCACTGAGCTTACATTGGGGAGGGTTGTAGGCTTTCCCCATCGCCGAGCTTTTGGACCTCTTCGACCGGGTAGCCAAGCGCCTTCAGCCCCGGGCGGATGCTGGCGGCGTCGCCGACTATGGCAATGGTCAGCGTCTCGGGCATGATGAACTCGGTTGCGGCGTCGCGGAGAGCGTCGAGTGGAATGGCTTGAATTTCTGCGGTCAGCTTCGCCAGCTGATCCAACGGTAGATCATGAATGAAGAGCTGAACCAGATCCGCCGAGATGCGGTTAGTGTGACCCAGGTGCTCGATCAACGAATGCGCAATATCGGCTCGGGCTCGATCCACTTCGTCCGATACGAGCGGGCGTGGCGTCGTGGGCAGACCCAAATCGGAAACCTCACGAACAATTTCGCGCACCGCATCTGCGGTGAACTTGGTCTCCACACTGGTGGAGATGGCGAGCGCGCCGAAATGGCGGGTTGCGAGGTAGTTGCCAAAAGCTCCGTAGGTATAAGCCTTATTTTCACGGAGATTTTGATTGAGGCGCGACGTGAAAAGGCCACCAAACGCGGTGACCAACAGCTCGCGTGCAGCGTAGCCTGGAGCCCCGCGCGCGGGGAGCGGCTGGGCGACAAAAATAGCACTCTGGGGCGAGCCCGGACGGTCCAGCAGCAGTACATGCGTCGATGTCGGCGCAGGCAGCGTTGGTTGAATCGCTCGCGTTGCTCCCGCCCGTTTCCGCCAGCCTCCAAAACGTTTCTGCACCAGCTTGGTCAGCGTGGTCGGATCAAAATCCCCCACCACATTCAAGCTAGCATTGCCGGGCAGGTAGACTGCAGAATGGCAGCGCACAATATCTTGCACGGTGTAATGAAGGAGGGCTTCAGGGTAGCCGTGAACCGGTGCACCAAGACTTTTGCCGAGCAATGCTTCAAACCCAATGATGCTCGACAGCGAGCGTGGATCTTGAAGTGATTCTCGCACGTTGTCGACCCACTGCGCACGAACCCGGTCGAACGTTTTTGGAGAAAACGCCGGGCTTATCGCGACTTCTGCCAGGAGAGCGAGCGCCGCGTCGAGATCAGCTGGGAGTGCCTCAATGCTGATGGTGGTGCCGTCTCGACCCGTGTCAACGGCGAAGTCAGTTCCGAGGGCCTCGATCGCTTCAGCCAATTTGAGATCCGGATGAAGCGTCGTGCCTTCGGTGAGCATGCGAGCGGTGAGGGCCGCGAGACCAGGCTTGTCGTTCGGGAAGATTTGGACATCGTGCCGGATCACGACGCTTAGCGAGAGCGTGTTGGCTTGGGTCGGAAGCGAGTAGAGTCGGAGGCCGTTCTCGAGCGTCTGTAGGCTAGGAGTGGGGAAGCTGAGTGTGGATTTGGTTCCGGGCGTGGGCATTTTTAGCCTCCAAGTTGCCGGATCTTTGGGTGCAGCCTCTGCCGCTGGCGAAGGCCTTGGTATGGGATTTTTCGCGGAAATGGCCGGCGCACAGCTGGCCAGGAGAGCCAAGGTCACGGCGCACAGTGTTGTCGCGATAACTGCTCTCATTGGGCGGCTCCCTGGTTGGCGGCTGGCGCGGCCGTGTCCGAGGAGTTGGGCAGCGTGCGCACGAGCGCACGGTGTTCTGGGCCTAGGTATTTTTGGAGTGTGGCGTGCACGTCGTCGGCGGAAATGTTGCCCATCCGAGTTAACCACTTGTCTAGGTGTGCGGGGCTTCCGAGGTAGTGGTTCAGTCGCTGGAGAGTGCCTGCGCGACCGCTGTCTCCGCCTGACCCATTCAGGTTCTGCAGATCGCTCAGGGTTGAGAGCAACAGTTTGTGTTTGGCGCGTGCCACTTCCGTCTCGGTAGGGCCATTCTTTCTGAAGCGATCGAGCTCGCGTTGTAGCAATTCTTCCAGCTTTCCGGGATCGCCCCCAGCCGTGCCGACGGCGCTTGCCTGAAACATGCTGTCGGTGGCGGTTGAATCCACCCAAGCGGTCACGTTTGAAGCTACTCGTTCTTCTGTGACCAACGCGCGGTAGAGTCGGCTCGTCTTGCCATCCGCAAGGATCGCGCTCGCAACATCCAGAGCTAAATCTGCATCCGAAAACGCAGCAGGCGTTACCCAGGCGACGGCAACTTGCGGCAAGCTGACGCTCTCTCGCACTGTGAGAGCTTGCGGTGGCGGCAGCCGCACCGGGAAGTCTTTGCGGCAGCCTGTCTCCTCCACCAGTGAACAAGGCGGCGAGGGGCGTGGCAAAGGAGGCTGGCCCGGCAGTGGCCCAAAGTAGCGGCTGATCAGCGCTTTGGCGCGTGCGGGGTCGAAGTCACCAGCCAGCGTGAGTGTGGCATTGCTAGGCGAATAGAAGGCTTTGAAAAATTGGTCAACATCTGGGAGCGTGGCGCGCTTCACGTCGCGCTCCGACCCAATTGCACCGTCATGAAACGGGTGCCCGACCGGGAAAACAGCGTTCATCAACGCGAGATAGCTCGCGCCGTAGGGAGCGTTTTCATAACTTTGACGGCGTTCGTTGAGAACCACCTCGCGCTGAACATCCAATCTTTCTTGATTGACCGCGTCGAGCAGAAATCCCATCCGGTCGCTTTCGAGCCACAAGCCGAGCTCAAGATACTCGGAAGGCACCGTTTCAAAGAAATTGGTGCGATCCCAAGAGGTGGTACCGTTCACGTTGGTGGCGCCTGCGGCTTCGAGCAAGTGGTCGAATTGGTGCCCAACATGCTTGGAGCCCTCAAACATCAAGTGTTCGAAGAGGTGCGCAAATCCTGATCGCCCTTCGGGTTGGTTCACAGGTCCAACGCGGTACCAAAGATTGATTGCCACGCGCGGGAGCGCCTTATCTTGGTGAAGAATCACCTCAAGCCCATTTTGCAGCGTCAGCTTCTCAGCTGAAATCGAAACCATGACAGGAGAGGGGCGGGGACCAGGGAGCGGGCCATCCGCAGCGTTTGCGACCCTGTTCGCGCTGGAGAAACCTAGGGCAAGCACGGTTACAAGAAATCTTGAGGCTGACACCGCTTGAGCGTACGTTTTCCTGGGTAATTTTGAAGGGGCTGGTTCGCGTGCGCGTGAAAAGATGCCCACCGAGCGGGCGCAAACAGTGCGTCAGCTGCCCCGTTTTGTTCCTTGGCGGCAGGCGCCCCTTTTTATTCCTTGGAAGATAGTAAGCATGCTGACTATCTTGTGTACGACTTTGAGATAGAGGTCACGCGGACAAGCTTGGTAGCCTGCGCAAGATCTATACCCTTGGACGGGGGGCGGTGGACGAGGGGCGGAGAGAGATGGCCGCGCTTTCCCATGCCTGCGGAGCGTGCTAGCCAATTCACGAGGTATGTCAGGTCAAGGTCCCGGTTTTGGCAATCAACATCCAGGCAACAGACCGGGTTATCCTCCGGCCCCAGCAGGCTATCCGCAGATTACGCCTGGCTATGTCCAGCCGCTCCGGAAGGACAAGACGCTCCTTTACGTGGGTCTTGGCTGCGGGTTGGTGGTGCTTTTGCTGCTGGCGTCCGTCGTTGGGGTTGGGATCTGGGGCTATTTCAAGGCGAAGAGTGTGATGGAAGCGGTGTCACACGATTTTGCGCGCATGGGAGCGACGTCTGGTAAGTCTGACGCACCGGGCGGAGTGATTTGCGTTCAGGCGAGTAGCTGTTGTCGGAAAGTGATGCGGAAGCTTAACAATCAGAGCGAGTACGAAAAATGTGATAATTTCTTGGATGCCTCGGCGCTCGTCTGCCAAGCACAACTGACCGCTTTCGCACTTGCCGCGAACAATTTAGATATTCAGTGCGCAGAGGCGTCGGCTGGTGCTCCGACGGCGCTCCCATCGGCACCCTCCGTTCCACTGGTATCGCCCTCTGTGCCGCCTGTCTCGCCCTCCGTGCCGCCTGCCGCAGGTCGGACGCGACACTAGCCCGTGCTTCTTTCGCACAGCGCACGTGCAGCTTCGACAATTTCTGGAACTTGGACCAGCACGAAATTCGCGGCGTCACCGAGTGGAACTAAGCTGTTTTCGGCTGCAACGCGCGACAGTCTGGCGTCCGGCAACTCGAGTGCCAGCAGCGTGATAATGGCCTCGGAGACATTCCCGTTCGCGCGGCATTCGTCGACGATCAGCGCGCGCCCCGTCTGTCTCACGTGTGCCAGGATGTCCGCCTCGGGCAGTGGTGAGAGCCAGCGGAGATCAAGAATCCGTGCCCGGATGTTATGCAGGGTGTCTAACTTCTTTGCGGCTTGGAGGCTCAAGTGAACGCCGTTGCCGTAGGTCACGAGGGTGAGATCCAGCGCGTCCGCGTCGTAAATCCGCGCTTTAGCGAACGGGGCAGCACTTGCGTCGCTCGTTAGCCAGAGTCCATCGCCAGGGTCGTGGAGATCTTTGGTGTGATAAAGAGCGATAGGCTCCACCATCACGACAACGCGCTGTTTTTCGCGAGCCAAAGCGAAGGCACTCTTGAAGAGCGACAGCGCATCGTCCGCTCGCGCGGGCACACACACCACAAGGCCTGGAATGTCCCGAAGCACGGCGAGCGAATTGTCGTTATGAAAATGCCCACCAAAGCCCTTTTGGTAGGCTAACCCTGCGATGCGCACCACCATCGGATTCTGAAATGCTCCGTTGGAGAAGAAGCTGAGTGTTCCCGCTTCGCCACGGAGTTGGTCTTCCGCATTGTGCAAGTAAGCCAGGTATTGAATTTCTGGAATTGGCAGGAATCCTAGTGTGGCGAGGCCGAGCGCCAACCCCAGGATAGTTTGTTCATCTAGCAGTGTATTCCAAACCTGCGTTGGCCCTGCCTTCTGAAAGAGCCCCTTGGTGATGCCATACACACCGCCCTTTTTTGCGACATCTTCGCCGAAAATCAGGGCGTCCGGATCAACTGTCAGCGCGGTGTCGAGGGCTCGCTGGATCCCGGCGGCCAACGTGAGTTTTTCGTCTGATACGGAGATCGGTGGGTTGAACGTTGGGAGCGAGCTCACCCAACCAACGCTGACATCGGTATTGAGCGCCTGCATCACTTCGCGCGCGGAGCCAAGCTTGGGCCGCACGATCACTTCTCGAAGCTTCCGATCCACACGCTTCTGGATCGCGCTCTCTAGGCTCAGTATTTCTTCTTTGGCGATGCGCCCCGTTTCGACCAAGGTCAACCCAAAACACAGCAAAGGATCGTGTGCTAGGGCATCTTCGAGCTCTTCGCGGGAGCGATAGCCTGTGTCGACATCGCTGCCAGCGTGGCCGAGGAGGCGGTAACATTTGAGATGAAGGATGGCCGGTTTGCGTGTTTTTCTGCAGTACTCAATGGCGCGTGCGGCGGCGCGATAACTGGCGTCAATGTCCCAGCCTGGTGCGTGGAAGTAGTTGAAGTGGGGTAGCGCCTTGAGCCGTGTTTCGACCCAGCCTTCGGGCGAACGCACGCTGATGCCAAGGCCGTTGTCTTCGCACACCGCGAGCCATGGCAGTTTGAGATTTTGGTGCACGGTGTAGGATGCCGCATTCAGGGCGCCTAGCGCGGTGCTGTGATTGATGCTCGCATCGCCAAAAGAAGCCAAAATTACGGCATCTTTCGGGAATTGTTCAAAACGGCCTTGTTGGTGGCGGCGTGTGAGCCCAAACGCTAATCCGAAGGCGCGTGGTAGGTGAGAAGCAATGGTGCTCGTCTGCGGAATGATACCGAGCGCTTTGCTCCCCAAAGCCTTGTGGCGGCCCTGACACAGTGGATCGTCTTTGGATGCCACGAGCGAGAGCAAGATGTCGTTGACCGGATCGATCCCGGGAACTTGCCGCGAGCGTTCAACTTGCACGGCGGCGTCGCGGTAATGCAAGAGCGCAAGATCCGTGGGTCGCGTGAGTGCCCCGAGCACCACGTTGCCTTCGTGTCCGGCACTCGCGATCGTGTAGTGACCATGGGAGGCTTCGCGCAGCTCCTGGGCGGCCCAATCCAGATGCCGAGTGATCAAGATCGACTCTAGCAGGCGCCGTGCTTCGTCCACCGGCAACGCATCCGGCGCTATTGGCTTGGAAGTGGGATGCGCCTCGGCGATTCGGGTTCGAAACTGCTCTAGCGTTTCTTTGACGCGCATCGTCTATGAATACAATGAAACCCGCTGAGTTTCACGCAAGGAGGCTCATGAGGTCCTCGCGGGTCAAGCCCTGGCCTACAGCTCCTGGCGTTAAAGCCGCGTCTAAGAGGGAGCGTTTCTTCTCCTGGAGGGCAAGGATCCGTTCGTCGATCGTATCTTTCGCGACCACGCGATACAGGAATACCGGGCGTGTCTGCCCGATGCGGTGTGCTCGATCTGCAGCTTGATCTTCAGCTGCCGGATTCCACCAGGGATCGAGCAGGAAGACGTGATCGGCAGCGGTGAGATTGAGCCCGGTGCCGCCCGCCTTCAGGCTGGCTAAAAGAATGCTGGCTCCGGTATCGCTCTGAAAATTGTTCACAACCTCCTGGCGGTTTTCGGTGGCGCCATCCAACCGCACGAAGCTTGCATCCCGTGCACGCAGCTCGGGCTCGACCAAATCAAGCAAGCTCGTCCATTGTGAAAACACAATCGCCTTGTGGCCTTCGCCAATCACATCTTCAAGGCGCTCCATCAAACAGGTGAGCTTCGATGAGCCCGCGTGGTCTTTTTTTCCAGGGAGCAGCGCAAGGTGGCAAGCGGCTTGGCGGAGGCGAAGCAGCGCTTCGAAAACTGCGAAGGTATTCCCGCCGTCTCGAAATTGAGCCAAAACGTCGCGTGCGGTGGACTGTTGAATGGCCGTGTAGATCTCGCGCTCGTTGGGCTCCAGCTCCACCGTGAGCACGATGTCTGTCCTCGGCGGCAACTCGGGCGCTACTTCGCGCTTGAGGCGGCGCAGCATAAATGGCCGGATGCGGCGGCGGAGGCGAGCCTGTGCGGCCTGATCGCCTTCTCGAATCGGAGTGGCGTAGCGCTCCTGGAAATCCCGGCGTGTGCCGAGCAAGCCTGGATTGATGAAATGCATTTGGCTCCACAGATCGTCGAGTCGATTTTCGACAGGTGTGCCGCTCAGCGCGATTTTGAATTTGCCTTGGAGTCGGAACGCGGCGCGAGCCACTTGGCTGTCCGGATTCTTGATGGCCTGGGCCTCATCGACAACAATCGTGTCGAATCGCTCTTGGGCCAGCGTGTCGATGTCGAGGCGCAGAAGGCCATACGTCGTGAGCGTGATATCTGCGGTGGCGTCAAGCGTGCGCTCCGAGCCTTGATAGAGCGCGACTTTTATTGCAGGGCGAAAGCGTTGGATTTCTGCCGCCCAATTGAAAACGACGCTTTTTGGGCAAATCACCAGTGTTCGGCCCTGGATGGCGGCCAACGTCTCGAGTGTCTTCCCGAGACCCATATCGTCCGCCAACAGCGCGCCCAGCTCCGCATTGCGTAAAAAGGATAGCCAGTTAACGCCGAGGTGTTGGTAGGGGCGCAGGGTGGCGGTGAGGTCGCTCGGCAAGACGGCCTCGGGCAGCCCTTCGAAATTCTCGGAAAGTTGCTTCAAGCTCGAAAAATCGACGGGCAGGGGAAGCTCTAGCTCTTCGCACAGCTCAGCCACGATCGGAGCGGCGAGCTTCGGAAGAGCACCGTCTGTGCTACGGAGCGCCCAAAGTTCAGTGAGCCAGGGCCCCAATTCAGTCAAACGCTGGAGCGGGAGCTCTGCAAACCCGCCTCCGGGGACAGCAACCAACGAAAGCCCTTCCTGCCAGGCGTTGAGAACTGAAGCCACCGGAACTGTTTTCTCGGGTGCGCCCTCTATGTTGAAAGTTAAGGAGAGCACAGAGCCTTCGAACCCAACGGCCATTGCTAGCGGCTTCGGGCCCACTGAGCCCTTTCGAGTGGGGTGGAGTGTGCGCTCAAATGCCAACAACTTCTCAGTGAAACGTGCGGCAAGCGGCCCTTCGTAGTTCACACCCCTCCCGGGAACGAGGTTGAGCTCCGAGCGCAGGCGCTCGACTAAGTTGCGCTCTAGGACCAAATTGCGCTTGGGAATATCTCCCAAAAGATGCACGAGTTGATCACGATCCACGCGGGCGGAGGGCGGGTCACCGTACACGAGCAAGGGCAGCACGCTCAGGCCTTGCTCGGTGTTTTCTAGCTGAAATTCAATGCGCGGTTTGGTTTCGATCCGTTGCCGGCCCGGCAATTCGCAACGAATTTCTACGTCGAGGCGCGCCTCCAGCTCCGGGAGCGCCCTGCTCACCAATTCGCCAAGTTGATCCGAATGGAAGCGTCGCTCAATAGGTAGCCGCTCCAGATTCATGCCGGTGAGCTCCATGCATCCGAGGGGGCGGAGCACGCGGCCGAGGAGCGCCACTCCGGGGACAATCCGTTCCGTTAACCCATGTGCAACTTCGACTCGCAATACATAGGTGCCTTGGTGATCGCGGGTGACCGAAGCGCGCGGCATCAAGGGCTCGCTTTGAACGAGCACGGGCGCCCCCTCAAAATGCACGTCTTGGGCGAGCGAGAGGGCTTTGAGGGTGTCATCGATGCGGCTTAACACCAATCTTCCCGAGCGGCCGGCTCGAATGATATTGTCGAGTTCGATGTCGTGTTGCTCGATCGCGACGGTCACGTTCCCGGCTGCCACCAGGCTGGAAACGGCCACCTTTAGCGGCTCGGCCCGGCCTTCCGAGGCCAGCTCCCGATCGAGAGCGAGGGCTGCAGGTTCCGGGCGACTGAGAAGGTAGCGTACGTGCGCGGGCGCTTTGGCCTCGCTGTTTTCTGCTAGGAGTTCGGGTTGGGTCAGTGCGATGCTAGCCGCTACGATATGGGCACACGGATCGGTGCGGCTGTCGCAATCACAGGTCCACTCGAGATCCGGTGGGTATATTACAACGGTCCAAGGGACGACATGGCCTGGGGCCCGAACCCTGAGCACGATCTCGGCTTCCGACTGCGACTCGCGACGCACCGCTTTTTCCCGAGCAAGCTTGGTCCCGCTTGTCGAGACAGCCGGGAGGGCGGCGGCGCGAACTGCTTGCATGAGCTTTTTCACAGGGGCGTAGGCTGATTAGCATCGAATGTGTTCCGGAACGAGACCGGGCTGTGTATGCTCCGGCCCAGCTATGAACGCTGCCGAGCCGAGCGCGTTGAACGAACTTCTCAGGGCTTGGAGAAGCAATCTGGAGGAGGACACCACCACCGCCCTTTGTGGCTACCTAGGTGCCACGCTTCAGGGTGCGTTGATTGACGAAGTCGGCCGCACCGCTGAAAGCCGATACATCCAGAACGCGGATGTGCTCATCGCCGTGGGGCGGATGTACCTTGCAGCCGGCAGGTTGCCGGCGGCCTGGCGAGTGTTGGCCTACGCAAGGCGGGCTGATCAGCGTGATCCGCGGCCATTTCTCTACCTGGCCGAGGTCCTCTTGCACCAAGGAGAAGCCACGCGCGCCGCTGAGCTGCTGCAGCGAGCACTTGAACATGGGGTGACGAGCGACGACATTCTCCTGCTCAATGAGCAGCTCGTCGAGTACTTGGAGATGGAGCGAAGAGCAGGCGCCGGTGCTGTTGCTAAACGCTTCGCCAGGGAGGTGGCTGAACGGCAGTTGAAGCCCAGTGGTCAGTCCAGCTTTTCGCGCCCGATGTCCTCCTCCGTCGATGACGATGACACTCAGGTTCTCGGCGCGGACGATGTCGCGGTGGTTCGGCAAGAAATCGAGCACCGTGAACCTCTGCCTTCAGCGGTGGAATTAACGGACGAGGATTTGGTGCCGTTCGAGAATGAGGCCAATCCCGAGCAGGGACACCGTGGTCGGGAGGAGTTGCAGTCAGCAGATTTCATCTCGGAGCCAGAAATTCCCTTAAAATCGAGCCCCTTCTACGCGCCGGCAACCCGGCTCGCCAAGGAAGAACCCGCTCGCCCGGAGGAGGATAGCATCATCGTCGCTTTGGGAAATGGGCCCAGAGGACCTCTGCATCGTGCGTCCGCACCGCCTCAAGCAGCCACATTGCCACCGGCGCGCACCGCTTCGGCCGCGCCACTGACCGCGCGTCCTCCACCCAGGCCCCCGCTGCGACCCGTTTCCCCTCCTCCCCAAGAAAACCCGAGCACAAGTCCTCGACTCAAGGTGCAGGGGCTAGCTGCACCGCGACTTCCCTCTGGCATGGGCGAGATCCGCGCGCCTTTATTCAAGGACGAGACCACGGCCCAGCGCCGATTGAAGAAGCAACGGAGCGGGTTACGGCCCTGGCTTGAAGGGGTGCTCGGGGCCGCGGTGCTGGGCGCATCACTGTTGGCGATTTACACTTATTTTGGCGAACAGCAATTCTGGGATGAGCGGGAATTCCAGACAAGAGAGTTGGCGCAACTTTCGGCGATTGTGCAGCGAAGTAACCCTTCAGAGCTTAGAACCCTCGATGCGCGGCTTTCGACTCTTGCCGGAGTAGCGGTTGAGCTCTCTGCACTTGCTCAGGTTCAGCTCCGGAGCTGTGTGGTTCAAGCCTTGGCGCTCGGAGAGCCCTGCAAGGGCCTTGCAAAGGCCCTGCGAACCGCAGAAACGGCGGGGGTTCCCCGTCGCTCAAGAGTCCCTGGAGAGCTGTTGTTGGCGATGGAGAAGGGTGATTTGGCGGGTGCCGTCGGGTTGGTACGGCACTTCGAGAGCCTGCTAGAACGTGATCCGTACTTTCAGTTGGTCGCCGGTAGCGTCTTTGAACTCACCGCTGATCCGCGGGCCAAAGCCTTTTATCATCAAGCACTCCAACTGGATCCGGGGTTGCGCATCGCGCGAGTTTTGGACATCCGATTAACTCTTTTGGATCGCACTAGGAGCGTTTCGGCTTCTCTTCCACCTGGGCTCCTCACGCCCCTCGCGGGAACTCTTGAAGCTCAGGTGATGGAAGCCTTCACACGGGGGGGGCCAAGGCCTGTATCGGCGTTGATACCGCTCAAGGTGGGGAGCATTCCTGAGCAGCAGCTCATGGCACCAACGCAGGCACTCCTCGAGCTGGTGGAAGCTAGAGATTGCCTGAATTCTGGCCAGTTGGTGGCTGCGGGGGAGCGGCTGGAGTCCGCACTCCGTGGCGCCACAAGCCCAGCGGTGAAAGGCGCACTCGGATTGAGCGGAATTGAGGCGGGTCGAATCGATTTGGCGGAACGTGCCGCGAGCAGTTTAGAACTCATTGACGCTGATGAGCCCACGGCACGCGTGCTGCGCGCCCGGGTAGCGCTTGTCAAAGGCGATGTTAGCGAAGCGATTCGACTCAGCGACGATCTTGCGGCTGATCACTTAGGTCAAACACACGTGGTTGATCTAGCGCTTCTTAGGGCCATGGTTGGCTATGAAGCAACCAGCCCCGAAGCTGTGCGGCGGGCGTTGGCAGGCGTCGGGAGTGAGGTTGCCATGAGTGACCCATTTGAGTCGGCTGCCGTTGGTTTGCAGTTGCTTTCGGGAGGCACAGCCACGCACGGGGAAATACAGGCGCTGCTCGGCACCGGCGCATTCTGGAGTGAGGTGGTAGCTGTGGATGCGGCTCTCGACGCCGGCGACTTGGCTCTTGCAGAAGAAGCGCTGAAGAGGTGGCCGGGGCTTAGCGAGAGGCCGCTTCATCTTCAGCGTCTGGC
>JBBRRP010000086.1:0-27889 GCA_038246305.1 Polyangiales bacterium | reverse complement strand
CAATCTTGGAATGGCGTGCACCCCCACCACCCGCTCTCCCATCACCTTCACCTCAAACCCCACCTCCGCAATCTGAGCCTCAAATCCTTCCACGAGGCCCACTTCCTCGGAACTCAGCTCCACAGAAATCGGAAACAGGAGGGCCTGCGAAGCGACTGCGCGCGATTGAAAGCTGTGACGCAAGCGCGTGAAGGTCACACGCTCTGCCGCTGCATGCTGATCCAGCACGTAAAGGGCCGCGGGCCCTTCACACAGGAGGTACGTCTTTTTCAGCTGAGCAATGAAGCGCAAGCTCGACCACTTGAGCTCTTCCGAAGGCGCTATCCCGCGAGGTGACGAATCGCGAACTGCTAGCAGCACCGCCGCTTCAGCTTGGCTCGTGTCGGGAGCATGGCGCGGCAGATGGGCGTGTTCGACGCTGCCCATGCTTAGCGAACTGCGCGCGGGCTGATAGGCGTTGGGGGTTTTGGCAAAATTAAATTGATTTTCCAAAGGCTCGTTCGCCTGGTGTGTTGCAGGCGCCCCCTCGCTGAGTTCAGAGTTCGCTCTACCCACGCTAGCTGATCGCAAAAAAGACGCTGCATCTGGATGGGAGCGCGCAGCTGTTTCTGCCTTCTGTGGAAGCTTGGAGACGGCGACTTCTCCGGCTCTTTTGTTCGAAACCCAACCGCGGCTTTGAATCACGATCCCAAAAGCTGTGCCTAACGTGCTGGCTAGAATGTGGTACAGCGCGTCAGTTAACGCCCGTGGATCGGCAAAGCGCACTTCTGATTTTTGGGGGTGCACATTCACGTCGACGAGGCGAGGATGTAAATCCAGGTACACAACTCCGCGGGGGTAGCGTCCGCGCTCCAACACGCTCCCATAAGCCTGCGCTACCGTTACCGACAGCGCGCGGTCTCGAATCAGGCGCCCGTTCAGAATCAAGCGCAGGCCTCCCGCGCCCGCTCTGGCCTCTTCCGGAGGCCCCAAAAATGCCTCGATTTTCAGCGGTCCTCGCTCCCCCTCACAGGTCGCCAGGCGCTGAATGTCTAGTATCTGCTCGGCGCGCTGGCGGCGTGTCTGGACCCGCAGCCACTCTCGCACTTTGCGCTCATCGCGGTACAAAACGAAGGTGATGCCCGGATGGGCGAGCGCCAGACCCTCCAACACCTCGCTCACATGTCCAGCCTCGGTTCCCGATGAGCGCAGGAATTTGCGCCGAGCGGGCACATTGAAGAAGAGGTCATTCACTTCAATCGTCGTGCCCACGGGGCAACCGATGTTGTTCACTTCTAAAGCTTCGCCGCCTGAGATCCTGATTTCCGTGCCAACATCCGAATTCCGACTGCGCGTTGCCAAGCGAAACCGACTCACCGAAGCAATACTTGGCAAGGCCTCGCCTCGAAAGCCGAAGCTCGCCAATTCGTTCAAGTCCTCAATGCTGCGCAACTTGCTCGTCGCATGGCGGGCCGTACACAACCGCGCATCGCCTTCGTCCATGCCGGCGCCATCATCGTGCACGCGCAAGAGTGTGACGCCACCCGCAATGATGCTCACCTCAATGCGCGTCGCACCCGCGTCTACAGAGTTTTCAACCAACTCCTTGATCGCACTGGCCGGTCGCTCCACGACTTCCCCGGCGGCGATCTGCGTCGCCAAAGCTGTCGGCAATACCTGGATCTTCGCCACGGCCGGAGCCTAGCTGCCGACGGGAGCCGCGTAAAACGCTACCCTGCGCTCAAGGAACGCAAGCCTCGTTCAGGCCAACTTAGGCGAGTTAAGCGAGCGAAACCGCAGAACCGGGCACGTCGTCCCCCACTTTGGCTTGATCGATGCCAAACACGTTGAGCACACCGCGCAGCAATAGATTGTGCGGACTCGCGTCGTACGCAACCGTGCGCCCCGTCCGAACCTTGCCACCGCCGCCTCCGAATAGGAAAAATGGCAACTGATCGTGCGAGTGTTCGCCGGCGTTCGAGAAGTCCGTGAAGAACATCACGAGCGTGTTGTCGAGCATGGTACCGGTGCCCTCAGGCGTCGTCTTCAGTAGGTTCAGGAATTTGGCGATTTCGCCGGCAAAAAAGTTCTGCACTTTGTCCAATTTGGCACCTGTTGCAGCGTCACCCTGGTTGTGTTCGAGCGCATGATGGTCGTCGGTGACACCCAACCAACCATAGCCCACCTCCGTGTGAGCTGTTCCGAGGAGCTGCATGGATGCCACACGCGTCAAGTCGCAGGTGAGTGATTGATACAAAAGCTCGAACTGCTGAGAAGTGACGGTGGCAATATCGGGATCCGGGCCCGATCCGGGAGGATAGGATTGTTGATAAGCGACAGGGGTAATCGTGGGCGGTGCACAGCCCATTCCTGGTGTAAAACCCGTACCGCCGCCGCCAGCACCGCCGGTTCCCGTGCTGGGCACACCGACCACTTGTTTCTCTAGCTCACGCAAGGAGGTGAGATGTTGATCCAGCTTAGTTTGCTCCCCAACTCCGGCCACGGCCTTCAGAGCAGTGACCTCTGCCTTCAGGCGATCCAGCATGCTCTTGCCGTCCGCACTGGTATCCACCGTAGGTGCCGGGGTCGGAGTGGATCCTGTCGTCGTGGGCGCTGGAACGGGCGCGCCATTCCCGAACAGGCGCATGAACATCTCCGTAGGATTCTCGATGGGCGGCTGGGGGGTGCCTGCCTTGATGATCATCCGCCGCTGATCCAAAGGATTGGAATTGGTCTCCGTCACCACGCCGAACTGTAACGTGGTGAACTTGAGCTGTGAGCTAATTTTTGCGGCAATCGTTTGATCGATACTGTCAGAATTCGCCCAAACGGAGGCATTTTCTAGCGGCTGCAGGCTACTGTCGCCCGTGAGTAACGTTCGGAGTTCTGCGCCGTGGGGTTCGCTCGTGGTGCCCCAGATGTTTGCAGCTGCGCCATTGTCGAACTGGAGCGAAACAGAATCGGCCTGGAAAGCGGCCAGCGGCGACAGGACGCCCGAGAAGGTGAATTTCCCGTTCGTTGCGTTTCCCGGCAAGTAAATCGGGACGAACCGCACCGGGAACGTCGCGGCCTGGGCTCCCGCCAAACTGTCGCGAAATACTGGGATGGCAAGGAAGCTTGCCGCGCCGAGACCCATGAGAAGTTCACGTCGTTTCAGAATGCTTCGTGTCAACATATCAAGTCCTCTTCTCGGGTAAGATTATTGGTCGGAGCGAAACGCGAATTCGTCTCGCTGCACGAGTGCGAGGAACAACTCGCGGATGTCCGAATTGGTTGTCGCAAGGCGCGCTGAAAGCGCTCCAATGATGGCCTGATCCCTCAACACTTTAGGATCCGTTGCCGGCTCAGCCATGGTCTCTCGGCCAATTGCCCAACGCATCGATTCACGCGCCACGCAATCCTTCAGAACTTTGCTGGGAGCGATGCGCCGTGAAAGCTCAAGAGCATTGGCGAAAGGCCCGTCAATTTCGGGCGAAATGGCATTGATCGCACCGGTCGCATCCACCGGTTTATTGTTCTCGCTGGTGCGATAGGCGCCGGTGGCGTCGTAATTCTCGAAAGCGAAGCCAAGCGGATCCATCAGGCTATGGCAGCCTGCGCACACACTTCCACTTTGCTCATGAGCCAGGAAGCGCTCCCGCGTCGTGAGTGTGGGATCCAAGGGAACGGGCACTACCTTGAGGTTGGCCGGTGGCGGCGGCACGCTGCCGCAGAGAAGCCGAGTGCGCACTGTCTTCCCGCGACGGATCGGGAAGGAATCTGCGGCTTTGGAGTTTGCCACCAAAAAAGCGGATTGCGTCAGAATGCCGAGCCGCTGATCTGCTGGCAGCGTAACCTGTTGCCAATCTGCCGGCGCCTGCTGAAGACCATAGTGGGCTCCGAGTTCGGCATTCGAAATCGTCCAATTGGCTGTAAATAGCGCCTCCAACGAGGCATTCGATTGAGTGAGCACGCTTCCCACAAAGCGCTGAGATTCTTCCGCAACGGCGACGGAAAGTGTCGGTGTGTAGCTTGGGAAAGCCACCTTATCTTTGGCGAAGTAACCGGCATCCGCAATTCCAAGCCATTGGGTCACGAAGCTCGTCAGCCAAGACTTGCTGCGGTCGCTACCGAGCAGCCGGCGAAGTTGTGCTTCACGCTCAGTTGCAAGGCTGAGCTTGCCCCCGTCTGCGGCGGTCGCCAACTCAGAGTCGGGAGGCGCACCGGTTGCAAGGTACGAGATCTGACTCGCCAGCTCATATTGCGTCAGCGCTCGATCGACTCCCGTGCCATCGCCGATCTCAGTCTTGTAGAGAAAATGCGGCGATTGCAGCATCGTCTCCGCAATCAACCGCACCCCACCCGCGTAATCCGAACGAGTGCGCTTATCTGCAAAGATAGCGCCGTAGCCAGTGACTTCTTCTGTCGTGACCGGACGCCGAAAGACACCGCGACCGAACGTGCGAATGAAAGTTTCGGCACAGGTTGCCTCTGGCGTGCCATTGGCGCAGGGCGCAAACTGATTCAAGTCGAGCGCCGTTGCCAGCTTCTTGGCGGTCGCCGCATATTGTTCCGCCAGAAGTGGCGTCACCGTGAGCGCTACCGCCATGTTCTTGTAACCGAGCCCTGGATCGTCCTCACGGAACATGCTCGTCGTTCCCGCGGCAACCTTCAGCACGTCTTGCACCGTGTTTTCGTATTCAACCGTATTTAGTCGGCGCAGCGCCAAGGGCCCAAGCGCGCCAGCGGCTGGCAACGCCACGGTGGTCGTGCTCGTGGTCGTCGGAACAGGAGTGGTTCCAACCTGCGTGGGGGAAGGTGAGGTCGCTGTTCCCGGGGTATGCGAACCTGTTACCTGGGAAGAACACGCCACTCCAAGAATCGCTGCGCCAAGATACGGAATTGCCCGATAGGAACGCTTCATGAACATAGAGTGCTATGGAACGCCCGTTAGTGACCTTTCCTTGATGGCCAAACGCTGAAGGGGCTTCGATTGGCGCCCAAGCGGTAAATTCCAGGCTCCGCAGCATGAGCGACCGAACGTTTGCTTTTGAGGACACGTCCGAAGCTTACCAACGCGCACTCACGTCGTCCGCGACAGCCTATCCTGCACTATCACGTCGCCAAAGGTTTGCCTCGAATACATTCGCGACACTGGTACTGCGGAGAACCTGGTGACTACAGATTTTCTGCTCAACACCCGCGGCGCCTTTGGCCACATAGTGCGTAAGAACGGACTGAGTTTGGCCAGAATCTGCGCGCACCTCATGATATCTTGATGGTGCCTTGGGAGCATTCGACTCCTGATCTCGGTGTCCATCATCGCGAGCAGCGTTGCTCAGCGACACGTGCGAGCTGCGCTCTGATTTCGGAAAGATTCACATGAAACAACTCGTTTTCAAACCATCTGCCCGACGCTGGTGCCATCTTGGCGGCACTCTACTCTTGTGTATTGGATGCACTGGAACTGCGCCTAGCAACGGAGCGACCGGACGCGGCAATGGTACTAGTCCAGGGTCGACGACGATGACTCCCGGTCCGGGCATGAGCACCGCCCCGGGATCGACAATGGGCCCAGGTGGCACCACCACCCCAACCACGGCTGTCCCGACGCCCCCGGCTGCGGCGGCGCTCGGACCCGTCGGGCTCCGGAGACTCACGACAACTGAATATAGGAACAGCGTGCAAGCGGTGCTTGCGCTCGCCGCGCCGCCCTCAGGAACGCTTGCCGCTGACGCTATCGGCAAGAACGGCTTCGATAACTTCGGTTCGGCGCTCAACGTCGACGGCACGCTCGCAGGGCAATATGCGGTGATTGCTGCAGACGCCGCCAAGGCATTCTCCGTACCGACGTGCGACGCACCGAAAGCTGCTGCCGATTGCGCCGCAAGCTTTCTGCAAGATTTCGGCAAGCGCGCTTTTCGTCGGCCGCTCACAACCGAAGAGATTCAGCAGTATCAGAAGCTGTTCTCAGATGCGTTGGCCATCACCAATTACGAGCGCGCCACGCGACAACTGGTGGAAACGCTGCTCCAGTCGCCGAAATTTCTCTATCGCTTCGAACTTGGGCAATCGGCAAATGGCGCCACTCGCACATTAACTTCTTACGAAGTGGCTAGCGAGCTATCCTATCTCTTCACGTCCAATCCGCCCGATCCGATGCTCATTGCCTCCGCGGATGCGAATGGGTTGCAATCAGCGGCGCAGATAGAAACTGAAGCTCGCCGCCTGCTCAAGCTTCCGATAGCGAAGGACAGCTTTCGGCACTTGCTCCGGATCTACGGCGGCCTCTTGAGGTTCGACGGCCTCGCCAAGGATGCCACCGTTTATCCGGAATATACCCCCGAGCTCCGCGCGGCCATGTCCGATTCAACGGACCAATTCATTGACTCCGTGCTGTGGGAAGGTCCGGGAGATTTTAACACGCTCTTTACGGCACCCTACTCCTACGTGAACAGCGCGCTCTCGGGCCTCTACGGCGTGGCAGATCCAGGACAGCCAACTCTCGTTAAAACAATGCTCAATCCGCTGGAGCGCTCGGGGTTGCTCACCGAGCCTTCGGTATTGGCTTCTCACTCAAAGCCATTTGAGTCGTTCCCGATTGCACGCGGAAAGTTTGTTCGCGTCGGCTTGCTGTGTGAAGCCCTGCCGGCACCGCCCGCCATTGTTCCAAAACCGCCCGCACCCGATGCCACGCTCACCACGCGCGAACGCTTCGCTCGACATTCTTCAGATCCCGCGTGCGCAGGATGCCACCAACTGATCGATCCGGTGGGCTTCGGCCTTGAAAACTACGACGGCATTGGGAAATACCGCACCACCGAAAATAACAAACCCGTCGATTCAAGCGGCAACATCACAGGCACGCTCGACATCAATGGTCCTTACACGGGCGGAGTGCAGCTTTCCGCAAAACTTGCCGCGAGCGCCGAAGCCAAACAATGCCTGACGAGTAAGGCTTTTCAATGGGCTTTTGGCCGAGATGCAAGCACTGGAGAGGATCTGTCCGTTACCGGCATTTCGACCAAGCTGTCCCCTGCCGGGCTCGATATCCGCGAGGTTGTCGTGGCGATGACGCAAACCGACGCGTTCCTGTTCCGAACCTTTGAATAGAGCCGAGCGAGCCCGCTGCACTCGGATCTCAAGAGAACGAAAGGACTTCCCAAGATGTCTCAAGCACTCATCAAACGCCGTAGCCTCCTCCAGCAACTGGGCGCCGCTGCCTTCCTCGCAACGCCAGTCTTCCGGTCAGTTCTTGCAGAGGCCCAGACGCAGTTTCCCCTCAGGCTCATCCTCTTGAATCTTCCCGGAGGCATTTCTCAGAAGTCGGAAAACGTGCCCAACTTCTACTTTGATACGCTTGCCAAGCCGTTCGCGAGCTTGGAATCCGACATGATCATCGTCGACAACGCGGGTGCACCGGCGGCCGATGAGATCAGCACCTGGTTTGAGTTGGAAGGTCATGGTGGCGGTGGGCGCACCATGTTTGGTGGCAAGATTGAAGGCCAAGGCTGCGGGGGGCCCGCAGATTGCGGCGGCGAAGAAAAAGCAGGCCTGTACGGAACCGCCACCACGATTGATCAGTTGGTCGCCCTTCAGTTTGGTGCCAAAACGCGCTTCGATTCGCTGTATTTTGCGAGCCTGTGGGGCGGCGGTCAGGGCGACACCATCTTCCGAAATGGCCAAGTCATCAAGCCCGAGGGCGATCCAGCCGCGACGTTTTCAAAACTCTTCGGCAACGGCGCACCGCCACCGGCTAACGTCATGCCAACAGCTACGCCATCCGCTCTGCCTCCGGACCCTGAGACCGCCGCCCTCTACGCGCTCGGGAAAAGCAGACTAGACCAACTCTCAGCCGAGATCGTAGAAATCAAAGGCCTCGCGGGTAAGTACGAACAAACTAAGCTGGACCTTCATCTGACGTCCCTGCGTGAGTTAGAGAAATCGCTCGCGGTGCCGGGCTCTGCGGGTGGCGGTGGTCCCGGCGCATCGCCGGGCGGCTCTTGCGCGACGCCCGTAGTTGCGTCAGGCGCCAACATGGCGGGCTTGGACCCTGCCACACAGGGCGATTTACCGGCGGTGAGTGCAGCATTTAACGCACTTGGTTATCAAGCACTCAACTGTGACTTAACGCGTGTGCTTTGCTTGCAGTGGCTTTCCTCGGGAGATGGCTTGGTGCCACGCTTCGGATTCATGGGCTTAAAAGATGTGCACCACGGCTGGGAGCATTCCGACCAAGTGACCAACCCAAACAGCCAGGGCAGCCGTGAATATGATGCCGCACAAACATGGCTCTTCGGGCAGATGGCAGATTTCATCAACCTGTTGAAATCGACGCCAGAAGGCAGTGGAACGATGCTCGATAATTCGGTCATTTACATGACCTCCGAAATGACGAACGGCAATCACATCCACACCCCAGCGCTGCAATTTGTGGCTGGCAAGGGAGGCGGCGCGTTCAAGACGGGCCGAAGGATTGATGCCAAAGGCAAGAATACCAACGACGTGTTGCTAACGCTGGCGAACACCATGGGCTTGAATCTGCCGTTCATGGGCGATCAGAAATACAATACCAGCGCGTTGAGTCTTGGATGAGCCCATGGGATCTCAAATCTTCCGTGGCTCCGCATTCGGTGCCGTAGCGTTGGTATTTTTCGGACTCACGGGTTGCGGCAGCGACGCACCGCGTGAACTTAGTCGCGCAAGCGGTGGTGGCATTTCGGCACCGGGAGCTAGTGGCGGGCATGTCAATTCAGGCGGGACGGCGGGCGGGACAGGCGACGTTCCACAACCAAGCACTTTGGGCGGTACCCGCGCTATGGGAGGAGCTCCGTCGGGCGGAACGCCAGCGGGCGGGAGTTCGCCATCACAGCAGGGTGGCGCACCCGGCACCGGCGGTGGGTCACAGATTCTCGGCGGATCTGGGAACAGCGGTGGCAGTGCTGGAAGCGGCAATCAGGGCGTCCCTTACCAACCCTGCCCCCCAGCAGGAACACCGTGTGTGATCTTGCCGATCGGGGACTCGATCACTGAGGGAGTGGGTTCGCTTGAAGGCGGCGGCTATCGGGCGCCGTTGTTTCACCTGGCCCACGCCGCGAATCAATCCCTCACCTTCGTGGGCTCCATGGAAGGAGGGCCAGATACGGTCGACGGCGTGCCATTTCCCGCGCAGCACGAAGGCTCTGGAGGGGCACCGATCAGCGAAATTCTCACCGTCGCACAGACGACACTTGCAGGTTTCAATCCCAACATCGTGCTCTTGATGATTGGCACCAACAGCGACGGCGTCGAACCTCCCGCTCGCGCGATTGAGCTCGGTGGCCTGCTCGACACGATGGTGGCGAAGGTGCCCAATGCGCTCATCGTTGTGGCCCAGATCACGCCCACCACGGACCCAAGCTCCAACACGAACGGCGTCGAGCCTTACAATGCCCTATTGCCAGCAGTCGTGAAGGTACGCACGGACGCAGGCAAACACCTCGTGCTCGTCAACATGTACAGTGCGTTCACGGCCAATGCGAACTTTGCAACCGCCTATTTCAGCGATGCCGTGCATCCGAACGACGCGGGGTATGCTGTGATGGCGAGTGTTTGGTATGGAGCGCTAACACCCGTTTTGCGATGAATCTGAGGATTTTTGCGGCGTTTCTCGGTGCCGGCGCGTGCGTCACAGGCTGTGGTTCACCTGACACCACGAACGAGGCTCCCCACCTTCATCCGGTGACACACACGGCGCCAGCTCGGGTACCACCTAGCTGCGAAGACCTCTTAGCTAATTGTGGCGAGGCCCAAGACGACAACTGCTGCGCGAGTCCAACGGTCGACGGCGGGACGTTCAGACGCGGTGATAGCCTGCAGAGCACGGCAACCGTCGCAAGTTTTGCGCTCGACAAATACGAGGTCACGGTCGGTCGCTTTCGCAAGTTCGTGAATGCCTATCTCGGCCCACCTGAAAATGGTGTCGGAGAACATCCACAGATCCCCAACAGCGGTTGGCAAGCGCCCAGTTGGAATAGCTCGCTCGCACCAGATTCGGGCGCACTCGCGCGCGATGTCGCTTGCAGCCCTGGGTTTCAGACCTGGAACACCTCGGGCATGAACGACACGAGGCCGATGAACTGCGTCACGTGGTACGAAGCCTTCGCCTTCTGCGTCTGGGATGGCGCACGTCTGCCCACTGAAGCAGAATGGGAGTACGCAGCCACAGGCGGCAGAGAACAGCGAAAATACCCTTGGGGCGAGACGCGCCCGAACAATACCGAAGCTGCGTACGATTGCTTAGGGAACGGAAGCCCTGGTTGCGCCTTCTCCGACATTCTGGCGGTGGGGTCCGAGCCAGCAGGGGCCGGTAAGTTTGGCCAAATGGATCTGGCAGGATCGATGTGGGAGTGGGCGCTCGATCTTTACGCCCCGTATCCAGCGGATTGCGACAATTGCGCCAACTTGAACACAGGCTCACTGCACGTCATGCGCAGCGGGAATTGGCGCTACAGCGCGATGTACTTACCCGTAACGAGCCGCGAACCCGGCCCCACCTTTCACGGGGACGGTTACGGATTTCGCTGCGCACGCAGGCGTTGAACTCAGTCTCGCGACTCACGCGCAAGCTCCGGCAAAGTCTCATCTAGAAATTCACGGTACGGCACCGCTTCAATGAGCGGCTCCTTGGCTCCAGAAAGGCGCTGCCGCCGTTCGCCCTGGAACACCAGGATCCCCCTGGCGTGAGCAAGTGTCTGCTTCTTATGAGAGGGAAGATTGAGGAACGAACGGAGGCCATTAGTCGCGCCGCTATGGATCGTTTTCCCGAGCTTACATTCGACGGCCAGAAGTCGTCCGGGAGCCTCCAACACGAAATCGACTTCGACACCGCTGTCCGTTCGATACGCTGAGAGCCGCCAGGGCAACCGATGCGCACGCGCGTAGAAGAGCACTTGAAGCAGTAGCCATTGCTCAAAAAGACTCCCTTGTTCGCTCACGTTTGGAGCACGCTGGCGGTGAAGGAGAGCGTTTTGCACGCCCGGATCGAAGAGAAGAAACCTGTCGCGCTGACTCGTTCGTCTGACCGTCGTGGTGGTCGTGAACGGTGGGATCCGAAACCCAAGCAGCGTATCTTCGAGGATTTGATAGTAGCGACGAATTGTTTCCTTGGGAATTTCCGCGTCAGAGGCGAGTTTAGAATAGTTGACCCACTGGCCGCTTGCGTGTGCGGCAAGGTCGAGGAAGCGCGCGTAGGAGCCCAAGTCTCGAACAACCGCCTCAGCTTGAATTTCTTCGCGGAGGTAGAGTGACGCATACGAATCGAGAGTTTCGGTGCCGGTTTCTCGGTCCAGATACACACCCGGCAAGCTTGCAACCTGAAGCACGCGCTCGAGACTAAAATGCCCACCCAACTCCCAGTAGGTTAACGGGTCGAGATGCTCAAGGAGAACTCGCCCTGGTAGAAGGTTTGCGCCACCGCGTTTGAGTTTTCGAGCACTGGAGCCCGTGAGCAGAAATCGATGACCTTTGTTTTCATCGATCAGCGCTTGGACCGTATTAAGAATACTCGGAACCCGTTGCACTTCGTCCACCAGGACTACAGAAGGCTTGCGCAGCGCGCGCACCTCTCGTCCGATCAGATCAGCATCCTTGGCGTGTTGCAAGTAGCTCGATTCATTTGCGAGGTTGATCACGAGCCCGGGGTTGAGCGCCCGCATGAGTGTGGACTTGCCGGTCTGACGGGCGCCCAATAAGAGCACGCTCTTCTTCAGGCCAGCGATTCGCTTCTGGACGATCCTGTCTAGCACGTAGGTCAAAATACACGTAATTGACCCATGAGCAAGACTAGATCCAAGAAAGGTCGGTTTTTTGAGCTTGTCCTGGGGTCTGTCACGATCAGAGGTAACCTGCTCCACCAGGCCCCACGTTCCACGGCGACCGTTACGGGTTTCGATGTGCGCGCATGAACCAATAATCCATGAGATCAACGTCAGACAACCACATTGTCAGAGCGAAACCCTACCACGGCTGTGCGAGCCGAGCAGTAACGCCATCCGCACCTTTCGCTTGTGGCCCAGCCTTCACTCAAACTCATCCAAACGCCACGAATCCCGCCAATGGATCCTAACGGTGTCACCCTCCAACGTGAGCGGCAGCCACACATAACGAGAGTCCGACAAATCCTGCTTATTCCAGCGGTCCGCAATCGCAATGTACAGGTTTTTTTTGTGGGGATGACGAAAAACTGACGACACCTGAGAATCGAAAGTTGTTCGCTTCGTGTCGTTCACACAGGGGTCGCCCATCGATATCCAAGGTCCGTGCAAAAGTGGCGCCCGCGCGTAGTCGCACGGATTTGGATCGTAACCTGTGGTGCCAGAAGAAATGAGAAAGTAGCGGTGCCCAACCTTGAAAAAGGCGGGAGCCTCTCGCGTGTGCGGTGGACCTGGGCACGGCAGATGACTCGTGTAGTAACCGCTGACATCGAGGTAATCATCGCTGAGATCGGCCACAATCAGCTCTGTGTGGACACGCTCGAAGATAATGTACGCCTTGCCATCGCGCTCGTCCTTGTAGAGGTCAAAATCGCCTGAGTTCATGCCCACCGGATGCAGCGTCTTAACCAGCGTAAACGGCCCCGTGATGGCGTCGGCGGTGGCAATCCCCATGTACTGAATTTGCCAGGCCCGCGAGTCTGCGATCGTTCCAGCAAATTTCACCCACATCACGAACTTCTTGGTTCGTTCATTGTAGAGAACATGCGGCCGATCCATGATCCGCGTCGGGTGGAGTGGATGATTTGCATCGTTCTCCACGGGCGCAAGGATCACGCCTTCGTCCTTCCACGCGTAGAGATCTTTCGACGAGTAACAACGCACGCCGCCGTGCCAAATGTTCGTTCCAGGCTTATGGTGCTCCTTATTTTCCCCAATAAAGTAAAAGGTGTCGTTCACATGATACACCGAGCCGCCATGCGCTTGGATGGGCTTGCCCGCGGTATCTAGCCAAATCTCACCGGAACGAATGGAGGAAACTTGCGACGACATTCTTCGACTCCTTGGGTTGAGCGCGCATTAGAACGCATCGTCACGCGGCCACAAGAGAAAAAGCCGTCAAACTCGCGAACTCCAAGATTTATAGGAACTGAGCGTCGGTTTCTCGGCTCAGCTTTCACCGCTGCCCACGCGCATGCCTCCGAATGGCTTGATCCATTCCCTTGAGCGACATCACCTTTTTCACAGGGGGTCGGTCTGGTAATTTTGAACATTCTAAGATCGCAAGATAAAGTTTCATACTAGGCAAGTGCTCGTGTTAACCAGGAGCGGCGTTCCACGGTCGCTCTTTCGATGAGCATTATGGGTGGTCTTTCTTTTGCTTAGAAAACAACGGCCCAATCACAGTCCGATAAGTCAGCGCTGGATGACTAGGATCCTCAACGAGCGATCCGACGTCCCGATGCAGAACGGCCGCGAGCTCACGCGGTGCCCACCACCTTTCGCCAAGCAGGGATTCGATCACGGGGCGGAGTTTTTCGGCGCGCGGCTTCTTGCCCAACCCCTCCACCCGACGGCGCTGCTCGGGAGACAACCCCCCCATTTGGTCCCGCCCCCCCCATTCAGCGTCGAGCCCCCCCCATTTGGCACAGGGCCTCCAGAAGCTCGTAATAGGTACTTGAACCGGCTGCTTGAAGAACAAGCAGCTTCCTGTCTCTTAGACCTCGGAGCAGCTTGCTCGCGCCGGAGTGTCGAGGCCGGCGATCTCTCGCATGCGCGCGTTGTCCACCCGACTGTGACGCGAGGCTTCGAGCAACGCGCGGAATTCGAGATCGGTGAGCTCCTCCGAACCGAGTGCTCCAATGAACTCACCATCCGCAGTTGTGAGCGTTGGCGGGGCAAGGACTTCACGCTTGGACGGCATTCGCGCGGAAGATACACGGGGTTGGGGGTCACTCCCAGGGTTGGCCGGCTCCGCGCTCGCCTGGCCCCAGAACTGCGCCTCTTTCAGCGCCCCATGAGCTTGGCAAGCCAACGCAACGGCAGCGACGAAAACCGGAGGTGGCCGTGGTAAACGGCGAGAGCAACGCACGGCTGATCCGGGAAGACTAAGAATCCGTGAGTGGAGCCTGCTGCCATTTTGTGAAGGTCTCCGGCTTCAAAGGTCTTGCCGGAATATTCACGGTAACCTCCCTCCAAAATTAGCACTTGCTCGTCGCCTTCGTGGCGATGTTCGGGTAAGCGCGCTCCTGGGGAAAATCGAATGAAGAAAGCGTGCGCGTCGCGGACACTCGGCCCCCCTTTAACGTCTAAAGTTTGGACACCGGGTAAGCCACCCCAGCGCCAAAGAGCCTGATCGCTCGCTCGTGCAAGCAACGCTTCGACCGTCCCTTCGTCCACGTCGAGTAGGGCGGCAACGCGCGCGTAAAATGGCGCATAACGTAGCGGCATTTTTTCTACGGCTGCCAGTAGAGTTCGCGTGGCGCCAGAGCCTGGCTGCACAGGAGGTAAGACCTCGGCGAGATGGGCCAAGCTGCTCAAGAGCTCGTCATCTGTCGCGGCCTCATCCTCAAGGCTATCCCGAATGAACGCCGGCAAATCGGACTCGGTCATGGCTTATTCCCGAAGATGGTGCGAAGAGTCGCGAGGGCGGCCCGCGTGCGCGATTTCACGGTGCCGAGAGGCAAATTCAAACGCTCCGCAATTTCGGTGGCGCTCAGATCTGCAAAATACCCAAGCTCAAGGACTTCGCGTTGTGTCTCCTCGATGCCACCCAATGCGCCCAAGAGCGACCTTCGATCCGCGAAGTCGCCGTCGGCACTGGAACTTTGATGTGAATGGGTCAGCGCGGATACTCCATCAGAGGCCAGTACGTCGCGACGGCGCCTTCTGGATTTGATGCGGTCGAGCGCACGACTACGAGTTTTCATGGAGAGCCAAATTTTCACGCTGCCCCTTACCTCATCATAGGTCGTGGCCTGCCTCCAAGCTTCCAAAAAGACATCGTGCACCAGGTCTTCCGCCTCCGCGGGATCTCCCAGAATTGCCCGCCCAAGGGCGAGCAGCGTCGGGGCGTGGCGTGCGTAAAGCTTGGCCAGCGCATCCCGACTACCGCGTGTCATTGAGCTCAAAAGTGCCGCGTCCGACAGCTCTTCGGCTAGGTCATGCGGATCGGTTGCCATCCTCGCGCAGGCTAACAGAGGAGGCCGGAACTGCCAGAGCGGGACACACAATCGCACAATCGCACCGACCTCGTGATCCGCAAGGGAGTGCCCATGCGTAGTGGAAAGTGCGGCGGCATTTCCGCCATCAACCACTCCCAAGGAAAAGGATCAACTTATGAAGTTTTTGCCCTCTCTTCTACTCATGGTCT
The DNA here is from genome assembly GCA_038246305.1 of Polyangiales bacterium. GTDB lineage: Bacteria > Myxococcota_A > Polyangia > Polyangiales > Polyangiaceae > JBBRRP01. The sequence continues at coordinate 12,586 of JBBRRP010000086.1, read as the reverse complement.
GCGCCACCAGCGCCTCCACCGCTTGCAGCTCAGACAATACCTCTACAACCACGACCGGTGGAGCCGCATCCGCTATGGGTGGGGCCACCCACACCGGCGGAGCCAGCCCCACCGGCGGAACTCACACGGGCGGCACAACGAGCGGCGGCAGCGGTGGAACGCCGGGCACTGGCGGATCGGGAGACATGTCCCTGTGTGCCAAATACGGTGGCGCTAACAATGTGGCAAAGGTCGTGCAAATGAACGTGATTGGTGCGATTGCCGGCGATTGCCGCATCAACACATTCTTCACGTCGCTAGCTCCCGATGCCTTCAAGCGCGTCAACGATTGTTTAACGATTCAGGTTCAAGAATTATTTGGTTGCCCTGGTATCACCTATGCCGGCGCCAAGGCGAGCAATGGGCTCGTCTGCAGGAGCATGGTGGCTGCGCATACCGGGCTTGGGATCAGTACTGGAGACTTTGACGCACTCATTGAGGACACCGTAGCCGGCCTGACCGCAGCGGGCGTTGCAGCCGCAGACATCGGCGCAGCTGCACCGTCGTTGCTCGGCTTGAAACCTGAGATTGTAGAATCTGCCGCAACCAACACTCCAACGCGAAACATGTGCGCTGGCGGTGGTGGTGGTGCGGCTGGTACGGGAGGGAGCCAATGAGCATGATTCTCTCCGAACACTCTTCCGAGCTAGCACCCTCGAAGCCGCAGCGGGGTACGATTTCAAAATGGTTTTGGCGAGCCACGATCGTGACGGGGCTAGCAACCGTCACGATTGGTCTGGCCCACACACCGTTTGGCCGCCCCTTGCTGGGTTATCTCGGCATGGTGCCGGGCTGCCCCATGTCACTCGAAAGTGCAGATCCCATAAAAGTGGAAGCTTTCCGGCTGCAACAGCTGCAAGCACACGCCGGGAAAGCACCGGCCGCCGCCCATCCAGGTCTCGGTTTCGAACTTGGAAAGGCGACAAGAAAGGACGTTCAAGCTTGGGTCAAGAACGAACACGCGAACTGTAAGGAAACGCGTCGAGGCAGCGTCATAAAGTGCAATGGCACCACTTTGAGTAGTGATCGCGTAAGCTCGCCCGGCATTGAGGACGTCCATTTTCAATTCAATGCGAGCGACCGCTTAGTGGCGGTCGACCTCTTTCGAAAGGGCAACTGCGGCGCGCAAGCGCTCGCACATTTGGCTCAATTAGAAAAAGACCTGAAGCTGCGAGTGGGTCCAGCCACTTCTCGCGATGGAGTCGCGAATGCGGAGTACTTGGACGCCGCGCAGCTGCACCGCGTTGGCGTCGAATTCCGCTATTCAGATTACCTCGCCCGCCTGAGCGCCATGAACTTTGGCGAACGTGGCGTGCGGGTGCGCGAGAGCTACCAATTTTCCGGTAGTTGAAGGGGGAAACTCAGGCGACGGAATCAGTGCTCGTGAGTAGCTCTGATTCCGTCGGCACCAGAGTCAGCCTCAAACGGGGGAGACCCGCACGCTCGGCTTCGCTCCAAAGGTCGCACGCTGGGCGTCGCTCCAGTCGAGGAGACCCGCACTGAGGATAAAAAGTAGTTCGTATGCTTACTATCTAAAATCGCTGAGGAGGGCATGCCCGCCAGCCCCGCTCCCGCGGCAGTTGGCTCCCGTCAACTTTTGACGCTTCAACGACCACCTCTTGCCCCAAAGGTGGTGAGCCTGAGCGGTAGGGCGCAGGGCAAGTATTTCGGCTTACTCAGCCGCGGCGGCTACTGCGACGGGCGGATAGACGGAGACGCGCTTCTTGGTCTTGCTGGCGAACTCGTAAGCCACCACGCCGTCGACCAGAGAATAGAGCGTGAAATCTTTGCCCAGGCCTACGTTGCGGCCGGGATTGATCGTCTGGCCAACTTGGCGAACCAAGATGCCGCCGGCGCGAATTTTTTCGCCGCCGTACACTTTGACACCGCGGAACTGTGCGTTTGAGCCGCGACCGTTGCGGGTTGAACCGCCACCTTTTTTGTGTGCCATGATTTAACCTGTAATTGCGGTGATCTGGACCGCGGTGAAGTCCTGACGGTGGCCGTTCTTGCGGCGGAAGCGCTTGCGGCGCTTGAACTTGAAGATGATGAGCTTCGGACCGCGACCTTGGTCGACGATCTTCCCTTCCACCTTCGCTCCGGGGATCGTCGGCTTGCCAACGCTCACGTTCCCTTCGGCGCTAAGGAGAAGGATCTGGTCGAACTGAACGCTATCGCCAGTGCTCCCTTCGAGCTTCTCAATTTTCACCGTATCGCCTGTTGCGACACGATATTGTTTACCGCCGGTTCGGATGACTGCCTGTGTCATGGTCAAGGGGGGCGGAAGCTAGTCTCAAGGTCCCGATCACGCAAGAAAGTTCTTGGGGTCGAGTGACATCTTCTGAGAGGGGGTACTGGGCCCCACAAAAACAGCGCTTTCCATCGAGCTTGGCCCTAAGGAGCCACGCCAACCGTGCCGATCTTGAGCGGTGAGGACAAGTACGTGGCGACGCAAGCAGCCCTGAGGCTCCGTGTGGCGGCCCTCTGGGGCGCAACCGTGGTGGAAGTCCGTGAGCTTCAGGCGAGCGAAGTGTTGAGACTCAGTGCCGCCGTGGACGCTGATCCACGGGCCCTCCCCTGCCCTGGCGATCTGCTGGGGCTTCCGAGCGCCGTGCTTTCTCCGGCCAGCGACGGGTGGCGATTCGATGGCACTGGAGCGAAAGGCGGATTTGTAGAGTGCGGCGGGGCCCGTGTTTCGATCTTGGAGGTGCAAGTGGGTTCGCTCACGCAAGCGGGCGACTTCGGAGTGCTCGAGTATACCAACGAATACTCGGTCTTCTTTCAGACCACTCGGTCCGCGCCACGCCTCGGTCTGAGGCTCCGACCTTCGCGTGTCGCCATCCTTGCCATCGCGTTCAGTTGCCTTCTGTTGTTTGGAGCATTGGCGATTTTGGGGGCACTCACGTTCCCGTTGGGCGCTCAGGCTCCGCTTGGACTCGGAGCAGCTGATGACGAGGTCCGACTTGTTCCCCTGGCTCTTGCCAATTCGGCTAACCCTAATGCGCCGTCACTGGTTTCAGACCCAGAAACACAGCGGCAACTGCAAGAGCTTGTCTCCACGTTACGAGCCACTAGTCCTAACGCTGATTCTGCTACCCCAGAGACGCAAAAGCTTGAACCGGGTTCGGCACGCTTCCGAGTCTGGGATCGAACCACTTCAACCATCCAGGTGCTCGGACGAGGCCAAGGGCTCACCGATACTCAGGTCAAGCGTGTGCTTGGTTCGCACATGGAGAGCCTGCAAACTTGCCTGAGTCCCGATGCCAAACCGGGGAAGATCGTGGTGCGCGTGAGCTATGGACCCGATGGCTCTGCCGATTCTGCTAGCATGACACGCTCAAGCCTGCGCGATCCTTCCACCGAGCGCTGTGTGCTACGCGAAGCACGTCGCCTGAGCATGCCCGCGGCACCGCGCCCCACTGCGGTACTGCTCGTGCTCGGCCTGCAGAAAACCTGAAGTTAAACTTCGCTGTCGGTGGAACGCCGGCCGTCATCGTGACGGCGGCCCTCGGGACGCGTGGGAAACATTCGGCGATCAAAATCCATCCGGCGTTCAATCAAAGAGCGATGCCCGAAAGGCTCGGCAAAGAGTGCACGCAGCTGAGCGATGGTGGTGACACCGGCGCGCAAGACTAACTCTGCGTGCTCCGAGCACAGATCGACGATACGACCGTCGAACAACACTTCCTCAAACTGATCGGCTTCTTTGCACCAGAAGCGCTTGCTGGTTTCGGAAGCCTCGGGGCTTGAACACACTTCACAACGCTGGGCCATGCCCTGAAGCTACAGACCCCCCACGCTTGGGCCAAAATTTTGGCTAACCTCCAGCTAATCCCCGCGCAATTGCCGGCTTTTTTGCTCAACCCACGCGATCACGTCGTCCTCAGCCGGGCGCCCGAGAAACCCAGACAACTCCTGGATCCCGGTGGGGCTCGTCACGTTGACTTCAATCAGTTTGCCCCCGATCAGATCCAAACCCACAAACCAAAGCCCACGCTTAGCCAACTCCTGGCCTACTTCCCGAGCCAGCTCCTCCTCAGCGGGCGTGAGCGAGGTGGCATACACGGAGCCGCCCACGTGGATGTTGGCACGAATATCGTCCGCACGGGGCACCCGCAAAATAGCACCGAGCGGCTTCCCATCTAGCATCAAGACTCGCTTATCGCCCTCGGCAATCCCCGGCTGGAATTCTTGAACCAACGCCAGCTGCGTTCCTTCATGCGTGTGAATATCCACAATCGCGCGCGCATTCTTATCGCCCGTCGTGAGCGCCAACACACCGCTTCCGCCCGCGCCATCTAAGGGCTTGATCACGGCCTTGCCTCCCACCGATTTCACGAACTCGAAAATCGCGTCGCGATCCGAAGTGACCAATGAATCAGGCATGAATTTGCTAAAGTGGAAGGCAAACAACTTTTCATTGGCGTCGCGCAGCGCGGCGGGATCATTGAGCACTAGTGTTTTCGCCTTCACCAAATCCAACTGTTGAGTGAGGTGCAAGTAGTCCGAATCAAAAGGCGGATCTTTGCGAATAAAGATTGCGTCGAGGTCGCGGCAGGCAACATAAGCCGCACTCCCGAGCGTGACGCTGGGTGCCGCGTTTTGCACAGTGATGGGACGCGCCAGAACAGCCACCTCCCCACCCCGATTGGAGACCTCGCGAGGCAAAGCATGCCAACACTCATGGCCGCGCGCGCGTGCGGCGCGCATGAACGCAAAGCTTGTATCTTTTGTCGGCTGCATGCCCTGCGCCGGATCCATCACAAACAGAAAACGCATCGTCATCGGCCCTTCAATCGTCGTGGTTCAATACCGGCGGGATTTAGCACAGGTTGAGGGCTGAACCCCACGAGGACTTGGCAAGACGTGGGGTGTGAAAGCGCCCATTTCATGAAGGATAACACCTACTTCAAAAACGAAGGACCGACGTCGGCCAGCTTGAGGGGCCGGTTGGCGATAGCGCCCGCGCCCGTTTGATCGGCGCCAACATCTTTTCCTGTTGCCGGTCGCGGTTGCCCCTGAATATCGAGCAAAATCGAAGGATCATCGTCGAGGTTTGCAATGTCCAGAATTGCTGGGAAGCCGCCGACAGCTGCCCCGATCGCAGGACTTCCTGGTGTGAGCCCGTAGTATCCCTCAGCATTCAGCGCCAACAGGGGATCGCTATTCAGGCCCACGGAAGCAAGTATCCCGAGGCTGCCGCGATAGATATTGCCAATCCAGGTTTCTGTTCCGGTGGCTGAAACGAAGATATTTCCCGCGGTCTTAGTGAAAATATTGTCTGCAAATGTCACGTTGGTGGGGCCGGCTCCGCCGAGATTGATGGCGCCCGTATTCACGAAGGTGTTGTGGACAATATTAATGTTCATCAGCGGATTGGCTGGGACGAATTGGAGCGTGATCGCCTCGGAAACGCCGGTGTCGAAGTAATTGTTGTAGATGGCGTGATCGCTCCCCTCCTTGGCTCGGATCCCGCCACCGCTCAGGAAGAAGTTGCCGTAGGCAACGCCCTTGTGCGCCAAGCGAAAGGAGAGCCCTCCGAAGATTGGCGCCTGAGCCGCATCCAAACCTTGGTTGTTGGTGAAGGTGTTGTAGCGGATGAGATTTTCATCGGATTTCACGGAGACGATTTCTGAGTCGGCGAGGTAAACATTGTCGAAGAGATTGTGCTCCACGGTGGTTCTTGAAACGTTGCCAATCTCAACGCCCAGCCCAATGCGGATAGGCTCATTGCCGTAGTCGTGGCCCGGCCCGGGCATGTTCTGAAATGAGCAGTACCGAATCGTGTGATAGCCTGGAGTGGTGGCTGAGGTGGTGATCTGAATGATCGAACCGATCTCAGCGGTGGCCGGCTTGTTTTCGATGTTGGTGGACGAGAGCTCGTTGTATTGGCCCAAGTTGAAGTGAATATATTTTTGGGCAAAATAGCCGCTAAAATTGAGCTGAGTGAGCAAATCGTGGCTGCCCGTGACTTCCACCAACATGCCGAGGCCGACATTGCCATCTTTGAACTGGAATTCGCTGAACACGACGTTGCTGCCACTGATGGCTACTTTATTTTTTGCGCCGCCACTCGTGCCCGATAAGACGACGCCACCCGGTGTTTCAGCTCTCACCGTGATGCCGCTGGTGGGGATCGTCAGGCTTGAATCGGGATAGGTGCCGTTGCAGAGGACGACAGTATCCCCCGCTTGAGCTTGATTGATCGCAGACTGGAACTCAGCGATCGTGCACACGGTGGTGGTTGGGCCCATCACGACAGGAGCGCCGCCCGTGTTATTCTGAGCGCCGCCTGCGCTGTTAGAAAGACCACCTGAGTTGCCGATCGCGCCACCCGCCGGATTTGAAGCGCCCCCAACACTGCCGGGAGCACCGCCCGACTTATTGGTGATCCCACCGGCAGAATTGGAAGCGCCACCTGAACTCACACGAGCACCACCGCTCCCTTGCGCAGAAGTGCTTGCGCTGCCGCCGCTTGTGGCCGTTTGAGGCTCTTTCGAAGCCGTACCGCAGGCCAGAACCCATGACCCTAATGAAAAATAGGCGAGGGAGCGACGCATCAGTGATCAAGTCCTTCAGGTGGGTCTCTAGAAGGGTGAACTTAACAGAGAGTCCGATCCATGGCAGAGCCCAATTGGGCCACCGGCCTAGAGGGATCGCGACAGAGCCGCCACCGCCGTAAGCTGATCTGGCACAGTTGGCACACTGACAAACTCTAAATTGCACTTAAAATCTGTGAGTATCTGCGCTGCACCCAACCACCTAGGGTTGGCCCTAATCTTGCTGAAGCCCTAACCTAGGACGGGGCACGACCACCTCGCCAGCGCCGCCAGGAGAGGCATGTATGAAGAACTTCCGAGCCAGCCACACCCCACACCTCCTGCTAGCAGCCGGCGTCGCGCTCTTCTCCTTCCAGGCGCACGCCCAGGCTCAGTCCACGTGCGCCACGAGCGCCGAGTGTGGCAAAGGCTTTAGCTGCGAGGTCGTGGGCGGAACGGCCTGCGCTGGCGTTGCCTGCCCGGACAACGGAATGCCTTGTCCCGCGCCGCCACCGTGCGAACCGCAAACCATCCTCGGCTGCGTCCCGAGTACCTCGTGTACCGCGGATACAGATTGCGCAGAAGGTATGGTCTGCCACTCGGAGATGACCAGCGTTTGCACGGGGGCAGCTATTGCGTGCGCACCAGGCCAGAATTGTGTACTGCCTGCGCCGAGCTGCACCAGCACAGTGGTGAACCGGTGCATGCCTAAATATGCGTTGGGCTGCCAGCTTGCAGCCGATTGCGGAGAGGGATTTGATTGTGTGCCTGAACAGATATGTACCTGCAGTGGTGGCTCAGGTACCGCGACTCCAACGAGCACCACACCTCCAGCCGGCGCCGGTGGATCGGCAAATTCAGGCCCCATCCCAGCTCCGCCCACGGATCCGAGCTGTACCTGCACCGCAGGCCCAACTTCCGTTTGCCAGCCAAAAGACCTGCCCTGCGCCACCAGCGCCAGTTGCCCGTCCACGTGGAGCTGCACGCTAGTTGGCGGCTACAGCACCTGCGACACACGCCCGGCGCCCGCGCCCGGCTCGCCATTTCCCGTCGCACCAACGACGTGCACCAGCGTTCCTGGTGAACTCAAGTGCGCCCCGCCCTACTATGAAACCTACGGTGGCTCGATCGGAAACACGCCGATACTCGGTCCCACCGCGCCGCAAAGCGGAGGCACCAAGGAGAGCAACCCTGCTCCGACCGTGACACCAATGCCAACAGGCGGCAGCACAGTTTCAACCGACAGCACGGCTTCGACGGACACGACGAGTCCAATCGCTCCCGGTGCTCCCGCTGGAATGCCAGGAGCGACTCAAGGCACGGCGCAGAGTGCCGACGGGCAGAACGTCAGGGGTTGCAGCTTAGGCTCAAGTTCAGCCCCCACGAGCGGAGCACTCTTATCGGGCGTGCTGGCGGTGGTTGGCCTGCTAGTGGGTCGTCGTCGCCGTCAGAGTTGAGCGTCTCGACGCACCTTAGGCATGCCCCGAGGGCGCGCTTCAGCTTCAATCAAGCCTTTGACTGGGGCAGCCCAAAAGCCCCAGTCTGCTCACATCGATTGTCTCCCCCACGCCCAGCATGGCACTTCCTAAGCCGTGATTTCTGAAGCTTCGGGCACGCCCACAAACTCTGCAAACCAGTGTTCACTCCTCGTGGGGATCTTTGTCGGGGGTCGTGGATCACGCATGGGTGGCAGGAAGAAGGGGTTGCTGCCAACGCAGGCTTCAGGTTCACCGCCGATCCTGGCGCGCTTACTGCACACGATCCAACAAGCTTTGGGTTCCGTTCCTGTTGTCCTGGTTGGGGATAGTGACGGCTACGCCGAGTTTACGCTCCCAACCGTAGAGGACGCTCCAGCCCATGTGGGCCCGCTTGGAGGGCTGAATGGGTTTCTTCTGCACGCTCACACACTTGGGGCGTCTCAGATTATCGCCTTAGCTTGCGATCTTCCGTATCTCACCGCTGAAGTGCTGTTGGCCCTGGTTCGTCACGACACCAAGGCAGCCGCGGTGGCGCCGCTTGCTGGCTCGGGGATTTTCGAGCCATTGATCGCTCGTTACAGCGTTGATTCTGCACTCGCCGCCTCGGCGGAGGCTCTTGCCAAGGGTCGCCATTCCCTCCAGGCGGTGCTCACTCAACTTCGGTGCCAACCGCTCGCGTTGACAACCGCAGCCCGACATTCACTGCGAGATTGGGATCGACCCGAAGACATGCAACCAACAGAATCAGCGCACGAAAGTAGAATGACCGCGCTCGGGTCGCGCATCCAAGCGCTCAAAAGCTATCGACAAACCTGCAACTGGAGCTGGCAGAAGGACGCCGCGGGATTCGAGGGCGTCACACTACCGGCAAGCTGGGATGGCACGAACACCACCGTCTGTTTCAAGACTAGCTTCGAGGTGCCCACGAGCATTCACGGTATTCCCGTCGCGGGCGCCTCGGTGAAGCTTTACAGCCACTTCACCACCGTCACCACAAGTATCCGAATCGATGGGGAACTGCGTTTTCGAGAGCAATATTGGACCGATTTTCGGTTACCTGAAGTGATAGTGACGAGCGCCGCACAGCCTGGCCAAACGCACGCGGTCGAGCTCGAGTGTGAGCCCTTTTTGGGCAGTGCCGGCATGGTGCCACTGGATTTCAAGATCTCGAACGTTGAGAGCGCAATTCGGAGCCTAGAAACGGTCGTTGAAGCGATCGCGATGGTGCATGGCTTCGATCCTGAAGTCGCTTGGCATGCGCTCACCGAGTTAGAAACCTGCGAGTGGAGCTGGCCCCATCTTGAGCAAGCACAGGAACGCGCACGAGCGATCTTGCTCCCGCTTAGTCCGATCCTGAAGCAACGCCGCGTCTTCGCACTTGGGCAGTGCCACAGTGATCTTAATTTTCTGTGGCCGATGGCCGACACCGTGCGCACGGTCGTGTCCAGCTACACGGCCATCTGCGACATGCTCGATGAATTTCCCGAGCTTTGCTTCACTCACACGCAAGCCGCAACCTACGAGATCTTGGAGCAGCATAGCCCGGCGCTCCTCGGGCGGATTGAAGCGCACGCCAAGGCTGGGCGCTGGGAAGTTCTGGCGCCAACCTGGACCGAGAGCGACACAAATTTGCCGAGTGGCGAAGCGTTGATCCGTCAGTTTGTCGTGGGGCAAGCCTACTGTGAGCGGCGCTTTGGCAGCCAGGCGAAGGTGGCGTGGTATCCCGATGCCTTCGGGCATTCGTTCAACTTGCCCCAAATCCTGCGGGGTGCAGGCATCGAACATTATTTCTTTTGGCGCTGTGGCGATCAATCCCAACCGCTCTTTCGTTGGCGTGGGATCGATGGCAGTGAGGTCACCGCCTTCAACAGCGATTACTACCTGCGGCAAGTCAGCGCACCGCGGGTTGGAAAATTCTCGCGCTTGCTTGCTGAGCGATTTTCGATTCCAGAAAGCCCGTACGTGTTTGGCGTCGGCAATCACGGTGGCGGCCCTTCGAGGGAAGACATAGAAGAGCTTCAAAAGCTGAATGCGGATCCGTTGATGCCCACGATCGCGTTTGCTACAGCCACTCGCTACTTCGCTCAAGCGGCGACGCGCCAAGCTAACCTCCCCGTGATTGAACGAGAGCTCAACTTCGTGTTCGATGCGGCCTATTCCAGCCACGCCGACATGAAGTGGCACACGCGCATGTGTGAAAGGCTTTTGTACAGCTGTGAAGCGCTGGGAGCGCTTGTTGCCCCCGGCATTCCCTACCCGCGCGCCGAGTTGGATCGCGCCTGGAAACACAAGCTTTTCAACGATTTCCACGACTTTATTGGCGGCACTTCCATCCGAGAAGCGTACGACACCGGGCTGGCCCGCGCCGTCGAAGTCGAAGATTTTGCCGAGCGCGCCGTCCAGGCGCGGTTACGGGAAATCGCTCCGCTGCCCGCGACGGACGGAGCAGCAGGTTGTGTCGCCGTGTTCAATTCTCTGCCGTGGTCACGCACCGCTGTCGTTGAGGTGAGAGATTGCCCGAGACGCATCGTTGCCGCGCGCAGTGAATCGGGCCAAGCGCTGCAGGTGCAGTACCTGAATGATTCAACGCTGATGTTTGTGGCGCCGGAGCTGGCTCCCACTGGCGTCAGTCGGTTCCAGCTTGAAACTCAAAGCAGCTCTTCATCTGAACCACCGCCGAGTCTTCAGCCCTTCCCCGGTTCGACGATCGACAGCGTGACTCTGAACACCGAGACTCGAACTCTCGAAAATGAGTTCTTGCGGCTCACACTCTTGCCCGATGGCAGCATCAAAACTCTGCTCGATAAACGCACCGGGCAACCCATCTTGCACACGCAAGATTCACTCGAGATCCCCGTGTGCTTTGCTGGTTACGCGGAGGTCACGCGCCCGTACGCGAACAACGCGCTTCTTGTGCAGCATGAATTGCCTGTAGATGGATCGGCTTGGTTTTTAGGGCGATCTCGCGGGGAAACCCAGCTTTATTCCCCCACAGAGCTCAGCTTTCAGACGGGCCCCGTGATGGTGTCCGCCGTGGTCTCCTACCGTTACAAAGACTCGAATCTGCGCCAGGAGTTACGTTTGTACGCAGGGATCCCCTGGGTGGAGGTGCGACATGAGATCGACTGGCGCGAGCAGGGCAATCGAGATACCGGCACCGACATCCTGTGCGTCACCTTTTCTCCATTGGTGAAGAATGGACGCGCGCATTTCGAAATTCCCTGTGGCTCGCTGGAGCGAGAAGCCGCAGGACGCGAGGTCCCGACGCAGCGCTGGTTGGATCTGTCCAACGATCACGGCGGCTTTGCCCTGTTGAACAACGCCAAGTACGGCTGCAGCGTCGAGGGGCGCACGTTGAGCCTTACCTTGATTCGAAGTGCGTATTGGCCCGACGCCACCTCGGACTTGGGCAGGCACACGTTCGCCTATGGTCTCTATCCACACTCCGGCAACTTCGCAGGCTCGGACGTGGTGCGACGGGGTATGGAGTTCAATCAGCCAGTGCACGCGGTCCGGCTGGCGAACTCGGCGAACTCGATCTCGCCCGTCGACCTGCCGCAGATCGCTATTTCGCCGCAGAATATCGTCGTGAGTTGCCTCAAGCTCGCGGAAGCTTCGGACGCGATCGTGCTTCGCGTCTACGAAGCGCACGGCCTCGCTACGCAGGGCTCGCTGCGCATCACGCCAGCGCCCCGCCACGTGGAGGTCGTGAACTTGCTCGAAAAGAGCGCGCCTGCTGACGCGACGGTTGTCACCCTCAGCGGGGAAATGCTGACTTTTTCGCTTCGACCTTACGAAATCTTCACACTTAAATGGGAGACAGCCTGATGAAAACAATGCTCATTACGGGAGCTACGAGCGGAGTTGGTGCAGCGCTCGCACTCCACTTCGCCGCGCACGGCAACACCGTGTTCGCACTCGCCCGAAACCCTGAAAAACTTGCAGCGCTTGCAGCGAAATACCCGGAGCACATCCAAGCCTGCCCATGTGATATTCAGGATCGCGCCGCCGTGATCAAAATGGCCGATGAGATTCTGAGCCGCGGCACCCAATTGGATGTGCTGATCAACAATGCCGCCGTCTTCGACATGCGCCCGTTTGCCGAGCAATCCTGGGACGTCATCGATCAAATCGTCGACACCAATCTGAAGGGCACGCTCTACGTAACGCGGGCTTTTGCACCGCATTTGATCAGCAGAAAACAAGGCACCATTCTCAATATCGCATCGGTCGCCGGAACCCACGGCCTTGAGAATCAGGCCACTTATTGCGCTTCCAAGCACGCCATGCTCGGTTTCGCTGACGCTTTGGCGCAGGAGCTGCGACCCCACGGCGTGCTCGTGAGCACGCTCTGCCCGGGTGGGATCGATACCGAACTGTGGCGCGAAGGTGAGGTTCCCTACCCCGGCAATATCCGCGACGCCATGACCACCCAAGACCTGGTGGAGCTGGTGAGCTTCATCCTGAATCAGCCGAAGAACATCCTCTTTAAGAAGGTGGTATTTTTTCCGACGAACGAATGGCACTGAT
>JBBRRP010000085.1:0-28085 GCA_038246305.1 Polyangiales bacterium | reverse complement strand
TGCTCCCCGATGGAACCGCCTTTCGCATCGGACGGCTGAGGATGCGTTACGGCATTGATTCCAAGCTTGACGGACCAGCTAACCCGCTCCGGACGCCGGAATATCGAACGATTGGAACGCTCTCTGATCGTGCGCTCGAGATGGCTGGGTATATTGGCCCGATCGAGTACGCGGCGGCTGTCACCCAGGGTCCGGATTTCTTGCTTCGCTATGCTGTAGCGGCGAATGGCGAATTGATTGGGCCTATCAAAACCGACGCGATGAACAGTTCGCACCCGTTGTTTGTGCGACTCGGCACGGATTTCAAGGGTGCAACACCCAACTTCGGCGTCTCTGGTTTCTACGGCAAGGGCTATCCGGTACTGGCCAACGACGGGTTTCAGGCGGGTGACACGATGCTGTTTGGCGGCGCGATCGAACAAACGCGCCTCGTGCTTAAGGAGCGTATATCTGTGGATGGACGATGGAACGTTTGGCGCTTGAAGCTTGCGGGGGAATACACGGCTGGGCGCGATCGTGATGGTGGCGAAAAGACGGTGCAGGCCTGGTACGCTCGCGCTGACCTAAGCGTTGTCCCACAGCGGCTCACGACGCAACTGCAGTACGATCGCTTTGATGACGGCCGCCCGAGCAGCCAAACGATGGGCTCGCTAGGTATCGGAATCACCGCTCCAATCACCGAGGAGTCCTGGCTTCGACTCATTGGTCAAGGCAATGAGAAGCTTCTAGTTGGTCGCAAGGGAAGCTGGCTTGCCGGCTCCCAGCTCTTGTTCGCGTTCTAGGAACTTCAAAGAGGATTTAGGAGACACTTCATGATTCGACACTTCACGACTCTGATCACACTGGCACTCTTCGTTTGCTTTTCTAGCACCGCCTTCGCTCACAATCGAAGTTGGCCGGGCAAACGCCTTGAGGAGATGCTGCCCGAAGCCAAAACTTATTCACAAAAGCAGGGCAGTCTCACGCCTCCGCAGATCGCTTGGGTGGAGAAGAGCCTCGGGGAACCGATCCGTGCGGAAGACCGCAACCCTCTTTTTTATGTAGGAGCGGCGAAGGATGGCGCAGTCGTGGGGACAGTGGTCTTTATAGACGCCTCGGGACTCAACGGAAAAATCGAGATGGGGTTGGCGATCGATCCTGTGGGACGAGTGATTCGGGCCTTGCTGTTCGAACACTCCGAGGGTGCTTATGTCGCCTCAAGTGCGTTCCTAGGCCAATTTCGGGGCAAGAAAGCCAGCGATAAATTCAAGATCGGTGTTGATATCAAGGCTCCTACTGAAGAGAAGAAGGGGGCACAAATCGTTGCAACCGCTATCAGGCGAGGACTGCTGTTAGCTATGGCGGCACTTCGCTTAGGAGTGAAGTAATGTTCGTCGGCAAACCTGCGCAGAAAGCGTTATCCTGCGTGGCAAGTAGAGCATTCGCCGCCGCGCTGTTTTTGGGGATTTGGCTCATCCCATCTACGGTTTTCGCACTGCCCGCGTATTCGCGACTGTTTCAGGCGAAGTACGGCTATCGCAGCGGTTGCGTTCTTTGCCACAGCAATGGCGGCGGTTCTGCCGTGACCGACTTTGGTCGGGACTTTTTGCGCGGCGGAGCGAACTTTGGCGCATTCGGAAAAATCGAGGGTCGTGATTCCGATGGGGACGGCAGTGCGAACCTGGAGGAGATCAAGAAGAAGGCGAACCCAGGCGATGCGCGCAGCACACCAAAGTCACCGGGCGATTGGCTCGGAGATGCCGATAAGGTGCCGTTGCCCCAGAAAGAGCTCAAGCAGCTCTTTCCCGACGCGCAAGCTTTTGCCGCGCTTGAGGGATCACTCAAGGCAGAACAGGTGGAGCGCATTCAGGCTCGGCTCGGAGCGCCCCTCACCGACGAAGATAAGGTTCCAACGCTCTATTTTGCTCTGAAGGGCGGGAAGAAATACGCCGTTGCGCTCTACGTGAGCGTTCCAACACCCAAAGGGCCAATGTCCGTGGCCGTCGCGTTGGACACGGGGGCGGTCGTAACGGTGGTGCGCATCTTGAAGAATCCTGACGACAAGGCCGTTGAGCAAGCTGCATTCCTAAAACAGTTCAAGGGCAAGCGACAAACCGACGCGTTCGTCGTCGGCAAGGATATTGTGGCGGCACCTGGAGCGCCAACTTTGTCCCAGGCGGTGGCTACTGCTGTGCATAAAGCCAGCGTCATCATGAATGCTGTGTTCGGCAAGTGACTATCTGAGTGCATTCGTCTACTGAAAAACCCGTGAGTGAGGCTGCGGCTGCTGCGGCTGCCTTGCACCAAGCTTGTGCCCTAACGCTTTGCGCGCACGCTTGGGCCTCAGCGCCTTGGGGCCGCAACCATTGGGGACAACGTTCGCGAGTTTGGCGGTTCATGCTCAAGGTGCTCCGGACGGAGGAAACGCTACCCGTGTCGATTTCACGTCACGGGTAGCTTGCCCCGCGCCTATTCACCCCAAAGGTCGCCTTTCTGGCGTCGCCCAGTGCGGGAGACGCAGGATTAACTACAAAGGAAATCAACAAATGAACACAAATCAACATCGTAAGAGCATCTTCGCTATCGCTTTGGCCGGCCTTGCCGCTGGTGCAGCAGGGTGCGCCGCTGCGACCCCGCCCGCCGAAACGGCCGCAGAGCCGAGCGCAGACAAGAATGGTTGCAAAGGCGCGCCCGGTGAAAAGCATGCTTGCAGCGCTGAGATGAAGAAAGGCGAAAAACCGGGCGACGAAGCCGCGCCAGCGACGACTGACACTGCTGCCCCCGAGCCAACTGCCCCAGCCGCTGAGCACGACATGAACAACATGCCCGGGAAATAAAGCACCGATGCGGACTCCCCACCTTTTGTTGTTACTTGGCCTGGGCCTGCTGTTAGCCTGCACGCCAACTGTCACGAACTCGCCGTGGTCCGCGGCACGGGTGGCGGAGCCGCGCGGTGCTCACATTTACGCCGCAAACTGCGGAATGTGCCACGGAAGCTCTGCGGACGGAGCCCAAGCGCCTGCGCTCGTTGGGAAGGATTCCCTTCCGGCACAGCGCGCCGAGGGTCCGACATTTCGCAGTGCACAAGACGTTTTCGAATATGTGTCCACGAATATGCCGTTGCCTTCGAGTAAGGCCGGAAGCTTGAGTTCCGCGGACTACTGGAGCGTCGTGGAATTTCTCGTGCGAGCTCGAGGGGTGCCGATTCCTCCCAAAGGCCTAAGTTCCAACAACGCGCAGAGCATCCGTATCCATTGATACTCTAGCGGCATGGTTACATCTACGAAACCGAAACGAGACTTGAGTCCAATAGCACACCGTCAAGGAACGCCTATGAGCTGCCCAAAGTGCGACAGTGCTCCCAAGAGGAGCAAACGCAAGCTAATCACTCTCGCGTTGATAGCATTGGTCGTCGCCGTTTTGTTATTCCTTGACGCAGCTAACAGGAAGAGCCCACCCGATGTACACAAGACGTCAGCTTATCACCACTGGTTCCGCCGCGGCGGGAGCAGCGGCTTTGATTTCCAAGGTTTCGTCGGCCGGAGCCGCACAGGCTAGCGGCGCCGTGCGCGGGTGGGAACAGTCCTACAGTGGTGACTCCTCGCCGAGCTCGGCGTTACCTCCCGGCCAGCCAGGGCGCGACTATCAACCAACGATCACTCCAGGAGGGGCGACTTTGCCCTGGCGCATCGTTGACGGCGTTAAGGTGTACCATCTCGTAGCGGAAGAGCTGATGCACGAGTTTGCGCCTGGGCTCAAGGCTAAGTGCTGGGGTTACAGTGGTCACGTGCACGGGCCCACGATCGAGGCCGTGGAGGGAGATCATGTTCGCATCTACGTGACCAACAAACTGGCTGCCCCAACCTCGGTGCACTGGCATGGTGTGTATTTGCCTAATGGCATGGATGGCGTAGGAGGCCTCACCCAGAAGGCCATCCAACCTGGAGAGACATTTCTCTACGAGTTCACGCTTCGCCAACACGGCACCCTCATGTATCATGCACATCACGACGAAATGACCCAGATGGCTCTAGGCATGCTGGGAATGTTTGTGATTCACCCACGAAACCCATCTCCCGCTTATCGCGTGGACAGGGATTTCGTTATTTTGCTCAGCGAATGGAGCATTAAGCCGGGAACGGCACGTCCTGATCCGAACGAAATGATGGAGTTCAACACCCTGACGATGAACGCGAAGGTGTTCCCAGGCACCCCTTCGCTCGTCTGTAAGAAAGGAGACCGTGTGCGCCTGCGGTTTGGAAACTTGAGCGCCATGGATCATCATCCGATCCACCTCCACGGCCACTATTTCAAAGTCGTTGCCACCGATGGTGGTCCGATCCCTTTGGCAGGACAATGGCCTGAGACCACGGTGCTGGTGCCCGTCGGCAGCACGCGAGACGTCGAATTCATTGCCGACGCCCCGGGCGATTGGGCAATGCATTGCCACATGACCCATCACGTCATGAACCAGATGGGCCACAACCTCCCCAATATGATCGGCGTCGCTCGGGGAAACCTAGACCAACGGATCCGTCCTCTTCTTCCTGGGTACATGACGATGGGGGAAACTGGCATGGGTGACATGGGGGGAATGAGCATGCCCGTTCCTAAAAACAGTATTCCTATGGTTGGCGGGGAGGGGCCCTTCGATTACATCACGATGGGCGGCATGTTCACGATAGTGAAAGTGCGCGACGAGCTAACGGGAACTAATGATCCAGGCTGGTACAAGCATCCTCCTGGCACGGTCGCGGACAAGGCTCCACCTGAATCCATGAAGCGAGATGGCATTCAGGTTGCGGAGAACACGAAGCCATGAAAGTGCGTGTCTATTTTGTTTTATCCCTGGCGTCCTGTTCGGGTTGCGTCCCGTCGATCGACTACTCGTCGCTGACCTCCGCGGTTGAGGCTCGGGAACGACAGGCGGGAAGCCATCGCGGTCCACTCAGTAAAAGCGTGCGCGCGCTCCTCGGGCAACCTCTCACCGCCGAAAGTGCGGCCCAAATCGCGGTATTGAACAACCGACGCGCTCAGGCAGCGTTCGCCGAGCTCGGGATTGCAGAGGCTGAAGTGAGGAGTGCCAGGAGGTTACCTAACCCCACGGTAGAGGCTGCTATTCGGTACCATAAAGAGGGTAGGCCCGAGCTTTCGCTCGGTGCCATGCTCGACATCACGGGGCTCATTCTCCTGCCGCTCCGAGGTAACAGCGCGAGGTCACAGCTTGACGCAGCCAAAGCCAACGCCGTCGGATCGATTCTGGATCTTTCCTTTGAAGCCCGCCGCCTGTTCTACCAGTACCAGGCGGCCATAGAGCTTGTGGAGCTGCGACGCACGGTTGTTAGCGCTATGGGCGCTTCGAAACATCTCGCTCAGCAGCTGCGTGCCGCTGGCAATATCACCGACCTGTCGCTGACGACAGAGCAGTCGGCGTATGAGGACTCGCAGATCGCATTTCAAGCGGCCGAAGTTCAGGCGCTGACGGCGCGGGAGGCACTGAACGCCGCAATGGGCCTTTCTGGCGCGAATCTTGGTTGGAAAGCTCCTGCCCGCTTGCCGCCGCTCTCGAAGCGAGAGGTCCGAGTGGACAAGGCCGAACAGTTGGCTATCGCCAATAGTATTGACCTCGCTGTTCTGAAATCTCAGTTCACAGCAGCGGCCCAACGCGCACAGTACTCCCGTGCCGCCGGATGGATACCAGAGCTCAAGGGTGGCGTTGCCGCTGAACGAGGATTTACTTCGGGCGGCGATGATTGGTCCGTTGGGCCCGCCGTGGCGCTCGAGGTACCCCTATTCTACCAAGGTCAGGGAGAGGTCGGGGCGGCAGTTGGTCAGATGAAGCAAAACGAAAACCTTTACGCAAGTACAGCGGTTCAGATCCGGGCCACCGCCAGGGCGCTTGCCGTTCAGCTGCTCTCCGCACGCTCGGCCGTAAACCACTACGACTCCGTTGTCCTGCCCCTTAAGGAAAAGGCAGTCGAGGAAACACAGCTGCAGTATAACGGCATGCTTGTCGGCGTATTCCAGTTGCTGCAGGTTAAGCGTGAGGAGGTGGAAGCCGCGAGTCTCCGCACGGAGCAGCTCCGCGACTATTGGTTAGCGCGAACGGAGCTTGAGCAGCTGTTCGCCGGGAAGCTCGGCAATCGCGGGCTAAATGCCGCTTTCCCCATGGATCGGGGTCAGGATGGCGCGACTCCGCATTGAAATCGTGCGATCTGAGTGGGCCCTGCTGAGTGGGCGTGGCTGGGTTATACAAAGCGGCCGATTCTTTCCTGGCCAGATCGGCTCGCTCCTGCACCCGCTTTCGACAGCAAGAGGAATGACGTGGTCGTCTGAGCCTGGGTTCAGCGCTCCGACGACGAAAAGGTGAAAACGCGCCAAAGACCGATTGACCATCGGTGTTTGTTTGAGTAACTGTTCGCCATGAGTTCCGCACCCATCCGTCCTCCTCTCCTAGGGGAGCTTGAGACTGCCGTGATGGCTCACCTTTGGTTGGACGGTGAGGGCGACGCCAAGGCGGTACACGTCGCGCTTGGCAAACGCCGGGGCATCACTCTGAACACGATACAGTCCACGTTGAAGCGGCTCTTCGAGAAGGGTCTCCTCGAGCGAGACAAGGTCAGCCATGCGCATGTGTATCGCGCTCGGGTGACTCGCGAGGAGTTCCACCGTGGCCTGCTTGGGGAGTTGGTTGGCGACTTGATGAACGGGCAGGCAGAGGTCGTGGTTTCCGCTTTCGTCGATCTCGCTGAGCGCGCAGGCCCGGAGCACTTGGCACGGCTTGAGGTGCTTGTCGCGGAGCGACGCGAGCGTAGCAAACGGGGTCCCTGATGACGCGGGTCATGCACAGTGCCGAGCTCTTTCTCCTTGCCTGGCTCGTCTTCATCGCTGTCGGTTCGATTTCGTCGGCCATGGCCGTGCGCGCACTGGAACGCCGCATCGCTGGATGGGAGCCAAGCGCACGACACCGCGCTCTCGTTCTCATTGCTGCGCTGCCAGTACTCATAGCGGCCGCGCTGATGCTCTCTGCGATCCTTCCGTCGATCGTGTCGCTGGATCTCCCCGGTTTCGACCACTGTACCGCCCACAACGACGGGCATCCCCATCTCTGCTTTGTGCACTTGCCAAAGATGGGAATGAACACCGCCTTCGTACTGCTCCTGATTCTCGTCACCAGCTACGCCCTCCTGCGCGTAGCATTCGCGTCCATGCGGGTGGCGCGTGCGCTCCGCGTTCTCGCCGTGCTCGCGATGTCAGGCGAGCAGCGTCGTGATCTCGGCGTGACCATCATCGAGACGTCGCAGCCGCTCTGCCTGGCTGCCGGTCTTTTTCGTCCTCGAGTTCTGTTGTCGCGAGGTCTCCTCGAGTCGCTGAGCCGGGAGGACCGTGCCGCTGTGCTGGCGCATGAACGTGCTCACGTTCGAAGGCGCGATGCCCTCGTCGCCTGTGTTGTCCGCGCGCTTGCTACGCTCCATTTTCCGCGGATGGCGCGATGGATAGTGCGAGAGGTCGACATTGCTGCCGAGCAGGCTTGTGACGAAGAGGCTTGCCAAATCGTGGGAGATCGGGTCGCTGTGGCGTCCGCAATCTTGGCCGTCGAGCGCGTTGCACAGCACGCGGCTGCAGAACAGCTCGCGCCAGTCGCTGTTGCCTTCGGTCAGCGAGCGGCCGAGCGGCGCGTGGAGGCGCTTCTCGCCGAGCCGGGGACTCCACGCTCGCTGGTCACGCTTGGCGCGGCGCTCGGAGTCGCGGCAATAGGCGTTTTGGCTGCATCACTCCAGCTTCACCACCTGGTCGAGTCGCTCCTCTCTTTCGTCGCGTACTGAGTGCCATGGCAACGAACCGCTTGAGCCGTCGTCCGCGCATGAAACCGAGTGTCGCTCGGTGTTTTGCGTGTGCGCTCTTCGTGCTCGCAAACACGACCGCCGCACAGGAACCGGTGCGCGTTGCAGCGTTGACAGAGAGCGACGTCGTGGCTCGCGCTCTTCGGCGTGCTCCGCTGACGGACATCGTGCAGGGGGCTGTCGTTGCCGAGGAGGGCCGTGGCCGCGCCGCGAGCGCCTACCCGAACCCAGCGTTCACGTATTCTCGCGAACAAACCTTCGGTACATTTGGGACCCGCGAGGACTATCTCTCGCTCTCGCAGACCATCGACCTCGGCAATAGGCGCGGCCTCTACGGCGAAGCGGGTGCTGTCCGAGCGCGCGCCGCGCAACGCGAGGGAGATGTAGCACGGCTCTCGATCGCTGCTGATGCCCGTCGGCGCTTCTACGACGTTCTGTATTGCCAGCTGCGGCTGACGGCCCTTGAGAGTTGGGCTGCCCATGTCCGCGAGGCGCTCGCCATCGTCACGCGCCGTGAGCACCGAGGTGATGTCGCGGCCTACGATCGGAGGCGTCTCGAGCGCGAGCAAGCCGTGGCGACGGGTCGCCTGGCTACCGAACAGGCGGCGCTTGAGCGTTCACGGGCCCGCCTGAGTGCCATCCTGGGCGAAACGGGGGTCCGACTAAGCCTGACGGGCATGCTGTTGCCGGAAGCCGATCCCGCAGCCGCTCAGGCGTTGCGCGCCGCTAGCACGTCACGCCCCGATTTCGCCGCGCTTAACCTTCGTGTGGAAGCAAGCTCGTTAGACCGCACTGCTGCCTCGCGCTGGTGGGTGCCGGACCTTCGGTTGGAAGGAGGCTGGAAGGGAGTCGACCTCGGCGCCAACGGGCGCACCGATGGGTTCCTGCTGGGAGCTTCCTTGTCGCTTCCGCTGTGGGATCAATCGTCTGGTCTTGCCCGCTTCGCCGAAGGAGAGGCTCAAGCCGACCGTGGCCGTAGCGCCCTGCTTAGATCCGAGCTTGATGGCGAGCTGGGCGGAGCGCGCACGGTGGCCGTCCATCTTCGTCGCGCAGCGGCTGAGTTCCGGGACCAGGCGCATTCAGCATCCGGCGATCTCGTGCGGATGACCTCCCTTGGATACGAGGGCGGTGAGCTGAGCGTGCTCGAACTGCTCGATGCCTATCGCGGGGCTGCGGACGACGAGCTGACGGCGCTCGATATGCAGAACGCTGCGCGCCGAGCGCGTATCGACCTTGATCAACTGACAGGAGCTGGCCTGCCATGAAAGCAACAATTGTTCTAGCCGTCCAACTCGCAGGTTCGCGCCAGTTGTGTGGCCCAAGGAGGGCCGAATGATCGCTCGCAAGTGCGTCATTGCGCTATTCGCTGTGGTCGCAGCAACGGCGAGCTGCAAAGACCGAAAGGAGCCCGGGCCACCGCCCCGTCCGCAAGCCGCTCCGTCAGGAACTCCCTCGACAGTGGCTATGTCGAACGCCGCCATCCGTGCTGCGGGTGTGGTGACCGCTCAAGTGGCGGAGGCAAGCGTCGTGGTTCGTGATGAATTGCCCGGAACGATCGAGGCGCCTCGGGATGCGCTCGTGATCGTCAATACCAGAGCGGCCGGCGTCGTCGAATCGCTGGACCTAGACGTCGGCGATCGCGTCAAGTCCGGCCAGCGAATGGCCACCATCCGGAGTCTCGAACTCGCCGAGGCGCAGGCCGCCTACCGCCGTGCCCTCATCGCTGACCAGCACGCTGCCTCAGCTCTCGAACGGACGCAGGCGCTTCGTAGCGAGAGCGTCGTCTCGCAGCGTCGTTTGGAAGCCGATCAGTTGGAGGCCCGCGAGCAACGGCTCTCAGTCGAAGAAACCTCTGAGCGGGTTCGGATCTTCGGAGGCTCGCTCACGAACGCGACAGGGGTCACCGGCATCACGTCACCCATCGCGGGCGTGATCGCTACTCGCAGCGCCAATCGGGGAGAGGCGCTTGCAAACAACAGCCCGCTCTTCACCGTTGTCGACGCGTCACGGATCGTCGTGCAGCTTCGCGCCCCGGGGGGCACTCACGTCCAACCCGGCACGGCGATCACCTTTGGTGTCGAAGCGCTGCCGGGCCGATCTTTTGCCGCGACCGTCACGTCGGCCTCCGATCTCATCGATCCAGAAACCCGCCGTTTTTTGATTCGATGCTCGACGACAAATACCGACGGTGCTCTCAAACCGGGCATGTTCGTTACAGCGCAGGTTCCAAGGCCAGAAGTCCACGCACTCACGGTTCCTGATACTGCCATTCAGATCATGCAGAGCGGCCCCGCAGTATTCGTCGCCCGCGGGGGCGGTCGCTTTGAACGTCGGGACGTCGTTCTCGGGCCACGCGCAGAAGGACATGTCGCGGTTGAGAAAGGCCTCGTTGCCGCTGAAAGTGTGGTCGTTCAGGGGGCATTCTGGGTGCGGACGCAGCTCGAGAAGTCCACGCTCGAGGAATAGCCCCATGGTCGACCGCCTTCTTGAGACCTCCCTTCGCTACCGTTTTGTCATCGTGATGGTGGCACTGGGATTCGTTGCGTTCGGCGTGAGTGCGATGCTCCGCCTGCCAGTAGACGCCTTCCCCGATATTACAAACGTCCAAGTGCAGGTCGTCACGGAAACTCCAGGAATGGCCCCCGAGGAGGTCGAGAACCTTGCGACGGTCCCGGTAGAGAGCGTGATGAACGGGATACCGCGAGTCGAGCGGGTTCGCTCGGTCTCTATGTACGGGCTGTCCCAAGTCACCGTTATATTCGAGGACGGAGTGGACATTTACTTCGCTCGCCAGCAGGTCCAGGAACGATTGAACGAGCTCGGGGGTCAGCTTAGCGCCAACGTGCGGACGCCCACGATGGGACCCGTTACGGTCGGCATTGGAACGATCTTCCGTTACACGCTCGAAGGGCCCCCGGGCTATGACCAGCGAGAGCTGCACACGCTACAGCAGTTTCTCGTCAGCCGCCAACTCAAGACGGTTCCGGGCGTCGCCGACGTGATCACGTTCGGCGGACTCAGCCGTGAGTTCCAGATCCAGGTACGGCCGGAGCTTCTCGAGCAGTACGAGCTGACGCTCGACGAGGTCTACGACGCCGTCGGTGCGAGCAACGCCAATGTTGGAGCGGGCGTTCTAAACCAAGGCTCAGAGGCATGGCTTGTTCGTGGCATTGGTCTCCTGCACGACGAAAGCGATATCGAGAACATCACTATCGTGTCCCGCGCCGGCACGCCTATCCACGTGGGCGACGTAGCGCGGGTGACGCTCGGCTCCGCGCCTCAGGTCGGCACGATCACGAAGGACGGCGACCCCACCGAGCTCACCTCGGGCGTGGTGCTTCAGCGCAAAGGCGAGAGCACGCGAGCCGTCATGGTGCGGGTTCAGGAAAAGCTAGAAGACATTCGTCGGTCGCTACCGGCAGGAGTACGCTTGGTCACCTACTACGACCAGACCGATCTGGTCGGCAAAACCATCCACACGGTGGCCAAGTCGCTGATCGAAGGCGGTATTCTTGTGATCCTGGTGCTCGTCGTCTTCCTCGGAAACTTCCGCGCGGCTTTGCTCGTTGCGATGACCATCCCGCTCTCCTTGCTGTTTGCGTTCATCATGATGGAACGCTTCGGGTTTTCCGCGAACCTGTTGACGCTCGGCGCGATCGACTTCGGGATGATTGTCGACGGCTCCGTCGTGATGGTGGAGAACATCTATCGCCGCCTCGCCCACCGCACACCCGACGACACCCGTCCGACGACTGAAGTCGTGCTCAGCGCTGCGAAGGAGGTCGGCAGGCCCATCCTATTCGCCATCACCATCATCATTGTTGTCTATTTGCCCCTGATGACGCTCGAAGGGATCGAAGGGAAATTCTTCGCGCCCATGGCGTTCACCGTGGCATTTGCGCTCTTCGGATCACTGCTGTGTGCACTCACGCTCGTCCCGGTGCTGTCCTCTGTCGTGTTTCGCGGGCGCGTGAAGGAGCGGGAACACCGCATCTTCCAGGCGGTCCGGGCCGCCTACCTTCGCAGCCTCGACAGGATCATCGCGCGGCGCGGTCTAGCCGTCTTGGTCGCGCTTGCGCTCTTGGCGGGCAGTGTGTCTCTGGCGCCGTTCCTCGGCTCCGAGTTTTTGCCCGAACTCGACGAAGGGGCGATTTTGCTTCGGTCAGTGAAGCTGCCCAGTATCTCCCTCGCGGAGAGCCGCGGTGTGGCTCTCCGGATCGAAACCGCCGTCCGAGAGTTCCCCGAGGTAAAGGGCGTGGTCTCGCGAACGGGTCGCGCCGAGGGCGGATTCGATCCGGAAGGCTCCCAAATCACTCATACAGAGATCCAGCTCACACCGCGCGAGCAGTGGCGTTTCTCCACTAAGACCGAGCTTGTCGAGGCGATGGCTGCGCGTCTGGAGACAATTCCTGGCGCAGCGCTTACCTTCACGCAGCCGATCGCCGACATGATCGACGACCTCATGTCAGGTGCCAAGGCTCAGATCGCTGTCAAGGTTTTCGGTGATGACCTCGGGCGACTTCAAGGGCTTGGCAATCAGATCCAAGGGGTCCTCGCTACCGTCGACGGGGTAGGCGATCTCAGCACCCAGCAGCTTGTCGGCCAGCCTCAGATCCAGATCCGGATCCGCCCCGAAGCCATTGCACGCTACGGCCTGAGCATCCGGGACGTCCAGGACGTCATTGAAATCGCCATCGGCGGGAAGGTTGCCACGCAGGTGATCGACGGGCCGAGGCGCTTCGACGTGACGGTGCGCTACGAGCCTGAAGCGCGCCTCGACAGGGCCCATATCGCCGCCATTGAGGTGCGCGCCCGAGGGGGAGCTCCGCTGCTCCTCAGCCAGCTCGCCGACATCACGGACGTTCAAGGCACGGCAGAGATCAGCCGCGAGAGCCAGCAGCGGAGCCTGACCGTATCCTGCAACGTTCGCGGTCGCGATATCGGGGGGTTCGTCGCCGAGGCCAAGGCCAAGATTGCGAGGGCTGTTCACCTGCCTTCCGGCTACTTCATCGCGTGGGGCGGGCAGGTGGAGAACCAAGAGCGGGCGACGAAGCGTCTCGCTGTTGTGGTGCCTCTCGTCATCATCCTGATCTTTTTCCTCCTGTACACGACCTTCAAGTCCGGCTGGAACGCCAGCCTCATTCTTCTCAACATTCCGTTCGCGCTCATCGGCGGAATATTCGCGCTCTGGCTCGCGGGGCTTCACCTCTCCGTCGCGGCGCTCATCGGGTTCATCGCGCTATTCGGTGTGTCGGTGCAGAACGGGCTCATCATGGTGACGCAGTTCAACGCACTACGCGCGCAAGGGCTTTCACTTCGAGATGCGGTGAAGGAGGGAGCTCAAACGCGCTTCAGGCCGGTGCTGATGACAGCGCTCGTGGCGAGCCTTGGATTTGTGCCCATGGCTTTCGCGAGCGGTGTCGGCGCAGAGATCCCAAAGCCGCTGGCGACAGTAGTCATCGGCGGACTGATATCCTCGACCTCTCTCACGCTATTCCTTCTGCCTGTCTTGTACGCGTGGATGGAGAATCGGCGATCGGCTTCCTCGGTGCGTGCTACGCCGAGCGCGAACGAGATCACATCATGAACGAACCGAGTTCAAAGCCCCGCGGATTGTCCGACTTGTTGACACGTGACCGCTGGATCGAGATAGCCCGCATCATTTTTAGCGGCACGGTTGCGCTCCTCTATTGGCAACAACTCGTGCCGCAAGCGGTTCTCCTCGGAGCGGTCGCGATCGGCCTTTATCCGCTGGTTAAGCGAGGGCTGACCGATTTAGTTAAGGAGCGTAAGATCGGCACCGAGATCTTCGTGACCATCGCGACCACCGTTGCCGTCTTCGGCGGCGAGACGGTGGCTGGCGCGATCCTCATGGTCATTATCCTGATCGCTGAGTTCATCGCGGAGCTCAACACGGACCGCGCTAGGGCGTCCATCAAAGGCCTCATTGGCTCGGTACCACAGGTCGCGCTGGTACGCTCGGAGCTCGGTGAGCGCAGCGTTCCCATCGTCGAGCTGAATATTGGCGACGTCGTGCTGGTGCGCAGCGGCGAGAAAGTGCCGGTCGACGGTTCTGTCATCGGCGGTGGCGGATCGGTCAACGAGGCTCCGATTACGGGAGAGAGCGTCCCCAAGGAGAAGGAGATCGGCGCGGCCGTGTTCGCCGGAACCGTCCTCGAGTCGGGCGCACTCGACGTGAAAACCGAGAGACGCGGTACGGACACGATGTTCGCGCGCATCATCGCGCTCGTTGAGCAGGCTGAAGAGTCCCAAGCGCCCGTGGCGAAGCTCGCGGACAAGGTGGCGGGATGGTTGATCCCCATTGTACTCGTCTTTTTGGTCGTCGTGTTCATGGTGACGCACAACGTGCGCACCATCGTCACGCTGATGATCTTCACCTCACCCGCAGAGCTCGGTCTGGCGACGCCTCTCGTGATGATCTCCGCGATCGCTCGTGCCGCTCGGAGCGGCATTTTGGTAAAGGGAGGGCTCTTCCTGGAATTGCTCGCGAAGGTGGATGTCATCGTTTTTGACAAAACTGGCACTCTCACCGTTGGGCGGCCGCAAGTCACAGAGATCGTCTCCGAAGGCAAATCCGGACTCGGCGAGAAGGAAGTTTTACGTATTGCGGCTGCGGCCGACCGGCGGTCTGCCCATCCTCTCGCCAAGGCAGTCGTTGAGTACGCCGCGAAGGTCGGAGTTGAGGTCCCTGAACCGGAGCAGTTCGAGGTTTTGCGAGGCCGAGGTGTAAGGGCGACAGTGGAGGGACGGCATGTTCTGGTCGGCAATAAGGCCCTCTTGATGGAAAACGGTGTCGAGGTGCCTGGGGAGGAGCACGCGACCGGCAAGACGTTAGTCTACGTGGCGGTCGACGGAGCGCGAGTCGGAAGCCTTGTCATCGAAGATGGCCTTCGGCCCGGAGCTAAGACGGTAATCGCGCGCTTGAAAGCAACCGGCATCAAGCGCGTCGTCATGCTCACCGGCGACAACAATACCACCGCGAACGCCGTCGCTGAGGCGCTCGGGATCGACGAGGTCCGGGCGGAGCTGATGCCCGAAGACAAAGTAAGGATAGTCACTGAGCTGCAGGCCGAAGGCCACCAGGTCGCCATGGTCGGTGATGGGGTCAACGACGCGCCCGCTTTGGCGAAGGCGGACGTTGGAATCGCGATGGGAGCGGGCGGCACGCAAGCCGCCTTGGAAGCTGCGGACATCGCCCTGATGACGGACGATCTCGAGAAGATCGCGTTGGCTCGCGCCATCGCCCGACGCGCCTACCGCACGATCCAAGAGAATCTGTTCGTCGGAGTTGGCGTCGTCCACGTCGCCGGAATCACTGCGGCGCTGCTCGGGCTCATCGGCCCGATTGAAGCTGCTATCATTCATCTCGGTCCCGATGTCCTCGTCTTCCTGAACTCCGTGAAGCTACTTCGTGTGCGAATTGAACCGTGATGAACGCCCTGAATGGAAGTGCTCGAGTGAATGCTGTGCCCGAAGGGCAAATCTCGTGCATCACATCTCCAGACTCCTTCCGAATGAATTCGAGCGCGAAACCTTGGCCGACCCGTCGGTTGTCCACTCAACCGGGGGAACGCTATCGTCGCCAATCGCCTGGTCGGTCACGCGCATGCGCCGGTGTCGTAAGACCGTGAAACGCATCGGAGTCCTGAACGGCGGGCTTCGACGCTGAACGTTACGGACTGTTCCAGGTCAGGAAAAGCCCGGTGGCAGCTGCGAACATCACCACGGCCGCCGCTCCTGCGAAGAAGTTCAGGGCGCGGCCGTTGACGTGTTCTCCCATCACCTTCTTGTTGTTCGCAATGAGCAAGACGAGCACGAGAAGAGGTGGCGCAAGGATCCCGTTGATCACCGCGGTCCAGAAGAGCGCACGAATCGGACTGATGCCCACGTAGTTGACGAGCACGCCGACGAGCGTCGACCCGATGATCACGCCGTAGAATTGCCGCGCCTTGCCGGGTTTTTCGCTGAACCCGTATTTGTATCCGAGTGCCTCTGCGACCGCATATCCGCAAGTGCCGGTTAGCACCGGCACCGCCAAGAGGCCCGACCCGATCAAGCCGATGGCGAATAGATACTTCGCGGCTCTCCCTGCCAGAGGCTCTAGGGCGCGCGCGGCATCGGTGGCAGACTCTACGTTCGTGAGCCCAGCCCGGTGGAGCGTTGCTGCCGAGGCGAGGATCACGAAATAGAAAACGATGTTGCAGAAGAACATGCCGATACCCACGTCCCACGCAGCAAATCTCAACTCATTCTTGGTGGCTCCCTTCCGCTGCCAGAGATGATAGCGGCCCATGTGGACCTCCTCTTCGACCTCCTGGCTAGCCTGCCAGAAGAAGAGATAGGGCGAAATGGTCGTCCCCATGATGGCAACGAGCATCAAGATATAGGAATGGTCTGTACGGAAGGTCGGTACGAACGTGTATTTGATCACCTGAAACCAGTCGGGCTTCGCCAACAGAGCTGCTCCGATATAAGCAAAAAGCG
This sequence comes from Polyangiales bacterium, assembly GCA_038246305.1. Lineage (GTDB taxonomy): Bacteria > Myxococcota_A > Polyangia > Polyangiales > Polyangiaceae > JBBRRP01. The sequence goes on along the minus strand of JBBRRP010000085.1, from coordinate 11,757 downwards.
CGAGCGCCAGCCACTTGAAGACGCGGGCGATGAGCCGATAAGATCCCCATATTTGGAGCGCGAGGATGAGCAGCGCTATGGGAGGCACCAAGAACCCGATGGGAATGGGCAACAGCAGGTTGATCGCCGCTGCGATAGCGCCGATATCGGCTCCTGCGTTGATGGTGTTGGCGGCAACAAGCGCCACCAGTGCTGGCACGAGTATCCATCGTGAGTAGTGCCGGCGAAGAACGCTCCCGAGGCCCATGCCCGCAACCATTCCGATTTTCGCGCACGTCAATTGCACAGCGAACATTAATGGGAACGTGAGCGGCGCCGTCCAGAGCGTCGCGAGGCCGAGCGAGGCGCCCGCGGTAGTATAGGTGCCGATGCCCGAAGGGTCGTCGTCCGAAGCGCCGGTCACGAGCCCCGGGCCGAGGAGCATCAAGATCCGCTTGACCGGACTCTTTTGGTTGGCGATGGCAGCCTCAAGCGACCGCGTGCCCCCCGCGGGCTCCGAATGCGGGATGGTGTCGTCATGATCGACATCGAGTTCGTCTTGATTCTCAGCCATGTCGTGTCCTTATGCCCTGGTCGAAAAGGCGGATCAATGAAGTTTCCGCGTTTCAGAATCAGACGGGGCTTTCAACGTCACCCCCGGGACTCGCGAGGGGGCGAGCCGCGCCGTGTCTTCGAGCAGTTGGTCGAGCTTGCGATCCATAGCGCGAGCCTCTCGTCGCTGTCGCCGATGCACGCGAAGGAGCATAATCATGCCTATGGTTGTGAGGCCTGGATTGAGTAGAAGGTTCCAGCGCGCGATCGACCCGTGCAGCACTGAACCGATGGATCCCAAGAGGATCACGCCTACGATTACGCCCAACGGCCAGCTCCGGAACGTTTGCGATCGCGTCGTCGTTTGCTTGTTTTTCACTAAAAGAGGTTCCCTCCTACCGATCCAATAACATGTCCAGCGGTCGCTAGCCAACGGCCACCACCATGGCCCGGCGCGAGCGCGGCAGGCGGTGGGCGTGGTGATGCTTCGGCTTGTGCGCACCGGGCCGGTCGCCCACGTGCGCGAGGCAGTCGTGGACGAGGTGGGCCACAAATTCGTCCGTCGCTCGGTAGAACGTGAGCCGCCCCTCATCGCGCGAGTCGACCAACCGCATCCGCCGAAGTAGCGCAAGTTGGTGGCTCGTCACCGAGAGCGACAGCTCCAGCGCGCGGGCGATGTCACCGACCGTCAGCTCGTCGTGGGCGAGGGCGTGCATAAGCGAGAGCCGGACTGGATTCGCCAGCAGCTTGAAGACATCCACCGCGTCGCGGACGATCGTCGGGGCCGGTAGGCCTCGTCGAGCCGCTGCGATCTTCTTCGCGCTGACGATCTCCGGGAGCAAGTGCTTCGAGATCGAACCCATAGTTGACAACTTTATCAAGTGAGCATGTAATGTGTCAATGCACAGCCGAAACCTGCCCGGGGCACGTGGTGAGACGGACGGTCGCCACGGACCCCACGGGGGACCGCAACTCGCCGTCGCCGACGGCTTCGTCGAGATCAGCGTCTTTGAGACCAACGTACCACCATGTTTTCGGCTCTATTTCTTCGATGAGCAGCGCGCCCCGATCGCGCCGCGCCCAGATGTCGAGATCGCAACGCTTCGACCGGGCGGCGAGCGGCAGGTGTTCAATTTCCGACCGCAGGAGACCTTCGTCGAGTCGACGACGGACATTCCGGAACCCCACGAGTTCCACGTCATGCTCACTGTCGGCACGGACCAGGAGCGAAAGACCTACGAGACGCAGTTCACCGAGGAAGCCCACGGGCACGCGCACGGTAGCCGCGTCGACTCCAGCCGCGGGCATGGTCACGAGCACGGCACCGGTGGGCATGGTCACAAGCACGGCATCGTAGATCCCATGATCACGACGACCGCGCGTGGACTGTGGGCGGTGAAGTGGTCGTTCGTGGGCTTGCTGATCACGGCATCACTCCAGCTCGTTGTCGTAATTCTTTCGCACAGCGTCGCTTTGCTCGCCGACATGATTCACAACTTCGGTGATGCGGCCACCGCCGTGCCGCTAGCGATCGCGTTCCTATTCGCACGCCGCCCGCCGACGCGGAGCTTCACCTTCGGGTTCGGCCGAGTCGAGGATCTCGCCGGACTTGCCGTCATCCTCACCATCATCACGAGCGCGATCGTCGCGGGCTACGCAGCGGTCGACCGACTCATCCATCCGCACGCCGTGGATCACCTTGGCGCGATCATCGGAGCATCGATCATCGGCTTTCTCGGTAACGAAGGCGTCGCGATCTTCCGGATCCGAGTCGGGAAGCAGATCGGCAGCGCCGCCCTGATCGCCGACGGCTACCACGCGCGTACTGACGGGTGGACCAGCCTCGCTGTGCTTGTCGGAGCACTGGGGGTCCACTTCGGTTACCAAGCGGCGGACCCGATTATTGGCCTGGTCATCACCGTCGCGATCCTCGGTGTCGTCTGGCAATCAGTGAAGGCGATTTTCACCCGCATGCTCGACGGTGTCGAGCCCGAGGTGATCGACGAGGTGCGGTCAATAGCGCTCGGTGTGCCAGGGATCGTAAGCGTTGCCGAGGTGCGCGCGCGCTGGATCGGCCACCGTCTCCGCGCCGAGGTGAATGTCGCAGTTGCCTCGGACCTGACCGTCTCCGCTGCACACGCGATCGTCACCACGGTCCAGCATGAGCTCCAGCACCACCTCAAATTCCTCTCGGGCGTCGTCATCCATGTCGATCCGGCAGCCGATGCAGGCGAGGCGCAGCATCAGCGTGGTCCGCACGTGCACGACGGGCTTCCATCGCACGCGCACTGACGCGGTTTGGGTCCAGACCGCGCCTGGCACCAAGGCGCTACCATCGACGACAGTCCACTTCCGGGGCGGCACGAGGCCTACCGCGACTCAGCTACAAGTGGACCGTGAACAAAGACGCCAGCGTTCTCAGGTGACTGTGAAAACCCTTGAAAAACAAGATAACGCGACCCGTTGATCCACATGACCCGGTTGGGTGTGTCCGCACTTTCGTGGATTCCTGCACGCCCAACGGAGCGTCACTCACCGCAGAAGTGCGCGCAATTCTGAGCGGCGTGTGCGAGCGCAGACGCCATGTAAGCGCAGCCCAGCTACGTGAGAGTTTGCGCGGCGCCAGCGGAAAATCGCTTGAAGCCTGAAGCGTGCCTAGCTCAACTACTCACTTTGGCTCTTACCAGGGCATCCTGACCACGAGTCCCAGGACGGTCGTGAAGTGCCGGTCGAACGTGACGAGATCGGCGCCGGTCTCGAAGGCTTGGGCTGCGATCCAGATGTCGTTACTCGGGATAGGAGTGCCCGCTCTACGAAGCTGGGCTGCAACTCTGCCAAATCGGTCTGCCGTAATTCTCGTCACGGACTGTAGAGTGGCCCACGGTTGCGCCAAAAACTCGTCAAGCTGAGTGGCATTCCGCTCGTAGCGACTGCCATTTCTGAAGCCGAACAACAACTCACCCACAACCACCGTGGAGAACACCAGCTGCTCCGCGCTCCGCACCAAAGTCGCAGTCGCCTCATCTCCTTTCATCAGGGCAACGTAGGCGTTGGTGTCCAGAAGGAGCTTCATTTCCAAAGCTCTTCGTCAACCTGCTCAAGAGAGCGGATCGACTTCGAGAACTGACCCGCCTCTACTTTGGTCCAGCTGCCCACGAAGCGATCCACGGCTGCCCCGATGCGGGTCGTATCAGATGGCTCGTCGATGCCGGCGCCCTGTTTTAAGATACTGAGCGCCGCCTTGTTCATGGACACGCCTTTGCGACGCGCAACCTTCTGCACTTCCGCTAGCAGCCGCGGCTCCAAACCTCGTAGCGTGATTTGACTGACATGCCTCACTATATGAGGCATGATACCTCACAAAGTGAGGCAGTCAATGATGCCTTTCTCCTGCTGGAAACGCCGCGCTTTCAGGGCAATCAACCTGGTAGGGGAGCGCTCGGAGAAATGACGCAACCTCGTCGGGGGATCCCTGCATATGTACACGAGGCCTACCGCAAATCAGCTTCAAGCGGACCGTGAACAAAGATGCCTGCGTTCTCCGGCGCCTGTGAAAACCCCTGAAAAACAAGATAACGCGACCCATTGATCCTCATGACCCGGTTGGGTGTGTCCGCACTTTCGTGGATTTCCTGCACGTCCAACGGAGCGTCACCCACCGCGGAAGTGCGCGCAATTCTGAGCGGCGTGGCCTTCGGCTCCTCGGCAGTGAAAGCCACCAGCTCATCGCCGATCGGGAAATACGATTGCACAGCCGCGGCGAACTTCTTGCGTTCACTGCAGTCTGGCCGCGCCACCCAACCCTCATGCAAACCAACATCGGAGAGCTGAAGCCAGAACACGCGTTTACCCGCATCTGAAAAGTGACCGCTGAACGCATCAACATGCGGATTGCTCAACACGCAATCGCCCTCCGAACCATCGTTGCGCTGAACGTGAGCCACAGCAGAGGCGCCCGCCTCTCGCGTGAGGTGGAAAGTGTGGGCCCGGTCGATCGCTACTTGGATCTTTTCCAAATCCCGACCCACGAGGAGGGTGGATGCTGGGTTGCTGACGTCCGTCAGTAACTTTAAGGAAAGGGTCTTTTCGCTCGGCAAACGCTCAAGGAAAAACACGCCTTCGTCCTTTGCGGGCAGGAACTCGTCGTGCGCCCCAAGTCGCGCATAATCAGTGACATTCGTAGCGATCACACGTGGTGTCCCGGTGTCTAGCACTAGCCGCGAAAGGTCCCTGCCGCCTTCTGCAGTTGCCGATGCTCCGTCGAGAAAATACAGCCCCAGATCGTCGAACGCGGGCAGCCAGAGGCGAGCGTGCTCCGCCAGGAGCTTGGGTTGTGTGGTACCAAGCTGCGCTAGCTCAAGACCTAGAACGTCGCTCGTAGGGGCTCCGTCGGAGCCTTCCACTCCGGGGCGAGCAAGAAAAAGCCAGCGGCCGTTCTTTGAAAAAACGGCTTGCTGCTGGATGCTCACTAGGCTGCCACGCGCATTCGAGAGCGCCCCAAGATCCACCAGGGCGTCGTTGCCCGTCTGCAAGATACCAACCGACATACGATAGTCTTTGGCTGTATGGCGCTCGACCCCGAACTGCAGGGTGACTTCGACGCTGGGATCGCTGCGACAAATCACGGCCGCCGAGCGGTGGTGCCCCATGCAGGAAACACCGTGGCTTAAAGTTAACCTCTTGGCGTCCGTCCACCCGGGCCGCCACCCGTAGATTTCCCCCTCGTAGAAGGTGTCTAAGGTCGCGCTGGTTTCCGTGTAGAAGATGAGCGTATCGCCATCGAAGCGATGGACCCAAGGGTGATTTTCCGTGGAGCCCACTCGGTCTGTCCACAACTTTGACGAAAGACGCCGACATATCGCGGACGTACCGTCGCAAACGACATCATAGCCCGCCACAGCCTGGGTCATGTTGAGCACCCACAGCTCGGTGCCGGCATCCACTGTCTTGTAGAACGCGCACCAGCGATCGGCGGTGGCGCCTTCCTCATGGCTACAGGTATCGTGCCCACCGGTACCGACCGGCAAAAAACTGTTATCGAGCAGGCGATGGGTGCCAGTTAGCGGCGCAGGCTTGCTTGATTCGCTTGAGTGGCCGCATCCGAGAGCTGCCACCCCTGTGGCGATCAGGGAGCATGAAACCCAGCGTTGCGCGAGCGAGCCTGTGGGGTGTCTCGGCATGGCCGGTATCCTAGCAGCCAGGCCGGACTCATCGAAACAGAGCATTGCTTACCTGCCTTCAACCCGCGGTCACGGGACCTCGTCAGCCCATCGCGCCCCAGGAAACTCTCGATGATTCGCATGGTCTCCAGAACCGACCAAACCGGAGCACTCACCGCCTCATTAGCGATGTGCAGCGCGTGGACGGTGTGAACTACACGGTTGGCGACGCCTACGATTCTGCCAACAGAAAAACGAACATCACGTATCCCGATGGCTCGGTGAGCGCACGTACCTACACGGCTAGAAACGCCCCGACGACTTCGGCCACAGGGAGGGTTCGTTATACGTTGGGCGGAGGCGGCGACGGGTGGCGAGGAGGGCGGAGGCGGCGAGCAGCAGCGTGAGGGCTTCGAGGCCGAGCCATTTGGATGGGCGGGCGCCGGGGACGCTGCAAGCGGCGCAGCCACCGGCTCGAGCAGAGATGGGTGTGGGGCCGGGCTTGGCGCGGCGGGCGGAAAGGGCGCGGGCGGCGCCGGCGGTGAGGCTGGCGGTTTCGGTGAGGCCTTGGGCGGGTGCACCGTGATCGATCCAGGAACCGATGAGCTCGACTTCGTCGGCGCTGAGCGGAGGTTCGTCTTCGGGCGGCATGTGATCGCTGTCGGAGGGTGCGAGCATGAGGCGCTGCATGATGTAACTGGCCTTGCGATCTTTCGGCGCGAGGCCGGCGCCGCTGAACCCACCTTGCAAGAGCTGCGCTCGTTGGTCGACCATGAGGCCGCCGGCAGGCTTGTCTCGGATGTGGCATTTGCCGCATTTTTCGCGAAATAGGGGCCGGACTGCGTCGAAGAGCACGAGCTGCGGGGGCAGAGTTTGCAGCAGTGCGGCGTCGGGCGGGCCAGAGACGGCGTGGGTGGCAACGGCATCGCCTGATGTCGCGGCGGCGCTCGGTGTTGCGGCGGCGCTAGCTGAGTCGGTGGGCGATGCGGACCCCGAAGCAGAGGCCGCGGAGGATGCTGACGGGGTCGAGCCCGTGGCGGAGCCGTTGCCGTTCTTGGCGACTGCGCTGGCGGGTTGGGCGGAGCCGCTGCCGGCGCCGGCGCGGATCCAGGAGGCGAGCGAGGCGATTTCAGCGGCGCTTGGTTGGGGCTCTTTCCTGGGCGGCATGTGCTCTTCGTCGCTCAGGGCGAGGCGCACGCGCTTGATGATCGAGCTTTGGTTGGGGTTGCCGGGGACGAGCGCGACGCCGTTGGTGCCGCCTTTCAGGAGCGCTGCGAGGGAGTCGACGCGCAGTTTGCCTTTTTGTTTTTGGGCGCCGTGGCACTTTTCGCAATGTGAAGCGAGGAAGGCGGGGCCCGATGTTGCGCCGGCAGTCGGAGCGACCGCGGGGGGCTGCGTGGCAGGAGCGATGGGGTCGGAAGCGACCGCGGCAGCCGGAGCGGAGCCGTTGGCGGGAGTGGCTGCGTTCACCGGTACGGCTCTGGTGAGCGAGGGAGCGTGCGTGGGCGAGGAACCGAGCGCGGAGCCGGCGGGTGCGGCCGCGGCGCTGACTGCTGGAGCGCTGGAAGCCGTGGGCGCGGGGTCGGTCGAGGCCGGGACGGAGTCGGTGGGAGTCGCGCCCCCGAGGGCATGCTCAAGAAGGGAACGACTGACGGTCGGTGCGAGGGTGTCGCGCACCTTGAGCGTCAGCGAGGCGCCGCGTTCGATCCAAAACTTGATCAGCGCGCGCTCTTCGAGTTTGGGACCGGGTTTGCCTTCGGGCGGCATGTGGTCGTCGTCGGTGGGGGGCAAGAGCAGGCGTGTGAGCAGCAGGCTCTTTTTCGGTGCGCCGGCGACAATGGCGGCGCCGTTTTCGCCGCCCTTCATCAGCTCTGCGAGCGAATCGAGGCGCAGCTTGCCCTTTTGTTTTTCTGGGCCGTGGCAGTCGACGCAGTAGTGCTTAAGCACGGGCTGCAGCACGTCTTGATAGACGAGCGGCTCCGCAACTGCTGCGGCGGGCTTTTCAGCACCTTTGGCGGGTTCCTTCTTCACTTCGGGCGCGCGGAGCAGCGGCTTGAGTGGACCGGGCGCGTACTTCGAAAGGTAACTTTCGCCGCGCGTCATCGTGCCCCCGAAGTGCGCGCCGAGCGATAGACAGCCGAGAGCGGCGGCCATCACGCCGCGGTACGCCCAACGACCCTGCCCGCCGTTGCTGCGTTGCCGGTCGTACAGCACCCAGCAGAGGGACATGCCGATGATCGCGCTCAGCGTGAGGCTTCGATGCCTACTGAGCGCGCCGGCTGGGAAGCCACCCTCGAGCGCCAACAGCTGGCCCATCAAGAACGCACCGAGTGCGGCAACGGTCGACAGCGGCACGAGCAAGCCGAGCGCTGGCTCGACACGATCTTTCAGCCCGGGGAGAAACGTCGCCGCCTCGCCCATCGCGACCAGCAAGAAGAAGCCGATCGGCAGGTGGACGATCAGCGGGTGGAAGCGCCCCAAGAACAGCGCAAAATCTGGGGTACCGGATGCGCGGCCGAGCGTGATCTCGGCCAGAACCGCCGCTGCCGCCACTGCCACCGGCCAAAGCCACTTCATGGAGAGCTGAGCTTAACAGAAAGCGTTTTCATTACCACTGTTACGTTCTTCAACTGAGCAAGTTGCGAGCTGACCTTTCAGTTTACGCGCGGGGGTGCCCGTGGCCGTCGACGTCCTTCCAAGCTTGAACGCGATGACTTTGGTAGGCGTATTCTGTCGGCTTAGCGTCCGAAGCGCGTCCATATTAACGGCTGACCAGCTCGTGCCAGCGTCCCGAGATGACCAACTCGTGCGTGAATTATTTCTTTTCATCGTGTGTCTTTCAAATGCAGGAGGAGTGAAGCTCCGAGGGGTTAGCGTGGATGAAGCGGATCGTTCTGGCATTCCGAGGAGCTGGCCTCGAACGTTCCGCCGGCACCGCGGCCCGTCGTGCCCTTGCGAAATGCAACGTGGGTTCTAGTTACCCGCTAGCTCAATTCAGACACTTCTGAGTTGAACGCTGGAGTTGACATGCACAAACATAAATCCGTTCGCCTATTTGGCCTTGCCGCGTTTCTCTCGTTCTTGCTGTCGGTGGGTCTTTGGTTTTCGGGCGACCGAGAGCGGGGTCTATTTGTGGGTCTTTGGGTACCCTCCATCCTGAGCCTCGGGGCCTTGTTGGTAGCGGCTAAGGGAGGTTCTCGTGAGTAATGGAGATGTGATTCTGTTCTTGCTTGGGCTGTTTATTATGACCCTGGTGGTCGGAGCGGTTTACCTGATCTCGCGCATAGAGACGTGACGATGAGTCAGCGTTGTCTTTGACTTTCGACGCGAGTCAGCTGCGAAGGCTTTTATTTGTCCCAAGCTGGCGCTGAACAAGAGCTGCTAGCACGTCGTATGAGATAGTAAGCATGCTTACTATCTGAATTGTCAGTGAGAGGGCTTCGCCAGACATTGGTGCCCTCTCACCCGTGCGCCGTGGTCCACACCCTCGCCGTTCGCAGGTATCTGAACCTGGTGAGGTTCCTAAAATTACCCAACTCGTGCGATTGGTCTTCACGAGCTAACCTCCACTACGAAGTCGCGCCCCTCCCAGTGACCTGTTTCGGTCCACAAGAAAGTGAAGCGGAGGGGCGCAGTTTGGGCTTTTGGGATCACCACGTCCACAAAAGCAATGCCGAGAGCGGTCAACGTTGAGCGCGAATCGGTCGCTTCGCGCCATTCGTTGCCGGTGAAGCGCAAAGTGAAAGAAGCGGCAGCCTGAATCCGAAGTGTGGAGCCCGCTGAAACCTGCGCCACCTTGCGATTGAATTGCCAGATTTCGAGGGTGCGCCTGGAGTTGGGGGGCGCTTGGTAACGCGCGACGACCTCGGGAATACTGTCGAATACGATGCCGTCCTTCGCCGAGCGAAGCAGCTTGATGTATTCAGCGTGAGCCCACATGAGTGGCATCGCGGAACCCGTGGGTTGGCCTAAATACATGAACTGCTTCGGACAGTCGGCTTGGTCCCAAACCTGTTCTGGGAGTAGACCCGTGCCGCTCGCGAAGCGCTCCATCGCGCGCAAGTACTGATTCACGTCACGCCCCGCTGCAAGCTCATAGTGTCCTCGTTCACCGGTGAGCAGCGGCCACGCGCCCCCTTTACCCCAGCCCTGGTAGGGGGAGCCATCCTTTCTTTGCCCGTAACCATCGTGGTTGTACCGATGCCAACAGGGTCCAAAAGGCGTCTCAAGCTTCAGCACGGCGTCTACCACTTGAAGCGAGTCTTCAATCAATGCGTCGCCAGCCTTGCGGATCCCGTAGCGAACGAGCTCGAGGAAACCGGCGTCGACGATATCCTTGGCTGGGAATTCGGAGCGCTTCCCGGGCTCGCGGTTGCGGAGCCGAAGCGCCCCGTGGTTTGGGTTCTCCTCGGGCGGTGAATCGCTAGCGTCTAACGGATGAATGCGGATGTAGTGGCGAGAAACTCCTTTTAAGAGTGTGCCTTCGGTCGTCACCGTCCACTCCTCCAAATGGCGCTCAACGAAGTCCGCGTACCCCTCTATGAACTGAGCCGTCAGCGCGTCACCGCGTTCTGCTGCAAAACAGGCGGCACAGGTCAGCCCTGCGATGATGGCTGCCAACGTCGAAGGTGAATAGCCAGCGTTTTCTTCCCAGCGCTCTTGCGGAGTTCTTGGCCCCTCGCGAATCAGGTACGCAGCTGCCCTGAGCACCATCGGATACGGGTCGAAGTCGCGAAGCATTCTTGCGTCGTTCAATTTCCAGGCAAGCAAGATCGGAAAGGCCACTTCGTCGAGTTGAATGCCTTGCCAATAGGGCTCGCCATCAATCCAAGAATTCTGAAAAAAACCACCGTGAGATTGTTGTGAGCACGCGAGATAAATCAGCGCACGCAACGGCATCTCGGTGTGCCCTGCGGCAAGCAGGCCCGTTGCCGCGTTCACCATATCGCGCGTCCATACTAGGTGGTAACCCCCGAGATCGTCGTCGCCCATCACCTCACCCCAGGGGATGGAGAGCGATGCGATGGTCGCACCGGGATATGTTTTGTCCTCATGCGCGAGCAGCAGATTGTGGCTCACACGGTATAGGTGACCACCATCGCCCGCCTGTGTCTCCAGAGAACGCACGCCGTGGCTCGCTCGTGTCCATTGCTCCACGAAGCGTGCCTTCTGTTCTTCGAACGGAAAACTGAGGGATTGAAACAGCGTGGTAACGGCCGCGTGAAGTGTGTCTCCAAATGCAAGACCCAAGACAAACTCGCTCGTTTGGGACAAATCCAATTGGCCGGTGAGTGCGATGTTGCCGTCCTCAGCTGAATCAAACTGAAAATCCATCCGTCGATTGCTGGCAAGATCCGTCCAACCGTCGGAGCTGCCGACGTAACCGCACGAGCAGCGGGCAAATGGCACGGTTGCGCCAAGGGCCAGCCAGGTTCCACCTTTTTGCGCGACCAAGATTTCGCGCCCAAACTCCGTGGCGACGTAACCATTATTGCCCAAGCCGCCACCCTCCAGATGCGGCGCGAGCAATATGAAGAGCTTGAGCTTGGAGGTGAGCTCGGGAAGGCAAGTGAGTCGCGTTCGGGTGAGGACGCACGCTCGGTGGGGATCGGCGATGATCTCCTTGTGGATGCTGTAGCGTCCCTGTTTATCAGTGTTCGTCAAGTCAACGCCCAGCGCGTGATCGCTCATACAGATCCCGGTCGACTCAAGGTCACGCCTCTCATCGTGGAAGAACGTTTCTCCGTCAGTGATCAGGTGCTGTAGATCGCGGATCTGTGGTCGATCCACCGTCGGGTAGTAGACCTCGTCGAGGATACCGCGCGATGCGGTGAACCAGATGCGACTCGAGGCCGAATAGGCGGTCCCGACGGCGTCCTTGGTGCTGCGAGTCCAGCGCGGTTCAATTCCAGGATGCCCGAAAGCCTTGCGTTGGGTGCGTAGAATAGCCACTCGGATCAGTATCACTGAGAGGAAATGCGTTGACCAGTCGGCTAGGAACTCTCTTTTGACGGAGCAGCTTCCGGGCAGTGCCAGGCACCGGAGCCACCGATCAATTGCTCGGCCT
>JBBRRP010000084.1:0-28344 GCA_038246305.1 Polyangiales bacterium | reverse complement strand
CCCGCCGCTCCCCAGCGCGACTCTTGAACCTCCGCTGGCCGAGCCCCCAACAAGAGCGTTCGCCGAACCACCGCTCGCACGTCCGCCGAGTCCGCTCCCGCCTCCAGCGGTGGTGGTGGTGGTGGCTCCTCCTGCTGCCACGATACCTCCCGACCTCGTATTCCGCTGGCTCGGCACATCCGGCTGGAGGCTGCAGCCCGGAGCAAGACCCAGCTGGCCAATGCCTAGCAGGACAAGGGCAAGGCTAGACGCACTTCGCTTCCATAAACTCATGGCACCCAGTACCCCAGACGGAAAATCCGAGGTCAAAGTTTTCACAGAGCTGACGCTGGGGCACGGAACTGTCTGTTGTTCCATGCAAGCAATCCAATTGCCGCCACGCTGGCCACCGCAGCACCACTTGCCAATGCAGCCTGAGCGCTCACGGCCTGCCAGAGCCAGCCGGTGAGAATACCCGCCGGAATCGCGCTAATCCCGACCATGAAGTTGTAATACCCAAAGGCTCGGCCGCGCACGTGGCTCGGTGCCAGGTCCCTCACGAGCGCTTTTTCCGCTGGCTCAGTCAGTCCGTAGTAGCTGCCATACACGATGAATAACGCCCACACCTGCCACGCCGCAGTGGCCGCTCCGAACCCAAGATACGTCAACGCGTACACCCCCCAGCCTAGGGCGATGAGCTTCGCTCGCGGCACGCGATCCGCCAAGTTCCCCCCGAAGTAGGACGAGACCACCTTCGATACGTGAAAAATCGACCACAAAAGTGGCACTAAGGCCAACGGCACGCCTAGCTCTTTCGCGCGCAGCAACAAGAACGCATCCGAAGAACACCCCAGCGAGAACAACAGCAAAATAGCAAAATAAGCGCGCAGCGATTTCGGAAGCTTGACGTCGGCGCCCGGTGAAATGCGAACCTGCTCGGGCTCGGGACCCGGCGACTCACGAACACTCGCCACGGCCAACAAGGAGAGCAAACCGGGGATCGCGGCCAGCAAGAATACCGTGCGGAGCTCAACGCCGCAGCTCAACAGCGCTGTAGCTATCAAAGGCCCGATAACGGCTCCTGCGTCATCGAACGCCCGATGAAAACCAAAAGCACGACCCGCCTCTTCCTTTGAAACAGACTGAGCAATCATCACATCCCGGGGCGATGAACGTATGCCCTTGCCAACACGATCGCTGACGCGCACCGCCAACACGTGCCAGGGCGCGCTGGCAAAAGCCACGAGCGGGCGGACAACCGAAGCCAGAATATAACCTGAGAGCACCAGCGGCTTCTTGCGCGGCACGTGATCGGCGAGATAACCCGAGGCCAACTTCAGGCAACTAGCCGTAGCGTCCGCGACGCCTTCGACGAGCCCCAGAAATATGGTGCTGGCACCGAGCGAAGCCACAAACATCGGAAGCAGCGGAAAGATCATCTCCGAGCCGATATCGGTGAAGAAACTTGTGATGCTGAGTGCGACGACGGCCGCAGGCAGTCGGGCTCGACGTGCTCTCATGGGTCTACCAGGCACTCCAACAATTCAACCTCGCGATCATCAAACGTTTCATGCGCCGCTCAAAATTGAATAAACGGACATTGACGCTGGAGCTCGTCGCAGGCGGGCAAGCCCATCGGCGACACAAGGTCCGTACATTTTTTTGTGTTATCGAAGTTGAGTCTGGCCGTGACACAAGCTTCTAGCGTCTGCATGGATGCAGCGCAGCTCGGCCCGAGGGTGCACGTTCGAGGGGCAAAGGAAGTGAACGTGTAACCCCGTGTTCCCGCAAGCACCTGGCGTTCGCAAGCATCCAGCTGCTCCTCACACTGAGCCACCTGATACGGGCCGGGCTCAGCGAGGGCGAAGGAGTCGAATAAACACCCGTAGTGGTTCGGGTCGAGATAATCCTGCTCGTACTTGATCATCGCCGCACAGAGCGTATCTGCCTGCTTCGCGTCCAACGCATTGGCCTTCAAATCCGCGGCGTAGCCCGATTTAAACGTCGTATCGCTGGCGTTGACACCGTCGCCGCATCCAAAGAAAAAGGCCGCTCCAAGCAACACGGCCCCCGCTGTTCCCAGCCGACCCGCCCAAGCATTCCCGTGTAGCTTTCCCATACGCGGGCAAGCGTAGTCGAAGCTATGCCCAGCGCAATCGAGAACACGGGAGCATCAGGGCGGCGCCTCGCCCGTCCAGTTACTTTGTTCAATAGATCCAGCACGGCACCCAAGTGATATACGAACAGCATGTCACACCAGGCTTCCCCAGCTACGTTCAGTCCCGATGCGCACGCGGCCGCACTCACCTATCAAGCACGGTTGGCCAAGCCTCCTGGAAGCCTGGGGCGCTTGGAGGAGCTCGCCGCGTTCTATGCAGGTGCGCATGGTGTGATGCCTCCACCGCCTCCCACGCAACCCACGTTGGCGCTATTTGCAGCTGATCACGGTATCACCGAAGAAGGTGTCAGCGCCTATCCGTCTGCCGTCACGGCCGCCGTCGTCATCAATGTGATGTTGGGTGGCTCGGCCATCAATTCTCTCACGGCTTCCAACAATATCGAGCTCCGGCTCGTGGACGTTGGCATCAGCGGCAACCTCAGGCCCGCCCCTTCCAACTCCCTGGTGGCACTTGAGGCCCGCAGCATTGCGCCTGGCACGCGCAACTTCGCACGCGAACCTGCGATGACTCTGGAGCAAGCCAAGGCGGCAATCACGGTCGGTGAAGAAATCGCAGCGCAAGCTATTGGAGCAGGAGCAAAACTGCTGGGTGTGGGAGAAATCGGCATCGGCAATACCGCTTGTGCATCGGCACTGATCTGCAAACTCACAGGTTCTCTTCCCAAGGACGTGGTGGGCCCAGGCGCAGGACTCGACGCCCTAGGCGTAGAAAGAAAAATATCGGTGGTGGAGATCGCACTCCAAAGGCACGCTCAATCTGGAGCGGGAGGGGCTCTATCACACCTCGCTGGGCTTGGGGGTTTTGAGGTTGCCGCGATGGTCGGCTTCATACTGGAGGCGGCACGAAGCCGTACACCTGTAGTGCTGGACGGAGTTGTGACGAACGCTGCTGCCCTTTTGGCCGTGGGGCTTCACCCTGAGTGCCGCGATTTCCTGCTGGCTGCTCACAGCTCCACGGAGCCCGGAGCCCAGATCGCTTGCCGGAAGCTGGGGCTGGTGCCGGTTCTTGAGCTTTCAATGCGACTGGGAGAGGGCAGCGGCGCCGCCCTGGGACTCGTACTCCTTAGAAGTGCAGTGCAAGTGATGCTCCAAATGTCGACTCTCGATGCCGCGATCGAGCGCGCAGAGCTGAACGTTCGTGGCGTCTAATCCGCTCCCGGCACCGCTTCGAGGCTTGCGGGCCAGCTTCGTCTTTCTGACGCGCCTTCCGTTGGGTGGCTTCCCGTATAAAAGCGAAGATTTCCGTTGGGCAGCTGCGTATGCGCCGTTCGTGGGCTACGTGGTGGGTGGGCTTTCGGGACTTGTGTTCTGGGTCATGCGTCCCCTCGGCGCGTGGAGTGCTGCAGGGATTGCTACCGCCGTAGCGGTTTTGATCACCGGGGCGTTCCACGAAGACGGCTTGGCCGACACTGCAGATGCGCTTGGAGGTGGCACAACACGCGAGCGCGTCTTCGAGATTCTGAAAGACAGCCGCGTGGGGGCATTTGGCGCCGCCGCGCTCGTGCTTTCGCTTGGCCTCCGTGTCAGCCTTTCAGCTGAACTCGGGCCACGTGTGCTCTGGGCGCTCCCGCTCGTGGGCGCAGCAGCACGCGTGGGGCCCATCGTGTTGATCGCCACGCTTCCTTACGTGACCGATGAGAAGCATCAAAAGAGCGGGGACCTCAGTCGAGCCGGCTCGCTCCAAGCCGGAATCGCCCTCATTTGGCTCACCGTCGGCCTGCTTCTAGCGCTGCGCCTGGAGTGGCTCTCCATCGAGCGTGCGTTCGCGCTTCTCGCGTGCTTAACGCTGACAACTGCCCTCACTGGTTATCGTTACCAGCGTCGCGTGGGCGGCATCACGGGAGATTTCCTGGGTGCCACCGAACAGCTCGGGGAAATCGCCGCGCTGGCTGTGCTCGTATGGCATTGATCGGACCACCCGTCGAAGGGTTTCGTGAGGCGTCGCCCAGCTCACCAGAGGCGCTTCAATTTATATTTTGTAAAGATCTTATCTGCCGAAACCATCGTTAACCCAAGAAGGGTCGCTTGCGCAGCCAAGAGACGATCGAATGGATCACCGTGGTGATGGGGCATCGTTTCGACGAACGCGATGTGGCGCAGCTCAATCGGAAGCGGAGTGAGGGAGCTATCCAATAGCTGTTCGGAAAAGTAGCGTTCGACTGACTTGGTGAGCCTGAGCTTTCCAAGGCTCGCCTTGATCGCAATCTCCCAAGCGGACACGAGGCTGACGTGGCCCCCGTATTCAGCGATCGCTGCACGTGCCTTCTTTCCTAATCGAGGGTCGTCTTCCCCCCACCATAGAAGGGCATGCGTATCCAATAGGAGCTTCACCGCTGATATTCTCCGAACTGGGGCAACGGTGCATCGAAATCCTCCGCCATGTAGAGGACTTGGCCTTTGCTGGATCCTGGGCGCCGGGCGACCTTCCGCGTGACGGGAACCAGTCTGACGAGTGGCTTATTGTCGCGAGCGACAATGATTTCTTCCCCAGAAAGCGCCCTTGAAATCAGCTCTGAAAAGTGGGCCTTGGCCTCAGCGACGTTAACCTTCATGATGGTCATCTTAGCTGACCATCTCTGTAGTGCAAGCGGCAGCCGCATTTCAGGAACACCACCATCCGCCACGTGATCACCCTGAATCTCAAACCGGGCAACCGAGCCAAGATCGCCCGGGCTTCGACCCGCGCCCAGGCCCTACGCTGGATGCGACGCTTCCTTGGACCACTACCTCACCTTGCCTTCGTGAGACGCTCCCACATCCTATTCGCCGGCGGTTGCTCGGGGCTCGGGATCATCATGCGGCTCAGTGCGAACGAGTCGGCCGTCATGCTTTCACACTTGGCCGATATCGCCGGAGGTGGCGTTCTCGTGCTTCAGGCACTGGCAGCGTGCAGGATCATTCGCCCTCTTGCCGCCGCGGTGGGGCTGCGCGTATCCCCTTCGTTCGTCGCACTGTTGCCAATCTTCGCGCCCATCTATTTTCAGATGAAGCTCAACCGAGTCGCCCGCATTCTGGAAACGGAAGCTGCTCCGCACCGAGTTGAAAGCTAAAGCCCTTTGAGCGCGCAGCAGTTCCACGCGCACAGCGTGCATCGCAACCCGCCCGAACCTAGCTGCCCTCTAACGCTGCAGCGGGTGCCGGCTTGATACAGAAGTGCGTGCCGAGAACAGCCAAGTAGATTTCATCAGAAGCACGCGCCAGGCGTTGATGTGCAAAGCCGCACACTTCGACGAACTCGCGTCCCAGTGCTGTTGGCGGGTGCACACTCATGCCGACCTCGTTCGTCACCAGAACCACGTGGCAGCGCCGCTGTTCGAGTGTGTCCGCAACTACCTGCACCCGCGCGAGGATGGCTTCCCGGGGGAGCTTCTGGAGGAGCAGGTTGGAGAGCCAGTGCGTGACACAATCCACGACCACCACATCAGCCTTCACCTGAAGGAGCGCCTCCCCGAGCTCCAACGGAGCTTCGATCGTCTCGTATTGCCCGCGGCGATCCTGTTGGTGGCGATCGATGCGCGCGACCATCTCCGCGTCCGAGCGGGTCGCCGTCGCAATGAAGGCTCTGCTCTCACCGAGACCTTGGGCGAGCTCCAGCGCGAGGGAGCTCTTACCTGAGCGGACCCCGCCGCCGATCAACACGATCTTGTTTCGCATCAGGTAGTAGCTCCCGAGTTTGGTGCAATGCGCGCGAGAGAACGCGTTGTCATGTTCAAACCAGCGCCTCCTCCAACGTTCAGCCGGCTCAGAATGCTCCAAGCCCTACTGGCGGCAGACCGCTTCCCGAACCGATCGTAACAGCTTCGAGCTCCGCAAAGTTTGCCTTTGCATCAAAGCGGCGGATCTTGCCCAGAGCCGTGTCCGCCAAGAAACAAATATCGTTACAACCGGGCAGACACTTTAGGCCATTGTACACGATGCCTTTGCCCTTCCCGTCCTTGTCCGCGGTCGCACTGGCAAGCACGGTTGTGTTTTCAGTGTTGAGGTCGAGTGCAAACAGCTGATTGCTGCCAACGCCGCCGAAAGGGGTTTGTGTCTTGCCCAAAACTGACGTTTCCGTCGCGAAAGCGATGTCCCCCTGGGAGGGAAAGCCGAGCTTTGCGTGGACTGATAGGGTACTCTTCAAGGTTGGCGGTATGGTCGTGGCATCAAACAAGAGCAGCCCAGTCTCACTAGCATCCGTCAGTCCTCCGTCCGCATTGATTGAACCGGTGCAAGACACCGCTAAGAGTTTTTCTGAGGGTGAAAGCTCGGCACGCCCGCAGGCCTTCTTGCCCTGGAGAACGAAATGCCAAGTCACGGTGTCCGTCGCCGTGTCGATACCTACAAGTTCACTTTCCCCTTCCTGAAAAGTGTTGGAATCGAAGCGCTGCAGGACCACCATGACGGTTGTTCCCCTTTGGGTGAGCGATGCGGGAGCTGGAGGAAAGCTGCTCTCGCGTGGAAGAGCAATGGTTGAAACAATCTTCGGCACGCTGGGATCTACGATAAGGATATCGCCCCCTTGGTCGAACGGTTGTTTGCCAGGGCTCGAGTTTTCACCGAAACGGGCAACGTAAGCTTTGGTTTTGGAAAGCTCCAGGTAGTCGTACGGATTGGATTCGAACCCAGTTCCGATCGGAAGCTGTGCACGCACTTCGGCTGTTTTCGGATCGGCCCAGGTCAACACATCCGTTCCGAAGCGATCGATCAAAGTGAGCTCACCGCGCGCCGTCGAACGTGTCGATGGCACCACCAAGTCCCCAGAAAAAGGCGCAGCAATGCCCGAAGCCATGGTTGAACCGCTTGAAAGAAATGACTCAGAGAGAGCCTTCCCCTGGATGTCCAAGAGCGCCACCTGACTGCTCTTGTAGTCGCCCAGCACCGTCACCATTCCAGCAGGACACCTCGCACTCCCCTTGACGTCAACACCCCCAGTGCTGATGTCTTTAGACTCCAAGCTGCAACCAACGAGCCCAAACGCGAGAACCACTCCAACAAATTTTTTCATTTTAACACGACCTCCATTGTAACAAACACGCTGCGCAACGGCAGCGGGTAACCGACACTGTCAAAGCGTTCGGTATCAAAAACATTCGCAACGCGTGCGCGCGCTTTGACAGCTTCCCCAGAAAAACCCTGAGCCACTTCGAGATCCAGGCTGTGTTGCTCCGGTATCACCACTAAGCCGGCCGGATCGGCGTATCGGCTCGATTGATAGAGCAGCGTGGCTCGGGCGCTGGTTCGATCGATCCACCCTGGCCGATGCGCGTTGCTGCGTCCCTCGACTCCCAGAACACTCACCAGCCTGGAATGGAACGGCAGGATGTCATTTTTCAATTGGCGGTCGGGTGTAGTGTCGCGCGCATCCAGCAGCGTTAACGAAAGATCGGTCTCGAAATGTTGTCCAAGCTCTGCCCCAAAAGAGCTCTCAAGTCCGCGTATTTGAGCCTCACGGACGTTGATCGGCACGAGATAGCGCTGAGCATTGCGCACATAGCTCACCAGGCGATCCACCTGCCGTGAATAGAGTGCCGCATCGGCCCAAATCCGTGAGCCAGACCAAGCCTGCTGCGCCCGAGCGCCTAACTCGGCGGTGATGCCACGTTCAGGCTCCAAATGTGGGTTACCGCGAACCAAAAGTCCGGCTCCGTACACCTCACTCAGGCTAGGGTATCGCACATAGCGCCCAGCACTGGCATAGCTCGTGAACGCTGCGGTGCGGCGCGAAATCGAAATGCGCCCGACCGGCTCTCTCTGCTCACACACTGAAGAGCCGGAAACATGGCGACAGCTAAACGCCCCTAAGGGACTCACGAACCAGTCTCGTGCAAACTCATAGTCGATGCCGTTGCTTAGACGGGCCGTCAGCGCCGAGGCCCCTGGCAGCTCCAGATCCCCATCGCGCCGCTCCAGGCGATCGACCGCCGCATCCCAGGCCGTATCCCAGTGAAGGCGAGGACCGAGCTCCCATCGCAGTGCAACTTTCTGTGCGGCGCGCTGACCTGTGTTTTCGACGCGAGGCGCCATGAGGAACAGTTCGAACGCTGGGTCGTCATACACGGAATTTGCGGAGACAAACGAACTCGCCAGCGTCAACAAATGCTGTTTCTTCTGGCCAAAGTGAGCTTTCGTGCTGATTCCGGTCAGCACGCGTTCGTAGCGAGCGCGCGCCCTTTCTGAAGGCAGAAGCGCGAGCCTGGGCACGCCCTGCTCACGCGCGGTGACGTTGGCCACAAGGTTCATTTGGACGTTGGGCGACAACTCCAAACGCTGGAGCAGCCACCCATCGAGCACACTCACGTCCGAATTCTTTTGCCGCCCTACTCGATCGTCGCCCGCCACAAACAACGTGCCGCGATTGTCGGCGAACGAGTAGTTATTGTCCGCATGGTTGGCGGCAATGCCCACCAGTGTGGCGGCTGTTTCACTTCCAGCTCCGGCCCACGCAAACCCCGATCGCGATCCGAAGCTTCCAAGTCCAACGCCCATGCCAGAAATCCCAGGTTCGGGCCGCTTGGGTTCGAATAAGATGGCCCCACCGATCCCCAGTTCATCTACACATTCTGGGCTATTTCCACGGTAAATCTCCATGTGATCGATCAACCAGAGTGGCACTGTCGATAGATCGACCGCCCCTCCCACTTCGTCATTCAAACGGATCCCGGCAAGATAAACCGGTGTTTGCTCCGCCGTAGCACCGCGCAGAGATGCTGTAGCTGCAGATCCAAAGCCGCCCACCTCGGTCACCTCCACGCCGGGCTCATGCCTGAGCACATCTGCGGCATCGACCCCCGGTGCCTCCAAGCGCTCACGCCGGACGACGGATCCAGAAATGGCAGGCTCGCGTGGGAGCACATGCGGATGGAGGGGCGCACCAATGACCTCCACACTCGTGGGCGATGCTGGCTGCGCGCGCAGAGAAGCGCTCAGCGTCAACGACGCTACGATCCCTACGAGAATGCGAGCACAAGTTTTCGAAACCACGACGCCGGCCCCCAAAACGCATGTTTTTACGCATTTTGGGCCCATTTTTGGTTCACCGCTCTCCCTAGAAAGCTTCGGAACCGGCACCTGATGATTTCAGGTGATCCTCGTCAGGTTTTCGGACTTGGGGCGTGCACTACTGTGCTGACCTAAGCATCGTCGCTTCCCAACCGCCGACCGACCAGATTATTCTGACGGGCGGATTGATCAGTGCTTCGTGACGATGTTCGTTCCCTATACCGCTGCTGGGCAGTTCCGGACTTTCACCGGATTCCCTTGAAGCGAACCCACCGGGGCCCACGACGAGTGACAGCGCGGACCCTACCGGCGGCCCCAAGGGGTGTCAAGACAGAATGCGAGCGGAAGCGGGCGCGCGCCCTCGCCCCGCCTCGCCCTACCCCCCCCGCATCTCAGCTCTCTAAGCGAACGAAGGCACGGTGCCCGCGTTGAGGTTGGCGTCACCGATCGGCTTATCGATGCCGAACTGCTGCATGATCGCACGCAACACCAGGTTGTGCGACGCGCCATCCGGAGCGGCGTCGATAACCCTCCCGCCCCTGACCTTCCCGCCTGCGCGACCGAACGTGGTGAGGGGCACCAGCGAGTGATTGTGGTCGCCCGCCGCACCAAACTCGGAACACACGAGCACGAGCGTGTTATCGAGCATGTTCCCGCTGCCTTCCGGAGTGGCCTTCAGGCGGTTCAGAAAATCGCCCATGAACTGGGTGAAGTAGGTCTGCACGGTGTCAATCGCGGGGTTGAAGCTGTGCTCAAGATCGTGATGATTGTCCGCGATTCCGATGTACGGGAAGGCGATCCCACTCTGTGCTGAGCAAAGCATCTGAACCGATGCGACGCGCGTTAGGTCGCAAACAAGCGATTGGTAGAGCATATCGAACTGCTGCCCGGCGATCGTCGGCACATCCGTTTGATTGCCAACCGTTGGAGCCGCACATCCGACACCCTGAACGGGGGGCGGAACCACAACTCCACCACCGCCGCCGCCACCAGTACCACCGCCCGGTGCTGGCCCAAGCTGTTGCTCAAGGCCCCGCAACGACTCAAGGTGCTGATCGAGCTTCTGCTGCTCGTTCGTACCCGCGACAGCTTTGAGCGCCGTGACTTCATTCTTGAGGAGATCGAGGATGCTGCGTCCGCGCGCGCTCGTGTCCGCCGGCGGGGCGACTGGCGCTGTAGTGCCCGTTGAGGTTGCCGTGGTCGTGGGCTGGGTCCCCGGGATAAAATTAGCAAATAGCCGAGCAAACATGGTGGAAGGAGCATCCACGGGAGGCAACGCTGAACCGCCCTTCACACTGATGCGCATCTGATCGATCTGCGCACCTTTGGTGGAGATCCCAAACTGAAGCGACTGAAACTTGGTGTTCCCGGCGATCTGAGCGGCGATCTGTTGATCGATGGTGTCCGTCAGGGCCCAATTGGCCACACCATCCATCCAGACACTCGAATCTCCGGTCAAGAGCCCGCGCATCGCGGCGCCATGAGGCTCGTTGCTGTGACTCCACATGGCGGCCCCGGCGTCATTGTTGAAGCCGTGCAACTGAAGGCTGTCCGACTGTACTCCGGCCATTGGCTTCAACACTTTGTCGAAAGTCCATCCGCCAATGCCCTCCTGCCCGTTCGGGAAATATACGCCACCGGCAAGGTGCAGTACTACGAATCTCAGGGGGTACGTCGCAGCTTGTGCCTCCACAAAACTATCTCGGAAGAGCGGGACGGCTAAGAATCCGGCAGCACCCATACTGAGCATCAACTCGCGTCGCTTCAAAAGTGTTCGGGACAACATATTCAGGGATCCTCTCGGGCTCATTCAGTGGGGTGGTGCCTTATTTGTCCGACCGGAAGGTGAAGCTTTCGCTCGTGGCGAGCCCCACAAGGAGCTCTCGCATGTCGGCATTGGCGCCCTCCATTCGTGTCTTCATCGCGTCGATAATGCTCTTATCTCTAAGATATTTCGGGTAGTCCGGGCTCGTCGTGTCCGTCACGGGATCGAGGCTGACGCGACCGATGCTAAAGCGGAACGCTTCCCGAGAAACACAATTCTTTAAGACTTGGCTCGTGGCGATGCGCTGAGCGAAAGCCACGCCGTTCGCGAACGGCCCGTCTACCTCAGGGTCAATTCCTTTGATTTCTCCGGTAGCATCGATGGGCTGCCCATTCTCGGTCGTCCGGTAGGCGCCCACTGCGTCGAAGTTCTCCAATCCGAAACCCAAGGGATCGATCAGAGTGTGGCAGCTCGCGCACACCGGATTTGCTGAGTGCGCCGCAAAGCGCTGGCGAGTCGTGAGTGTGGCCGACACGGGCACGGGATCGATCTTGATGTTAGCAGGAGGTGGCGGCATCGCTGTGCACATGACGCGAGTTCTCAAGATCTTTCCGCGAGTGATGGGAAAAGAATCGTTCGTCTTCGAGTGTGCCGTTAAGAAAGCCGCTTGAGTTAGAATTCCAAGTCGATCTGCGGGGAGAGTCACCTTCTGCCAATCGGCTCCGCTGGGACCGGTGACGCCGTAGTGTGCTGCGACCGTGCTATCCGCGTACGACCAATTCGCATTGAACAGGGAGACCACCGAGCCGCCCGCTTCGTTGAAGATGGCATCGACGAAACGGTGCGATTCTTCGACAATGGCGGCGTGGAGACCGGTATCGTACGTCGGGAAAAGCGCGGCGTCCTTGGCGGCATCCACTGACTTACTGATCCCCAGCCAATCCAACACGAAACCGCGGAGCCAAGTGGTGGCAGGCACCGTCGGCAGCAGGCGGCGGATCTGTGCCTCGCGACCTGCTGGAGTTGAGAGAGTGCTGCCCGCCGCGGCTGCAAACAGCTGATCATCGGGCATATTCCCGGTCATCATGTACGAGAGCTGCGACGCCAATTCATATTGGGTGAGCTCCCGGTCTACGCCATTGCCGATTCCGATCTCAGTCTTGTACAGAAAGTGTGGGGACTGGAGCATCGCTTCGACAATGATGCTGATGCCGTCCGCGTAGGATGTACGTGCTCTTTCGTCAGCGAAGAGCTTGGCGTAGGCCGCCACTTCGTCGTTGGTGAGAGGACGACGGTACGCCTGCTGTCCGAACTTTCGAATATATGCTTCAGCGCAGGCGGCCTCTCCCGCCGGATCTGCACAGGGCGCTAACGTCGTCGCTTGAGCAGCAACACCCGCGGCAAGACTCTTCGCTGCTCGCTGATATTGCTCGGCCACAACTTGGGGTACCCGTAGAGCCGCGGCCATGTTCTTGAACCCCGAGGATTCGTCATCGGGCACAAACGTCTTCGCTGTGCCAGGCTGCACATGAAGCAGCGTTTGAACCGTATTCTCGTATTCCGGCGTGTTCAGACGCCGAAGCGCAACCGGGCCCAAGGCTCCCGCCGGAGGAATTAGAACCGGCGGATTCATGCTACTCCCGTTGCCACCGCTACCTGGCGTTCCATTGCCTGGGATACTATTCCCGCTGCCGCCAATAGCCGCATTTCCCCCCGCCGCCGCTCCCACGTTTCCGGCACCATTTCGACCACCCTGTTGAACTGTGTTGCTACAGGCGGCGGCGCTCAGTAGCAAAAGGGCCGCGCACATTGGACCTAGGCGATGGCTGGAAGTGTTGAGATATCTCATGCAAAGCCTCATTTCGAGACTGAAGCATAGCAAGCGGAAATAGCACGATGGGTTCAATTGTCTATTTACTGCTAGCATTATTCATTCATCCAGAGGTGCCTTCAAAGATCTAGAACGCACTCGGAAGCAGCCTAAACGCAAATTTCCGTGCGATGCAGACACCGACCTGAGACGCCAATGTACCATCTACCAATGAAGACAACTGCCAATTCTCAGCAGGTAACGCTCACCGATCGGCCGCTCCTTCCAAGCTCTTCATGACCCTTCCCTTTCAAATCATTGCCCGGGATCAAGGCTCACGCGCTCGGCGCGGAACGCTCACCACCACGCATGGCGTTGTTGAAACTCCAGCCTTCATGGCCGTGGGCACCCGCGCCACAGTAACCGGACTCACGCCGGAAGATCTGCGCGCTCTGCGCACTCAAGTTGTCCTGGGGAATACGTACCATTTAATGCTCCAGCCAGGACCGGAGCTCCTGCGACGCGTCGGGGGGATCCACCATTTTATGGGCTGGCACGGCCCCGTGCTGACTGATTCGGGCGGATACCAGATTTTCTCGCTCTCCAAGGATCGAACCATCAGCGAAGAGGGTGCTAGGTTTAAAGCCTATACCGATCAGCGCCACCATCTCTTATCACCAGAACGTTCCATCGAAGTACAAACCGCGATCGGCTCGGACATCATGATGGTGCTCGACGTGTGCGTGGACTCTACTTCAGACGAAGCCACCACGCGCGACGCCATGGAACGCACGCATCGCTGGGCGCTCCGCAGCTTGGCCGCCCGCAGCAATCCGAATCAGGCACTATTTGGGATTGTTCAGGGTGGCCTCTATCCTGGCATGCGCCGAGAATCAGCAGCTTTCCTTACGGATCACGCGTTCGATGGTTTTGCGATCGGTGGCTTAGCCGTGGGAGATACGCGCCCGGAGCGCGAAGCCATCACTCACCTGGCCGCTGATTTGTTACCCACTGATCGACCACGCTACCTCATGGGTGTTGGCACACCACCCGACCTCTTGGAAGCGGTGCTCGCTGGCGTTGATATGTTCGACTGTGTTCTGCCCACGCACCTGGCATGGCAGGGGACTGCGTTTACGTCCACCGGGCGAGTTCGGGTCACCCGTGGTGCCACAGTGACTAACGATGAGCCTTTGGACGCCAATTGCAGCTGCGCTACATGTAAAACCTTCAGCAGAAGCTACCTGCACCATCTCTTCAGATCCCGCGAGCCGCTCGGCCCTCGCCTGCTCTCGATGCACAATCTCCACCATTACCATGATCTAATGGCGCAGATCCGGCAGGCAATCGAGGATGGCTGCTACGCGGAATTCGCTCGGAAGAAGCTCGGCGAAATCGACCATCACGAACACAGCGCACAACAGAAGAGTGAGACTGTTGAGCTGTGAACGATTCAGCGCGTGGCTATGAGGTCGTGGTGACACGGGGTGGAGCACACGCCGTGCTCGACCGAGCCAGTGGCGAAGTGATGCATCCTGTGGTGGGTCCCATGATCGAAGCGCAAGCGCTGTATATTGGACCCTCGCGATTGCGTGAGCGACTGAATGAATATGCCGCAACGCCACTCGTGGTTTTTGATGTGGGCCTCGGCGCGGCCTCCAATGCCATTGCCGCCTGGCACGTGTCTGAAGCTTTAGGGCCTGAGGTTCGACAATTGAGTATCGTGAGCTTTGATACCAACGTGGAAGCGCTGCGCCTTGCGAGCACTCCGGAACATGCCAAAGCTTTCGGTTTGGACGGTGCTGCTCAAGCGGCCGCTCAAAGCTTAATCGCGGAGCGCCAACACCAAACGGCCCGCACCTCATGGCGCCTGAAACTTGCGAGCGTTCCTGCATGCTTGGCTCTCGAAACCGAAGCTAGCGTGGATATTGTCTTTTGGGATATGTTCTCGCGACGCACGCATCCAGATTTGTGGACGGTGGGCACCTTCAGTAGCATTCGACGTTTGTGCCGAGGCGGAGCCACCCTGCACACCTACAGCCGCGCCACAGCCACTCGCTCCGCCCTCTTGCTCGCTGGCTTTGCCGTCGGCATCGGCGTGACAACCGGGGAAGGCAAACCCACGACCCTTGCGGCCTCCGATGTGGCTGACTTGCGGCAACCACTTGATCCGCGTTGGCTTGAACGGCTCGCGCGCTCTTCCGCACCATTTCCTCCCGACGCACCCAGCGATGCCTTCGACCGCATCCGTTCGATGCCTCAGTTCGCCTGAAGTGCGCCGCGTGAGCGCCTGCACCCAATCAATGGTATCCGTTCGAGCCCATGTGGCCTGAAGCTGGAACGCCCGCTAGCCCGGAATGGCTCGGGCGCGTTCAGCGCTCGTCCGCCCCGTTCCCGGCGGACGCCCCGAACAATGCGTTCGAGCAGCTCCGCGAGTGCCCGCAATTTGGGAACGCCCTCGACCTTACGAGAGGGAGATAACGCTACCGCCGTTCAGGCCCGCATCGCCGATGGGCGAATTGATCCCGAAGACCTGCATCATGCTGCGGAGCGCCAGATTGTGCGGGACGCCTTGATATTGAATGACGCGACCAGGAGTTACCTTGCCACCACCTCGACCGAAAGTGGTGAAGGGCACGTAATCGTGCCTGTGGTCACTCGCGTCACACATTTCGGAGCACACCAGCACTAGGGTGTTATCCAGCATGTTGCCGGAGCCTTCCGGCGTCGCCTTCAGGCGATTCAAGAAATCCGCAAAATACTTGGTGAAAAACTTCTGCACGTCATCGATTTGCGGATTGAAGGCGTGCTCAAGGCCGTGGTGGTCATCCATAACCCCTGGAACGTATGGGAACCCGACGGCACTCTGGGCGGAGCAAAGCGTTTGCATAGTTCCCACGCGGGTAAGATCGCAAACCAACGACTGGTACAGGAGGTCGAATTGGTGCGCGGCAACCGTCGGAATATCCATCTCGTTACCCACGGTGGGTGCCGCGCAACCAACGCCCACCACCTGCGGCGGTACAGTAACGCCACCACCCCCACCGGTTCCACCGCCAGTGGCCGGGCCCAGTTGCTGTTCTAGTGCTCGCAACGACTCAAGATGTTGATCCAACTTGGCTTGCTCGTTCACCCCCGCCACGCCCTTGAGCGCCGTGACCTCATTCTTTAAGACATCGAGCATGCTCCGGCCACGAGCAGTGGTATCGACAACCGGCCCGGGCGCGGGTGCCGGAGTGCCGGGAACCGTTGCCGTCATCGTAGGCTGGGTCGGGGCCATGAAGTTGGAAAAGAGGCGCGCGAACATCGTGCCAGGTTGATCAACCGCCGGCAGAGCACTGGCATTTTTGATGATGAGGTTGATTTGATCGACCTGCGCACCGCGACTCGAGATCCCAAACTGAAGAGACTCAAAGGGGGTACTCTTGCCGATGACCGCAGCAATCTGCTGGTCGATGGTATCGGTGGACGCCCACTTTGCCTGCCCTGCGGAGGAAACACTGGAATCCCCCGTCAGGAGGCCTCGCATAGCCGCACCGTGTGGCTCGGCGCTCTTGCCGGCCATGCTGCTGCCTGCCTCATTGTTGACACCAAGGATTTGGATCGATTCGGATTGTAGCGACGCCAGCGGACTCAAGACTCCGTCGAATTTCCACGTGCCGTAGCCGGTGTTTTCAACGCCTTCGATGTCGGGGAAGTAGCAACCGCCCGCCAAGAAAAGCACGACGAACCGTTGCGGGAATGCTGCCGCTTGAGCTTCAACAAAGCTTTCTCGGAAGAGCGGCACAGCTAGAAACCCAGCCGCACCCATGCTCATCATCAACTCGCGCCGCTTCAAAAGTGATTTCGACAACATGTTCGTTTCTTCCTTTTCTTTTGTCCGCGAAACCTGAGTTGCTGCTTACTTGTCCGAACGGAACGCATAGGCGTCATTCGCCACCAACGACGTCAAAAGCTCTCGCATGTCCGCGTTCGCCCCCACCATCTTCGTCATCATCCCGTCGATGATGCTCTTATCCCTTAGGTACTTCGGGTAATCAGGGCTCGTCGGATCCATTACAGGATCCAGGCTCAATCTTCCCGTGCCCCACCGGAACGCTTCCCGCGATACGCAGTTCTTCAGCACCTGGCTGCCGGAGATCCGCTGCACCAGCTCAATTCCGTTCGCAAACGGCCCATCTACCTCCGCATCGATTTGCTTCACTTCACCCGAAGAATCCACCGGCTTGCCGCTTTCTACGTCTCGATACGCGCCCACGGCGTCGTAGTTTTCCAGGCCAAAGCCCAACGGATCGATCAACGTGTGGCAGCTTGCACAAACTGGGTTCGTGGAATGAGCCGTGATCCTCTCGCGCGTAGTCGCTGTCGCCGAGGGCGGCGCCACTGGGTCGATCTTCAGCCCCGCAGGCGGGGGCGGCATCGCCGCGCACATCACTCGTGTCCTCAAGATCTTCCCGCGTGTGATCGGAAACGAATCATTGATCTTCGAGTGCGCCGTTAGGAACGCTGCCTGCGTCAGGATCCCCATGCGCTGGCCGGGCAACGTTACCTTCGCCCAATCGGTGCCCGAAGGGCCTCCACTCACCCCGTAGTGGCTCGCCATCGTTGCGTCCGCGTACGTCCAATTCGCGTTGAACAGCGTGACAACTGACCCTCCAGCTTCGGTGAAAATCGAATCCACAAACCGATGCGATTCTTCAACAATCGCCGCGTGCAGCCCCGTATCGTAAGTTGGAAATAGCGTGGTGTCTTTCGTGGCTTCCACGGCTTTCGAGATCCCTAACCAATCCAGCACAAACCCCCGCAACCACGGCGTACCCACCGGCAACAATCGCCGGAGCTCCGCTTCGCGTTCCGCCCCCGTTCCCAACTTGTTCGCGGCCGCTGCAGAGAACAGTTGGTCGTCCGGCATGTCCCCCGTGACGAGGTAAGAAATCTGAGACGCCAACTCATATTGTGTCAGCTGGCGATCGACCCCGTTACCTACCCCGATCTCTGTCTTGTACAAGAAGTGAGGCGACTGCAGCATCGTTTCCACGATGATGCTGATGCCGTCCGCGTAGGTAGCTCGTGCTCGCTCGTCAGTGAACAGCTTCGCGTAAACGCCCACTTCTCCCGTAGTGAGCGGCCGACGATAGGCCTTTTGACCAAACGAGCGAATGAACGTGTCTGCACAAGCGGGCTCAGCTCCTGAGTCTGCGCACGGAGCCAAAGTAGTCGCCTTTGCGGCAACGCCAGACGCCAATGTCTTGGCTGCGCGCGCGTATTGCTCGGCTACAGCTTGCGGAACCCGCAAAGCCGCTGCCATGTTCTTGAAGCCCGACGATTGCTCGTCCGGCAAAAACGTTGTCGCCGTGCCTTCCGGAACGCTGAGCAGATGCTGGACCGTTTTCTCATATTCCGGCGTGGTCAGGCGTCTGATCGCGATCGGACCGAGAGGACCGCCTGACGGCAAACTGACAACGACTCCGTTGCCTCCGGAACCTGGGCTCGTTGCGGCTGTTGCGCCCGTGCCGTTGCCGATTATGTTCCCTGCGCCCCCGGAATTGGCCGCATTCGCGGCATTTCCAGTATTGTGAGGGCGCCCGCTGCCCTGCACGGAGTTGCTACAGGCCGCTAAACCACCGACCAAAAGGGCAACGCCCACCAATGCCAAGCTGTGACCTTGCGTTGCGGAGGACTTTCTTAGTTTCATCTCGGAGCCTCGATTCAGACTCCATATTACCAGCTGCAGGTAGCACTATGCGGCCAACCTCGCTGGGTTTTCTAGCACATTTAGACGCAAAAACCGTGCGCATCGGATTATTATACTTCGGATGAGCGCCTAGCAGATTTAAGTCAAACTGGCCCTCCAATGGGCCCATTGCGAGAGCACTAGAACGCAGGAGTCGGAACCGGGCACGAGCCGTAATGTGCGACGTCTGTACCTGCGCTATTGGCGGCGCAGGCATTGAAGTAGGTTTGACCGTTACAACCGCACACGTTGGGCGCGATCGCGATCGCTTCTGGTGCCGGCAACCCGGGACTACTCAACGGGCAAACATCTGGCCGCCTTCGGCAAACACCAGCCGCATCCGGTGTGAGGCACGTCAGGTTGGGACCGAAACTGCAATACTCGTTCGACGCACACGCAAGGCCCGCGATGCCTCCGCAAGACTTGCATGCGAGCTTCGTGCAGGCGGCAACGCCACCCGCGCACGAACACGTATTGCAACCGTCAGGAGCTGGAATATTAGCGCTTCCATCGGCATAAACCACATTGTTAATCGTGCAGGTACCTGGAGGTGCGCATTCGCCCTGAGTGCTGAACCCGACACCGGAAGCTGCTGCAGTACAATCGCTCGAATAGGTTTTCCCGTCACACCCACACACGGGAGCGAAAATATCGGTGCAGGCTTGCGGGCGTTTCTTGCACGTCGAGGAAGCGTCGGCGGCACCGCAAAGACCGTTGCCGGCGTACGCGCAATACTCATCAGTGCCACAGCTGTTACCGGCGCGGCCACCGCAGACTTTCTCGATGCACGCACGCGCAGTGCAAAAAACAGCGCCGCTGGCGCAACTGCAAGTATTGCAACCGTCGCCTGAGGGAAAGGCGCTACCATCCGCGTGTTCAACATTCCCAACGAAACAACTCTTTCCGCCGCCCGCCGCTCCACCGCTGCCAGTTGTCGCACCGCTTCCGGTGACTCCACCGCTGCCTGTGACGCCACCCGTTTTCATGCTTCCGCCACTCCCCGAGCCACCCGATTTTACGCCTGCGCCGCCCAGCGCACCCGCGCCACCCACTCCGCCAGTGCCACCACTGGCTTCACCAAAAGGCTTGCTTTCAAATGAACCGCCACACGCGAAAAGTATGGTTGCGGTAGAAATATGCAGCGACGCCAGGACGAGGGAGCGGGACGAGGGAAAAAGCATAACTAACGGATTAGCAAGCATGATGCCCGATCGAAGTGGCCGCCAAGAGAAGGGCCCACGACTCCCGGCCACTTGGATTTCAAAGGTTTTCCCTTGGTCGAGTGGCGAAGGCAGTCGCGTCTGACCGGCGAGCCCGTGGCGCACTTGGCACACAGTCGGGCAGTTGGATCAGGCTGCTACACCAGGTACCAAAGTTTCGACACTCACCCTATTTCTTCTCCCAAGTGACGTCGAGGAATTCAATCGGTGCCACCCGGAAAGCGCTCGGAGGCTTGCCAAAATAGCGACTGAACGCGGTTGAGAAATGGTTGGGGTTGTTGAAACCAAGTGCGTCGCTGATTTCCTTAATTGGAGCGCGCGTGAATTTTAGGAGCTCCAGTGCTTCTTCCATCTTGAAGCGTGTGAAGGCTCGTGCAGCGGAAAGACGCAGCTCCTTGCGACACGCTCGCTCCAATGAAGAAACACTCATGCCTAAGTGGTCTGCAATCTGTGGTACCGACAAATTCTCGTTCAGCCGCCCTTGGAACGCTTCGAGCATTCGCCCTTCTAAGCTATTCGGGCGACCTGCGTGGCTGAAATCTTCGGAAAGGATTGGGCGTTCGAGGCGTTTCAAAAACTCCCAAAACAGCGAAAGAGTCCAGGCATCGAGCAGGAATGGCGTCACCTGTCCGGGAGCCTCGACCTCGTCTTTTACCCGCTTTCGATAGGCATCGATCATCTCGCGCGTGCCAGAAAAGATGAGGTCTGAAGGCTTGGTGCGATCGCTAAAAATTTCCAAGTGTTGCGACGAACGGTGGAGACCACTCAACAGAAACTTAACGGCTAGCAGCTTGCACGCGGAGCGGGTTGCATCCTCATGCACATCACCCGGACGAACCATGAGAGTTTGGCCGGGATGAAGGATCAGACCGCTGCGATTGACGGTGCAGGAGTAGCTCCCTTCCAAAGGATGCATCAGCTCGAAAAAATCGTGGCGATGCGCCGGTACCAACCAATCTTCCGGCGCCTCAATGACATCAATGGCAAGGAACGCGCACTTGGTTTGCACACTCCGACCCCCTATTAAGGGATTGGCAAAGACGTGGACGGCCGATTTCCCGTAGTTATGAACTCGCTTCACGCTCGACCCATGTCTGGATCCTACACGGAGTTGTCGGTCAGCTGGAGAGGCCTCCGCGGGTCTGCCGCCTTCTTAGCCCAAGAAACATGACACCCAGCCCCCACACGCCCGCAACGACCCCCGTTGAGACGCTGACCACCAGGACATGCTTCCCAAACTCCGGCGTGCGCAGCGCCCCGTTCATGATCGGCACAAGGATAGTCATTCCTAAGTAAATTCCCAGAGGAAGCCACGGGCGCCCCATCCGAGGCGCGGCGAAACGAGCCAACAGCTGCTCTGCTCCCGCATAGATCACGCAAAGCGCCACCAGGTACAGCACCGTGCCTTCAACGCGGTGTTCTCGATGCAAATGCAAAGCCCAAAGAATGCGAAGACTGTTCACCAGCAGCGTGAGGACATAGGCCGCACTGAGAGCAGCCGCTAACCATCCAACCTGGCTACGCCAAGACTTCAAGCTCCGAAGCCCTGTAAACGCCAACATCGCAAAACACACGATCAGGAAATTCACACCCGCGCAGGCCCGCGTGATCGCTAGTTGCGCAGACTGACTCGCGATCCCCACGCCAGCTTCAAACCGGAAAACGTGCCCACTCAACAGCTCCACGAGCCAGCCCGTCGGATCGAGAATGTAGCGAAGCTGGCCGAGCGCAGCGTGGGAATAGTGCCATTTGAGCGCAAAGCAAAGCAGCGCGGTGGCCGCTATGAGCACCAGAGTGATCACGAGTGAACCTCTGGTGCTACTTGCCTGCACCATGCCAAAAGGCCAAGAGCAAGGCTCGCCGCGCAAACCAAAAGCGCGAACTCGGGCTCATCGGCGCCGGTGACATCGCCACCCACGGCAAGCTCGGAGACACCCACGGGCAACGGCAAAGGCTGCACCACATTCGTCGCGTTGCCTCCAGGGTTTCGCACTTGTTCGTTCACTGCGATGAACGAAGTGAATGGCGTGAGCAGGTTGTACTTGAGCCCCAAAGCTACGACCTCCTGCCGTTGACTCGGAGGAAGCTCTGGACCCGCGAAATCTGATAACGTGCCAATTCGCGTGCGAGCCCAAAGATACGGCAACGCGCTGTTTTCAGGAGCACTCTTAGCGTCTTTCACCAGTAGCCGTGCTTCGTAGGGCCTCGCACCGGAGATCCCGCGCAGCACCACAGCACCCTTGGCTTCTCCGCGCCATTTTCCGTGAATCACGACCGGGCGATCGGCAAGAACATCTGGCACGGCTTTGGGCTCAACCGCGTACGCATTGAAGCCTTCGAAACTCACTCCAACTCGTGTCAGCGCCGGCGCGGAGATGTACTCCCGCAGCTTCTTGGCGGCCGCGGGAGCTTGACTCGGATCCGTCACCACGAATGGAACACCAAGGCCCGCACGAGCGACACCTTCCACTAAGAAGCGATTGACGCTGGACCCAATCCCGAAGCTGTAGACATTCGCCTGTCCTAGATGATTGCGAATGTGCTCAAACACTTCGGGCTCCGCACTGATATAGCCGTCCGTGATCACCACAAAGCTGCGCGAACGCGCTGGATCACTCGGTAGCGCCAACGCCTGCTGAAGTGCGGGGAGCAGCTCCGTCCCGCCGCTGCCGTCAATGTGCTCTAACATGCGCAACGCAAAGTCAAGATTCTCTTGGGTCGCCTCGAGCGAAGCCGGCGCCATCAACTTGGAATCGCCTGAAAAGAATAGGAGATTGAAGGTGTCTTGGGGACGGAGCGCCGAGATCAAATCACGCAAGAGCACCTTCGTGGTGTCGATGGGGAAGCCCTGCATACTGCCGGAGACGTCAACAATAAAGACGAACTCACGCGCCGGGACCTCCGCAGGCTTCACGCGCTCGGGAGCTTGCACGATCGCCATGAAAAATTTCTCGCCATTCCTTTCATAGAGCGAGAGGCCACTCTGAATGGCATCACCTGCCAAACGGTAGTGAAGGATGAAGTCTCTGTTGGCGGCGGCGGCTTGGTTCGAATCGAGGGCAAAGCGCGCCAAGCTGGGGGTGTCCCAATTGATCTTGACCGGGTGGGTGTCGACGCCCATTTTTGAGATCGGAAACCCCGCGGCTACCGTGCCCTGAATGCTGAACGACGCTGGACCCAGGTTACCTTTGTGCAGGTAGGGGCTCTCAACGAAACGGCTGCTAGCTTTTGCGTCGGCTGCTGATTGGTTCGAGTAGCGAGGACCGACAACGGTGGGAAAGACAAACTCGTAGGTTCCCGACTCAGGGATCAGCAATTCGGTATATTCGAGCGTGACCTCGATTTGATCGTTGGGCAGGATGTTGGCAACGCCCATCGAGAAGACATTGGGACGATCTTCTTCCAGCAATGTGGCCGTTTTGCCGGATTTTTTGGCCGCATCGAACTCTGCTTTCGCTTGTTCGCGCTCTTTGATTCTGGCCACGATCAGCCGCTCCCCGAGCTTCATGCTGAGGCCATGCACGGCCGCGCGGGTTGAGGCCGGGAAGACGTAACGTGCGTTGATCGGAGCCTTGCCCCCATTCTTGTACGTCTGGGTGACGCGTACGT
Source organism: Polyangiales bacterium (assembly GCA_038246305.1). Classification (GTDB taxonomy): domain Bacteria; phylum Myxococcota_A; class Polyangia; order Polyangiales; family Polyangiaceae; genus JBBRRP01. Next base: position 5,067 of record JBBRRP010000084.1, on the reverse strand, counting down.
CTGCGATCACTCCGCTCACGGCGACGTTCACCGCTGTTGAAAGCAGAGGGAAACTGTCCGTCCCCGAATCGGCACCTTCGATAAAGAAGTAAGGCGAAAGCGTACGGTCTTGAAGTGACTTTCCTCCCTCAGCCAGCGCTGAAGTGGACAAAACCAGCAAGGTGAGCAGCGCACACACAGAAAACAGCACACGGGTGAACACCGAGTGTGCACTAAAAGGTCTAGTAGATGTTGAAGGGGTCTGGAGCATAGCTGCCCCAGCGCAAGCATCGTGCCGTACGGGGGAGGGCTCATTTCTGCGAGGGAATGCCCAAATCTGAGACGAGCAACCGATGCCGCTGTGACTCCTGAACCAACGCTTGTGTTCATCCGGACACCCAGCACACGGCGCATCTGGCGCTTCCTTCGGTCGATCCCCAATCTTCGATTTAGACAAGCCGCTCAACTCGACGGTCCGTCACGGTGGGGTCCCGCTCGGGTGCTCGCCTCACCTTCGTCGGGTTTCCCTTCATTCACGGCGGCGCTTGAAGGTAAAGAAAGGGTCACGAGCGCAGAGCCGCCCGCTGGTCGCACCTTCAGGTTTTTTCGTGGCCGAAAAGGCCGCGCACGCGAGCGTCGCGCAGGTACAGAGATGCCCACGCGAGGATGCCGAATACGAGCGGAAAGACAAACGGTTCGCCCATGCGGACGTGCGTCGCGATTGCCCCCCCGAAGTAGCCCGTGAGCAGAACCGCGCCGAGCAGAGCGGTCCGCGGAATGACGTAGAGCGCCGTGCAAACGAGGAGGACCAGTCCCAACGGCACAAGGGCACCCGGGGGGAAGCCAACCTTGGCAGTGCCCTCAACGTAGGGAGCAAGACGGAGGATCTTGCCGGCGGCATCGACGAAAAGGAACATGGCCAAGAGGCCTCCCAGTATGCCGGAAGCCCAGCGTTTCCAGGGTGAAATGGATCCAGCCCGAACGCTGGACGGGGTTGCGCGGTTGGTGTCGAATGTTGTTTCCATGCCAGAGGACGAACCAGCCCAGGCTGGGGCGACAGCGATCTCACTCTATTTCGTCGAGGCCGTCGCTTTTTTTTCGTGCGCCCGATCCCCGTTGTGAAACCCGCCGATCGCGTCGAGTTGCGCGCGGATGTGCGCAGCTTCAGTGGGGCTTTGTGCCAACGCGATGGCTTGTCCGAAGGCCGTGCGTGCGTCGTCACTCCGGCCGAGTTGAGCCAGCAATGTGCCGAGAAAACCAAAATAATAGAAATACCCCGACAATGATTGGGCAAGTGGTTCGATCATTTCTAGGGCGGCGGTAGGTCCTTGCGTTTTTAACACCGCCACGGCGCGGTTGAGCGTGATGACGGGCGACGGTTGCAAGCGTTCCAGTGTTTCGTAGAGACGTTCGATTTGTGGCCAATCGGTTTGCGAAGGGCTGGATGCTCGGGCATGAAGGGCGGCGATGGCGGCCTGCACCTGGTAGGGATCCGGGTGCCGGTGTTGCAAGGCTTTATCCAGAAGAGCCAGGCCTTCAGCAATCAATTCGCGATCCCACAGCGAGCGATCTTGTTGCTCAAGCAACACAATGTTGCCTGACGCGTCGATGCGAGCACCGGCACGAGCATGTTGCAACTGCATTAACGACATTAAACCCATGATCGCCGGCTGATCCGGGAACAAGCGCAGCAACAAGCGCGTCAAGCGAATGGCCTCTTCACACAACGTGGTCTTTACGTGAACCTCCCCGGAGGTGGCGGCGTAGCCTTCGTTGAACATTAGATAAAGGACGGTGGCTACCGCGCTCAGTCGCTCGGAGCGAGCTTCGCGGTCGGGTGTTTCGAAAGCCAAATCCGGCTGTGAGACTCGCTGCTTGGCGCGGGTGATGCGCTGCTCCATGGCAACGTTGCCCACCAGAAATGCGCGCGCAATCTGCGTGACCGACAGGCCACAGACCACACGAAGGGACAACGCCAACTGTTGAGTTGCCGATAACTCGGGATGACAGCACACAAAGAGCAGGCGCAAGATGTCGTCACGATAATTTCTATCATCCAAACGGCGTGCTAGTTCGGTTTCAACATCATCATCTGATGCGGCGAACCTATCGTCGGGCAACACCTCGTGCTTCTTGCGTCGGCGCAGAGCGTCGATGCCACGGTTCCGTGCCACAAAAATCAGCCATGCGGCAGCATCGCGAGGGGGGCCTTTTTGTGGCCACGTAGTTAGCGCGGTTAAGCTAGCGTTTTGAAACGCTTCTTCGGCTTCGTCGAGCGTCCCAAAATAGCGTAGCAACGCCGCCAACGCCCGAGGTCGTGCGCCCCGCAGGGCCGCCTCCATCCAATCGCGATCTATCACATCGTTCACGCACTCAAACTTCCTGGTGCAAAGACGGCCAAGGGCCGAATTTCATAGGCACCTGCCGAGCTACTGGCGCGTGCAAAATCTCGCGCAGTTTCAAGGGCGTGAGCGAGTGACTCGCATTCCACGATGAAGAACCCGAGCAATTGCTCTTTCGTTTCCGCAAAGGGCCCATCAAGGACCACCGAATCTTTGCCTTTGCGCAATGTGGTCGCGGTCGTGGTGGGCATCAAGCGAGCTACGGGCCCAAGGCGACCCTGCTTAGACAGGCCCTCTTGCACCACCGCGAGCTTGGCCATCGCCGTGGCTTCCTGTTCCTTAGTCCACGACCAAACGGCCTCTTCGGAATCGTAACACAAAATAGCGTAGAGCATAAAGACCGTTTTGTCTGAAATCCGGAGTGTCGGCAAGCGTGGCTATAGTGAGTCACCAGCCAGGCACCCTGCCAACGTTGTGGCCATTCGCAACAACGACGAACGACCCAACCCAAATGCGACAGCCAGTATTCGGAATCTGGGCGACGCTGTGAAGGCCGCGGCTAGGTTGCTGAAATCATTCGCTTTGGACGCCGAGGCAAAAAAAAACACCGAACCGCAGATCCGGGTGTCGGCTTGCTTGCGCGTTGATCGTCGTTCCTATGTAACCCCGAAAGGAAAAACCATGAACAAGATGATTTTCGTCAACCTACCCGTTTCCAACGTTGCCGAGTCCACCGCCTTTTATGAGGCCCTGGGGGCACAACGCGACACGAGATTTTGCAATGAAACAACCTCAATGATGGCCTTTTCGGAGAACATCTACGTGATGTTGCTAAGCCACGCCCGCTTCGCCGATTTTACTAAGAAGGCAATCATTGACGCCAAGACGAGCACAGAAGTTCTGTTGTGTTTGTCTGAGACCAGCCGAGACGCCGTGGATGCGCTCGCCCACAAAGCCATCGCCGCTGGGGGCAAAGCCGATCCCTGTCCAACGCAGGACTATGGTTTCATGTACGGTCGCAGCTTCGAAGATCCGGATGGGCACATTTTCGAGGTCGCGTGGATGGATGTGGACGCCGCGATGAAAGCGGGCCAAGCGGCATAAGTCGCGTGATCCTGCGCGCTCGGGTGCCGCAAGCCTATTTGAGTCGGGCCTCCCTCCGAGCCTGCATACGTCTTTGATTAGCGCGTTGGGGGGCCGTAGACTCGCGGCCACCGCTCAAAGCTGCTAGCGTCCTCAATAATGAGCTTTGCGCGCTGGTTTCGCGGACTACTTCTTCTCTCATTTGCGGCCCTGTACGGATGCGTGAGCAAGCCCACGATGCGCTTGAATCACGCGGAGGTCAGCGGCGCTCAGTTCTCTACGTTTCCCCCGAGCGTGGGTGTCTTGATGACGTTCGTCCTCGACGTCTACAATCCAAACAGCTACGACGTTGCGATTCGCGCGGTGCGGGGGCAGGTGGTCATAGGAGGCAAGTATGGGTTGCCCGTCGATTTTCGGGCGCCCGGCAAGGGTGTTTGGCTCGCTTCGGAGCGGACCACATCCGTGCGTGTTCCAGTCAGCGTCCCGCTCAACGTTGCGCTTGGCCTGCTAGCAGAGTCGGTCTCGGTGCCGTTTATTTCGTACCGACTCACGGGACGCGCCGATGTTACGGCGTCGAACACCTTTCGCGTCGAGAGCGATGACTACGCAATCGACGAACAAGGCACGATTTCACGCGAGCAGATTGCTGCTATCCTTCCGAATTCAATCGGGATCCACTGACCGTCCTTGCCGGCAAGAGCTGTCAGCAAAATTCACGACTAAAGCGAGCTCGCTCCTTAACACCAGAGACTACGCCGAAGCGCGCTCGGTGTTCGCCCCGTTGCTCTGCGCAGCGCCAGCGTGACCCGACGCCCATCGCCGAACCCAGTGCGGGTCGCGATGGTTTCAACCGATAAATCGGTGTCAATCAGCAATCGTTGTGCTTCTTCAACGCGAAAACGAGACCAAGCCTGTGCTGGAGTGAAACCTGTGCAGGCGCTAAAGCGGCGTTCCAGCATTCGCCGCGAACACTTGAGTTTCCGGCACACTTCCAAGATCCCAACCGGGCCGGTGAGGTGCGAGCGCATCAGCTCCATGGCGTGCCCGACCAACCGATCGCCAACAGCCACCGCGTCCGTGGAGCTCCGATTCACCACTCGGGTTGGGGCCAAAAGGAGCGTCTGCGTTCGCTTCTGCTGGTTGTCTAACGCGTTGCCGAGTAGCGTTGCGGCTTCGTACCCCGTGCGTTCAAACGGGAGCTGAACGCTACTGATGGGTGGTTCCCCGAGCCCACACACCGACTCATGATCGCCCACGCCAAGAATGGCCACAGCTCGCGGGACCTCAAGCTTTGCCAGACGACACCTTTCGGAGACCGCCAACGCCAGTGCGTCACTTTCGCACAAGAGCCCCACCGGTTTCCGGCACGTCGCTAACGAACGGAGCAGCACCTCACTCGGCGAATTCGCAGCGTTACCTGCTGAACAAACGCTCAACACGAATTCTTTGCGGGAAAATCCTGCGCGTTCAACGGCGAGCAAGAATGCGCACTCCCGCCCGCGGCTCGGTGCTGAATCCGAACCGACGTATCCAAAGTGGCGATAACCGCGAGTGGTGAAGTGCTCCACGGCAATTCCACCGATCTCGGACTCGTCGATCAGGACTTGACCGAGCTGCCGTTCAGTTCGTTCACCGAGCACCACCGTCGCGATCGCCGCGTGCT
>JBBRRP010000083.1:0-28665 GCA_038246305.1 Polyangiales bacterium | reverse complement strand
TCCCAAAGGCGATCGTGCATGGCCACGGTGGCATCTTATTGGAGCTCAACAAAGCGCTCAGGTTGCATTGTGATCTGAAGCCAGAAGATCGCTTTTTCTGGTTCTCCACGACGGGCTGGATGATGTGGAACTTCTTGATTGGCGGCTTACTCGTAGGCTGCACGCTGGTGCTCTACGAAGGCAGCCCCGCCGAGCCGGATATCTTGCGTCTGTGGCGGCTGGCGCAAGATGAAGGAGTCACCTTCTTTGGCGTGAGTGCGTCCTTCCTTCAAGCGTGTCAGAAAGCAGAAATCGTTCCCGGGCGCGATCTTGACCTCTCTCGCTTGCGCAGTATTGGCACTACCGGTTCACCTCTGTCCGCGGAAGGTTTTGGCTGGGTCTACGCGAACGTTGGGGCCGAAGCACCAGCGGATGTTCTGCTGGGCTCGGTCAGTGGTGGAACCGACGTGTGCACCGCGTTCGCGATTTGTTGCCCGCTTTTGCCAGTTTATGCGGGAGAACTGCAATGCGCGGCCTTGGGAGCGAAGCTCCAAGCCTACGATGCTCACGCGCACCCGGTGGTCGGCGAAGTGGGCGAGCTGGTGCTCACTTTGCCGCTGCCGTCGATGCCTTTGTTCTTCTGGGGCGATACGAAGGGTGAGCGCCTCGTGGAGAGTTATTTTTCGACGTATCCGGGAGTTTGGCGGCACGGGGATTGGGTGAAGATCAATGAGCGTGGCGGCATGGTGATTTCTGGACGTTCGGATTCAACCCTCAATCGCGGCGGTGTGCGCATGGGGACCAGCGAATTTTATCGCGTGGTGGAAGCAGCGCCTGAGGTTTCGGATAGCCTGGTGGTCGATACTGCTTGTGTTCAAGATCCAAACGGAAAGCTCTATTTGTTTCTCGTTTTGCAAACCGGGGTTTCGCTGTCGGCGCCGTTGATCACAGCGCTCAAGCGCCGGATCGCCACCGAAATATCGCCTCGTCACGTCCCGGATCAGATCGTCGAAATTGAAGACGTGCCACGCACACTCAGTGGGAAGAAGCTGGAAGTTCCCATCAAAAAAATCCTGATGGGGCACGACCCAGCCCACGCAGTGAGTCGCGATACCTTGAAAAACCCAGCGGCAATTGACTTTTTTATAGCCTGGGCGAGCCGCAGGCATGCCTGAGTGAGAAGTTCGGCAGCCCTAACCCGCGCCCACGAACACGCTGCAAGTACCCGAGGGATGGATGGGGCCGGGAAGCAACTTGCACGTGCCGCAGCTGTCTCCGGGCAAATACTGCTGGCACTTACAACAGGTTTTTGCGGGGTCCGGAGAATTGTCTAGATATTTGAGCGTCTCACGCAGCTTGGCGTGTTCAGGCGAGAGCACTTCGGGCGCGCAAGCGACAGTTTTCTTGCCACACGCTCCGAGCCAGAGTGCATACGCTGCTGTTGCGGTTTGCCCCAACAATTCACGTCGAAGCAACGGGATGTGACCGGTCCGCGTCGGAGCTTTCATCCGCTACCGATCTAACGGCTACCAAAGGGCTTCGGGGGCAGTGTCTGCAAGTAGGCGAAGAGCGCGGGCATTTCGACGTCGTCGAAGCGACCGAAAGACTCCACCGGCATCATTGGATCCAGCTTGCGCCCGTCCCGACGTTTGCCAGTCATGAGAACTTTCTTGAAATCCTCATACGAATAACCTTTTAGCCCGGTGGGGTCCGGCGTGAGGTTGAGTGGAACCGCCATGTCGGGGGGTGCTCCTGGGAGCGGGCCTCCGCCCAAGCCATCGCCGTGGCATCCAGTGCACAAACGCGCAATATAATGCCCGTACGCGGCGGTTGGCGTTGGCGGGGGGGCTTTTTCAATATGTCCGTGATCGACGCGCCGAGCGATATCGATGGGGATCATCCCCAGCCTATCTAGGATCTTACCGAGCGTTCCGATCTCAAGTGTGGGGTTCATGTGTGTTGAAGGCGGGAACGTCCTCACGTAGGCAATGACGGCCGCGACATCCGAGTCAGGCACCCAGTTGAATTCGTGCGAGGCCATGAACCTCACGCCTCGTCCGTCCTTCTTGATACCGTGCACGATAAGGCGCTTGAGTTCGGCATCCGAGTAAGCGGCTCCGAGGCCACCACGGGTTATATTGGGAGCCGCAAACGTCCCAATCGGGCCCATCGGATCGACCTTGCCGCCGCCCAGATCGTTCCCATGGCAACCGCTGTCAGCGCACGGGAGGACGGAATGTGCGAGATGTTCGCCGCGGGCAAGCGCCGCGGGATCCGTCGGCAGTTTGATGCTCGGGAGGGGCACGTCGTAAACCTTTTCGAGGCTGTGCGCGTACGCAGATGTTTGCACGTAGACGAACCCGCCCAAGCCTAGCCCTGCAACCGCATTCAAACCGACAACCCCCATCAACGCTTTCTTCCACCACGCCATCGCGTCAGCCTAGTCAGGCGGGTCAGCAAAATCACCAAAATTACCAATCAAGCGTGCGATAACCGTTCGGAGCATGCTGGGCCGAGCGGCCTTAGACAGCGCTCACAACCGCTGATCGAGGTCGCGGCCAGTCTCCTGGTGCTGCAATCCTGGGACCGCCTCAGCTATCCAAGACACTAGATCGGCCTTCGTGAGCGTGCGGGCTGGGTTGCCAATGCACTCCGAAAGGCGATCGTACAGGAGGCTTGAGTCCGCGTGGCCAGGTGCATGTGCGATGCCGTTCAGGGAACCAAAGCCCACCTGCACAGCCTCTTCACCCTTCGCCACAAACTCTTCGAATGGCTTTTCACCACTGGTATCGAGTGCAGTAACGAGCACAGGCCAACGGCCGCGCGCGGCGGCACCCGCAACCGCTCGTCGAGCAGCTTCTTCGTCTTCATACAACTCGGGCTCGAATCCCGCAAAACGCAGCACTTCGATCGCCACTTGTTCGAGCAGTATGAGCGATGTTGCCGGATCAAAGTTGGGAAAAAGCACGTGCCCAGCCGGGCCCGCGAGCGAGGTCAGAAGGCAGATCTCGCCTGCCTCGGCTTGAGAGACGAAGTAACGCCGCGTCTCCCGGGGCACGGCGAGCGGCTGATGTTTGCTCAAGCGACATAGGAATCCTTGCAGCAAGCTCCCGTTTGAGAACGCAACGTTCGCAAAGCGTGCTGAGGTGGCACTGCCACCGGGTGGGACCGAAACGTCGAACACCACGTCTTCCATCAGACGCTTACTCGCTCCCATGAGACTGGAGGGATTTGCGGCTTTGTCGGTCGACACCGCGAAATAGCGACTGCCGTGCCCATATTTTTCCAACCAACGCTTGAAGCGGATGTGTTTCACCACATTCGTGTCGAGCATCTGGAGCAAAGAGAATAGGTCTTTCTCGGAGCGCACGTGTTTGAGTGCCGCAAAATTAAGGACGCAGTCGTAGGCGGCGGATTCCGCTAAAAAGCGCTCCATGATCGGGCTGCCGTAGTCGAGCGGGAGGGTTCGAAAGTCACTCACGGCTAACCCCTCGGGACGAGCGCGCAGATCACGCACCAGCTCGGCCAAGTAATTTTCGCTGAGGTCCACCACGTGCAGTGCACTTGGAGCCAGCTCGCTCAGAAACCCGACGGTGCTCGACCCAACGCTACCGCCACCACCCACCACGAGAATGCGTTTCCCAGTTACCTGTTCACGCAGAGCATCGGCGAAGCGCGCGCGATCTCCAGCGAACAGTGATTCCTTGCGACCGATCACACGCGCTTCCAGATCCGGGGACACAGCACTTTGGCCCTGAGAACTGAACTTGGCATTCATCGCGACGCCTTCTGTTTTGCCGAGGGAGCCAGCCCAACATCTTGGCCGTCCCGAAATCGACGTTGCAACAGGTAGCGCGGGCGTGCCTTCACTTCATCCAGGATCAGACCGACGTATTCACCCAACACACCCAAAAAAAACAGCTGCAGGCCGCCAATAAAACTGAAGCCCGCGAGCACTGGAGCCCATCCCGGTAGATCGATCGCTCGTAGAAGAACTGCCAAAATCAGCCCGATTCCCGCCAGCAACCCCGAACCGGCAAACGCGAGCCCTAGCGTCGCACAAGCCCGAAGTGGCGCTTTCGAAAAAGAGCAAACCCCGGCAATCGCAAAGTTGAGCAGGGTGCTCAGGCGGTAGTTCGTTGTGCCCGCAGCTCTCCGCTCGGGTTCAAACGGAATGTAGCAGATGTTGAAGCCAACCCAAGACACGAGCCCACGCACAAACGGATTCTGCTCCTTGAGATCGCTTCGAAAGACATGGAGCACGTTGCGCGCTAACAAACGAAAGTCGGCGGCGCCACTCTTCAGCTCAATTGAACTGACGCGTCGCAACACGCGATAAAATAGCCCGGAAGTCTTCCGTTTGAACCACCCGGCTTGATCGGCATCCGCGCGCAGGGTCTGCACAATGTCGGCTCCACCTTCCCAACGTGCCAAAAGCTCCGGGATGAGTTCCGGTGGATGCTGCCCATCACTGTCTAGCATGACGAGCGCGTCGGCCTCCGAAGCGTCCATCCCAGCTAGCAGCGCAGCTTGGTGTCCGAAGCGGCGTGACATCACGAGGATCTCGACGGTTGGATCCTCGGTTCCGATCGCGAGGAGCTCACGCTCTGTCGCGTCTGGCGATGGATCTAGCGCGTAGACGACGCGAATCTCATAACGCTCCCGAAGCGGGGAGAGTGCAGCGCGCAGGCGACGATGAAAAGCCTGGATCCCGGCCTCTTCTTTGTACACGGGGCATAGCACCGTCACGGTTTTCAGCATTGGCGAGCACCCTCTACGACGCGCCTCAGGCCTTCGTCCAATGAGACGCGTGGCTCCCAGCCAGTGACTCGGCGAATTCGGCTAATGTCGGCGCGAACGTCGGCGATTTCATTGGGACGGGGGACACCCACCGCCACGACCGGTTTGTGGGTTCCCGCCAATGCGGCCACTTTGCTCGCGACCTCAGCGACACTGTCGGAGGTCCCGCTGCCGATGTTGAACGTGCCTCGTTCGTCTGCTTTGGCCACTGCGATGATCGCATCGATCACGTCGCTCACGTAGATGTAATCTCGGCGTGGCGCCAGATCGAGCAACTCGATGCGTTCGCGCGCCGGATCGAGGGCCTGTTCTACGATGAATGGGATCAAGAAACGTGAGTCTTGCCCAGGGCCATAAACGTTGAACGGGCGCACGATCGAGACCGACGACCCCCAGTGATCAGAGTAGAAAACACAGGCTTGCTCCGCCGCAAACTTAGAGAAAGCGTAGGGGTTGTTGGCGGCGATCGGGGCGTCCTCAGCGATCGGCATACGCTCTGGCCGGCCGTAGATATACGCGCTGACATGCAACACAGCACAAGCCACGTTTCGGCACTGCTCAAGTAAGCGCAGCGTGCCGTGCGCATTGACCCAATGAAAGTCGACCGGCTCCTGCCAGGAAGCGGGAACGCTGGTTCGCGCCGCGAGGTGAATGACCTGCGTCACACCCTGAAGCGGAAGCCTATCTGAGGTGATGTCAAACCCGCTCGAGCGCGACACCGCCACGACTTCGTGCCCGAGGTCGGTCAGCTGTGCGCACAAATGTCGACCGATGAAGCCTCTCGCTCCGGTCACCAAGACCCGCCCTTTTTCGCCGTGACGCATGCTCGACGCGCTATAGCCCGAGCGTCACGCGAAGGTTTGGCCAATCTTCCGCGGCCCGCTGATAGTCGTCTGGACGACCAATATCCGACCAATAGCCGGCATGGGGAGTTACTTCCACGGGCTGACCCTCTGCCAGCAACCGCAGAATCAAATGATCGAACCCAAATGCTTGGTTCGGAGGTATGAAATCAATCACGCGCGCAGAGACGGCGTAGATGCCCATGCTCACGAGATACGGCAAGGCAGGCTTTTCCTCAAAGCCGGAAAGTTTGCCGTTGTCGCCGACATGCAAGACCCCGTAGTCAATCTTTTCCAAGCGGCGCGAGGCGGACACCGTGAACAGGTGCTCGTTCCGGGCGTGAGTGTCCAAGAAGGCTCCGTAATCCACGTCGCTCAAGATGTCTCCGTTCATCACCAGGAAATGAGCGGGGAGGTCGGGTATCAAGCGCAAGGGCCCCATCGTGCTCAATGGTTTAGTTTCAAGCGAGTAGTCGATGTGGACGCCCCATCTGGCTCCGTCCCCAAAATAGGCTCTCATTAACTCGGCTTGGTGATTCACCGCCAAGGTGATGTGGGCAAAGCCCGCGTGGGCCAGCTGGCGCACGATAATCTCTAAGATCGGGTACTCACCCACAGGCATCAGGGGTTTGGGCAGCGAGACCGTGTAGGGACGGAGCCGAGTTCCCAGGCCGCCAGCGAGGATGACGGCCCTGCGTTGCGGAATAGCATTCATGCGCGTTTAGGCAAGATTCCTCACATCTGATCCTGCTGTCAACCGTGGTCACTCCCACCGAGAGGGGGGGTAGTGACGGCGAATTACTTGTTTTCGGCAGGGAACCTTGGGCCGACTGACGTGTCAGAAGCGCAACAGCTAGCCAAGCGAACGTTGGCGAGGGATCTTCTGCATGGATGATGGCAGGCGAAATTTGATGACTCCCGATCTTCTACAGCCTGCGGGGGCGGTGCCCCGTATCGACTTCGACCACACCAAGTTCGCCCTCAGCCTGGCCTTCGACGGTGCTGTGTCGGGGGGCATGTTCTCGGAGGCGCTCGACAAGTCAGCTCTACCGCGTTCGACGTGGGAGCCCAGCGGATTTGCGAGCGATCTGTTCGTCAGTCGTTTCGTCGCGCAATGCCTGCGTGTGAGGATTGGAGGCAGAGAGGCCACGCTCTCGACACGCCATTTAACGCGAGTGCTCTGCCAACCGCCAGCGGAAGTTGCGATTGTCGAATATCGACGCGAGATCATCGCAGAGATTGCTGGCTCGAACGACCTACGGCGCGCGTTCGAAAAGCTCTACCTCACGCTGTGTGCACTTCGCACTTTGCTTGAGAATGCGGGAGCCGGGCGCGTGTGGGACGCCAACCGCCGTAAGCTCGATATCTTAATGGCGTTGAAGCAAGTCTTCCAACTCCTTGCAGAGCAGTTTCCCGACTGCCAATCGGGCCTCGGCTGTCTCGGAACCTTCGGCGCTCAAGTCACCGCCAGTGAACCGTATCAAGCACTTTCGGATCTTCTCAATTACGACGCGCACTTAGCATCCTTGAGTTTGCGTGTCGCGGTCGGTGCGGACGGACGCATTCGGGGCTTTGAAGTGCTGTCGGTGAACGAGAATTCCGATAATCCTTTTGTGAATCCGGTCTGGCGGCGTTGGCTCTCGAAAATTGAGCTTTTCTTGCGCGGATACCGCTTCGGGGACGGCGAAGTCATGGCGCGCTTGCTGGATTCGGTGTTCAGCGGGCTCGAAGTCGAACTCGTGGCGATGGTTCAGCTGTTGGGCGATTGCGAATTCTATTTGGGTGCACTGGGGTTCAAAGATCAAGCCGAAGCCGCAGGGCTTAACGTTTGTTTGCCGAAGCTTGTAACGGCGGAGTCCCTGCGCGATCTGCGCAGCCTATTCAACCCGCTCCTGCTACTCAACGGCAGTGTGCCTGTGCCTTGCGATCTGATCGGGGACCGGCTCACTTCCACCACACTCGTTACCGGCCCCAATTCCGGCGGGAAAACTCGCTTGCTACAGGCACTCGGCTTAACGCAACTGCTCGCGCAATCTGGGCTTTTCATTCCGGCACGTGAAGGCTCGGTGGCCCTCTCCTCGGGTTTGGTGGCATCGCTGATTGAACAAGTGCAGGCCGATCAAGCAGAAGGCAGGCTCGGGATGGAGCTGTTGCGTATTCGCGCGCTGTTTGAGAGTCTGCCGCCCGGGGCGATGGTGCTCTTAGATGAGCTGTGCTCCGGCACCAATCCTTCGGAGGGTGAGCAGATCTTTGAGCTAGTGCTGACGATGCTGAATCGGCTCGGCTTGCAAGTATTCATCACCACTCATTTCTTGGCATTTGCCGCGCGTTTGGCGGGAAGCGCTACGATCCAACGCCTCAACTTTCTTCAAGTGGAGCTCAACACCGATCGCCAGCCGACGTACCAGTTCAAGGCCGGTGTGGCACAGACGTCGCTGGCAGGTCACACCGCCGAACGCCTGGGAGTCACGGGCGATCAGCTGCTGAAGCTTGTAGAGGCAAGCCTCAGCAAGCAAAGCCGACAGACGCCAGAGAGGGTTTAAATCAGTGGCAACGTTCCTCGCCACGAAGAAGATGTCGCCTGCGCTCCGGGCACGTCTGGAAGTGAGCGTGAGCGGGCGTAAACCTGGCGATGCAAGGGCTTGGGCGCCGAGCCGTGCCGCTCTGATCCGACTGGCGGTGCTGGTTTCATTGGTGGTACTCTTGGCTACCATCCTTCTAGCGAAGCAGAGGTCTGACCAGGAGTTGGCCCAACAGCGCGCTACGTTGCTCGAGCGATTGCGAGGCGAACGAGTGGGCTTGCCTCCGAATTTCAAAACGCTGGTTTCTCGCCAGTATCTTTGGTTCGAGTCGAGTGCCCGAGCCTACGCGGGCGATCAAATCGACCCCTCGATTCGCGAAGATACGGCCTTTTCCGCTGAGCTCTTGCGTCGGATGCTGTACGTGCGTGGTCCGCTTGAAAGTTTTGCGCGACCGACAGGTATCGCCGAGAGTGCGGCCCATTCCTACCGAGATGCGTTCCTGCTCTGCTTGCTCGATCCTCCCGCAGCGCGTTCCGAGAAGGTGCTTTTGTCGCGTGCGCGAAAAGCTCTTACGGGAGTTGAGCAAACGTTGGTCGCCGCCCACGTCACCCGTTACCTGGAGTTGTTGGTTGGGTTGCCCTACTTGCTACCCGACTGGGAAGCTCGCGTACAAGTCGCCGAATCCTCGTTTGAGCTCGAGAAATTAACTCGCCGTTTTGATGAAGCGCCGATTCGGGCCGCCAAGCAGGCGGCGCATGCGGAGCTTGGATTACTCGTCATGGACGAGCCCAACGATGGCTCGGGCCCGACCGAGTTGGATGGAGCCTGCCCGCATTACGTGAGAGTGGAGCTGCGTGAACTCCGAACGAACAAGCTGTTGCTGCGTTTGCGCCGACATGTCGATCCGGGTTGGATTTCGCCCAGCATACGCTGGGAACACGCAAACGGAATCAACAGTTGCGGGTTGGGGCTCGATATTCGCGAACAGGTGAGTGGGTCGAAGGCGGAGGATGATGTGAAGTGAAGCTGTGAGGGCAGTCCCTGGCGCCGCGAGCGTGGCGTGCCTCGCGGCTGGGCTAGCGCTTCGTTCGAACCTTCACGCGCCGCGCGACCTTCGTTTTGCTGGGTTGTTTCGCCTTCAAAACCTTCGGCTTGGGCAACGGCAATTCAAGCGCGGTAAGCCTGATCAGCTCAGAAAGCCATTCTCCGTCTTCCCACCGATCTCCGGAAATGAGGAACGAAGCTTTGGCTCCGGGGTACGCGTAGCCTTCTTGAACCTTGCCGATGAAGGCGCGGCCAGCGGTCGTGGGTTTCACGAACAGTTGATTGTCGCAGAACAGCGCCACCACTTTGCCGGCGCAGTAGATCGCATACTCGCCAAACACCTTACGCGCAGAGACGCCGCCAGCTGCGGACATCTGATCGACCACAAAATCAACTTGGCTTTGCGACGAGGCCATCGCTCAAGTTGCTCCCAATGGTGTGAGCTTGGTAAGGCGCTTCTGCGTTACTTCAAAGGCAACTTCGCTCTGATCGATGCCTGCAAAGCGCCGCCCGAGCTTCGCTGCGGCTACGAGTGTCGTGCCAGAGCCGCACATGGGATCGAGGACGCGACTTCCGGGCAGGCTGGAGGCGAGGACGATGCGTTCCAAGAGCTTTTCAGGCTTCTGTGTGGGGTAGCCCGTGGCTTCGCTGTTGAGTGGAGTGTTGGCGCGCATGGACTTGCAATCCGTCCACACGCTCCCCAAGCGTCGGCCTGTGTCGGCGTAGTAGCGGTAGGCTTTGCCGGCAATCACGCGTTCGCGGTAGTGGCGACCGTCGGCGTCTACGTTCGAGAAATGCATCTCGAGACTGGTGGTGGCGTAGGATTCTCGCAGCTCCGGCGCATCTCCGTTCCAGATGAAGCTGGCGGTCTTCGAATAGATCAGGATCGTTTGGTGCGTCACGCTCGGGCCCGAACGCCGTCGGCCGCCATTCCCGGGTACCCAGATGATTTCCCCTTGAAAATGCGCTCTCCCAAACACTCGATCCAAAATCAGCTTGGCATCGTGAATGCCCCGATAATCCAGTTGCAACCACAGGCTTCCCTGGATGCTGAGCGCGTCGCGCATCGCGGCCACTCGCGGCTCCAGCATTTCGCAGAATGCATCGAGGCCGCCCCAGGCGTCGCGGTAGGCTGCTTCGCCAGAAATGCGCTCACCTTTCTCAGCTCGTACACCGCGCGTGCCGCCCGCGTTGAACGGAGGGTCGACATAGATGAGATCAAACGCGTCCCCGCCATGGTTGGTGAGCTTGGGCAGCCACGTGAGACAGTCTCCCAGGTGCAAAATCCCGTTCTCAAAGGCTACGGAGCCGCGAGCCGAGTCGAGGTCGGTGTCTTGCAAAGCGGCAACACTCATGTGCCACCGGGTTGGGGCGTCGCGCGTTCCGCTTGTTGCGCCACGGAGTTTTCTGGGTTCGCCGGCGTCGTGTTTTCCTCGGCGGGGAGTGGATCGCTATTTGCGATGTCCTCTGCTTCAGCAGTGCTCCAATGAAATTCTTGCGGCGCCGGCAGCCAATCCCAATAAGGCCCGCCGCCTTCGCAGCCGAGCACCATTTCCTCAGGCGAACAGGCAATTCTGAGGTGCAAGTGGTCGTCGTGCGGAGCGCTGTCCCCGGGTTGGAGCATCACAGTTTCTGCGCGCCAGATGAGCTCAGCAGGTTCTCCACGCGCCCGCGCGTGCTCGATCAAGAGGCCCTCAACCGGCTCACTCACGAATAGGAATTGCACGCCGATCTCGGGGGAATTCAGGAGCTCGCGCACGAGCAACCACTCGCGTTCGATGTCCAATTGGACATACTGTCCGGTCCCATAAAGTGGCGCGAGGCCATCAGAGCCAAGATGAACAAAGCCCGGGTTGATGATCGGGATCTGCGTCGGCGTCATCAAAAACCATAAGAGATCCACGTCGCGCCCGGTGCGATGCGAATTGTGCCGTGGGATCCTGCCGCCCCACTCGGCTCCGAGATCACCGATAACTAGTGGCGGCCCTCCTGGCAATTGTTCCTCAATGCGTTGGGCCACTTCACTCAACGCGGCAACCAAGCGGGGGCGTCCAAAGTGATTCTCACCCTTGGGGCGGAGCCGCACCAAGCCAGGCGAGCGCACGGGGAGTTCGGCGGCGTCTGTTTGCACGCCGTGATAGGGTAGCCCCACCGAACCGCGGAGGCCGGGCGCGAGCGGCGTTGGACTCCCGAAGCACGCGGTGTTAGCGGCCATGGCCAGAATTCCGAGAAGTAGTAGCCAGCGGTTCATGCGTCGGGCTCCCGAGCATGCAAGAAGCGAGCGATCGATGCTTCAATGCTGAGGACAGCGGCTTCGCTCTGAAAAGGTTCGCTGACGCTCCATTTGCCTTCCAGTTGCGTGATGTAGCGATGTTCCGCGAATGCGGCGACAGCGTTCTTGATGAGTGGTGTGCTGATAGCTTCGCGCCGCGAAATGATGCCCGCGAGGTAAAGTTTTTGACCTTGCGCGAGCGCGAGCTTCTCAAATTCCTTTTCAGTAACGGGTCCGGACAGGAGTGTCGGCAGGCAACGGGCCGCAATCAGATAGCCCTCGAGGAAATTTCGCAGCACAGTTGCGTAAATATCCAGCCACTTGTTGCCTGAAAATTCACCGAAACCTGGGCCAGCAGCCAGGACAGCGTCTGTTTCGATGAGTGTCCCACGTCCTTTGAGCGTAGCAATCGTTTCATCGAAGATGGTGTCGAAGGGAGCATCCGCTCGGAATCGAAACTCAAACTTAAAGAGCCGAGAGAGTTCTTGCACGCGCTCTCGGACACGAGCCTTGGGGGATCGGCCAGCACTCGCGAGCAAGGCTAGGCTCACCAGGGCGCGCTCTACAAAGAAGTGGACGATGATATTTTTTGAAGTATCCAGCACCAGGCGTTTTCCCTCGGCCACGCTATAAATCGGGCTCCTTTCTGAAATATTATGGATTCGTGGGCGCGCTCGGAAGATGCGTGCGGGCTCATTGGGGGCGTGCAGTTTGACGCCTTCCGTGTCGATAAACATTTGTATCGACTCGGCGATTGCTTCGGCACGTAGCACGCCGGGCGCAACCTCTGTAGTCGTAGCAACTCGCGCGCCTTGGGCCTTGAGCTCCACGAGCAGGTGTGAACACAGCGTTACCAGATCGGGGTGGCTGATCTCGCGTTCCACTTGGCCCAGCAGTGCCAATGCCGTGAGGGAACCGGGCGTGACTGCAGTGACTCGATTGATTTCGTCCATCACTCGATTGCCGAGTCGAGTTACAAGGGCTCTTTTTTTTGCCGGGGAGAGTGCCTCTTGATCCGCGAGGCCCAATTCCCGGCGCACTTCAGCTAAGATCATCACCTGGCCAACTTGAAGATTGATTCGTCCGTAACGATGCCGAAATAGATTGGAAGAACGCAACAATCCGGCGGCATCTTCCTTCTTCTTCTCGCCACCGGAAAGCTCACGTTCGAAGCTATCTGCCTCAATGATGCGCTCGTAGCCGATGCTCACGGGGATGAAAAACGTCTCCTGTTCGGGCACGGCTAACGCCGCATCTACGATCATATTGAGGAGCCCAAATTTGGGAGGCAAGAGCTTTCCCGTTCGGCTGCGACCACCCTCCAGGAAAAGCTCAATGGGGTAGCCATCCCGGATTAAACGACGCACATAGGCATCCACAACGGAGGCATACAAACGATCCCCGCGAAACGCACGGCGAATGAAGAAGCCGCCCGCGCGCCGCAGGATAGGTCCGGCGGGAAAGAAATTCAGGTTATCTCCCGCAGCGACGAACGGCAGCGGGAGATTTTCCTCATTGAAGATGTAGCTCAATATCAAATAATCGATGTGGCTCTTGTGGCTGGGGAGCAGGATCAACGCGCCACGGCGCGCCACGGCGCGCACGCGTTCAATATCTTTGGGGTCGTATTCAATCCCGGCATACAGGCGGTTAAACACGCGATGCAGAAGCACCTCGAGCGCCTTCAGGGTCGAGAGATCGGGCACTGCTTGCAGTTGCTCCAACATTTGCAGAGCGCGAGCCGTGAGCGCGGTGCGTTGTTCCGTTCGTTCGCCGGCGAGCTCTTCAATCGTGCGCCGAAGCCGCGGACTGCGCACAATTTCATTGCGAATGCGTTCCGGAGCTTTGGCGCGCGGGCCAACGACCGCTTGGCGTTCGCGCTCGAGTCGCCGAAGCACGGCGTAGGTGATGCGACGCACATGTGATGCGTCCTTTAATTCTCCGGTCTGCTGCAGGTATTCTTTTAGATTCAGCGGCTCACCGAGCCTGAGCGTGACGTGTCCGCGGTTGAGCAGCAGCTGTGCCAGGGTGCGAGTCGGGGAGGGCCATTGGCGAGACCCGAACAGCGCGTTCCAGGGGCTTGAGCCCGGTGTGTCAGGTCCGCGCGCCCACACGAAGACCTGCGGAACTAAAAACACGGGCCTTTCTTGGCGCCGTTGAGTTTCAAGCAGCGCATGGATCAGGTCATCGCCCTCGGTGAGGCCACGCTCGCCGCTCGATCCGGCTGCAATGTCGAGCACGCTCGGAGGCCGTTTCAGAAAGAGTGCCGCCGAGCCACCCTGCTGCAAGGCGTCCATAAGTTTCTCGCCTGGGCGCGCAGAGCTTAACGCTTCCGCCCAGCTTGAATTGAGCGGGTTGAGCATGCCGAGGCCAAGGTTGTTGACGAATCGGATCCGGGGCAGCGCATGTTGCCGGGTGAGGTGATCGAGCGCGAGAAAATCAACAAGATTAAGGCTGCGCAGTACGTACACCACCGTGCCCCCATTAGAGAGAGCGCGCACGGCCTCTGCCCACGTCGGATCCACCTGAATGCCGCGGAACGCTTGGTCGTAAACACGCCGCAACCATCGGTTCGGTTCATAGGGCTGAGCTTTGCTGGGTGGAGTCACAGGAGCGCTGATACCGTCGACGAGAGCCTCAGGGTGCCGATGCTTCGGCAGTGTGGCAAGCGGGGAGCGTAGTGCCTGGGGGGCTTGCTAGCGAGTGCAGCGCTGTGTATGCGGGTGAGGCGAAAAATGCGATGGAAGACATCCGGCAAAGTAGCTTGTTTGAGCTGTCTGTTGATGGCCCAGCTCGGGTGCCGCTCACGGCCGAAGCCCAAGCAAGATATCCCGGCTGAAGTGCAGCCGACCACGGAGCTTGCGGTAGAGGAGTTGCCTCCAGAACAGGGTAAGGGAGGAGCAGCCAATGCGGCCAACCCGGAGAGCGCGCCGCCGTCGCTGTGTCACTTGGGTGCAGGTTCCGGATTCACGCTGGGTGAGCCGGGGCGAACCACTGCCGACGCTGATGATGCTGTTGATCTGCCATTTGGAGTGGATCTGGGAGGTGTGGTGAGCGCTTTCGGTGGGTTTGCGGTCGGCGCGCTGGTTCCCGCAGGCAAAAGTTTGGAGGCCCAGGTAGTTTGGGTACCTGCTGAGGCGAACCGGGGAGTTCCCGTGGCGTTGGGCACTGTGCACGGCGGTGGTCCGGCGCCCGAGTTGGCTGTCAATTCGGAGGTCCTGCTGGCGGCCATCCCGGATACCGATGCTGCCGGAAAGACGTTGCGTCTCGCGAGCGTGAGGGGTGCGAACCTGAAGCCGGTGGTGCACTTTGGCGAAGAGCTAGCAGTGGGGCGTGACGATTCAGATGCCTTCTCGCTAAGCACTGTGCACGATCAAACGCTGCTCGTGTGGGATGATTTTGACAAGAAGGCTAAGCCGAAGGGCCACAGTGTGATCCGTGGAATTGCCTTCAACCCCATGACCTTAGACAAGCCGGGTCAGCCATTTCTCATTTCGCCTCCTCTCTTGGACGCGCAAGCTCCGCGCTTGGTGGCACGGGGCGATGCCTTTTGGTTGGTGTGGGCCGCGAGCGAAGGTATCGAAAAAGCGCCACAGCGTGCGGTTCTGAGCGATGAGAACCTGGCGACGCCGGAGGAGTCTCACCTGGTGGACGCGGAACGGCGATATTTGCAAGTTGTGTTGCTGGATGGGGCGGGCAAGCCGCTCGGAAAACCGCTGAATATCTCGGAACCGAAGGGCCAAGTGTTGACCTATGATTGCGCGGTGGATGCGGCGGGGGCACTGATCGTGGCGTTTCGCAATGAAGCCGCACCGGGTGTTGAACGGGAAACGATTGAACTCGCTCGTGTCTTGCCCGACGGTTCGGTTCGGAGGCGCTCGCTGCCGGGTGCTTGGGAGCCAGGAGCCCCAGAATTGTTGCTTGATTCTGGCCATAAAC
The DNA here is from genome assembly GCA_038246305.1 of Polyangiales bacterium. Classification (GTDB taxonomy): domain Bacteria; phylum Myxococcota_A; class Polyangia; order Polyangiales; family Polyangiaceae; genus JBBRRP01. Next base: position 13,267 of record JBBRRP010000083.1, on the reverse strand, counting down.
AACCACTTCTCTACCTTCTTGTGGGGGATGAAGCCGGGGGGGCGCGCTTGAGTGAAGCGCTCAGCGAAGACGTCAGTCCCGCATTTTCGAACGAGCCGGCGTTAGCAAGATCTCGCGTTCTCGGAATCAACCAGGGCCGAATGTTACTCGCTCAGCCGCGCGGGCGAGCGTTACAGTTGCATTCGGCTACCTGTGGTGCCGCTCAGAAACCGGAAAAGGCGAAATGACATCGGCTTGGAGTGGGGCCCAACGGTGTCCAATCGACCAAGCTGTTCGCTGGGCGAAATTTTGACCGAGCGTTGCAGAAACGAGCTCGAGGGCTAAGTCGAGCGCGTGCGCGCTCAATTTTGCGAAGCCCAGCTTGCCTTTCAGTGTCACGCTCGCTCCCGAATCGATATGAGCTTGTGGCGCAAATTCCACGAGCAATCTCGCTACATCATCGGAGGCTGGCACCTGCGCTGGGCCGAGAGGCACCGCCTTCGCCAAGGGGAGCACGCCTTCACCGACAGCGAGTGTCCATTCCGTCAGTGGTACGGTGCGAGCGAGCCACTCAACTGCGGGCGCATCCTCGAGCAGGCGCCGCGCGCCATACCCACCCGGAATCAGCAATATTTCAGGCACTTCTAGCTCACTGAGTGACTTTTGGGGCACGAGCGTGGCTTGAGCTCGACTTACTACTGGCTTTCCGGACACCGACGCCAAGCTGATCCGATAGGGACGAAAGTTATAGTGGCGCCCGGTTTCTGAGAGGACGTGGAGCACGGCGGTCACGTCCAGGAGATCGACTTCGTCGAAGAGCAGGACGGCGACATCCCAGGCACGCGTTCTCATAGCGCAGGCACCAAAATCGTCGAACCCAGCGTTTGGCGAGCTTCTAAGGCACGGTGCGCATCGGCTGCTTGTTCAAGTGAAAAGTGCTGGCCCACATGAATCTTGACGGACCCGTTTGCCACGACATCAAAGAAGCGCTGAGCGCTGAGCGCGAGATCTTGCGGCGTTGACGTGTAGTGGAAAAGGGTGGGCCGAGTGAGGAAGAGCGAGCCCTTTTCTGCCAAGCGCACGACATCGAACGGATCCGGCTTGCCCGAGGCATTACCAAAACAAACCAGCAAACCGCGCGGCTTCAAGCAGTTGAGCGAGCTCTCAAAAGTATCTTTGCCAACCGAGTCATACACCACGCCGACCCCGATCCCCGCTGTCAACTCGCGCACTCTTGCGACGAAATCCTCTTTTCCAACTACCACTGGATACGTGCAACCATTGGCGCGCGCCAGTTCGGCTTTTTGCCCTGTTCCCACGATGCCTATCACGGTGGCGCCGACGTGCTGCAGCCATTGGCAGAGAATGAGCCCAACGCCGCCCGCGGCCCCATGCACCACGACTGTTTCGCCCGGCTGAACCGCGTACACCCGCCGAATCAAGTACTCTGCGGTCATCCCCTTGAGGAGTCCAGCTGCGGCCGTGGAGTCCGCCATGTCCTCCGGTAACACCACGAGCCGATCTGCTGGCATGAGGCGAGCATCGGCGTAGGCGCCCAACGGGCCTCCAGCATACGCAACCCTTTTGCCCAGAAGAGCCGGTGGCGCTAACGGTCCGACGGCTTCAACCGTGCCAGCCGCTTCAACGCCGATGCCCGACGGGAAACTCGGAACCGGGTACACACCGGTCCGATGGTAGGTGTCGGTGAAATTCACCCCGATGGCCGTGTGACGCACCAGGACCGCATCAGCCAAAGGCTCGCCCAGTGGTTCGGAGGGGAGCGGTTGAAGTACCTCGGGGCCGCCATACTTCCAGAACTGCACGCGCTGCTGCACCCGGCGAGCCTAGCCCAGTCGGGCGTCGGCGGATCGGTGAAGTCTTGAGATGACGCAAAAATCTCGGCAAAAACCGCGCGCATTGGCATTGGTGTCAGCAGCGCATCCAGAAAAAGCGACGGACCGACTGGCTTGGGACTCCCGAGGGCGTGCTATTAGAAGGCTTCAACATGTCGACGGATTCTCGCATCGCGTTCAAGCCAAAAGCCTCGCCCCTCAGCGCCGAAGAGCGAGCCCAGGCCATGAAGGACTTGGGTTTTGGCCAGCTTTTCACCGAGCACATGGTGACGATCCCGTGCGAGATGAGCACTGGGGAAGCGAGTTCTACGAAATGGGGACAAGCGGTGCTTTCGCCGTACCAGGCACTCACTTTGGATCCCGCAGCCAGCGTGCTGCATTACGGCCAAGCCATCTTCGAGGGCTTCAAGGCTTATCGACAGCCAGACGGTGGCATTAAGACTTTCCGCCCTGAACAAAATGCCCGACGTTTAAACGCTTCGGCACGCAGGCTGGCGATGCCTGAGCTGCCGGAAGACTTGTTCATTCTTGCTGCAGATAGCCTGATTCGCCAGGAGCAGAGTTGGGTTCCGAATGGCGTCGGTGAGAGCCTGTATCTGCGACCGTTGATGATCGCCACTGAGGCGGCTTTAGGCGTGCGTCCGGCTAAAAAGTATCTGTTTGTGCTGTTTGGCTCTCCTTCGGGCTTATATTTTAAGAAGGGCGTCAAGCCGGTTTCCGTGTGGGTTTCCACGGAGTACGTGCGCGCGGCTCCTGGCGGCACGGGCGCGGCTAAGTGTGCGGGCAATTACGCAGCAAGCTTGGTGGCACAGCAAGCAGCGCTTGCCGAAGGTTGCGACCAAGTGGTGTGGTTGGATGCGGTGCATCGCAAATACGTCGAAGAAATGGGCGGGATGAACCTCTTCTTTGTGTACCGCGACGGAAGCGCCGTGAAGCTCGTTACCCCGAAGCTGACGGGCTCGCTCTTGCCGGGTATCACGCGTACCAGCATTCTGGAGTTGGCTCGTGATAATGGGTTTGCAGCGGAGGAAAGGCTCATTTCCGTCGATGAGTGGAAGGTAGATCTTGAAAGCGGGCGCATGACGGAAGTGTTTGCCTGCGGCACCGCGGCGGTGATCACTCCTGTCGGAACTGTGAAGACGGCGAACGGAGAGTGGTCGATCAAGGGCGGCGACGCAGGGTCAGTGGCGATGCAGCTTCGCGAACAATTATTGGCGATTCAGCATGGAACGGCGCCGGATCCGCACGGTTGGATGCACACTGTATGTTGAACGGTTATCGGCTGCGTTGGGTTCCTGCGTCAGCTAAGCGCTGATAGCTGCGTGCACGATCAGCTTGGATGTCAGCAAAGATTGTTTCCAGCGTTTCTATGCCCACGCGCTCCGCCTCGAGGAGATTTCTATCGGCGATCTTTTCGCGCAGGGATTTCTCTTCCTTCAAGCTTGCAAACGTCGAAGGGTCGAACGCCTGGAGGTCCAAGAAATGAGTGCCCTGGGGTGTTCCTTCGCGCACGCGCTGGAGCACGCTGTAACGCACCAGCTGCAACGTAGGATCGGGCGTTCGCCTGAGGAAGGGAATAAACCGCTCACTTGTCCCGCGGTTGGGTTCAGCAATAGGGTGAAAGGCTGCCAACGCGAAAACGGCGGCCTGATCGGTGCCCTCCAGGATGTTGCGAACCTGCTGAGCAAAACGATCGAAATTCGTTCGCGCTAGCTCAAATTCCGGGAAAATCAGCAGGGCGACTTCGATCGATTCGGACAGCGCCAGCTCAGCGACCACCCCGGACACGGATGTCATGACCATCTCGGGGCTACCCAACAGCGCTTGCTCCGCGACATGTCCGAGACTGAGTGCGCGCTCAGCCCACGGGCAGAGGCCAAACTTAAGCACAATCTCGTCGCGGTAACGCCTGTAGAGCCTGAGCGCTTCAGCTTTCAGGGGCTCTTCCGCTTCGGGCAACATAGCTTTGGGCGCCGGGTACTCTGAACGCTGGGGCTTTACATCGGCCCTCGATTCCAGGCAAGCAACCCAAGTCTTGCCAAAGCAATTTGTTTCTTGGGATGGCGCGGACCGTGAGCAGTGACTAGAGTTCGCCAGATGAGCCGCGTACTTCTCGTGGAGGATTATCCGCCTTTGGCCAAAGTTGTCGCCATCGGCCTGAAGCGTTTGGGGCATGACGTGGAGCGGGCGGCCAATCTCGAAAGTGCGAAGGAATTTGAGGGGCCGTTTGATCTCGCAGTGTTGGATCTGGAATTGCCGGATGGCGATGGGGTCGAGTTAGCAGCGTGGCTCTTCGAAAGAGAGCGCACCCAGCAAGTGCTGTTTTTTACAGCTTCGCGCGATGTCGCGCTCAGAACGGCGGCTTTGGAGTTTGGGCGGATTGTCGATAAAGATTTGGGAACTGAGCGTCTAACCACCGCGGTAGGAGAAGTGCTGGCAGCTGTGGCTCAGGAGCAGGCGGTGGGTGACACGGGAGGTGCCCGCGACATGGGCGCGGCTTCAGTGCGGAGATTTTCGGGCTTGCGCCGCAAGGTCGACGGCTGATTTCATCGCTCTATGTCCTCTAAGAAGCTCACCGCCCTCGAACTTCGAAAACGGAAGGGCGTGGGGCCAAAGATTGCGGCGGTCACGGCCTACGACGCCACCATGGCGCGCTTGCTGGATGCCGGAGGTGTCGACATTCTTCTCGTTGGGGATTCGGTGGGGATGGTGGTGCAAGGGCTTTCCAACACTCTGCCGGTGACGGTCGACGAGATTTGTTATCACGGCCGCGCCGTCGCCCGGGGTACGGAGCGTGCACATGTGGTCGGTGATCTGCCGTTCATGAGCTACCAAGAAAGCCCCGAGCAAGCGGTGCACAATGCGGGCCGCTTGCTGAAGGAGGGCGCGTGCGAAGCAGTGAAGCTGGAGGGTGGGCAGGCGGTGGTCGAACAGGTGCGGAGCATTGTGGCCTGTGGCATTCCGGTGATGGGACACATCGGATTAACGCCTCAGTCGATTCACGCCATGGGGGGCTTTCGCGTACAAGGCAAGTCCGCGGTCGAGGCGGCGCGGCTGTTGGCGGATGCCCAAGCGATCGAGCAAGCTGGCGCCTATAGCATCGTTTTAGAGGGTATTCCGGCCGAGCTTGCGCAGAAGATCACCTCGGCGTTGAGCATCCCGACGATTGGCATTGGGGCTGGCCCCGCTTGCGATGGCCAGGTCTTGGTGTGTTACGATTTCCTGGGGATGTATCGTGAGCTGCAGCCCAAGTTCGTGAAACGCTTTGCCGCTTTGGGAGAGCAGATTGTCGAAGCCACACGGGCCTATGTGCGCGAAGTAGAAAATGGCCAATTCCCGGCCGAAGAGCACACATTTCGCGCGCCTGCGGGCGTGCTCGGTGAGCTGAGCGGCACTGAGCCCGTGGTGGAAAGGCAAAAGCTTCCCGCAGGTTACGGGCCGAAAGCCGACGAAGAAGCATGAAGGCTCGGAGCATTCGGTCGCCTGCGGAGTTTCAAGCAATCTGCGAGGAGCTCAGAGCTGAGGGGCACACGCTGGGGCTCGTTCCCACGATGGGTGCCTTGCACGAAGGGCACCTGACGCTTGTGAGGGAAGCCGCCCAGCACGCAACGCGCGTGGCGGTCACGATTTTCGTGAATCCCACTCAATTTGGCCCCAATGAAGACTTTCAGCGTTATCCGCGAGATCTGGTGGGGGATTGCCAAAAGTGTGAAGCTGCTGGGGCGAGCCTGATTTTTACGCCGAACGTTGAGGACATGTATCTGCCGGGTGACGCGACGCGCGTTCGGGTGAGCGGCTTGACAGATCATCTGTGTGGCCCGTTCCGGCCCGGGCATTTTGACGGTGTGGCGACGGTGGTCACGAAGCTTTTTGCGCTGGCAGGGCGGTGTGTGGCTATTTTTGGTCGCAAAGACTATCAGCAACTGAAAGTGATTGAGCGCCTGGTGCAGGATCTCCACTTGCCGGTGCGCGTTGTTGGACATCCCATCGTTCGCGAAGTGGATGGTTTGGCGTTGAGTTCTCGGAATGCCTATCTTTCGATCGAGGAGCGAGCGCGTGCGTTAGCGATCCCGAAGGCTTTGTCGCTGGCGATAACGGAACATCGTGCGGGGGAACACCGCTCAGGTGTTGTGCGGGCGCACGTGGTAGCGGCCTTCGCCGAGGCTAAGTTGCGGGTTGAATATGTGAGTTTTGTGCACCCCGAGACGCTCGTGCCGTACGCTGACGACGCCGAGCTGCCCAAAGTGTGCGTGCTGGCGATCGCCGTCTTCTCAGGGAAAACACGGCTGATCGACAACGTCGTCCTCGGGCAGGATGCTCCTCCGAACATCCCCGGAGCTCGCGAGTGATGCCGGCGCGCGGCTCCTTCATCGTTCTCGAAGGCCTGGATGGCTCAGGCACTACCACTCAAGCGGGTCATCTGTGTGCCCTCTTGGAGCGTCATGGGCACATGACGACGCGAACCTTCGAACCCAGTAAGGGCCCAATCGGGCAACTGATCCGGCAAGCACTCGAACATCGCTTGCTTGCGGAGGGCAGTGCGGCCCCACACGTTCTCGGTTGGCCGGCGCTGGCGCTTCTGTTTGCCGCTGATCGGATGGATCATTTGGAGAACACCGTGCTGCCGGCGCTTGCAGGGGGACACGTCGTGGTGAGCGACAGGTATCGGTTGTCGAGCTTCATCTATCAATCGCTCACCGCGAACAGCGAAGCGGAAGCACTCGATTGGGTCACGAGCTTAAACGCCCGATCGCTCGCGCCTGATTTGACCGTGGTATTGCAGATCTCTGCGGCGGCCGCCGAAATGCGCCGTGAATCGCGGGGCGGTAAGCGGGAACTGTTTGAAGTGAGTGAGTTTCAAGCCCGCCTCGCCGAGGCTTATGGCACGGCGGAGCGGTTTGCGCCGGGAGATCACGTGGTTCGGGTTTCGGCGGAGGGCTCCGAAGCGGAAGTCACCGCGCGGATCGTGGCAGCGGTGGCTTGGACGCTCCCGGAGCTAGCGCTTTGAAGGCTCCACGGTTCGAGGGACGCAGCCAGCTCAACGCAATTGTTTTGCTCTGACGCGAAGGCTCGGAGATACTCGCCGCGTGCGCGACCCACTCCTGATGATTGCAGCGGTTTTGGCCTTCGGGTGTGCTTCGGCCCCACCGCCTTTGCCGGCATCTCCACCTCCGCGGCCCCACTCAGAGCGCCCGGCCGTTTCGCAAGACCCAGCGTTGCCCCCTCCAACGGGAGCGCTTTGGCGAGAGGAGCTGCTGCACACTGTTGACTCGGGGTTGGGACGCTTCCTGCAACATGTCGAGGTCCAGCCTAAGTTAGAAGATGGCGCGTTCCGAGGGTTTCAGATCGTTAATCTTGCTCCAGAAGAATTCTGGCAAGGCGTGGATATTCAGAGGGGCGATGTGGTGACAGCTGTTAACGGCATGCCGATTGAACGCGAGACCCAAGCGTACGACGCCTTTCAAGCCCTGAAACAGGCAAAAGAATTAATTGTAAGCTATCAGCGCGCGGGCGAACCGCGCGAACTCAAGTATCGCATCATTGCCAAATCAGAAACTGGGAAGAGCACGCCTGCGCCGCCTGCACACTGACCTTTATCCCGGGTTTCTAAGAATTATCGATCAGAAACTGCGCCAAACAATCCAATTCTTCGTGGAAACGCGCGCGCGTAAAATGGGCGCCGCTCGTCATCCAATCCACGTGCGCTCCTGGCCGAACATCATCGTGAAAGTGCCCGAGCACATCGAGATGATCGCCTTCGCCGGCCCAGATGAGCTTGCCCCAGATCATGCTGAGCGTTGGGATGATGCCATCGTTCTCGGTATCAGCGACGGCGCGTGTGAGCTGTCGTTCGAGCGTATCGGCCTGCTGAGCTGTGAGCTTGGCGTAGTGGTAGCTCGCCGGCCGCTGGCTCGTGAACTGATAGAGGGTGGAATAGAGCGTGGCGGTGAGGGCCGCGTACGGTGAGCGAATGCGTGTAGCGAGGCGCAGTGAGCGGGGGCGAGGGGCCAAGGTGGCGATCGACCCGTAGGCGACGTTCGCCGCATCGCGTGTGGTGGCGTTAAAGAGGTCCATGGCCTCAGGCATGATTTGGATGATGCCGCCCTGATCCACGCGGACTTTTCCGAGAAAATTCACGATTTCTGCACGCCCTTCTCGATCCACGAATCGCAGCACCGAATCGGTCACTTTGCTGAACAGTTTCAGATTCTCACCCAACAGAGAATCAATGCCCCCAAGCCCTGAGAGCAAGCGCGAGAAGATCGCGAGCGAGGGCTCGCCGACTGAAAGCGAGACCACCGTCAGCAAGCTCACGGCGTACAAGAGCCGAGCACCCGAAACAGTAGTGAAATAGCTGGCGAGCGGTGTGCCGTAATGGGGCGTGCTGATAGATACAGCCGTGCGGACTCGACTGCGCCAGGCGAGTGCCTCCTCGCTCAAGCCGAGTTCTGCTGCAGGAGAGAGCACGAGCCGCGCATCTAGCCCGCCCGTAGAATGTCCCACTAGGTGGATGGGGTCTGAACTTGACCCTGCGCTATCCCGCAACGTCGTAGCGAGCACCCTCGCGCGGTGACGAACCGAAGAAGTGGGCGGACTTGGCACGTCTTCGATCGAAACGCGCAACCCCGCGGCTGCGAACCTGCGCTCAAGCCCGCTCCGCATGTGATGAAAATAGTCGTACCCCGCAAGGCGTCCGAACCCGAACATGCCGGGAATGAAGTAGATGCGGTGCAAAACACTCATTCGGAGGTCGAGGTCGAGAGAGGGACCCCTCTATAAACACTGCTGCGCCGTGGGCCAAGGGCCGCGCGGCGGGGGCTCGGTTATTCTCGAATTTCGACGGGCAGGGTCACTTCGAAGTTGAAGCTGAGCTCGCCGCTCTTTTGCCCCAAGCTGAGTGTCCGGATCCGATGGAAGGAGAGGCGGCCAGCGCCCTTGCTGGCACCTTGCGCCGCGAGCGTGCCGGCACCGAGATCATCGCGGAAGGCACAAGCGGTACCTCCCTGCGCGCCTCCCATTTCGACGAGCATGATATCGTTGGCATCGCCCTCTTCCCAACTCACATCCAGCGGGAGCGCGGTGGATACTTGAGAGACACCCTCAAGTGCTTGGCCGCCGACATTGATACCGCGGAGGGGCTTTGGCGCCGCGCCGGCCGCTTCGAACCCGGAAACCTCGCCGCCGAGAGCGTGCACGAAGTACTGGCTTTGCGCGGGTAACAGCAGAGCGTCTTGATCGCGCGACGTGTAGATCACCCCCGAGATCAAATCGGACACGGTGGGCAGAGCTCGGGGCGCGAGCGACGTGCGGGCGCCGGCGACATCGATCACTACATCTCCAGCGTCGACGAATTCAAGCGCACCCGCGCTCGGCTCAGCGCTTGGAAAATGCACGCACTGATTCAGCTCAGGTAAACGCAGGCCAAGGCCTCCAAGGCTGCGCGCGGACGCCTGCTGACCGGCGGCCAACTTGGCAAAACCGACGATGGCCTGCGCTCGCGCTGGCTCACTCGAATTCACGAGGCTGCTGCGTTCGACGGCAATCAGCGCGAACGGTTTTTCTACGTGCGAATCGCTGGGACCCTGCTCCGCATTCACCGAGCAGCCGAGCGCGCCCAAAAAGGCAGCTCCCAAGGCTCCAAGTGCGGCGCGGGTAAGATGGCTCACGGCTTCAAGGCTAAGCCGGAGGAGTGGGGCCCGCAAGCCCAGGGTGATCCCTATGGATCCCTGATCCACTCAGGATCTCGTGGCAATCGGAAGAAGCTACCGCTAAGGTCCCACCGAATTTCATGCTTTCTGCCTTTCGCGCCTCCTTTCTCGCTTGCCTAGTGCTGGTGAGCTGCTCGCCCAAAATCGGCGATAAGTGCCAACTTTCCACGGATTGCTCGAGCGCTGGGGATCGATTGTGTGACCCCACCCAGCCGGGCGGGTACTGCACCATCTTCAATTGTGAGCCGGGGAAGTGTCCGGATGAAGCGGTTTGTGTGGCATTTAAGCGCACAGTGTCGGCAGCCGAGGGCTGCTCTTCCGGCGATACCCGATTGCAGCGCACCTTCTGCATGCTCAACTGCGGCCGCACTTCAGATTGTCGCTCCGGCTATGAGTGCCTGGACCTCAATCAGGCTGACAATCCGATTGGCGCCACGGTGGTGGAGCGCGGTTCATATTCCGGGAAGGTGTGCGCGGTGCCTGCAAGCGGGCCCCCGTCCGTCGTAATGGGGACCCCGGAAGTCTGCACGGGGACAGATAAGCCGTTTGTCTTTCCTGCGGCCGTGAATGCTGGTGGCGCTTCGGGCTCTTCGGGAGCGGGAGCGTCAGGCGCGGGGCAATCTACCGGTTTGCCTGGGGCTGGCAGCGCGGGGCTGTAGTTCACGGTTGCAATGTTCGGCCTCCGCCCATTGCCGCGCACACTTCGCGCTGCACTCTTAGACGCGCGTGATAGAAAAGTGCGTGTGCGGCGTTCTGCTGTGGTTGACCTGGGGAGGCATGCGGAAGCGAGCGATGGCGTGGAGGCGCGTGGGGAGCTGGCGCGGCTCCTCGGGGAAGACGCCGACCCCAGTGTGCGCCGGGAAGCAGCGATGGCGCTCGGGAGCGCGGGGGCCGTGGAATCGGCTGAGGCTTTGCTGAAAGCGCTAGCAGATGAGGCCCTTGAGGTTCGACAGATGGCCATCTTGGCCTTGGGAGAAACGGGGGCGTCGAGTCCGGAAGTGGTGCGCGCACTCGAAAAATTCTTAGCTGCAGAAGGACCAGCATTTCGCTTTCAGGCGCTGCTCGCCTTGACCCAAATTCAACCGGAAGCGGCGCGCTCGCAGCTGCTGCGGGCTACGCGCGACGACGATGTTGAGGTGGCGTATTTGGCGATTCGGCTCCTAGACGAGCATTGGCTCTCAGCGTCCAAGCACACCGAAGAAATCGTCACGGTGTTGCGCCGTCAAGCCAAGCACGAAAGCTCACGGATACGGCTCGCGGTAGGCTTGGCTTTGGTGCGGTTGGAGCTAGCGCTCGCGACGTCGATTATTTCAGACGTGCTGAACGCGACGCACAAGATCCGCGATCTTGAGGACGAACTCGCGGCAATCGAGTTGGCGGGTGAGTGTCGTATGAACGCAGCGATGCCGGGCTTGCGGCGGCGTGCCTTTCCGCCGCTCTACTCAGTCAAGAATTCCTTCGTGTGGCACGCAACGACCAGCTTGGCGCGCTTGGGTGACGCAGAGGCCGAGGCCGCGATTTTGAAAGGGTTGGGGGCGTGGTCGCGAGATAAGCGTCATTTTGCGGTGGTCGCGGCGGGTGTGGCGCAAGTGCCCGGCGCGCAAGCCCGTTTGGAAGCGATGCGAGGTGATCCACGCGCGGTCGACCCAGAAACACTCGCAGCTGCTCTAGCTTGTTTCACTTAGCCAGGCGGAGTAAATCGCGGGCATGAACGCTGAATACGATGCAATTGTGGTAGGTGGGGGTCCTGGCGGTTACGTGTGTGCCATTCGCTTAGGGCAATTGGGCCAGAAGGTGGCATGTGTTGAAGAAGAGGAATATGGCGGCGTCTGCCTGAATTGGGGCTGCATTCCTTCCAAAGCGCTCATCAGCAACGCGCACTTTTACACGAAGGCCCAGGAAATCGCCGGGCATGGCATTTTACTCGATGGCGTGCGCGTCGACCCGATCAAGATGCAGGATTGGAAGAACGGCATCGTGAAGAAGCTCACCGGCGGCGTGCGTGGGCTCTTGAAGAGCAACGGCGCTGAAGTCGTGGAAGGTAGGGGTCGCTTGGTGGCGCCGAACACGGTTGAGGTGAAGGGCAAAGATGGCAGCGTGCGGCGCCTCACGGCCAAGAAGGGCATCGTGATCGCCACAGGTTCCGCGACAATCCAAGTGCCTGGCTTCGAATTCGACGGCCAAAATATTATCGGCGCTCGCGAGGCCGTTAGCCTAAAAGCGATTCCTAAGCGCATGGTGGTGATCGGCGGCGGCGTGATTGGCCTTGAATTGGGCATGGTGTACCAGAGCTTTGGTACCGAGCTCACGGTTGTGGAGCTGACGCCGAATCTTTTACCCGGCACCGATCCGGAGTGTGTCAAAGTGGTGGAACGCAAGATCACCAAGCGCGGCGGCGTGATCCTGAAGAATACGCGCGCCGAGAGCTGCAAGAAGCTGCCCGGAGGCGGCGTCGCGGTCACGGTGAGCGCAGAGGGCAAGAGCCAAATCTTGGAGTGTGATCAGGTCTTGGTGGCGGTTGGCATGAAGCCGCGCTCACGCGAGCTCGGTCTCGAAGAATTGGGGGTGCAGATTGATCCGCGCGGGTTTGTTCCGACGGACGAGTTTTGCCAGACGAATATCAAAGGCGTGTACGCGATTGGGGATGTTTCGGGGGCGCCGATGCTGGCCCACAAGGCGTCCAAAGAAGGCGAAGTGTGCGCCGAAGTGATCGCTGGCAAAGCCGCGGCCAAGGATTGGCAGCACATTCCCGGTATCATCTTCACCGATCCGGAAATCGCCACCGTCGGTCTCACCGAGGACGCCGCGAAACAAGCGGGCTATGAGATTGCCTCAGGAAAGTTCCCGTTTTCCGTGCTGGGCCGCGCCATGAGCATCGGCGAAACGGAGGGCTTTGTGAAAGTAGTGCGGGACAAAGCATCCAATCGAGTCTTGGGGATTCACATCGTGGGCCCTTCGGCGAGCGATCTGATCAGCGAAGGCGTGTTGGCGCTGGAGATGGTGGCAACAGCTGAGGATCTCGCACTGGCGGTGCATCCGCATCCGACGCTCGGGGAGGCTTTGATGGAGGCGGCAGCCGCTTCCATGGGCCACGCGATCCACGTTCCGAATCGGTAACGTTCGTGGTCCCACGAGAGCGCATCAGACCATCTCCGGGGCGCAAAAGCCGTCTTGGGGACTCCCGATCACTGCGCTTCTGGTGTGGGGCCGGCCGGCGCGCTATTCTTGCTTATCACCATGCAGGCTTTCGCCGCAAAACCGCCACCGCTGGTAGCCGACGAGCACGGTGTCATCCGTGTCTCAGGAACTCGTATTCAACTTGAGACCCTCGTCCTGGCGTTCGACGCTGGAGCGACCGCCGAAGGGATTGCGCAACAGTATACGTCGGTCGAACTCGCCGACGTGTACGCCGTGATCTCGTACGTGCTCACGAACGAAACCGCGGTACGGGACTATGTTGCGAAGAGGGTGAATTCTGCCCAAGCCCTGCGCACCGTGATCGAGGGCAGTATGCCGAGTGACGGGATTCGCCAACGCCTGCTAGCGAGACGGCATCAGGCTAGCGGCATGTGATGCGGCTGCTCGCGGACGAGAACTTCAACGCGGACATCCACCGCCCGACCACGGGATCGCACACGAAACAATCCCAGGATACCCCCATGGCTAGCGTCGACCCCACAAGCACGACCTCGTCAGTTGTTCACGGCGGGCGGGTTAGGTTGAGAC
>JBBRRP010000082.1:0-28825 GCA_038246305.1 Polyangiales bacterium | reverse complement strand
CCACCATTTGGTCAAGGTCTGCGCGATGTTTCTTCTGAACGCAATTCCAATAAACACCAACCGAAGAGCCGGATGCGGGAAATTCGCAAGTCCGGTTCTGTAAGGAGCCCTGGGTGGCAACACCCAGGGTTTACTTGATGAGAACCTCCGTCGACATTCCCGATCCTCTTTTCAAGCGTGCCAAGAAGCTCGCGCACGAGCGCGGGACGACCTTGCGGCAGCTGCTGCTCGATGGTTTGCAGTCGAGTGTCGAGAATAGCCCGCCCCCGCGCGAGCATCAGATGAAGGACTGTTCGTTCGGCAAGGGTGGGCTTGTGAGTGGCCTGTCGTGGTCGGATTTGGATCGCATCGACGAGCTCACCTACGGTGATCGCTCGTGATCGCCATCGATACTAACATCTTGGTTTACGGACATCGGGCAGATTCTCCCTTCCACGAAAGGGCACTCAGGCTACTCCGAGAGGTGACTGAAGGGCACGGGTCGTGGGCGCTTCCCTGGCCGTGCATTCACGAGTTCTTATCCAAGGTGACGCATCCACGCATCTTTGCCCAACCAACGCCACTCAAGAAAGCTATTTAGCAGGTCGTCGAATGGACGCGCTCGCCCGCGTGTCGAGTCGTGGGTGAACCAGAAGGCTATCTAGACATTTTCTCTAAGGTCTTGTTGGAATCGAAGGTGACAGGAGCGAAGATCCACGACGCTCGCATTGCCGCCATCTGTATTGCGCACGGCGCTCACGAACTCTGGTCTGCCGATAGGGATTTCGGGCGCTTCACACAACTGCGTGTGAAAAATCCGCTCCCATAGTTGCTCCTCCGACGCCACCGCTGATTTCTGTCGGGCAGCGGAGGTTTGAGGAGAACCGACCGCTGTCGTGCGGATGAGAGCAATATCCAGCGCCAACCGACGCGATGGTGCTCATCACTGACGGATGCGCTTGGGTCTCAGTTTGACGTTCACGCCACCATTGACAATGGTATCGCCCATGATACCATGAAATGTGCTCGTCGTACTCGACACATCCGTGCTGGTCGCTGGCTGGCGCTCAAGGACCGGCGCCTCGTTCGCTTTGCTCGAACTTCTCCATGATGGAGCGTTCGATGTTGCTCTCTCCGTCCCTCTGGTCTTCGAATACGAGACCGTTCTTCAGCGGCATCTCAGCGCAGGCCGGACCAAGTCCGACGCTCTGGCACTGATCGACTCCCTGTGCTCGATCGCGCACCTGCAGGACATCTTCTTTCTTTGGCGTCCCCTCCTCCAGGATGCGAAGGACGACATGGTGCTAGAGTTGGCGGTCGCCAGCCACGCATCAGCCATTGTCACTCACAACCTCAAGGATTTTCAGCCGATCCGCCAATTCGGCATTCGCTTGCTTGCGCCAGCCCAATTCCTGCTCCAACTTTCAGAAAGGTAACCATGGCAACGCTCAGCCTGAGGCTCCCCGAGTCGATCCACCGACAGCTAACCAAACTCGCCAAAGACGAGGGAGTATCCCTCAATCAGTTGCTCAGCTCCGCTGCTGCCGAGAAGCTCTCCGCGCTGATGACCGAACAGTATCTCGCGCAACGTGCCAAGCGGGGCTCACTGCGAAAGTTCGCCGCTGTTCTGGCTAAGGTTCCCAACGTGCCGCCTGTACCAGGTGACGAGCTTCCACCCGGATACGTGAAACGCTCCTCGCGCCGCAAAGCGGGCTAGCAAGGCATTGCACCCGGCCGGGGCTGCACGAGTTCGACCGTTCGCTGTGCAAAAGAGCGCCCCGATGGCAAGCTTGAGCTCACTCTGAAAAACTGTCTGGAAAGAGCCCATGATCACGACGCGCTCAACTTCGCACCTGACACCAACTTTGCCAACTCGGGCAAATTTCCAAGCCATTTTCTGGCCGAGAGCACCGTGACACCTTTGCCGAGTGAATAATCCGATTCGCTGCGTGCGATCACGTACCCCGCTTCACAGCCCATATCCTGCATAAAGCTGCGCAACGCCACCGCAGCATCTGCGCCTGGCGCGCTGTGCGTCTTAATTTCGAAGGGCGTTACGCGCCCGCCAACCTGCACTACTAGATCTACTTCCACGCCTGTGGCGGTGCGGAAATAGAAACACTCGGCGCCCAAAGCATGGCGACCGATCCCGCCCGCAACCTGCTCGACCACAAACCCTTCCCAGCTTTCACCTCGGGCTGGGCTCACGTCGAGGCGCTCGCGCGAATAAGCCCCCGTAAAGTAATGCAAAAGGCCGCTGTCGCGCAGGTAGATCTTGGGGGCTTTGGTTAGGCGCTTCGTTAAATTTGGGAGAAACGGCGGCAAACGTCGAACGAGAAAGGCGTGTTCCAAGATATCAACGTAACGATTGACGGTGTGGTAGCTCATGCCGAGGGCAGAGCCAAAGCGCGAAGCATTCCACTGGGTGCCTTGAGCGTGCGCCAGCATCGCCCAAAGTTTGCGCATCTGCGCTGCCGAAACATCAACCCCCATGGCCGCGAGGTCGCGCTCGATAAAGGTCTTGGCATAGGCGTCAAACCAGTCGACCCGCAGCTGATCATCGCGTGCCAACAAGGCCTTGGGGAAGCCTCCACGCAGCCACAGATTATCTATAGAAACCTTTTTTGAACTAACATGAACCTCTTCCCAAGTGAGTGAGCCCAGTTCGACGAATGCAACCCTACCTGCCAGCGTTTCCGCAATATTCTTCATCAGCAACGGGGACGCCGAGCCCAACAAAAGGTAACGCCCATTCTTCTTCGGTCGCTCGTCGACAAAGCCGCGGAGCACCTCTAATACAGAAGGAAGCAGCTGTGCTTCGTCCAAAATTGTTTGGTCCCCGAGGTTTCTCAACCGATCTTCCGGATCGGAAAGGAGAGGTTCGCGCTGAGCGGGTCGCTCGACATCCACGTACGTCCACCCCGGCAAGACGGAACGAGCCAGCGTCGTCTTTCCGACTTGGCGAGCCCCTAAAATTGCAACGATTGGAAACTGCCGGAGCTTTCGCTCCAACTCTGGGCGAGCAGAACGAGGGAACATCCTTGCAAATTAGAACTGAGGCTTCTAAATTGCAAGAAGTTCAGAAAGCATGAACCCCCGATCCACATTTACGCCGCGACCCGCCGGGCTCCAACAACCTCACCTTTGCTTGGATTTGGGTCGGAGTGGAGGCTCGCGAGCGCACGGGGGTCACCGCTCCCGCTAATAGCAGCGCCCGCAAGACGATTCCCGAGACAGGCACGCGATGCTAGACTCCTCAGCATGCTGGATACAGCCCCGGAAGCTGCGCGCGCGCAGGCCGAAGCCCACCGCAGAATGGGCGCAGCGCAGCGATTTCGCGTTGCTTGTCAGATGAGCGAGACGTTTCGCCGTATGGCGCTCGATCGTATCGGCAAGAAGTATCCGACGTTCTCGGAAACGCAGTGCCGCGCGGAGCTCGTTTGGGAGCTTTATCGTGTCCGACTCCCTGGTTGAATCCGTCCTTGTTCGGGTTCGCAGTGCTTTGGAGGCTGCGAAAGTGCCGTATATGCTCACTGGGTCCTTCGCCAGCTCGCTGCACGGGGCCCCGCGCGTGACACACGATGTGGACATCGTGATTGCGCCGACGCTCGGTACACTGGAGGCGCTCCTGCGGGAGTTTCCTGACGATCAGTACTACGTCAGTCGCGATGCCGCTCTTCAAGCGTACGGCGCCGAGGGGATATTCAACATCGTCGACTTTGCTACGGGCTGGAAGATCGATCTCATTCTACGGAAGTCGCGGCCCTTCAGCATCGAGGAGTTCACCCGCCGTCGCGAGGAGGAACTCGCCGGAGTCCGAGTGTATGTTGCGACGCCGGAGGACGTTGTCCTGGCCAAGCTCGAGTGGGCGAAGCTGGGAGAATCGGAGCGTCAGATTCGGGATGTTGCTGGCATCCTCACTTCTCGCGCAGGAGAGCTAGATCTCAGCTACATCGAGCGATGGGTGCTCTCGCTCGGCGTGACCCGCGAGTGGGCACGGGCAACTGCGATGACGGCCTAACAAGCGCTTGCGACGGACGAGCTGACGCTCGCCGTCGAAGCGCGGTACGTTTAGGAAACGCCTCGTGTTCGTTCAACTGAACAGGCGGGGGGGGGCGTTCCGCAACACGCAGCGATCAGCTTTTTCGTAGCGCCGCTAGATCGCGCGCCGCCTGAGCAATCAGCGTTATGCTACGCGGATCGGTCAAGACCTTGGTGTGTGCGGCGCCACCGAGAGTGCGGCGCTGGCCGGGCCTCGCTTGGGCGAGCATGGCCGCGAGCAGCTTCTCGTAGACCTGGGTTGCCTCGTTCACGAACTTGTTTTCGCCACTCAGAACGATGAGTGGTGTGTCGCCCGTACCCGGCGACGCACGCACCGCACGTTCGGTCGCACCAGAGGCGAGCAGCTCGATATCGAGCGAGACCCAGTGCGTGAAAGCGGACATCTCCGCCATCGCCTGTTCTCGCGCGTGGGGCAAGGCCATGGTTTCGGGATCGCGACCGCGATACGCGTTGAACCGATACCAGCCGAACAACGCGGACAGCGTGTCTGTCGCGTACCAACGCCAATACGCGCGCAGGGCCCCGGCCACGGCCGTATTGACGCGGTGCTGAACAACGCCGCGCTGGCCAGCATGAACCACATCTTGCTCACGCCCGCCTCCACCGCCAACCGCATCATGGAGATTAACTTCACCGGCACCATGCTGGTGTGCCGTGACGCGGCAAAGGTGATGATTAAGCGGCGCTTCGGCCGCATCGTCAATTTTTCCTCAGTCGTGTCGCCGCTCGCGCTTGCCGGCGAAGCCGTCTACGCCGCCTCCAAGAGCGCGGTCGTCACGTTTACTCGCATTTTGGCGTTCGAGCTGGGCCAGTGGGGCATCACCTGCAATGCCTTCGGAGCTACCCCAATCATGACCGACATGATCAAGGGCGTTCATAAAGAGAAGATTGATGCCCTAGTGAATAGCCTTGCCATAAAGCGCATGGGAACCCCCCAAGACTGCGCCAATGCCTGCGACTTTTTTCTAAGCGCGGCGAGCGACAACATCACGGGCCAGGTCATCTACCTGGGCGGCGTCAGCTAAGGGCCGGTCCCAAACCGCGGACCGCTGCCACGGAACGCGCTCAATCGGCGTCCTCCTTTCGTCCACAAGCTCGAATCGGGCGGGTTGTCGCGGGGTTTGGTGGACTCAGCCGGGGTCACACGTCAAGGCTGATTTTTGGTTATTTGCAAGGCGCGGGCTCCGCCTGCTCCCTCCTACGTGGTAACGGCCTCGGGTTAAGTTTTGATGCGGGCGTGTTGATCGCGCTGAGCGCAAGCGGTAGCGCATGACGGACGTGCGGCGGCAGGCCACTGAGCGAGCGATTCGCATCGTCGTGCCCACGGATGATGGACTGCAATATTTTAAAAGCTACGGCCCTTGGCGGACTGCATTTGCTCGGGCGACATGTAGAGCGGAGAGCCCATCACGCTTGTCTTGGTGAGATCCATGTCGGATCTGGGAGTATTCCCTCGCCGGCACCAACCGTCAGCGAACATTCACGACGACGAGGGCCAGCCGCTGCAACCTACCGAGGTTCAAGCGCGCGCACGTTCTTGGTCTCGTTCGCATAGTCGAGGATTTTGGTATCCCGCGTGATCAACACAGCTTTGAGATGCCTTGCTGTCGCGACGATCATGCGGTCGGCCGGATCCCCATGAAAAAGAGGGAGATCGGCGGCGTCGACGGCGATTGAGGGCTCGAGGGGAAACACGATGACGCGGCTGGCGTGTACCGCGTCCGTAACCCACAACAGCGTGGGCGCATTGAGCTTCAGTGTGCGCTTGGTGGCGAGCATGGCGATCTCCCACACCGTCACTGCCGCAATGTAGAGGGCGTGGGCTGCGGCCGCGGCGTCGATCCGTCTCAGAATGCGCGGCGCAAAGCGATCTCCAGCGACCAGCATCGTCCAAACATGCGTGTCTAGGACCAAACGCTCATCGCTTGCCATCGGCGTCCCAGCGCTCGTTCGTCGAGAGAAGGTCGGCTATAGGGGCCGAGACCAGGATGGTGCCTTTCATGCATCCGTGGACGGATCGCGGCGCTTTCGGCGCGCGCTGCGCCGCAACCAGCTTCGCGAGGGGCTTGCCGTGCTTCGTGATAACGATCTCTTCTCCGGTGGATGCAACCCGATCCATCAGATCGAGGCAGGTTGCCTTAAACTTGCTAGCCGGAATCAGCATGTGACCATTTTATCATGGTCATATTAAGGGCGCCAGGAGTTCGTACCGTCGACTATTCCCGTAAATCCCGAATCGGGCTCGCACCGGCATCCCACCCACTCGGTGGCGCCCACTACCCAACAACTAAGGCCAGTTTCGATCAGTTCAGGTTTCAGTCACGGGAATGCTCATTCCAGTTGGAATGCGGATCACCAGCTTCGTCTCAATGAAGGTGGTGCGAAGGACATCGATCAGCGCTCCGGCAGTTTCGAGGTCCAGCTGTTCGGCCTCGCCCAGGTGCTGGAGGGCTTTGCAGATGGCCGCCATCCGATCGGTGCCGAGCGCGAGGCAGCTACCTTTGCACTTGTGAGCAAAGTCGCGAAACTGCTGTCTTTCGCCCGCACTCAACGCATTCGCCATCTGATCGATCTGCCCAGGCATGAGAGTGAGGAAGAGCTCAATCGCCTTGTCGGAGCGTTTTCTCTCTGGATTCAGCAAGGGCTCTGCGCTCAGCGTCGGGTGACTTTTGGGTGGCGGTGAAACGCTCGCTTCACGCGGGGCCATTGGGTTTCGTGAATTCATACGCGATGCGGGGGCCTGCATCGAGGGCGAGGCGTTAGGGGGATTGGTGAGGATCGCGTCGAGATCAGCAGTCGTTATCAACTCGGGAGGCTCCACCACATCCTCGAACCAGCGATCGAGCATTTTCACCAAAGCGTTTTCCGCCAGGGGCTTACTCAGATAGGCGTCCATGCCTGCCTCAAGCGCCTTGGTTCTGTCTCCAGGTAGCGCATGGGCCGTGAGCGCAAAAATAGGAATTCTGCTCGCCGTGCCCGGCAGCTTCCGAATGCGACCCGTCGCTTCATAGCCATCCATCACCGGCATTTGGCAGTCCATCAGCACCGCATCGTAGTGGCGCGTGGCGACGGCCTTCACCGCTTCTGCGCCGTTGCCCACGACTTCGGGGATGTGGCCAAGCTCGGTGAGTAACTCAACTGCCACCAGCTGATTGACCTCGTTATCCTCGACCACCAGGATCTTGAATCCGCGGTTTCGGCTGCGGAGCGGGCGATGCTTACCGGACGTCAGTTTCTCCGTGATTTTGCCCTCCAGAATATTCTGGAGGCTGTTGTACACCTCGGAAGTTCGGATGGGTTTGGTGAGCCGCACCTCGGGCTCGAACAACGTATCTTCCGCTGAGTGGGCGATGATCACGAGCGGGATGCGTTCGGCAGGCCTTTGATCCCGAAGCTTCTCGACCAGGCGCGAGCCACCATC
Source organism: Polyangiales bacterium (assembly GCA_038246305.1). Classification (GTDB taxonomy): domain Bacteria; phylum Myxococcota_A; class Polyangia; order Polyangiales; family Polyangiaceae; genus JBBRRP01. Next base: position 21,363 of record JBBRRP010000082.1, on the reverse strand, counting down.
CCGAATGATGTCTGAACCGACGATGGCGGCGTCGAAGCGTTTACCTGCGGCCTCTGCCTTGTCGAGCTCCGACACCAGCTGACGCCAGCTTCCAGCACTCGTGCACAAGTACCCCCAGTGCAGCAGATGTTCCTCCAAAAGCTTGAGCGTTGTTGCATTACTCTCACCGACGAGGATGTTGCGCTTGGTGGGCTTTTGAAGCTTGACGGAGCCTTCTGCCTGCGCGACGTCGAGCGGGATCGAAAAGTAGAACGTACTGCCGACTCCGAGATCGCTTGTGAAGCCAATTTCCCCCTTCATTTTTTCGATCAGCCCTTTGCAAATGGCAAGGCCTAGGCCCGTTCCGCCGTATTGCCGCGTGAGCGACCCATCCACCTGCGAAAAAGATTGAAAGAGCTTGTCGTGGTTTTTGGGGTCGATACCAATACCGGTGTCCCGCACCGTGATGCGCACCGTCACGTGATTGCCCACGCGGGCTCCGCAATCAGCAGTGATCACGATCTCGCCACTTGAGGTAAACTTAACGGCATTGTTGGTCAAATTGGTGAGAATCTGCCGAATTCTATCCGGATCTCCGACCACGAGCGCTGGCACACTCGGGGCGACTGCTGGAATCAGCTCAACGTGTTTCTCTTCGACACGCGGTGACATGAGTTCAGCCACCTCTTGGATCAAGAGCCGCAAGTCAAAGGTGTCAGCATGGATCTCCAGCTTCTGGGCATCTAGCTTGGAAAAATCGAGCACATCATTCACGATCGTGAGCAGTGTATTGGCGGACGATTGGATCGTCTCGACGAAGCGCTGCTCGCGTTTTTCGCGCGGTGATCGCAAGAGCAGCTGAGTCATCCCGATGATGCCATTCATGGGAGTCCGGATTTCATGGCTCATATTCGCCAAGAATTCGCTCTTGATCCGTGCGGCTTCCAGGGCCTGAGACGTCTTTTCTTCGAGGTCGTGGAAGGCTTTCTGGTTGGCGCCTTGCATATGATTGAAGGCCGCTGCGAGCACCTGGAGCTCGTCCCCACTCTCCACCGAAACCCGGGCACCCATATTCCCATCCGCCACTGAGTTGGCCGCTTCGGTGAGCGTTTTTAGCGGCTGGGTGATGCGCCGCGCTGCCCGTGCGACCATGAACACGGCGCCCGCAGTAATGCCGCACATCATCAGACCGATCATCAGGAGCACACGATGCAGATCCTGTTCTGATTGTGATCGTGCGGCTCGTAGGGAATCCTGTAAGCTCGTGAGGCTCACCCCGTATCTCACGGAACCCAGCAATTCGCCGTCTGCAAAGATGCTGCGGGAAACTTCGAAGACGGGCGAATTGAAGAGTTGTGTATCGCGCTCTTGGCGGTCCGACGATTTAACAGGCTTCAGCGAGCCTAAACTCAGTTGCTTCAGAACGTCGTCGTGGGCGGCGGGCGTGTGCTCGGCTGTAAACTTGGGGCTGGCATACGCCACGGGCTCGCCGTCAGGCGTCACGAAGAGGCCGTAAAGCGCGGTCTTATCCTCCGTCACCGCACTATGGATAAGATCCTGAATCGCCGACAGAGCGTTGTCTTCCGCGAGGCCCTGAAGCGCCAAGGCGTGGGCATCCACGAGGATGCGCGCGCGAGAGAGAACGCTATTTCGCATCTGCGTTTCCAGAGTCACCAACTGTTGCTCGGATGAGCGTGTATGAGTCCAGCTGACGAGCCCAGCGGTGGCGATGCCTACAAAGAGGAAACCTCCCACAGTGGGCCTTAGCAGTTTGCCGCGAAGGGTGGCTTTCGATTGGTTTATCACCATGATTCTCCTTTAACCTATCCAGATTGGCGAAGCTTGCTGCAGCTCACTCAACTGCTTCGTCCACTCTCTGGTGTGCCTGAGCACTCAGGCTAAACATTTTTTCTGCCTGTTTGAAGTTAGCCAGCGTTCGTGTTGAGAGAGGCTGAGCAACGCGGAGCTTCGCACTTGACCAGTGCTTGTCCGCAAGGTCGAAAATCAATCCAGCGGCCTGAACACCCAACGCTGGGTGGTCAGGCACGATAGCGAAGGTGCCGAAAGGCTTGCCTAGGGTGAGCAACTTCCGGACCCCCACGATCACGGGGACCACGTTATCCTTGAGCTCCGGGAACCAGGCTTCTCGCACCAGCTCGGGACTCAAGAGCACACTGTCATTCAACACCCAGATAGCGTCGACTTCATCATCCTTGAGAGTCCGGAGCGCTCGGTCAACCTCTTCTGCTGTAGGCTTATCAGCCACCGCGACCGAAACTAACTGAATGTCCTCGCGCGAAGCCAAACTCTGCTGCCGCTTCAGATATCCAGCGAAAAACTGGCGATGAATAACGCCGACGCGTCGAACGGGCCGCTCTACGAGCAGGCGCAGCTGGGTGAACAGCGTGACGCTTGGAACTTCGTAGCTGATCCCGGTCACGTTGCGAACGTAGCGATATTGCTCACTTAAGAAAGACGTCATCACCACCACAGCGGGCGGGAATACCGTGTTCGCAGGGCGACTGCGCTGGAACTCGCGGTACATAGCGAGCACCCGATTATCCATGAGCACGAGCGCCTTGGGTTTTGTTTGTTCCAGCAGTTGAGCGAACTTGGGCACACCCCCGCCAGCGTCAAACTCCGAAACCTTGACATCCATTTCGCCTGACAGTTCGTCAGCGAGTGCCTTAAAGACCTCACGTGTCGCCTCAAGGTTTGGCATGATCACGAGCACTAGGTCTCGCCCGCGACTCGCTTTAGACTGAGGGAAGGGAGCTTCACCGGCAGACTGCCCTTTGTGTGGAGCACAACCCACGCAGACCAGTACGAAAAGGCCCATCGCCACAATGCGTCGTGTCAGCGCCATGATTGGATCCCCAGTAAGTTGTTGAGGTTTCCGTTCGCGGATTGGAGCCTTTCCGCTAGCTTTCGACCCGCGGGAGTTGAGGCTCCGAGCACAGGGAGTGGAACTTCATTGGGGGCTGGGATTTCGAAAAGTTGCATGTGGGTCTTCTCTCGAAAGCCGGGAACCAGGCGACTTGGTACCAGGATGGCCTCAGCCATTTTCAGCTGCAGCAACGGAAGCAAGTCTTGCAGCTTGGTAACGCGCTGAACCTCGGCAGGCGAGCGCAAGATGCCTTGAACAAACTTCGTCGTTTCGCGGCGGCCCAAGATGTCGACGAAGCCGACGCTCGCAACGCTGTTGCTCTTGAGCGATGGGTTCGTGGATACGAGGGAGTAGGGTTCGGTGACCTTACCCGCTCGTGTCCCCGACTTGACGATGTTCAGGCCAAGCTGAGTCACCACCGGCTCCAAGGCCAAAACCGCGTCTGCCGTTGCAAGAGCGCTTTTTACGTCGCCAAACCGTGAGAAGGTGCGAATGTCGACATCGGGGAACAGTTTTTCAAGCACGCTTTGGAGCAAGCGAAGCTTTGCATCGAGATGCACAAAAACGACGAGCGTTGCACTCGCTGCCTCCACATCGCGCGCGCCCAGCAACTCTGCCGAGAAAGCCCCAACGCCAAGCGCCAGTAAGCGTCGCCTCTGGAAGTTAACCCTGGGGTTGCTCATGTTCGGCATCAATACGGCACCAATAGGCGCCCATTAAGGGAGGCCCTTACGCGGGCGAGGAATACCGAATTCCTCCATCCGGTTAATAAGTGTTCGGCGCGAGATGCCGAGGAGCTTGGCGGCACGCGTCTGATTCTGCCCGCAGCTTGCCAGCGCCTTTTCTATGTCCGGTCGTTCGACAGAGCGCGGGTTCGCTCGAAACGCCGCGAGCGTTTGAGTCACCTCAATCGGGCCAAATTCGCCCGTAAATTCGAAGTGCAGGTGTTCCGGCCGGAGTTCTCCGTGGTCGCACATGAGCAGCGCCCGTTCGATGACATTCTTGAGTTCCCGAACGTTGCCGGACCACGTATGGGCGAGGAGCGCAGTGGCTGCAGCGGCCGAGATATTCACCGGTGGTCTGCCAGATTCCGCGCAGGCGTTTTGGATGAAAAGCCGCGCAAGCGGGAGGATTTCGGCGCGACGATCGCGCAATGAGGGAACGTGGATCGATACGGCATTCAGGCGAAAGAAAAGATCGCGCCGGAAGCGTCCCCTTTGCACCTCCTCGCTGAGGTTGCGATTAGTCGCGGAAACAATGCGAATATCCACGTGCCTTGGCGTATTGGAACCGACGCGAAGGACCTTTCCTTCCTCAAGGACACGCAAGAGCTTCGCCTGCAAGCTTGGCGGAAGCTCACCAATTTCGTCCAAAAATACCGTGCCACCGTTGGTAGCTTCGAGCATGCCGGTCTTGGCCTGGTTCGCTCCGGTGAAGGCACCGCGTTCGTGACCAAACATCTGGCTCTCGAGTAACGATTCCGAGAAAGCTGCGCAATTCAGCTTCAAAAGCGGCCCCGAAGCGCGGTTGGAGAATTCATGAACGCGGGCTGCCAACATTTCTTTACCAACTCCCGTCTCACCGCTGATGAGCACTGGCAGCGTCGACTTGGCGGCCCGTTCAATCAGGTCGAATACGCCAGCCATTGCCAACGAAACAGGCGCCTGAGAAGGAGGCGCCGATGGCGAAACCGGGGGAACGGTCACCCCTGCCAACACTCTGCTGACAGAATGATGCTCCAGCATAAGGACGACATCGCCGAGTCGGACTCGCTCGCCTGGAAACACGGTTTCGGGACTGCCTGGCGTCAGCTGCACCTCTGGAACGCGCAGGATCCATGAGCCGTTAGAGCTGCCCAAATCTTCGATCGTTAATCCCTGCTGACTCGTGAAGATCTTCGCGTGCTCCCTGGATACCGAAGGCGCCACCACGCGTATCCCACAAGTGGGGCCTCTCCCTACCACCACGCTTCCGCAAGTAGGCAGCGGGAAATTGTGCCTCGTGCCACTCATATCAGCCGCGAGCATGAGGAATGTGCTCGAGTCGTAGGCTCTTTCCACTAAACAGTTCCCATCGCTACCATCACCAGCAGTGGCAACGGCATACCCAATCTGAGAGTTAAGCGAGCAAGGACCTTCTATTGCGCAAGTTGTGAAGGGGCAGCGCAAAACTGCACAATTTGTGCAAGCCTGTGCACAACGCATCCCGAGGATTTTTATACGTGTTCGGCTCTTCCGGACTACGACACGTGAATGTGCCACGGCACGTTAGTTGCTTTGGATCGAGGCGAGACAGCACTCGTTGCATGGCAGTCGGCGGCCGGTGTTCCTACAAGGAGCGAAGATGGCGAATGAGCAAAAAATCCGAGTCTTAGTCGTCGATGACGATGACATCGGTCGACAAACCATGGCGGATGACCTTGTAGACGCGGGTTGCTGGGTGGAGTCCTTGCCCACGCCGATCGGCGCCACCAAGGCGATCGTACAGTCTAACATCGACGTCGTGGTGATCGACGTCTTGATGCCGAGCATGCGTGGCGACAAGCTCGCAGCTTTACTGCGTAAGAACCCCAAGGTGGGACATCTGTGCGTGATCCTGATTTCTGGCGATGCTGAAGAGCTCTCACAATTGGGCCACGAGGTGCGGGCGGATGCCCTGCTCGACAAGAGTCTCTTGAGCCGGCTCCCGCAGCTTGTCCGCCAGGTTTTCGACAAGCGCCGCATGCGCAGCATCGCCGCGGTTGCTTAGCTTTAGGGCAAGGCTCGAACTCCTGAACGCGGCCAGAATATCGGGGACAAGCCTCAACTTTGAACCGGCGGGGCCGTTCCTAGGGACGTGGGCCTCTTCTCTTCTTTGCGCAGGACTTCTTGCAAGACGCGTGGCAACGAGTCTCCGCAAAGGCGGTGGCGGTGGAGCGAGTGACCCGCCACAAGATCCTGTTAGCGGACGACGAGCGCATTGCCCGCACCCAAGTCGCCACGTGGCTGGAGACCTGGGGCTACGACGTGGTGTTAGCTAAAGACGGCCAGGAGGCGTTGGATCGACTCAAAGCGGATCCGTCCATCCGGCTCGCGCTGTTAGATTGGATCATGCCACGCATCGATGGCGTGGACGTGTGCCGCAAACTTCGTGCTGGCCCGAATGAACCGTATGTCTACCTCGTGCTCCTTACGGCGCGCGACGATAAGGAGTTCATCGTCGAGGGCTTAGAAGCTGGTGCGGATGACTACTTAGCAAAGCCCGCAGATCCGCTGGAGCTCAAAGTGCGCCTCCGCGCTGGCACTCGCTTAATCGAACTCCAGCAGCAGCTGACAGCGGCAAGGGACGCGATGCGTTTCGAAGCGATGCACGACGCGCTCACGGGGCTGGTGAATCGGGGCGCACTCTTGAAAGATCTCGACGCCGAATTGGAACGCTCGATGCGTGTGCAGGTCTCCACGAGTGTGCTCTTCGTGGACCTCGACCACTTCAAGAAAGTCAACGATACCTACGGGCACGCCGCCGGGGACGCGGTGCTGCGCGAAGTCGCCAAGCGCCTCGGGGAAGGCATTCGTTCGTACGATAAGGTGGGCCGGCTCGGAGGCGAGGAATTCTTGGTGCTGTTGCCGGAGTGCGACGGGAGACTCTCGACCATCGTGGCTGAGCGCTTGCGTCGCATGGTGGGCTCGACACCGATCGCCGTGGGTGGCACCCAGATCGCTTGTACCGTGAGCATTGGTGCCGCTGGCACCGATCAGATGGCGCGCGCCAACGGGCCACAACTGCTTGAAGCTGCAGACAAGGCCCTGTATCGAGCCAAATCCTCAGGGCGAAACCGCGTGGTCCTCGCGACGGCTCCGGACTGGCCTGCCGACGTGTGCACCGGCGACGCCGTGACGTTGAGCCCAAAAAGGCCGAGCAAAGCGACCTAATTCCGCCGGTAAAAACCTAGAATGCCCTGGGGGCTTCCGCCTGAAGGGGCTGCGCATTATGTACGGTGAGTTCCCTTCTTTTTGCATTTGGAGCAGCGAAACAAGATGGCATCCGAAAAGGTCCAAGTTTTCAATGACCTCAACTTTGACCAAGAGGTTCTGAAATCAACCGTACCCGTACTGGTGGATTTTACGGCTACCTGGTGCGGGCCCTGTAAGGCACTCGCTCCGATCGTGGATCAGGTTGCCGCCGAGCTCGAAGGCAAAGCCATCGTTGGCAAGCTGGACATCGATGAGTCGCCGATCACTGCGGGCAAGTACGGGGTGCGCGGAGTGCCCACCGTCATGGTATTTAAGAACGGTGAACGCGCTGCCCAGCACGTAGGCCTTACGACCAAGCAGAAGTTGGTTGACCTCGTCAGCGGCGGTTAACAGCGCTTGCGGTTGGCTTGTCCCGGCACTCTTGCTCACGTTGAGTGCCGGGTGCGCCCGTGGCGGAGCCGACGCACAGAGCCGTGCACCGCTTAAAACGAGCTGGAATACGCCGCAGGATCTGGGGCTCGGTGCTTGGCGCTATCACCCAAAAAAAGCCGCGACAACTCGGGCGGCGTTCAGGGTTTTAGCCGACACACTATTGGCCGGGGACAGAGGCGAGCGCTGGCTAGTTCGGCCCAACCACGGTGACTCACAGCCAGCCACCATCCTCGCGCCAGAAACGCTGGTGGAAATTGTCCGCCCGAGCCCGTCCGATTTTTGGTTCGTCGGCGCGAGTGGAACGGTGTACCAAACCGAGAGCCCGCTTGGGCCTTTCGTGCGTTCCAGCGCGCCGAGCGAGCCATTGGCCCAAATTGCCGCGGCACCTACAGTACTTTTGGGCGTCACCCAGCGAGGCTCACTCGTCGCCAGCCGCGACGCTGGAGTGGTTTGGGAGGCGTTACCGCAAACCGCGGGGCAACGCTTCGTGGACGTAGCTATCGATAGCAGTGGCACCGCTTTGGCCCTGTCCATCCCTGAGAAGCTGTGGATCGCCGAACTCCCGCAGCTTGCCTTTTCTCCACTTCCTGTGCCGACCGTGGGCGCCCTCTCCCTGGAAAACGAGGACGGGCAGCTCAAGATCACCGGGCTTTACGAGAACTATGCGTTAACCCGCGAACGGACTCTCACGCCTGCGTCTGCGTCGCGCCAAGCCTCTCTCGTGAAGCTCACGCCACCCCTCGGCCCGGACGCACCAGCGCTGATTCAGGGTCGCGCGAGCCTTTCAGCTGGTGATTACCGAGAAGCCCGTGAGGGCGAAAACGGCTGGGACCTGTTAAGTGGGCGAGTCGGCGAAAACCTGAAGCGTCAGCACCTCCAAAGCTCGACAGACTGCAAGCTGATGAAGCTCGCCGCTTCTGGGCGCACGGTCTATTTCCTGTGCGGTCCAGCAACTGGCGGTGGCACGCAAGAGCTCGCCCTTTATCGAAGCCTGGACGCGGGTTTGACGTTTAAGCGGGAGCCCTATCCCGTGCTTGGCAACGCTTATTCACTGCGCATGGCAGCTGGGCCGAACGATCATTTATTACTCACCGGTATCTGTGATTCGGGCGAAACGGGTACGAGCTGTCAGCCGGGTGGGATCTTCTTCCGCGATCCGGGAACGCAAAAGCCTGGACGCCGAACGTTGCGGCGCGCCTTGATTTCGGGGTTACGCGGTACGGCTCAGGTTCTTGGTTTTTCTGAGGACGGGAAACACGCGTTTGCGCTCGGAGGACGCGACAATGCCGCGCAAGCGGCGCTCTTTTTGTCCAAAGATAGCGGAGCTTCTTTCGAGACAACCTTCACCGAAGCGAGCGAAACGCGGGATTCACAGCGACCTCAGAAGCCCGACCTCGGCACAGCCCTGCGCGCCGCGAATGGCCCAAACGGAAGTTTGGCTGTCACCTTTGACGGAGGAGGCAAACAAGTGGCGCTCATCTTCGATGAAGCGGGGCAACTTCTGGCTCGCGCGCTTCCGCCGGAAACGGCGCGCTTCCTGGCTGCAGCGGGCACCAACGCCGTGGCTTGGTCGGAGATCACCGGGCACGTGTTTCGAACACTCGATGCCGGAGCTAGTTGGGAGAATCTAGGACCCCTGCCCGCCAAGCTGTGTGAGCCAAGCCAGCGCTGTTCACCCACGATTGCGTGTGAAGCCAGTGGTTGCGTTTTCTCGGATCTGCTGACACACGTGGGCTGGACGCTCCCTGAGCCGCCAAAACCACCCCTGCTCGACGCGCCGGAAGTCGCGACGCCAAAAAATCAACGGCGCGTGCGCACTCCCGTCAGCTGCCAACTCAGTAGCGAACCGTGGGTGCCATTGGCAGGGGCTGCCTACGCTCCCGCCGCCTCCGATGCCGCGATTGGCGAAGTCGATTGGATGCTCCCTGCAGTGCAAACAGGAGAGCGAAGCGTGGATATCCTGCACCAGCGTGGAGCTAAGCTGGAACGGCTTTCGCTACTGGCAAAGGTTGCCGAACCCACCCGCTTTGCATTCAACGTGTATTCCCAAATCGAAGGGATTGCCGCCATCCGCTACCCTTTGCCAACGCCCGCGGAGCCACACCTGCGTGACGTTGAGTTGGCCTGGGCCAATTATTTCACCAAAGAAATCGTACACCGCGCCACGCTGCCCGATGCAGGTGGCTATCTGCCGGGCGATTACAAACAATCCGAACGCGACGCCAAGCTTCAGGAGGCCCAAGCGGATCTTGTGAGTATTGCCGAAGGTGGTGTGTTCGTGCGCCCGCATCAGAGCCCAGGGAATCACCAAATCACGTACTATTTGAACGGGCAGAGTGTGGCGCAGGTCCCGCCTGTCCAATGGCCGAAGAGTTCCCTCGACGCGCGTTTAGCCCCGGAAATTGCAGTGATTGCCGGTCAGTTTCTGCCATTGCTCTTGGAAACAGACGGGGCCCTGATCGTGCGCGCCCGAGCTCAAGCTGACAAATTCGAGTTCTCTCCCATGACAACTGGCCTGCTTTCAGCAGAGGGAGTTCAACTCTTGCAACGCCGCAGCATCGTCTACGTGAACGGAACGGCCGCTTTGTATGTGCACCAAGAAGATGCCTTCGGCACATTTTCACAAGCCTCCGTGTTTCCGTTTCAAATCGTGGGCCCACCCGTTGGTGCACCGCTACGCGTCCCAACCGAGCTCGATTTGCCCGATCCGCCGTTGAGCTGTAACGACACTCAAAGAAGGACTACTCCGCGCACGATCTCACTCTTTACTGGTGGCACCCGGCACCCCGTGTTCATCACACAAGGCTCCGAGCCGCTGCGTACCTTTCTCACCACCAACGCCGTGCTCTACGGAACACTCGAAAACCCCTGCGTTGCGATGTTTGATGCGCAGCCGCTCAAAGAAGAGCCCGCTCTGGCCGAACGGGCACTGGTATCGATCGCGGACAACGGGCGTTCGTTCTTATTTCGACGTAAAGTGAGCGAAGGACTGGCCGGCACCCAGATCGAATACAAGCCTATGCACTGCCAGTTTGATGCCACCATCCCGGTGCCCGAGGAAGTTTATGAAGGCGTGGGCACTCGGGCAATCGGTGAGAAATAACTTAGAGCGTAGGGTTGAGCGGATCGTATTCATCACCCTTACGCGAGGGTTGTTTTGATTTTGGGGTTTTCATCGGGTCGCCCATCGTTGAACGTTCCGCACGTTGGCTAGGCCTTGCGGAATTACTCGCGTGCGATCTGCGTTCAGCGTGGTTCGACGGGGCGTCTGAGGCGCTCGCCTCGTTCGCGGAGTTCGTTGAGTCTGACGCATTCGAGCCGTTCACTCGTGGCTTCCGCAGCAAATCGCTCGGAACCTCCACCGTTCGGTAAACATCTGCGTATTTTGCCACCAGTGCCTTCACCGCTCGTGGCGTTCCAAAACTTGGACCGCCCAACATTTGAGCCTCCGCACTGAGGTACGAGGCCTCGGAACCCAAAGCATCCGCACCACCCAACACCAGATCGTTGCGCACAGCGCCGCCCAGGGCGACCAGCGCGAGCCCGAACCCGAACAACCCGGCCGTTCCACGACCGAGCTTCTCACGAGGAAGCACCGGCGGCGGCACTGAGAAAACCAGTGGAGCCAGACTCGGAGGCAGCGAGGCAGGATGCACTTCGGAAACGGGCGGCCAGGAAGCTGCGCTAGCCGCCAAAACAGGCGGCCGCGATGCTGCCAGCGGAGCTTGAACCGCTGGGGGCTGACTCGGTTGAACCTGTGGCTGAGGCACTCTTTCCATCATTCCGCTTTGTGCCGTGGACGTGCGCATCGGCCCGTCAACCCGCCGAGGCGGAGCACTTTCAATGGCCTGAGACCGCACCGCACTGCTCGCCACAGCAGACAAAGGCGGAGCGGGCGCCGGCGTCTCTTCAGCATCTAGGCCGAGAACACTCCCGAGCGATGCCCAGCGCTCCATGCCAGGATTCCAGACCTGCGTGTCATCATCAATGATGCTCAGTCGGTAGAAATCATCCAACTGCTCCAGCGAAAGGGTGCGCACGTCGCCCTGGGCCACCTGCACTTGCCAGCTCTCTTCTACCTCACCCTCGTCATCCATCAGTTCATGACTCAAATCGGCGGCGCTTTGCACGGTGCTGTTTTCCTTTCACCAGACACGAGATTTTCGACTGGCTCCCTGTTGTAGCAAGCTACCGGCCTCGGGGTAGTGGGGATCTGCTCTTCAAACGCGCAGAGATATGACCGAATTCGATCACTACCAAATGATTCCACTGTTGAAGGACTGAGTTCGAGGTGACTGCAGACCTGACAGTATCTTGTCGCCAAGCGCCAAAGATGGAGGCAAGGTGCTTGCGGAACTGAGGTGCAGCATGGGTCGCAATGATTGGCAGCGGTTGGGCAATGAAGAAAATTTCGTGGCAGTAAGTGCGCCACCAAAGAAAACGGGCGTGCTGCCTATTCTCGGCGTGCTGGTTGCACTCGGCTCACTCGGAGTGCTCGTGAGCTATTATCTGCCGCTCTATCGCGCCCACGAGGCGCTCAACGGCGAGTACGTGAAGCTTGCGATTCACGGCCGTGAACAGCAAGAGCAATTGGAACAGACCGTCACGGCGCTCAAACGTACTGCCGCGGATCGCGATCAGCTGAAAGCCGCACAAGGCTCGGCCCGCGTGGACACTGAAGCTGCGCGCGCCAATCTGGGTGCGCTCAATAAGGCGCTGACCACGGAGCTGTCAGCGCAAACGGGTAAGAAACTGATCGCACTCTCCGCAACTGAAGCAGCGATCGAAATTCAGTTTCTGAGCCCGACGCTATTTCGCAGCGACGCGAGCGCGCCCACAGCGCTCGGCAAAGATTTGCTGTGTCGTATCGCGCGTGCCTCCGGCAACGCAGCGGTGAAGTACAGCGTCGTTGGAGCAGCGTCAGTGAGCGATACCAAGCAACGAGCCCTCAAGGCGTTTCCGACGCCCTGGCACCTCAGTGCGGCGCGTGGCGCCAGCGCGGCCCAGCTGCTGGCTGAAGCTTGCAAAGTCGCGCCGAGCGCGATTCTCGCCGCGGGGAGCCCCAGCACGGACACGCAGGCAGCACTCTTGACTCTCAAGCTCAGCCTGTAAAACGGCTCAACTGAGCGTAACCGGGGCACGCACCGGGTTTTCTCGTGCTCGCGGGTGATACAAGCACCGCGTGGACGCACAGAACGAACAGCCGGGCTTCGAGGCCATTCCCGAATTGGAACTCACTCCCGAGATCCTCAAGGCCTTTGCAGAAGATCGCATTAGCCTACCCACCAGCGTGCAGCGGCTCGCTATCCCACCCATCCTTGCCGGCAAACACGTGGTGCTGAAATCCGGAACCGGCACCGGCAAGACGCTGGCCTACACCCTCCCAATCCTGCAGCGGCTCCGAATTTCAGGCGAAGGCCGCGCCCTCTGCATCACGCCCGCTACCGAGCTGGCCATTCAGATCCAGAGAACGATCGAACGTTACCGAGACCCGAGCCTCAAAGTGGGAGCGCTGGTTGCAAGCGGCAATGCAAGGAAGCAACGCTCGGACATTCAGAAGAGCACCCGCTTCATTGTGGGAACGACCGGGCGCGTGCTTGAGATGTATGCGGAGCGCAAGTTGAAGGGAGTCACGACCGTGATTCTGGATGAGCCCGAGCCCATTTTGTCCAGTAAAGGTGCCAGCTTCTTGCTTGAAGTGCTCTCCCGCCCTGAGCCGAAGCTGCAGCTGATCCTGGCCGGCGCAACGTTGGGAAAACATGCCGAGGCGCTCATTCAACGCGTCATGGGTGCGGATGCGGTGCGGCCCGAGATTGAAGAGAGTCCGCTCCACACGCACATTCAGCACCATTTCGTGCCCGTGCGGGATCCTAGCCAAAAGGACCTGTCCATCGCGCGTTTCTTTCGCAACAATCGCTGCCGGCAAGCGATTCTATTTGTGAATCAACCCCACTTGATTCGGCATGTCTATCGCTTCCTCAAGGACAGCGGTGAGTATCCGGTGACGGTGAGCCACGAGCGTTCGAAGGCTGAATGTAAGCAAGCGCTGATTGATTTCGCACGCGGTGATGTGAATGTGCTCATCACTACGGACCAAGCCGCGACGGGCCTCGACATTCCCGATGTTGAATGGGTGCTGCACTACGAGCTGCCCACCTCCGCTGCAGGTTACCTGCATCGAGCGGGGCGCACTGGCCGAGCTGGAAAATCTGGGACTTCCGTCGTGTTTGTTGGCGAATCGGAGCGAGCTCTGTTGAATCGATTCGGACGCGAACTGGAGCTCAATATCCCAGTCTTTCCGCGCGATTCTTGAATCGATCGCGTCCGTCGGACACCGCATACCGGTACCCAACGCAAGCGCGAGCTTAGCTTCGGATCTCTGCCCAAGCTTCTGCTGAGAGCCGCGGAATTCCGCGCGGGACGCGCTCCAAGCGAAACTCGGAAACTAGCTCGCCCGCACGCACGCGTTCGCCACTCGGGATCCCCACTGAATTGGCCACCCACTTCACCACCGCTCTCGGATCCACACCCGCTTGGCGAAGCGCCAACAACGAGTGCGGACTGTTACGTTTCGCCAGACGCTTCCCTTGCTCATCGACCACGAGCGGCACGTGGACCCATTCGGGAATTGCTAAACCTAAGCTCTGGTAGAGCAGGGTTTGGCGGGCCGCGCTCGGCAGTAAATCATCGCCGCGAACGACCTCCGTTACGCCCTGCGCTGCGTCGTCCACCACCGTTGCCAGTTGGTAAGATGCCGCGCCATCTCGCCTCACCATTACAAAATCTCCCACTTCGCGCTGCACGTCGAATTCATGGCGGCCGGAGAAGGCATCCACCACGACCACGGGCGCGTCTGCAGTTTGGAAACGGACCGCGACGCCACCTGGAGCGCGCTGCGCCTCTTCGAAAGACGCGAATCGAGCACGACACGTACCCGGGTAGCGGAGCTCCCGATCCTCGGTGTGCGGTGCGCTCTGGACTCGTTCAAGCTCCGAACGCGAACAAACGCAGGGAAAAGCTCGGCCTTGCGCGAGCAGCTGGCTCGCGGCGGCGCGGTAGGCATCGCTCCTCTTGGATTGCCAAAACACTTCACCTTCCCAGGTTAACCCTAACCATTCCAGATCTTCGAGTGCGCGCTCACTCATGCCGGGCCTCAGGCGTTCGGCATCCAAATCGTCGATTCGCAACCTCAGGTATCCTCCCCGCGAGAGGGCGTGCCAAAAAGCTAAAAGGAATGAGCGAGCGTGTCCTAGGTGCAGGTGTCCGGTGGGGCTTGGCGCGAGGCGCCCGACGGGCCGTGGAGACATCTCGAGCGGAGCCACCAAGATCGCTTATTCCTTGCTGCAAGCACACGAAGCAGCGCGATTCTGACTTCGCGCGAACTCATCCTTGGCTCCCACGCAGTGCTCGCTGCCCTCGCCCGCAATCCGACAAATCCCACGCGCGGCGCGCTCCATCGAGCCAAGCGCCCTACAAATTCGCACGCAGCGTTCAGAGCCCGGCAAGCTCGGGGGGCCACTCGGCGCGCGCGATGGCGCCTGCTCGGCAGCTGCAGCGGGCGCACTCGCTTTCGGGGCACTTGGCGCACGGGAGCGTGCTTCGTCATCCGTCGTTGGTGCGTTGCCACTCGACCCGGCATCCGCTTCGCGCTTCGATGGCTCATCACGCGAATAAGCAGCCAAATCCTCAACCTCGCGCCGAGCAGACTCGAATGCGCGCAGTGCTTGCGCAAGATCGGTGTACTCTAGCTCGGACTTGTCGCTCGAAGTGGGGCCCCCGCGCGACTCAGGCGACATCAGCGGAGCTGCTGCCGGCGTGGCTTCTTCTGTTCGAGGCTCGGCCGCTTCTTGATGCTGTGCGGCACACGCCCCAAGCATCACGCCCATGAGCGGCAAGAAGAACCGCTGCGGATTCACGGCTCACCTATCAAATAAGCGAGCCAGCCCGGCTGATTCTCAGCCACTCGGCGCGGGCGATAATCTTCGACGTCCACATCTTCGCTGACATCCCAGTAGACCGTCACTTTGGAGAAGCCCGCTTCGAGCATCAGCTCTTGGAGCTCAGGCAATGTCCAATGCCGCCAAGTATAGGAGAAGGCCTCCTTCAAGCGAGTTCCGTCCGGGAATTCGAAGTGGATATGATTGACGGCGATGCCATTGATTGGATCAAAGGATGATTGATCCCAAATATACTTAAAGCCCTTCACGGTGCGCATCTCGCACATCGGCTCATTCCCTTCCCAGCCGCCAAATGCGTCGGCTATGAAGAGGCCCCCTTTGGCGAGCCCGGCGCGCGCGGCTTTGAAATAATTCCGGAGTGCCGGCCGATCCTGAAAGATCCAGTAGCTGAAGTTGAAGGCACAAACGATATCGTGCTTGCGGCGCACCGGCTTCATCACGTTTTGCTTCAGAAGCTGGATGTTCTCCGCCAAGTCGCCCAACGGGCGAATGTTGTGAGCCAAGCCCCAATCGAGCACTTCTTGGTCGATGTCAACGCCTGTTGCCGTGTGCTTCGGGCTCGCCTTCACCCATTCGGTGCACAAGAGCGCGGTGCCGCAAAAATCCTCACGCAAGCTGAGTGCTGTGGTGCCGCGGTGCTTTTTGAACATGCGTTGCAACACCAGCACCTCCTCCTTCGGGTCCTGAACGGACATCTGATAGAGGGCGTGGCGATCAGCCGTTTTGGCGGTGAGGCGGGATTTCTTCTTAGGCTTCTTGGGAAGCTTCTTGGTAGTTTTCTTCTTGATAGCCACGATGGTTTCCTAAAGGAGAGTTCGCTTGGTACTCACTCGTAGCAAGCTTGGCAATCCTAGCCTGGAGGGAGCTTTGGAAGCGCAGCGCAATCGGTCAGAAGTGCCCAGGTCTTGCGGTCTGCGACATAGGCGAAGAGCACACGGGCATTGCTTTCGGCGAATGAAATATTGGTAAAAACGCAGCCCTTTGCCAACGTGAGGGCGGCTCCAATCTTCTGCCCATCAAATGCCCGCACCTGAAGCTGCTGACGCGCTCCGGGCGAAGCATCGACGGGTGTCGCGGATAGGAGAAAGGTCTCCCCGCAAACCTTGGCCACGTCGAACGGCGCCGGATCCAACCCGTTCGGGTACAGCGTCCAAGCCGCAGCCCATGCCGTTTGGGGCGCATGCCCAAGCGGCAAGCGCGCTAGCCCAAAGCTTGAAATATCGCGTTCGATGGGCAGAAAAGCAAACAAACCGCGAGGGCTGGGGCCAAGATGCACTTCGGTCATGGGCTGCGCCGTCCCACCGACCCAGAGCACCACATCCTCACTCAAGCGGCTTTTTTCAGGCGCCGACAAGAACCGAGCGTGCAACGGGCTCATCCCAGTGCGCGCTTCCAGGAATACCACCCACAAGTTACCTGCGTCTTCAGCGAGGCTGACAGAGTTAGCGGAAGACCCATCGGGCGACAGCAACAGATTGACAGTGGGGTCGATCCACAGCCGAGCGACCAAACGATCGGGAGGCAGCTTGGCGATGTACGCGACAGCCACCTTTCCCCGCACGCGGGCCACCTGCACGCGAGTGCCATCACGCGCATCGGTGGCTAAAACCTGTGGCGCTGCGACGACACGGATAGGCCGACGCAACAGGCGACCGCCCGAAATAAAGTAGGCAAAATCGTCCAAAACTGCCGGACCCGGGGAAAATGAAACCAAGCGTTCCGGGGCCACCGAGACAGGCTCGACCCGAGCTGCGGAAACCCGAGCGAGCAGCACCTGGTCGTCGCGAGTGGTCATCACGACTCCATCCTTGGACGCCGTTGCCGGCCCGCCGGGACCCACGTCAAAGCGTCGGATGGGTGGGCTGGGAAGATCGGATGCCGGCGGCGATTCATCGACCGTCTCCGGCTCAACCGACGGCTGCGTTGGAATCGGCTGCGTTGGTGGTGGACTCAACGTCCGGGCTCCGACCGGAGCACGCGACGCCTTCTTCGCCCGGGCTGGTACGGGTTCAGGTCGAGTCTGACAGCCAACCGCCGCGTAGGTCAGGATGAAACCAGCGAGGAGCGCCCGATGAGGCAGGCTAGTGCGCACGAGTCACGATCTTTCCCGCCTCCTACTCCAATATCAAGTTCATGCTGCGCGCCACGCTACCGTTCCGAAACAATCATGATAGAAGAGCGGCACATGCTCCCTCGTTTCTCGACCGCCACGCTGAGCCTCGGGCTGCTCGCGGTAGCGGCCGGTTGCGCTCACAGTCCCGAACCAAAGAGTGCGGGGCGCGTGCCCCTGGCGCCGAGCGCGGGCTCCTCGTCCAACGTTCCCGCTGGGGGGCCCTCAGCGCTTTCGCAACCGACGGCGTCCAAGGAGCCTTCGGCAGCGCCCAGTACGCTCTCACGCGCACACGAAAACCACCCCAATCCGCCTGAATCACAGCCAATAGCGCGCGCTCTGGATCCAATTGCCGCGGCTCCTCCGCCCGGAGCACGCTCACTGCCCAAACTGGAACTGAAGAACGTCGGGCTGCATGTCGGCGGGGGTCCTAACGATGCGGCCACGCATCGCGCGTTCGCCGCTCCTATCGGTTTGGCTTTCGGTGAATTTCAGAAGTGTTATCGCTTGGTGGAGCGCCCCAAGCCACTCGCCATCTATGGCGTCGATCTGGTGGTGGAGCCCGGCACCGGCCACGCCAAAGTCCGCGCGGTTCGAACCAAGTTGGAGGGCAAAGCCTTCCTTGAGTGCCTGCGAAACGTGCTGGAAGCGGTCCATTTTCAAAACCCACTGAAGAAGCCGACCAGCGTGAGTTACTCGGTACGCTTTGCGCTTTCCGGTCTGGAAGCTGACAGGTCAAAGCGTTAGCCCAAAGGCTCAGCGAAGCGCTCAGTGCGGGAATGCTAAACCGCAACCGACCCCAAGCGTGAAGGGTGGCGGCTCATTGGCCAGTGCTGAGAGCTTGGAGTCAAGCTTCAGATTGACCTGCACCCGCCCTTGGATCCATTGCCGTGCGGGAGCTGCAGCCAAGCCTCCCAACCAGGAGCCGAGCTGAGCATTCAAGAATGCCGAACTGATTTCTTGGCAAGAGAGCGAACCCGCTAACGCCGCGACAATCCTTGGTTCGTGAGCGAGCCCCTCTAACCTCCCCGATCCGGACAGTCCCAATTTCCCTGTTCTGAGTGAAATCACGGGAAATGTGACTGACTCGTACAGAGGATCGAGCGTCCATTGCGCCGTGAGGAATGCCCGTTCTCCGAAGAGACCAACGCCCAACCCGCCCAACGTGGGCGCTTTCATGCCCTCCAAAGTTAACTCCATATCACCCGCCGGTTTTCCCTCGACTTGCCGCTGGAAGCGTGCATGAGCGGCACCGGAAACGAAGGTCGCAACCTGCGCAGACCCACCGAAAAGAGACGCCAACCGCAGGCTCGCGAATTGGGCGTCCAACGCTATCTCTTCGGAGCCAAAACTTGCCGTCGCCTGGAAGCTGCCGTCACCTGGTTTCGCCTTGTTGCGTAGCACCCAACGCTCGGCGCTGAGATCACCGCCGAGATTATCTAGGTGCACGCCGAGCAGCGTCGTGCTTGGGACATCGAAAGTGATGAGCGTTCCACGCTGCTCAAAAGACAGTTCCTGAAGGGTGAGCCAAGGAACACTGCCTGTTGGCTCGCTCAAGGCGAGTGAAAGATGCTCACCCCGAACTTGGAGGCTTTCGTTCGAAGGGCCGCGCTCGGGCTCCCCTCGCCCATCTGAGCGCTGCACCCAGGCACGCAAGTCCGAACGCGTCAAATGACCCTCCGCGACGACGTTCGAGAGGATCACGCGTTCCGCGCTCAATCCCTCAAATTCAACACGCAACGTACCGATGCTGCCACTCAGCGCTGGCCTCGATTGCGTCTGAAACTTCGAACCTTCGAGTTCCACGTAGAGCAACCCAAACTTTACCCCACCGGGCAGCAGCTGAATGCCGCGTTCTGCACACCGCCGTTGAGCCTCCGCCAGCACATACCTTCGCAGCCCCAACCATGCCAACCCGCAGAGCAGCGCTAACGTCCCAAGAACAACTGCCGAACGAATGAGCCACCGACCCTGCATCACCCACTTCTAGCCCTTCCGCTGCCCCCGCTCAACGGAGGGGGCTTCAAATGCTATAGCGCCGCAGATGTCCGCCCCCACCTATCTCACGCCCGATGGCGCCAAGAAACTTTCCGATGAGCTGAAGCAGCTGCTGAACGTTGAGCGCGCAAAAGTGGTGCAGGAGGTTTCCGATGCGGCCGCCATGGGAGACCGCTCGGAAAACGCTGAGTACATCTATGGCAAGAAGCGCCTGCGCGAGATCGATCGCCGGATCCGCTTCGTCATAAAACGGCTTGAGAATGCTGTGGTGGTCACCCAAGAAGAGCGACGCCTCGATATTGTTGCGTTTGGGGCCCGCGTGCGCGTGCGCGACGAGGACGGCAAGGAAAGTGCCTATCAAATTGTGGGCCCCGATGAAGCCGATCCGACAGCGCGCCGTATCAGCTTCCATGCGCCTCTCGGTAAAGCACTGATGAAGCGGAAAGTTGGGGATTTTGTCACCGTAGCTCGCCCAGCTGGGGACATGGAAATTGAAATCCTGGCGATCGAATATTCCTAGCCCTTTCGGTAGTGAGCGATCTACGGCAATTTCCGCTGCTTGGGGCGGAGTGCGCTTCCGCTATTTCTTAGGCTTAAAGAGTTCGTTGTGGGTCTCCGTGAGCAGAGCCTGCAGCGGAACGTTGTCCGGAACTTTTGAGAGATCGACTTTGGCAACATTCTCGGGCGTCGCGAAAGCACCACCGAACCAATCGTTGTTGCTAAACATGTTGTACCGATATTCGCCGAAGGCGCGCATATCGTAACACTTGAGCAGCCGGCGAAATCGCAGCACTTCCTGGATATTGATGCCGGAAGGATCGCTCTCCAATTCGTACCCCAGGTAGCGTGAATACGGGTCGTTATCTAGGCGAGCGTCAAGCTTCGAGAGGATGCGAGTATCCACTTCAGAAAGCGGGCTCTGAACCGGAAAAATGCCCAGCATTTCGTCAAAGTGTGACGGCTTGTGCATGCCAAAGCTCAACGTGTGCACGAGCGGCGATTGCAAGCAAAATCGAGCATTAAACTGAATGGGCGTGAGCGGCAGCGTGAGCTCACGCAGCAGCTCTGACGGATTGAACAGATTTCCGCCCTTATCATTGGGCGAAATAATGAACACGCCCATATCGTGAAGCGCTGCCAACTGAATAGCCCCCCAATTGCGTTGCCAAAAATAATACCAATGCAGATTCACGAAGTCGAAAAGATCTGTCGATATAGCTTCGCAAATCGTTCGATAACCACCGTGAGTACTAAAGCCTAAGCTGCCGATGATCCCTTGCTCTTTATAAGATTTGAGCACGTCAATAGGGCCACCCTTCACCAGGATGTCGCGTAGCGTTCCCGGCGAATTCACTCCGTGCCATGCGTAAAGGTCGAAGTGGTCCATTTGCAGCCCGGCGAGCTGCTCCTCGATCGAGCGCTTAACATCATCACCCGTGCGCGGCCCACCCTTGGTCATGAAGAAGTAGCTGGAGCGAGGGATCTTGAGCTCTTGGTTCAGCGCTCGCCCATAACAGTGCTCACTTTTGCCGTAGCCATGAGCCGTTTCGATGTGATTGATGCCAGCCGCGAAGGCGCGTTCAATCGAATCACAACACTCCTCCAACATGTCCGTGGGCACCTCGGTCCGCGGCTGTTCCCAGCCATGCGGAAAGCGCATGCCGCCCAGCGTAACGACGCTGAGCGCAAGATTGGTGCGACCAAATCGCCGATACTGCATCGGCCCTCGCTCGCCCCGCCGCACGATAGGCGAATCAGTGGACGCAGACATTTGGGCCCAGAATGCACCCTCCGCGCTGCTCAAGCAAGGCTTTGCGGAAGCTGTTCGCGCGCTCCGCCATCGAAGGCGACTGTCAGCTTTCCGAAGACTAAGGTCCTAGTGGGGGTGCCTTTGGATCGTTCACCAGATAGTAAGCATGCTCTCATGATCCAACGCGGGGCAGCGCGAAATTTGCAGTGTTGAAATAATGTCGAGGGGGAGCGTTTGGTGCTTGCCGAGTCGGCGTGGTCATGATCAGAGGATCAGATGACGGAGCCGATTGATAT
>JBBRRP010000081.1:0-29008 GCA_038246305.1 Polyangiales bacterium | reverse complement strand
GGAACTGAAATTCAGCAAAACGTGGGACTTCCAGCTCGATCGGGGAGCAGGAGTGGGCGATCGGGCGCCTAGCCGTGGTACGGATTCCGCCATGGTTAGTCAGTTGAAGTTTTTGGGAGCGACCGACACGGTCACCGGCTCGCGTACGCTGCTTGAATCGAACGGCGCGCGCGTGCTCGTCGATTGTGGCCTGTTCCAAGGCTACAAAAAGTTGCGCGAACGAAATTGGGCGCCCTTCCCGGTGGAGCCTTCCTCAATTGATGCCGTGGTGTTGACGCATGCGCACATTGATCATTCAGGGTACTTGCCACCTTTGGTGAAGCTCGGGTTTCGCGGGCGTATCTTCTGCACACGAGGTACCCAGGAGCTGCTCAAGATCCTACTTCCCGATTCTGGTTATCTGCAGGAAGAGGAAGCTCGCTTCGCGAACCGTCGCAGGTACTCCAAGCACAGTCCAGCATTGCCACTGTTTACTCGGCAAGAGGCCGAGGCGGTGCTGAACTATGTTTCGCCTGTTGGATTTGGAGCTGAATTTCAGCCCGCTCCTGGAATATCGGCAACTTTTGGCCGTGCCGGCCACATTCTTGGCTCGGCTTGGGTGAAGTTCGACGCCGAGGGGTCGCGAATTACTTTCACGGGAGACGTCGGGCGCGCCCGGGACCCCATCATGTTGCCGCCTGAGTTGCTCACGGCTACGGACTATCTGGTGACGGAGTCCACTTATGGCGATCGGCGTCATCCGGACAATGGTGTCGAGACAGAATTGGCTAAGGTGATTCTTGAGGCGGTCGCCCGGAGCGGCACTCTCTTGGTTCCCTCATTTGCTGTGGGCCGCGCGCAACATCTGTTGCATTTGGTATCTCGGCTCAAATCTGCGGGAAAAATTCCTGATTTGCCGGTATTTCTGGATAGCCCGATGGCCGTGAATGCCACCGAGATTTTTTGCCCCCATCACGATGAACACCGCCTGTCAGACACTGAATGCCGCGAGATGTGCAGCGGCGCTGAGTTTTGTATTACAGCAGACCAGTCTAAGGCGATCGCCGAACGGCGGGGCCCAAAGCTGATTATTGCGGCGAGCGGAATGGCCACCGGCGGGCGGGTGCTGCACCATCTCCAAGCGTTGTTGCCCGACGAGCGCAACACGGTGCTGTTCGTTGGCTTTCAAGCGGCGGGAACCCGTGGGCGATCGCTCGTCGATGGGGTGGAGGAGGTCAAGATATTTGGCCAGTATATCCCGGTAAAAGCGCAGATCCGTCAGGTGCAGGGCCTGTCGGCGCATGCCGACTATGCTGAGCTTCTGACATGGTTTGAGAAAAGCCAGATCGCTCCACGCCGGGTATTCGTGAACCATGGCGAGCCGGCCGCAGCCGATGCGCTTCGTCGCCGGTTGAAGGATCGCTTCGGTTGGCCAGCGTTGGTGCCTGAGGAAGGGATCAGCTACCCGCTGTGATCATTGGGGCGCTGAGCACGACGACGCGTTCCCAACTCCAACGATGGCCCGCGTTTAGGGCTTGTCGGGGAAGAGTATTCCCGATAACTCTCTTAAAGGTCCGATGAGCCGTGATACCGACGACACGCTAGTAGCTGTTTCGCCCCGGCATTCCGTGCGTTTGGAGCCCGAATATGCGGCGTGGGTGGCGCGCGCGCCGCGCCAGGATTTTGTGGTGCGAACGATCACACGGCGCGAGGCGAACGGTTTGCCGTTAATGTCGGCAGATATCGTGATCGCAGGCGAAGAAACGCGCACACGGTTCCAGCTTGCCGCCCAGTACCCGTTACACTTTCGCAAGACATACTACCCGGGGCGCCTCCACGGGGATCCGAAAACGGAGTTCGATCGCCAGAGCGAGGCGAGCAAGATCCTCGGTCTGCCGCCGCCGATTGGACACACCAGCTCGGTCTTTCGCAGCTGCCTTTTGCCGGGCACTCCCTTCAATCGCCTTTCGCCGTTCGGCAATGAGCCGTTTGAGAGCAATGTGCCCATCGCGCGTAAGCTTCATCTGGCAACAGCAGCAGGTCTCTGGATGTTGCTGGAGCAAGCGTTTGACAGCCTGCGAACCCTGCAATCCGCGGGCCTTTCCCACGGGGACGCTGAGCTCCACAATCTGATCGTATGCCCGGCACCGCTTGAGGCTCTGCTGATTGACTTTGAAGCTGCCGTTCGTCGCGAAGATGTGTCTGAGGTAGCTTGGGAGCAGCGCTGTGTGGCGGACTACGAGCCGATCCTGCGCGAGGCCATTTTTCTTGAGTGTTCGCTCGGCCGCCAACCGGGTGAAATGGCGCAGTTGGCGCTCGAACGGATGGATCAGCTCTTCAAGAACGCCGGGCGTTTTCGCCAGGAAATTGGCGACCAAACGGCGCCACTCGCGTAATAGCCCGCTCGACGAAAAAAAGAGAAAAGGGGCCGGACTTTCGTCGCGACCCCTAGCCTCAGGACCTCAACAGGTGCTGTCGGTTCAGCGAATAAACAGCATTTCCTGATACGTCGGCAACGGCCAGCAATCATCAGCCAGGACGCCTTCAAGCGTGTCCGCATTGCTGCGCACGGTCAGCATCGCGGGAAGCACCTTATCGCGTAAATGCTTGCACTCTTCGAGCACGGAGCCTCCCGAGTGACTCGCAGCTTCGGCGAGCGCGCTCAAGCTCTGTTCCAGCTTGGTGATGAGTCCGGTGACTTCCGTCGCCAGTGACGTGCTGGTGCTGAGCCCAGCCGCCTTGGCCGCGATGATCCCGTCCGAGAGCTCGCGCTGATAGCGCAAGGCTGCGGGCAGGATGTGCGTCTTGCCGAGCTTCTGAACGAGTTTGGCTTCCACGTTGACGGTCTTCACATACTGCTCAAGGTAGATCTCGTAGCGGCTGTGCAGCTCGCGCGGCGTGAGTACGTTGTACTTGTCGAAAAGCTTGATCACTTCCGGATCGTTGAGAACTGGGAGTGCATCCACCGTGGTCCGCAGATTGGGCAAGCCACGTTTTTCTGCTTCCGCGTGCCATTCGGCCGAATAGCCGTTGCCGTTGAAGATCACCGCGGCGTGCTGATTGGCGAGCTCAGTGAGCAGGCCCTGAATCGCAGCATTCAGCGTCTTCCCGCTGCCGACCGCGGCTTCCAGCTTGGTAGCCATGAAATCCAGGGATTCTGCCACGATCGTGTTGAGCGCAATGAGTGGCCCCGCGATGGATTGCCCACCACCAACAGCCCGGAACTCGAAGCGATTACCTGTGAAGGCAAATGGGCTCGTACGGTTGCGATCACCGGCATCCCGAGGCAGCTTCGGCAGGGTGTCCACGCCGATTTCCAAGGTGCCCTTGCTGCGCGAGGACTTGGCCGCGCCGGCTTTGAGCTGGTCAAAGACGTCCGAGAGCTGATCTCCGAGGTACACGGAGATGATGGCGGGTGGAGCTTCATTGGCACCCAACCGGTGGTCATTGCTGGCCGTCGCAATCGTGGCGCGCAGAACTCCGCTGTACTTGTGCACAGCTCGGACGACGGCGCTGCAGAACACGAGGAACTGAGCATTTTCGTGCGGGGTATCGCCGGGATCGAGCAGGTTGCCCTGGGTGGAGTTGCCGAACGAGAAATTGACGTGCTTCCCGCTGCCGTTGACACCCGCGAAGGGCTTCTCGTGAAGCAGGCATTCAAAGCCGTGGCGAACTGCAACCCGACGCATGGTGAACATGGTGAGCTGCTGATGGTCGGAAGCAAGATTGGCGCTCTCGAACACCGGCGCAATCTCGAATTGTCCGGGAGCCACTTCGTTGTGGCGTGTTTTCACAGGAATACCGAGCTTGAAGAGTTCGTGCTCGACCTCCACCATGTAGGCGAGGACACGCTCAGGGATCGCACCGAAGTAGTGATCCTCAAACTCCTGACCGCGTGGCGGATTCGTGCCAAAAAGCGTACGGCCCGCGTTCAGAAGATCGGGGCGCGCCAAGAAGAAAAGGCGGTCAACGAGGAAGTATTCCTGCTCGGGACCGGCGTACGCGACTACCTGCGCAGGGTTCTCATGACCGAATAGCTTTAGTACGCGCTGAGTGTGACGGTTGAGTGCCTGCATCGAACGCAACAGGGGAGTCTTCTTGTCGAGCGCTTCACCGGTCCACGAAACGAATGCTGTAGGAATATACAGCGTCGAGTCGACAACGTACGCGGGGCTGGTGACATCCCAGGCCGTGTAACCGCGAGCCTCTGCGGTTTGGCGAATGCCACCGTTCGGAAAGCTCGAAGCGTCAGGCTCACCTTGAATCAGAGCCTTGCCAGAGAACTCGCCAAGCGCTCCGCCTTCACCATCGGGTGAAAGAAAAGCGTCGTGCTTTTCCGCCATGCCACCGGTGAGGGGTGAAAAGATATGTGCAAAGTGCGTGGCCCCGAGCACAGTGGCCCAGTCTTTCATCGCTGCCGCGACGGTGTCAGCGACCATCGGGTTCAGTGGTTCGCCCTTGTCGATGGTTCGCTTCACCGAACGAAACACTTCTTTGGGAAGATGCTTCTTCATCGCGGCAGAATTGAAGACATTGCAGCCGAACAGCGCGTCCGGTGATTGATCAACAGCCGTGGGGGAAAGGGCCTTTCGGCCAGCTACCTCGGAGATCGCTTGTTTGCGTACGTTGCTTCCCGTCATGACGATTTCATTTCCTTTGTGGTTGAACCGCTCAAACTGGCTTGGGCGAAGATCATGGTGGTCGGTCTAGCGCGCCCTTTCTTTCGGGAATGTTTCCGAAATGTCCCTTGGCAAATTTAGCCAGATTTGGGGCGTGACCTGTCCACTCGCATTGCAACAGAAACGCTAGGGCTGTAACTCCGCCGGGGTGACGGGCTAACCGCTCACAGCGCTGGCTGGGCCTCTGCCACTCGCTAAGAAACCTCGAGGGAGACACTGACTAATAAAGCGAAGCCAACGGGCCTTGCGCTAAGGTGACACCGACTGTGTTCACGTCCGTTAACCCCATGTATTGGATAATCGATACCAGCAATTGTGCAGCTTGGACACCTGCTGCACGGGTGCTGCTTTGCGAGAGGCCTTTGATATAGCGGCCCGTTCTGAAGGTGCCTTGACCGTTACCAAACAGCATTGCCGGCACAGATTTATTGATATGCGGATCCTGATTGCCCTCGGCTCCACCCAGCTCCGAGAGCCAAAGTACAATAGTGGAATCGATCAGTGGCTTGCCGAACGCGTCGTTGGTGGCCTTCAATTTGTCGATGAGCAAGGCCACTTGCTCTGCGTAGGTGGTGGTGAAGATGCGCAACGCGTCGATTTTCGCGGGTGAATCGTCGTTGTGGGTCCACGGATGGTGCGCCGGGCCAGAATCTCCGGAGTCGACCTTTGCCGAACTGGGTACGCCATATTTCGCGGGGAGCTGGTTGCGTGAGGCCTGGGCCCCAATCTGAAAGGCAATCAAATGCGACAACTCACAGGCGAGGGTGCCGGCCATCAAATCAGTGAATGCGGCAACCTGCTGATCGCGCGTCTCGGGATTGGTCCAATTTCGATCCGTCTGCTGCGCAGGGCGTGTGCAGGCGGAACCTGCGCCCGCCGGCGACAACAGATTCTTCTCCATTGAACGGAGGGTGGTGCAGTGTTCATCTAAGGTTGCAGCGCCCACGGTGCCGAGTGCGCTCTGTATCGACTCGCAGTCTGCCAACACGAAGTCGAGCACGCTGCGTTCACCACCCGGAGCAAGGGGCGTGGCTGGCGCCACGAGGCTCGCAAAGAGCTGATTCCAGGCACTTGCGGGGCTGGTTTCGGGCACGATATTGCGTCCGGGGCCTGTCGCGAAAGCATCCCCTGAACCCTGCGTGGCTTCGTTAGTGACATTGCCCCAGATGAGCGAACGCACCATGCCTCCACGCCCTTCCTGTTCCAGACGTTTGGCAATCACTTGATCGATGGTCTCGCCGTTCTGCGCGTATTGCTCACCATTCGCGCCGGCACCGTAGCCGCTGTAGGTTTGGCCGCCGAGGGCGTGTCCCTGGCCTTTAACTTGTCTGGCGCCGGTGTTTGCCATGTGAGACATGAAAATGCCTTCTGCTTGGTGGCGCTCCAGCGGCTTCCACCAATCGTGCAGCGTGAACGCTGTTTCCGTGCCCGAGGCAGGCCCTGTCACGCTCATCGGCCCATTCGGTGAGAAAATCAGAATGGCTCTTCGGGGCGATAGGGGTCCTTGGGCGCGCGCGTCCAGCTGTCGGATCAACGGGCTCAAAAACGCCATCAACCCGGCATTCTTTAGTAAATTGCGCCGTGAGAGAAAGCGAGCGAGAGGAGACTTCATGGTTTCACCTGAGGAGCCGCGTTGATGAATTCCGGAGCACTCACGATCTGTTTGAGGATCTCAAGCACGTTCCCGCCGTTCGTGCTCAATGCTGCGTCAAGCGCTATAATCTGGGGCGCCTCCGCGCCTGTGAGCCCTCGACCGAGTGACCATTCGAGAGCAGCCTGCGAGAAGCAACCTTGCACCTGGGGGCTCGCGGCGAGCCCCTGAGCTAACTCAGCAGGTGACTGAAAACCGAGCGCCTCTCCGCGCAATGTGGGCACGCTTCCGGCTAGATCCCAGGCCTTCCCCGAAGGATCCTGAGTTTGCCAGCGCCCGACTGGATCGAAAGGCATGAACGCATACCCGAGCGGCGCGAATTGACTGTGGCAACTGCTACACACGGCGTCTGAGGTCCGATACTCCAAAGTCTCGCGCATGCTGAGCCCGGCTGGCGCGTCTGTCTTGGCAAGCGCTGCGGCGTTAGGAGGGGGTGGCGGTACTGGGTCACACATCAGGGCTTCCTTCAAGAAACGCCCGAGCTGAAATGGCGAAGAGCCATTCTCCTTGGTATGTGAAGAGAGAACCTGAGGATGCATGAGCAGGCCTACCCGGGCGAAAGCTGGCGTATCGCCCGTGGCAACGCCGCTATCCTGCGACGCCTTCGTGATGGGCAGCAGCACAGGATCAGAAACGTAGCCCGCACCCGTGAGTAGATTGCCGACTGTCGGATCGGCACTCCCGAGCACGCTCGCGATGAACCCATCAGCATCAGCCCGCATGTCGACCGCAAGCGTGGGCGTGAGGCCATTCAAATAGGCCGCTGATTTTTGCGCGATCCGCGACTCATTGGCGGCGAGCCACTCGTGGATGAACAGGCTGAGCGCACGCTTGCCGTTAGGCGTCTGGATGAGGCGTTCAAATTGCTGAACGCGAGCTGCACCGTCTGCGAGTTGGCCAGCAAGAGCCGCTGCACTCAGCGTTTCGTCGGCAGGGCTGAGGCTTGTGAAGAAGCTCAGTTTTGCGGCAACCTCGTCTGGCGTGAGAATTCGCCCGCTCGGGCTTGCGGGATCTGGCACGCCAATCTCAGTGCGATATAAAAACGAAGGCGCGAAGAAGAACGCTGTGAGCGCCAACTTCATCGCCGTCTTGTCGCCCTCCGGCGTACCGTCGGCTGACGTCAGAATGCTCTCCAACTTGGCAGCTTCATCGGCATGCAATGCTCTGCGCAGCACCCGTGTGGCGAAGCCTTGAGTCCAGGTGAGCAGACAAGCCTGCTCTGCTTGGCCGGTTTGTGTGCAACCACTCTGTGCCAGCATGGCTGTGCTGTTGTCGGCGGCAAACGTCTTAACGACTTCGTACAGCTTACCGAGCTCTGAACCGATGTATGGCACGCCTGCGGTTCGGAGCGGGTGATATGCGGTGCGCGGCTCTTCAGGCAGAGCGGCCCGAGGCGGCGCTTGCCCCATCAAGCCCGTGGCCGTTGTCACGATTTCATCCCGGCTAAGCCGACGTATCCCCGAAGCTCGACCAGAAAACACGACCGGCCAAGACACATTCACCATCGGCGGCGGTTCTTCCGTTGCAGTGGGGCTTGCAGCTGCGCCGTCCGGCGCTGTCTGCGTCGTGCCCCCACAACCCAGGCTGCTGGCTACGCCAAACGTGACTGCAGCGAGCTGCAACGACGCACGCCTCGGCCGTTTTCGCATCTCGATAATGTTCGCCACGTGGCTAACGCTAGCCCACAATAGGTTCACGCAACAAGTGGAACAAGCGGCTCGGTCTGAGGCACTTTGGTTCCTGGAAGGACTGAAAGGAAGCTAAAATCGTCGGACGATATCGCGACTGATGCCCGGTCTGAATCAACAATCGCGGTCCAGGATGCCTGCGGAAATTCGTCGTTTAATCGTGATTTGTTCCAGGCCTTCTTAAGAAATTCTGAGGTGTGTCTCGCCGTGCTGCATCCCCCGAGCCATGTGATCGGTAACTGTTACGGTACCGACGTTGGCACCGGATGGGCGCTTTGGCTGTGCTGAACGCCGCCGCTTCTCGTGTACTTAGGGGTCGTGTTAGGAGTTGTGCGAACGTTTGTGCCGAATTTCTCTGGTCCGCTGTCTTTCTTCTTGCCTGATCTCACCCTCGGTGGGGCGGAGCGTGTTTGGGTTAACTTTGCGAGCGGTTTGGCGGCTCGGGGCCACGCCGTGGAGCTGGTTGTGGGCGGCAGCTCCTCGGGCTATTTGAGCGAGTTGCACCGAGACGTGAAGCTGGTGCGGCTGCCGCCAGTTCGGCTGAGTCTTCTTGCCGTGCCTCTGTCGAATTATCTCCGTAAGGTGCGGCCAAAAACACTGCTCGCGACCATGGTGGGCGCCAATCTCGTTGCGAGTGTCGCCTGCCGCATGGCAGGAACGAAATCTAAGTTGATTTTTCGTGAAGCGATCGCTCCCGCGTGCGCCAGCTCATCCTGGAGAGAACGGTTCGACCCTGCGTTGCGCTGGCTCTGCTACCGTGACGCGGATGTCATCATTGCTCCGGGCGGCGAAGTTGCTGAGCAGCTGAAGGCGAGATTGCCAGCCTCCACGCACCACAGAATCCGGATGATTCCAAACCCCATCGAGATCGAGAGGATCCTCCAGCTCGCAGCTCAGCCCAAGCCCGAAGTGATGCAAGGGGAGCTCGCGTGTGTCATAGGCTGCGGGCGTTTGTCGCCGCAAAAGGCCTTCGAGGTTTTGCTTGAAGCGTTCGCACTGGTGCTCAAACAGAAGCCAGCGCGCCTCGTGCTCCTCGGGGAAGGCAGCGAACGGGAGGCGTTGGAGCGCCTGGCGAACCGCCTTGGTATCTCGGCGAGTGTCGTCTTTGCGGGGGTGGTGGAAAACCCATTCTGCTACTTTGCCCATGCTCAGGTGTTTGTTCTTTCATCCCGAAACGAAGGATTTCCAAACGTGCTGCTTCAAGCGTTGGCCTGTGGTGCCAATGTCGTGTCCACCAACTGCGAAACGGGCCCTTCGGAGATCTTAGCGAATCCCGAGCAGGGGCTGCTGGTCCCGGTCGCGGATCCGCGTGCCATGGCAGATGCTATTCTTCGTCAGCTTTCGGCTCCCCCGAAGAATCCTGCGGCGGCGCTCAGGGCGAGGGACTTCGAAGCTTCTAAGGCGATTTCGGCTCTAGAACAGCTGATTGCTGAGCTTGGCTAAGGCTCCGGCATTGGCCTCGCGAAGCCTTAAAGCAACGTGCCCCCGAGCACCACTCGGGCCACGCTGAAGTAGATCACGAGGCCCGACACGTCGATCAAGGTGGCGACGAAGGGCGCGGAGGCGCTCGCAGGATCGAAGCCGAAACGCCGAAGCAGGAACGGGAGCATCGAACCGAAAATTGTGCCAGCGGTGACCACGCCCACCAGGCTGAGGCCGACGGTGATGGCGATCAACGCATGATACTGACCGTAACTGTGAAATAACACTTGCCACGTGAAGATGCGCGCCACGCCCAAGGCTGCCAGAATCACGCCGAGGCACACGCCAGCCGCGCACTCCCGACGAACAATCCGCCACCAATCGCGCAGCCTAACTTCGCCGAGCGCCATAGCGCGGATGATGAGCGTGGAAGCCTGCGAGCCGGAATTGCCTCCGCTCGAAATGATCAAAGGAATGAACATCGCCAGCACCACGGCCCGGGCAATCTCGCCTTCAAACTTGGCCATCGCGCTGGCCGTCAACATTTCACCCACAAACAGCATAGAAAGCCAACCGCCGCGCTTGCGGAGCATTTCAAGAAATGCCGTCTGCAGATAGGGCGCATCCAGCGCTTCCATACCGCCGAATTTTTGCGCGTCTTCTGTGGCTTCTTCTTGGACCACGTCCACGATGTCATCGATGGTAACGATGCCCTTCATGCGATTGTCGTTGTCCACCACAGGCAGCGCCAGAAAGCTGTTCTGCTGAAAGATGCGTGCTACCGCTTCTTGATCCATCTCTTCCCGCACAGCGAGCGGATCGCTGTGCATGATGGCGCGCACTTCTAAATCCGGTGCGTTGGCGAAGAGCTCACGAAACGAACACACGCCGAGCAAGCGCTGCTCAGCATCGAGCACATAGGCGTAGTAGATCGTTTCCAAGTGGGCACGAGATTGGCGCTGAAGGTAGCGAATGGCCTCATCCACCCGCAATTCTGGCCGCACGCGCGCAAACCGTGGGCTCATCAAGCCTCCGGCTTCGTCTTCGGCGTAGGCGAGGAGTGCGTTCACTTCATGTCGCGGGGCGTCATCGAGCAAGCTCATGAGAGCCTCGCGCTCTTCAATCTCCACGGCCTGCAGCACATCGGCGGCGTCATCCGGCGCCAGCACGCGCATCCAAACACGGCGTTCTCCTGCCGGCAGCCCGAGCAGTACCTGCGACTGCTCGAGCGGAGTGAGACTCATGAAGAAAGTGTCGTCGTCGCCAGCTCCGAGCAGACGAAATCCAGCGACCCGTTCACCGGTGACCAAGGCTGGCCACGCGTCGCGCAGCTCCTCGATAGTGATGCGCGCGCGCGGCGGATCGGTTAGAGCCACAGAACCCAGCGGGGAGAAACGCTTGAACCCTGGAGAGCATGAGAGAGCGCAGTAGGCCGGAGGCGGGGCATGGTTGGGCGCTGCAGTAGCACGCCTCCCATGGCTGGTAAAAGGCGGACTATGGGACCGGGCGCCGCAGATGCCGCTTCCGTCCCGGCGATCAGGAATTCTCGACTGTGCACAGATCGACCGACATGTGTATGCTCAAACGCACTGTGCTAAAGGATCTTGCCCGGCGTACGATCAGGTCCCAGTTTCACCTTGCTATCCTCCGCTATACGTTATCAGACGCGGTTGCTGGCTTAGCCTTCACCGCTGGCCGGATCGAGTCAAACAGCGGCACGCCTCACGAAGGACAATCCATCGAGAAGTCGATCGGCTACATTGAGACCGTGTTTGGTGACTACAAGAAATACGGCAAGATTTCACGGTTTTATGGAAAGGTGGCGGAGGTTGGTCCGGGCGATAACTGTGGTGTCGGGTTGCTGTTCGTTGCCGAGGGCTGCAGTACGGTGGACCTCGTCGATCGTTTTTATTCCCGGAGAAACTCAGTCAGTCAATCGCGCATCTATTCCGCATTGCTCGAGGGGCATCCAAACGTCTCCTCAAGCCTCCACGACGCAAACTTGGAAAACGAGGAGACCTTCGCAGGCATTAGGCGGTGGTATGGAGCGGAGGCCGCCGCCGAGAGGTTTTTTCAAAGAGTCACTCCCACCCACCTAGCGCGTCGCACCTAGCGCCCTGATGCTTCCCCGGGCGCACGCTATAGCGAGCACGGCTTCACACACCCGCGTCGTGGCCAATCAGCTTAGGGTGGAGAGAGATGCTTGCAAATAAAGGCAATAAGCATGCTGACTATCTCAGGTCGGCGTGGAGTGGGGGATAACGGCGAGAGCCGAACGCTCTCGAAGCACTTGCCCAAACTGTTGATGGAAGAGCTGTGCATAGAGCTCACCCCGCCCCAAAAGCTCGGAATGGGTGCCCGCGTCCACGACGCGACCTTTATCGAGCACGATGATCTTATCGGAGCTCAGAATGGTGGAGAGGCGGTGGGCGATGATCAGCGAAGTGCGCCCCTTTAAAAGATGTTCGAGTGCGCGCTGGATCAAGAATTCGCTGGTGGCGTCGAGACTGCTGGTGGCTTCATCCAGAATCAGGATGCGTGCGTTTTTTAAGAGCGCCCGGGCAATCGCAATGCGTTGCTTTTCGCCACCGGAGAGACGAAAACCACGCTCACCGACCAGTGTGTCGTAGCCTTGCGGCAGACCCTCGATGAATTCGTGGATCTGGGCTGCTTCTGCCGCGGCCACAATCTCGGCCTGCGTGGCATGCGGCTTGGCGTAGATAAGATTGTCGCGGATTGGCGCATTGAAGAGAAAGGTCTCCTGCGTGACCATCCCGATGTGCTTGCGGAGGCTCTCTTGGCTGAACTCGCGCACATCACGGCCATCGATCAGGACTTTCCCCAGCGTGCCGTCGTAAAAACGGGGCAAGAGATAGGTGATGGTGGTTTTGCCCGCACCGCTTGGCCCCACCAGTGCGACACGTTCACCCGGCTTGATCTCGAAGGTGACTTCATTCAGCAAGAACGGCGCTTTAACACTCGCAGGTTTCGCCTCAACCAGAAGCGCAGAGGGTGGCGTGGGATATTCGAAAGAGACTTGCTCAAATTGGATGTGCCCTTCTGTTTCGAGCAGCTCTTCTGCGTCGGGGCGATCGGTCACTTCCGGGATGCGGTCCAGGTAGTCAAAAATCCGATCAAAGACCGCCATCGAAGCTTGAATATCCACGTAAATGGTCGCGAGCGAGTGCATCGGGCGATACAGATTGCCGAGCAGCGCCGCGAAGGCCACCACGGTGCCAATCGTGAGTTCGGCGCGCAGCACTTCAAGGCCGCCATACCAATACACAAGCGCAGGCCCCGTGACAGCAAACACGCTGAGCACCATGAACAGCCAGCGACCCACGATGGCGTTTCGAATATTGAGCTCTTTCACCCGTGCGCTTCGAGCCTCAAACACTTGCCGATCCGCATCGCCCTGGTTGAATACCTTGGTTAAGACCGAGCCGCTCAGGTGCAGGTGTTCGTGCAGGAAAGCCAGGAGATCAGCCTGCCCCTCCTGCAGCTGCTTAGAAAGGCCGCGGCGCATGCCACCCACGATTCGAGACGGAAAATAGAAGGCTGGCATGATCGCGATCGCCAGCAATGCCAAACGCCAACTCATTGAAAAAACGACGAAGGCCGTGACGCCCAGGGAGAGCAAGTTGCTCACGATGGAGGTGAGGGTGCTCGTTGCCACATGCTCCACGGCATACACGTCATTGTTGATGCGCGAGACAATCTCGCCACCACGCGTGGTTGTATAAAAGTGCAGCGACATCTTCTGCAAGTGTCGATACAGCTCACGCCGGAAATCAAACAGAATGCTCTGTCCGGCACGGGCTGAAAAAGATTGTTGAAGCACGCCCACTAGGCCCAAGATGATGGCGATCGTCACCATGGCGAGCGTCAACAGAACCAGGAGTCGGCGGTCGTGCAATGGGAGTGCGTGGTCCAGAATCGCCTTCACACACAACGGCGGCACGACGGACAGGCCGGCCGTTACTATGAGACAACCGAGGATGACGAGCCACTCCTTGGCATAGGGCCGAAAATAGCCAAAAACGCGGCGAAGCCGCGCAGCGCTCAGCTCCGGGCGTGGCCCGTCGAAGCGTTTGGTCAGTGTTTCGCCCAAGCCATAGGTGCGAGCAATTCCTCCGGTGGACGGGCTGGAACCGATCCAGCCGCCTCTCATTGAATCTCCTGCAATCGGGACGCACGCTGGACGGAACTCATTGCAGCAATTTATGCCCAGGGTCTTCAGAATACCAGCGACGCCGCGAACGGCGCCGTGCCGGTGGATGAAACACCGAAAAACGGGTGGCAGAGTCGTGAGGCCTTGTGTAAGAGTCCGCCGCCTTCCGAGCACCACCTACAAGATTATGAGTCAAGTTCCGTCGATTTCAGAGGCCGAGTTCGTGCCTTCGGTTGCGGGCTCGGTAGACGCGCGGGCTCTCGAAAACGCTTGGCCGCTCTGGTTCGGGGTGGCGGTGAGCGCTCTCCTGTTGGCTATTTTCCTCGCGTTTCCTTATCTGCCGATGGTGGATTTACCGCAACATGCGGCGCAGATCGCTGTTTGGGTCCATCTGGGGGAACAGTCTTTCCCGGGTGTTGAGAACTTTGAAGTGAATCTAAGAACGCCTTACCTGACGGGCTACGTGGTGGCGCGTGTTTTCGCCGTCTGGCTAGGCGTCGTCTCCGGCCTTAAGTTGGGGATTTGGCTCAGTGTTGTAGGTCACTACGCTGCGTTCGCGCTATTGGTTCGGAAGCTTGGCCACTCCGAGTGGTTGGCGCTGCTCGGGCTCCCACTGGCCTTTGGGTATGCGTTCTATTTCGGGTTTGTGAGCTTCATTGCGGCGGTGCCTTTTGCCATCTTAGCGCTGCTCTTCGCGCTACGGCATCGTGAGGAAAATAGCTGGCACACTGGGATCGGACTCTCACTGGCACTCTGCCTAACGCTATTTTCGCATGGCTTTGCCTGCGGAGTGGCGCTCGCCATGGCTGCGCCGCTGTTGCTGCGCGGCGAAGGGCGCTTCGCGACCCGAGTGCTGCCGCTGCTCGCCCCCTTAGTGTTCGCTGGGGTTTGGATCGCTCCTGGATCCTCCGCGCAACGCATTGGTTCCACGATTTGGGCCCCTAGATTCTTGGAGCTGATTCAGCTTCCCGCATTGCTCTTTTCGGCCTCGGCGGCCGACACTTTCGCGAGTGTGTGCGGCGTCGTTTGCTTGTTATTGCTGGCGTTGGGGCTCGGTCGGCTGCGGCGCGCGCCTGAATTTTGGCTCCCAGCGCTGGGCGTGTTGGGTGGCTTTTGTCTATTCCCGGTGAGCATGGGCGGGTTCGGTCCGCTTCATCCGCGATTTGCAGCATTCCTCGGGCCGGCACTATTGATTGCGTTTGAGCCACGGCGCGCACCGCTCTTCCGAGGGTTACCGAGTGCGGCGATGGCACTCTTGAGCGCTTGGTGTGCCGTGTTCGCGTGGCGGGTGTCTGCGTTCAACCAGGAGGCCGCCGGCGTTCGATCGTTCGTGCAACAGATGCCCATTGGGTTGTCGGTGCGCCCCATCATCTTTGAGCGAGATAGCTTGGTATTCCCCGGGCTCCCCGCATTCCTGCACATGTCGGCCTATTACATGGCCGAAAAGGGCGGAATTCAGGGGTATTCGTTTGCGATGTACCCGACGAGCGCGATCCGCTACCTGCCGGGCTTTGTCCCCGCGATGTGGGGTGGAGCGGAGTGGCATCCGGAAAGATTTTCAGCGGAACGTGATGTTCCGCGCTTTGATTGTTTCTTGGTGCACAGCACCAGGGATCGCACCGCTGAACTCTTTGGTGAGCAGCTGGGTGACGTTGAGTTGGCGTTGCACCAGGGAAGTTGGTGGGCGTATCGTGTGCAGCCTTTGGCTCACGCGTTACGTCTTTTTAGATTGGGTAGGAACTATGACTGAACGCTGGGTTTCGCCAGTTAAGAAGACGGACGGCACGCACTCCCCCTGCTCGGAGTTGTTGCTCGAGGATTTTCAGCGCTATTTCCCACACACGCCAACGGCCTTGGCGATCAAGGAATGCGCGCGTTTGGCGGCGGTTCGGCACTATCCGTGCCCCGGGCCCATTTTGGACGTGGGGTGTGGCGATGGGCTCTTTGCCAAGCTGGCTTTCGACAACGTGGAGGTTTGGGGAATCGATATTGACGCCAAGGAGGGTCGTTGGGCGTCCGCGAGCCGCGCCTACGCGCAAGTCATTCTGGGCGACGTGACACAGGCGCGCCTGCCCGAAGCATTTTTCGCGAGTTGCATCGCCAATTGTTCGCTCGAGCATGTCCCTCGGATCGATCTTGCCCTGAGCACGATCTTCCGTTCTTTAAGGCCGGGTGGAGTAGCCTATTTGTTTGTTCCGAATCCCGAGTGGGCTCGGCATCTGACGTCAGTGCGCCTGCTCGCGGCCTTGGGCGCCCCTGGCCTTGCCTCTCAGCTGCAAGGGGCAATCGATCGTTTCTTTAAGCACCACCACCTTTACGATCAGCAGGGTTGGAGTGAGCTCGCGGTTCGGGCAGGGCTCGAAGTGGTGGCGGTTGAGCCAGTGCTTTCCTCGGCCACGACGGTTGCGTTTGAAGCGTTTCTGCTGCCGTCGCTGTTAGGGCTGCTCAACAAGACTCTGACCACACGTTGGACTAATTTTCCGCGTTTTCGGCAGATTTTTGCCCAGCCCGTGTATCAGCTGGTGCACGAAGTGATGAAGCGATCGGATCCGAACCTAACCGCGGAATACCTTGTGATTGCCAGGCGGCCGGCATGAGCGCGGAAGCTGTCGACTACTTTTCGAATCACAAGCTCAAGCTGCGTTTTCCGTGGAGTCTTTATCATCGGCCGATCGTGGATGAGCTTCGGCGTGTGCTCGCTCTTGGTGGCCCTGAAGTGTTGAACGTCGGCTCTGGCCCTTTCTTTGAGCGCGCGGAGGTCGAGCGCACTGGCCTAAGATTCACGATCTGCGATATCGATGAGCGTGCCATTGAGTTGGCCGAGGAGCTCCACGGTGGCGCGCTGGTTCGGGCAGATGTGCTTCGTCCAGGAGCCGGTCTTCCTTATGGAGACGCCAGCTTCGACGTAGTCATTTCGATGGACGTGGTGGAACATGTTCCTGAGCCAGCGCCTTGGATTTCTGAGGCCTTCAGAGTGTTGAAACCTGACGGTGTGCTCTTCTTAACGACGCCCAACTACGCGTCTGCTTCCTTGCGCTTGATTGAGGACACGGTGCTTGAAGCGGTGGCTAAAGTTCAGGGCTTCTCCCGCAAGGGGCTCCATCCCACCAAGTTAGACAGCCCAAAGCTGCGATCTCTGTTGGCAGCTGCTGGGGCAAGCTCCGTCGAGATCCGACCGATCGCGCTCGGCTGGGTGTTAGCCGCGAGCGCCCGAAAAAAAGCCGCCTAACGGCAATCACTCCCGATTCGTGGGGGCCACGAGCACTTGGCTTTCCAGATGATTTTTTGCGGAAATCGAGTTTGAAATTAAGCAGCCATGCTTGGCCTTTTCAATTAGCCGTTGTCCGAGCTCATGGCTGATACCTGCGGGTACCGTGAGCGTCACTCGTGTATGAAATTCAGTGAATCGGGTCACCCGTTCCACGCGCTCTAAGCGCCCTTCAACTTCACATTCGATGGCTTCCCACGAGAATTTGGAGGAGCGAGCCAGAGCACGAAACGTCAAAATGAAGCAGTCCGCGAGCGCAGCAGTAAACAGCGTTTCGGGGGACCAGCGATCGCCAGTGCCACCAAATTCTATGGGAGGCGCAGAGATAATGGCTTCAAGCCCTGGGCTCTTCAGCTCAACGGCTCCTTCAGCTTGGGCGTGTGCTGACACTTTGTAGTGATGGGGGAACTCATGCATGGGGTGCGATCCGATGTGGAGCATGTTCCCACATGCTCAACCGCTGTAAAGAACACGCCTGCATGTCGGACAAACATTGTCCGCCCACTGAGAGGCGGTGGCAACAAACAGGACGTTTGGTTACTTGACAGCTACACTGGAGATTCGGCCCACTCCCGCTCGGCCAGGTGATGTGACAATGCGCAAGACCAACAGCCTAGGATATCTGGTTTCACTCTCTTTTTTGGCGTGCGCTTCCGCAGGCTGTTCCAGCGCTGACCACGCGGACCTTTTCACTAAGCAGCGAGCTGTGGGTGCTGATCTGACAGGAAGCGGTGGCGGTGCGTCGCTTGGCAGCGAAGGGGGTATGCAAGGATTGGGAGGGAAAGCTTCCGGTAATGGGGGGAAGGTAGGAGCGGCCGGAGGCCGTATTGCCAAGGGCTCAGGTGGTGAAGCTCCCGGGAGCGGTGGCGATGTTGGAAATGGTGTGGATGTTGGAAGCGGCGGAGCCGTTGGATCTGGTGGAAGTGGCGGATCTGTTGGATCTGGTGGAAGTGGTGGCCAGTCGACGTGCATCCCTCACGATGAAGTCTGCGATGGGATCGATAACAATTGTGTCAACGGGATCGCCGATGAGACATGCCCCCAGAATTGCACCGGCGTCGCGCTCGGTGGGCACGGATATATGTTCTGCTCCGTGCAAACCAACCAGTCCGAAGGGATCACCTGGCAAGAGGCGCACACGCGGTGTGCGGATGCGGGGATGGCTGTCGTGCAGCTAGAAACGAGCGAGGAAAATCTGCTGGTGGGTCAGAGATTAGCAACGCTCGCGGCTGGCGGGGTTGAGTGGGCGTGGATTGGCGCGAGCGACACTGCGACCGAGGGAAAGTGGGTTTGGGATAGCGGCGACCAGTTTTGGTCCGGAGATGAGCTGGGACATGTGATCCCAGGGAAGTTTGCGGCCTGGGATGACGGGCAGCCCAATGACCTTAAGGACGGAAACTGTGCCCGAATTGAGGGCGCTACGCATCATTGGTTCGACACCGACTGTCAGATGCGTGCCCCCGGATTGATTTGCGAAACAAAGTGATCCCCGGCGCGGGTGGCTTAGCGGCTAAACCTAACGTCGCGTTCCGCTTTGAGTTCCGGCGTACTGCTGGGCGCCTCCTCAAAAAATGAAGCAAAACGTTCGGCAAGCGCGGTGATAGTGAGGCTCGGATTCACCGCGAGATTGCCAGGGATCACGCTGCCGTCGCACACATACAGGCCCGGGTAGCCGAAGACTTGGTGACGATCATCGATCACACCCGCGCGAGGAGTAGCGCCAATTGCGCAGCCGCCTAGGATGTGCGCCGTCGCCGGCGTCCGCAGCAGAACCTCCGAAACGACATTTTGAGCTTCGCCGTTGAGCTCTTCCGCTAGAAGCTGAGCGGCTTCTTGGGCAACGGGGAGGTAACTTGGAATGGGCTTATCCGTGGCTTCCCCCTTGAACTTGAAGCCCAGTAGGGACTTCCCGAGCCGTAGGCGCAGGTGTTGGTCCACCGACTGCATCACCAGAAGAATCACCGTGCTTTTGGCCCAATCCGAAACGCGCCACAGCCGAAGTGTTTTGAAAATACGCGCGCAGATTCTGAATAAGAGCTTCAAGGGTCGCGTGAGCTTGTTGCCGTCTGGAGTTAACGGCACTCCCAGTAAGCGCATAGCGCCCGAGCCGCTCGGATAGCGCACGCTTTCAATCTTGGTGAGTGAATTCGGATGGAAGGCTGCGCCGATCGCGATGCCACGTGAGAGATCGCGGTGGGCTTCGAAGCTGGTAGCGCCCAGCAGGCTTTCCCCGTTGGTGCGCACGCGCTCACCCAGGCGTTCGGAAACATTGGGGAGCGTCTTGTATTCATCGCGGTTGCGGAGCAGCAATTGCACTGTTCCCAGCACGCCGGCTGCGACAATCACGCGCTTGGCCTGGAGCGTCTTTCTTGGGCCACCGAACAACGACGTGCTGCACTCGGTGTCCACTGCATAGCCGTTAGCCGTAGGCGTGATCTTGGTGGCGTTGGATTCCGCGAAAACCTGTGCACCCCATTTTTCTGCAAAGTAGAGATAGTTGCGATCGAGCGTATTTTTGGCCCCAAATCGACAACCCACCATGCAGCCGCCACAGAAGTTGCAACCTGTGCGCTCGGGGCCGCTGCCCGCAAAGTACGGATCAGGGAGCGTGACATTGGGCTTCCCAAAATACACACCGACCTCCGTCGCGTGAAAAGTATTCTCGGCACCCATGCGTTGGCTCACTCTTTTGAGCGCAGCTTCCCCTTCAAACATGCCGGGATTCTCGGCGACGCCCAGCATGCGTCTCCCCATTTCAAAGTGAGGCCGAAGCTCCGATTTCCAGTCCACCACGCCTTGCCAAGACGCATCGTCAAAAACGCTATCGAGGGGCTGCATCAAGGTGTTGGCATAGACCAAGCTGCCGCCGCCGACTCCCGAACCGTGCAGCACCATCACGCCTTTGAGCAGCGTGATGCGTTGGATGCCGAAGCACCTCAGCCTGGGCGCCCACAGGTACTTCGAGATGGTCCAATTGGTCTTCGGAAAATCCTGGGCTTGCCAGCGTTTACCAGCCTCCAGCACGGCGACGCGATAGCCCTTCTGGGTTAAACGCATCGCGGCCACACTGCCGCCAAAGCCGCTGCCAATGATCAAGAAGTCGTAATCGGCTGACGTGGCTTCCGGATCGAGCTTTGGCACCTAGCTAGAGTAGCGCAGCTGTTGCCCTGGGGAAACATTCAGCGCATTCTCGCGTCCCATCAAATGTTGAAGCTTCTACGCACCGCTCGCATCTGCCTGCTCGGGCTTGGGTGTTCGCTTTTGTCGGCGTGCGGTGAGCCCATGGCCGATGACTTCAATTTCGATCGGCAGCCTGTTGCGATCTTCAGAAGTCACTCAGTGTCGCCGGTCCCCGTGCCACCCGCTGAGCTGCGCGTGATGGCCTGGAACATCAAGTATGGAGCGGCGCGTATCGATTTTTGGTTCGATCTTTGGGGCGATCGGGTCCATATGCAGCGCGAGGAAGTGCAGAGCAATCTAGCTCAAATCACCTCGCTCATTCGAGAGGTCGATCCTGATGTGCTGGTGACCGAAGAGATTGAGGTCAATTCTCAGCGTTCAGCCTACGTGGACATGGTGCAGGGGATTCTGGATCACACCGCCTTGCGCTACGCGGCATACATTCAGACTTGGAATAGCCGCTACGTGCCGTCAGAAGGCTTGGGGCGCATGGACATGGGGAACGCGATTTTTTCAAAGTATCCGATTCTGTCCGCCGAGCGCATTCGCCAGGTGGACCGCACGGATATCGATGCTGTCACGCGTACCTTTTATCTGCATCGCATGATTGGACGAGCTGTGCTTGATGTGGGTGGGGCAGAACCTTTGGCAGCGTACGTCGTTCACACCGAGGCGTACGACCAAGATGGTACCAAACGGAAGCATATTCAACAGATCTTTGATGAGCTCTCTTCCGAAAAGCTGCCGTTTATCATTGGTGGTGATTTTAATGAACTTCCGCCCTCAGCGCTCAAGCTGAGCAACTTCCCAGATGAAAATCCACGCGCCAAGGGCACCGACTACGAACAGCCGCCGTATCAGCCCGAGCAGTTGCAAAAGTTCTTTGATAGCTTTGAGCCCTATCTGCCTCTTTCGGAGTACGGATCCAGTACCGAACAGCAGAGCCATTATT
Source organism: Polyangiales bacterium (assembly GCA_038246305.1). Classification (GTDB taxonomy): domain Bacteria; phylum Myxococcota_A; class Polyangia; order Polyangiales; family Polyangiaceae; genus JBBRRP01. Next base: position 8,018 of record JBBRRP010000081.1, on the reverse strand, counting down.
TCAGCCATTCTGTGATTGGGCCGAATACGATCGGTACCGACGGTAGGCCGGGATTCTGGAATCGCACGCTCGATTATTGGTTTGCAAGCAAGGGCTCGCTCTGGGTTGATGGGAAGAGTGACGTTTTGCAAACCAGTGGTCGCCAAGGCATTGCGGCCGATCCGTTGTTCTTGAGCGATCACGCTCCGATTGTGGGCACGCTGCGCCTTCCGGTTGTCGGAGGAGTACCGTGAAACTTGGAACGGTGAAACTTCGTTGGATGGCAGCTTGGTTCTTGTTAGTCGTCGGTTGGGAGAAGGGTGCATTCGCCGCGGGGGTAGCTAACCCAACGCAGGCCGCTCGGGATTTGTCCTTGGATGGTACTGCCGCGTTGATCACCCCCGGGCGCAGCCTGTTTCGTGTGTTCGGAGATTCACGCTACGGTATGTCGGACTCGTGGGAGTTACGGAGTACGCTGATCAGTTGGCTGCTTTTGTCGCCGAACGCAGAGCTGCGTCAGCAGCTCTTCCGGTTGCCCGAGGGCTTTGTGGTGTCTGCAGACTATGGGCTTTCGTTGCCTACGGGGAGTGCTCGCTTGCTCCAGGGCTATCTTTTCCCAGCGAACGAGGTTTCTGGGGTGAAACCTGGGTTTGCGTTAGTGCCGCATGCTGGAGTGAGGCTCAGTGTCCCGCGAGCCCATACGTGGATCACGAGCACGCTGGATCTCAGCGTGCGGGTTCCACTTTCGGGAAACATGCCGGAAGCGTTGGGAAGCTATGCGCCGCTTGAGCTCACGTATGCCGCCTACACCACAGGTTATCGCGCGAGTGCGAGTGTGGCCTATCGCTCCAAGTTGAGCCGACGCACCGAGCTGGACTTGGCTTTGCTCGGCGATCGCACGGGAGAACGAAATGGAGGCGAGCTTTCTCCGCTGTTTCTGGGCGGCCATGCGCAGATCTTGCTGAAGCTTGGGGCCGTGTGGGGCCTGAACTTCGGGGGCACGCTTTACAACTACGATCAGGGTGCAACCCGAGTCACGATTTCGAACGATGGATCCGCCAAACGCGAACGCGTGCGTCAGGTGGATCTGTATCCAAGCTTTGATTTAGCTTGGTCGCCTTAGCTCTGGTTGCCCGTTTAGAGAAAAACAGAACCCTGAAGTCTAAAAATCCGTGTAACCTGTGAGCTATGAGTCGAGTTGTCGCCGTCCTGGTTTCTGGTTGCCTGGTGTTACTCTCAGGTTGCAGTACTGATTCGACGCCAAGTAGTGTTGGGTCGGCAATGGGCGGTGAGGTCAGCAGTAGCACTGCACTGGGTGGTGCCAGGGCAAGTTCGGGTGGCAGAGCGAACAGCGTCTCGGGAGGTGCGAACAGTTCGGGTGGAAGTGCTAACAGCGCAGCAGGAGGCTTGAGCGGAGTTGCCGGACCTCAGCATTACTTCCCGGTGGGCAACCCGTGGACGATCGATGTTTCCGGCGCAGCGCTTGATCCAGACAATGGAGCTATCATCACTTGGCTCAATCAGCAGGGCTTCGGAACAGGGCAGATGCGCATCGATTTTACGATCGATGTGCTAATCGCGGATGCGTCCACACCCAAACGAGACTTCCTAGCTACGGGCGATTTCTACACTCCCGATTGTGATCAGGTGCCGGTTCCTGTGCCCGTCGGTGGGAATCTCGAAGGGGAAACGGGCTACGCGTGCACGACGAAGGGAGATTGCCATCTCCTGGTTGTGGATCAGCCAGCTTCCAAGCTTTACGAAATGTGGCGAGCCGATATCGTGGGTGCCAATTTCCTTGGCGGGTGCCTAGCGGTGTGGGATCTAAGCCGCGTCTACGGTCCGACGGGACGGGGTGAACGGTGTACGAGCGCCGATGCCGCAGGTTACCCGATTGCGCCGCTTCTTTTCACCGCAGATGAAGTCAAAGCTGGAGCCATCAATCACGCAATTCGCTTCATTTTGCCCAACGCGAGCATTCGTAGTGGGGAATATGTCCATCCGGCCACGCACAGCACGAGCGCAGCTTCCGGCCCAAAGACAGCACCGCCGTACGGTGCCCGCCTTCGATTGCGTGCAGATTTTCCGCTTGCTTCACTGCCCAGCGACGGAGCACGTGTGGTGGCGCGTGGACTTCAGAAGTATGGCATGTTGTTAGCCGATGGGGGCAATATTGCGCTCACCGCCCAAACAGACCGCCACACCCAGGCCAAGTGGGATGGCCTACTCGACTCGCATGATCTGGTCTCCATCACCCCCGGGGATTTTGAAGTGATTGCGCTGGGCACGCCAGTGGCGCTCAGCGGCGACTGCGTACGTTCGCCCTAGCGCTAGTTCCCAGGGAGCGCAGCCCACACTGTCTTCGCCACGAAGGCGGGGACGATCATCGGGGGTTGAAAACCGACTTCCGTGAACAAGGCTTCAAGCGGATCCTGGAGGTAGTGCTTGAAGAAGGGTTCATGGAAACGTTCTGGAAATCGCCGGAGGAAAAACTCCAGGCTGGAGCTTTCGGAAAGCTGCGCTGAATCCTGAATGATCGCCAGCCCGCCGGGACGGAGGACTCGCTTCATTTCAGAAAAGACCTTGCGGCGTACACGTGGAGGCAGCTCATGGAACAGATAGATAGACGTCACCACGTCGAAGGATTGGTCGGCAAAAGGCAGTGTTTCCGCATTGGCCTGCAAGATGGCGACGTTGTGAAATTTGTCCAGGCTGCGGCGGGCGTGAGCCCCGTAGAATGGGCTGAGATCGACACCGGTGTAGGAGTGTTTGGGATGCGAGGTGGCGAGTTGACCGAGAAACGTGCCTGTTCCGCATGCTACATCGAGAACTTGTAGAGGCACATTGGGTCGAGTGCGCGTGAATTCTGAAAAGGGCACGATGGCCTGGCGGCGCATCGCGCTGGCAGCTCCAAGGAACAGAAACTCGACGAGTGCGTCGTAGAGCTCAGCAGAGTTTTCGCTCAGATAGCCTTCGCTTTGCCAGTGAAAATTCCGACGAAAATAGTCAGGATAGGCGGCGAGGTCGACGCCATTGGGCAGCTCTTGGAAGCCCGCGCGACGGGAGCGTGATAATCCAGCTAGGAGTTCACGAGCAAAAGCTGAGAGCTTGCGAAGATTGCGGGGGCCATGCCAATCGAACAGCAAACGGGCGGAATAGTGCCCGAGTCGGGCGCCCTCCCAGTCTCGCATGAGGAGGTCTTCGTAGCGGCGCTTGAGTTCCGCGAATGCCGCTGGGCTTGGCTTGTCTTTCCAACCCGCGAATGCCCGCAACACTTCGTGCAGCACGGCATAACCGGCGAGCGTGCTGCGCTGCTTCACATGGTAGGCGAGCTTGAGAGGAAGCACGGGGCTCATGCAGGCTACTTAGGCCCGAACGGCCGCGAAGCTAGGCCATCCTGCTTAGGAACGAAATGGACCCTGAATTGCTGAGCAAGATCCAGGGTGTCTTCGTCTTTGCCCGGGGCTAGTGTTGGCCGGTGCCAGTTAGAACTCTTCATTCCGTCCCGGATGCGCGCTGGCAGGCTGTCGTGGACGGTGACGCTACGGCCGACGGGCAGTTTGTTTACGCGGTGAAGACAACGGGGGTGTATTGCCGCGCCTCTTGCCGTTCTCGTTTGCCCAACGTGGCGAATGTCGAGTTCTTTTCGACTGCTGAAGCAGCTGAAAAATCGGGATTCCGTGCCTGCAAACGTTGTAAGCCCAAAGATCCTGCCAGTCGTAGCGAACGGAGCGTGAAAATCAGTGAGCTCTGCAGGTTTATCGAGCAGAGTAGTGAAGTGCCGACTCTTAAGGCGTTAGCTGAGCGGTGTGGATTGAGTCCATTTCACTTGCAGCGAGTTTTCAAAGCTGAAACTGGCTTGTCACCCCGGGGTTATGCGGCGGCGGGGCGTGCAATGGAACTGCGCGCTCAGCTTAGCAAGAGTCGAAGTGTGACCGAAGCGCTGTACTCTGCGGGCTTCAATTCAAGTGGACGCTTCTATGCAGCCGCGAAAGGGATGTTGGGCATGAAACCAAGCAGCTATAAGAACGGCGGTGCGATGACTGAGCTGCACTTTGCGATTGCGAACTGTTCGCTGGGCGTCGTTTTGGTAGCCGTCAGTCAGCGTGGGATTTGCGCCGTATTTCTCGGCGATCAGGCGGCACCACTGATTGCAGATTTGAGTCAGCGTTTCCCCAAGGCCAACATTCAGCGAAGCGGTGCGGAGTTGAAGCAGCTGGTGGCTGAGGTGGTGAAGGTCATTGAGTCGGGAGCGAGCACCTCGACTCTTCCGCTGGATATCCGCGGCACCATCTTTCAAGAGAAGATGTGGCAGGCGCTCAGAGATGTCCCAGCGGGCACGACGGCCACGTACAGAGAGATCGCCGAACGTATCTCCCGGCCCAAAGCGTTTCGTGCGGTAGCCCAAGCGTGCGGTGCGAACCCTGTGGCCGTGATCGTCCCTTGCCATCGAATCTTGCGAACCGATGGCGACATCTCGGGTTATCGCTGGGGTATCGAACGCAAACGTGCGCTCCTCAAGCGCGAGGCGGCGGTGCCCAGCAGCCCGAAAAAGGTGGTTGGCGGGCATAAGAAAAACCTTCGGCGGGCATGAGACGGGACTAAGCTCAGCCACGTTATTCTGGCCTGGACCTTGCTAAGTCCGACTTCAGAACAATATTGCCGAAACACGCTCCACGTCCCTTCACGCCGACTGAGAACCTCACCGCGATGTCCGACGCCCCCCACGAACCCAGCCACCATCCTGCGGCAGCTGTGCTTTCGCGCGGCGAACCAGCTCCTAAGCCTGTGCCTCCGGAGTCCGTCAGCGATCCCGTGTGCGGCATGAAGGTGAACCCTGCGTCAGCGAAGGGTGGCGTCTTCATGCATGCGGGCGAGGCGTATTATTTTTGCAATCCGCGGTGCCGCGAGAAATTTTCGGCAAATCCTGCGCAATATTTGGACAAATCTGCAGCTTTGGAGGTGCCCAAGCCCGTGCTGCCGGAAGCCGCACAGAGTTTTTTCGTGTGCCCGATGCATCCTGAAGTGCGGCAGCTAGGGCCCGGCGTGTGCCCCAAATGCGGCATGGCTCTGGAGCCAGAAACAGCCACGTTGGGCGACACCGCCAATCCCGAATTGGCTGATATGCAGCGGCGGTTTTGGGTGAGCTCGGCGCTCACGTTGCCCACCTTTGCGCTCGTGATGTCCGAGATGTTGCCCGGTAGGCCCGTGCAGGAGGCCTTGGGCTCCTGGTCGATCTGGTTGCAGCTTCTCCTTTCGGCACCTGTCGTGCTCTGGGGCGGTTGGCCATTTTTTCAGCGAGGCTGGGCGTCGCTCGTCAATCGCCACCTCAACATGTTCACGCTGATCGCGATCGGTACGGGTGCGGCCTTCTTATTCAGCCTGGTCGCTACTTTTGTTCCAGAGCTGATCCCCCATTCGTTCCGGCATGGCGGCACTATCCCTGTCTATTTTGAAGCATCAGCTGTGATTGTTAGCTTGGTGCTGCTCGGGCAAGTGCTGGAATTGCGAGCGAGAAGTGCCACTTCGGGCGCGATCCGTTTGCTGTTGGGTTTGGCGCCGAAAACTGCTCGACGCATCTCGGCTGATGGATCGGAGACGGATATTCCGCTTGAGCACGTGCAGGTTGGCTATCTGCTCCGAGTGCGCCCGGGTGAGAAGATCCCCGTAGATGGGAGCATCACTGATGGCGGAAGCGCGGTTGATGAATCGACAATCACGGGAGAGGCGATTCCCGTTGAGAAAGTTCAAGGCAGCTCGGTGATTGGAGGCACACTCAACGGCACTGGGACCTTGGTGGTACAAGCCGAACGCGTGGGCAAAGATACGCTGCTCGCCCAAATTGTGAAGCTGGTGAGTGAAGCACAGCGAAGCCGTGCGCCGATTCAGCGTTTAGCCGATAGCGTATCGGCCTGGTTCGTCCCCGCCGTAGTGCTCGTCTCTGTGCTGACAGCGCTCATTTGGGGCATTTTAGGGCCGGAACCACGCCTCGCCTACGCGCTCGTGAATGCGATCGCCGTGCTGATCATCGCTTGCCCCTGCGCGCTGGGCTTGGCAACGCCGATGTCGATCATGGTGGGCACGGGTCGCGGTGCGGCCGCTGGCATTCTCGTCAAGAATGCAGAAGCGTTAGAGTTGCTTGAAAAAGTCGACACGCTGGTGGTGGACAAGACTGGCACGCTCACCGAAGGAAAACCGAAGCTTGCCAGTGTGGTGGTCGCAGCAGGTTTTAGTGAGCAAGACGTGCTGACCAAGGCAGTAGCTCTGGAGAAGACGAGCGAGCATCCGTTGGCGCAGGCGATCGTCAATGGCGCTGCCGAGCGTGGAGTGGTGGTGCCTGAAGCCGTCGGTTTTCAGTCCATCACGGGTAAAGGGGTGAAGGCTACCGTTGGCGGTGCCGAAGTGGCATTGGGGAACGAGCGTTTTTTGATCGAGCGGAACGTGGAGGTTGGTGAGCTGATGCTGCATGCGGAGCGTCTGCGGCGTGAGGGCGAAACGGTCGTTTTTCTTGAAATTAGCGGAAAATTGGCTGGAATTTTGGGAGTCCGGGATCCGATCAAGAGTTCCACGTTGGGAGCACTGGATGCCTTGCGTACGGCGGGCCTGCGGATTGTGATGCTAACCGGAGACAACGCGATCACGGCGCGGGCCGTCGCTGAGAAGCTCGGCATCGAGGACGTGAGAGCAGATGTGTTGCCGGAGCAGAAGCATGCCGTGGTGCTTCAGTTGAAGAAGGAGGGCCGAGTGGTGGCGATGGCCGGCGACGGCACGAACGATGCGCCTGCACTCGCAGAAGCTCACGTAGGAATTGCGATGGGAACCGGCACGGACGTGGCACTCGAAAGCGCGGGCGTCACGCTCGTGAAAGGTGATCTGCTCGGGATCGTTCGTGCTCGGGTCCTCTCCCAGGCCGTCATGCGAAACATTAGACAAAATCTGTTCTTTGCCTTCGTCTACAACGTCTTCGGCGTGCCGATCGCTGCCGGAATTGCCTATCCCTTCGTGGGGTTGCTGTTGAGCCCGATGCTGGCGAGTGCCGCAATGGCCATGAGCTCGGTATCAGTGATTGGGAACGCGCTGAGGCTGCGGCGCTTAGCTCTCTGAGCCGCCGCGCCGGTCTGACACGTAGCGTGCAACATGGCTGACGGTGTCGCAGTAAAGCCCGTTTTGGGGGTCGCTCACAAAGTCGGCGAATTGGGTCAGTGTTTCGTCGCTCGTTGTTTGGCCTCCGCCAGGACCAATTTCGTGGCCTGCGAAGATGAGCCAGCTACCGTAACGCGCCTGTGTCGATCTGACTCGGGCGGGCATCATCAAAGCTAACACTCACGGCTGCGCGGGCGCGGTTTGGCCAAACGAAAGGACGCTCACTCACTCGGGGCATGGGCGAAGCCTAGCGGGGGAAGTAGGGGTGGGGCCAGAGAGTCAGCGAAAGAGGCGCGCGAAGCCACAGATTGCAATTTCGTCTGAAAGCGCGTGTGCTATGAGGCGCGGACGAGGGTTAGTCAAAGGAGCCTATCTTGTTAATCGACGCAGTTTCCGTAGGTAATGATCCCCCGAACGAAGTGAATGCGATCGTCGAGGTGCCGGTGGGTGGTGAACCCATCAAATACGAAATGGACAAAAAATCGGGCACACTGGTGGTGGACCGATTCCTCTACACCTCGATGCGATATCCAGGCAACTACGGGTTTATTCCGCACACCCTTTCAGGGGACGGTGACCCGCTCGATGTCCTGATAGCCAACCAGCGCGCTATCGTGCCCGGCGCCGTCATGGCGGTCCGCCCCATCGGCGTGCTATTGATGCAAGACGAAGCGGGTGTCGATGAGAAAGTCATCGCTGTGCCGGTCAGCAGGCTCACTCGACGTTACGAGCAGGTGCTGAACTACACGCAGCTTCCCGACATCACCGTAAAACAGATCGAACACTTCTTCGAACATTACAAGGATCTCGAACCCGGAAAATGGGTCAAGGTGCTGCGTTGGGGCGGGCCTGAGGATGCGCACCAACTGATCCTGGAAGGCATCGCGCGGGCGAAG
>JBBRRP010000080.1:0-29162 GCA_038246305.1 Polyangiales bacterium | reverse complement strand
GAGCTCGGGTTGGCTTGCCACGCAGCTCCTCGAACGCCGTGAGTTCCACGTCCAGACTGGGGCCGGCACCTGTAACGATGCGTTGGAGGCCGCGCTGCTCGAAGAGCTCATGTTCCAGTGCGCGTCGTAGGTAGGCCTCCGGTACTTCTGTCCAGCGGCGATCGTCGTAGAAGCCCACCTCGGACGCGCTCAGCCGATACGAGATGCGTTCATCAATATATGTGGCAGAGCTGACCTGACCCAGTCGCAACTCCAGGTTGCCAGCCGCAACAGCTGGGCCTTGCCGCGAAGCTTGCTCGGGACTGAAATAGCGCGGGGAAAGCGCATCGGCCTTCGAGGTGAGCGCACAGCCGCTCTGCAAGCCCAAGACCATGAAAAATACGCCAATCCAACCCGAGATTCTGTTCATTCTGCCCTCTTGGCTCTGCCCTTCAGCAGCATGTCAGGATCACGTTCTAGGTTATCTGCAAGACGCTTAATGGAGCGAGCGGCTCCGCGGACCTCGCGCAGCGTGAGCTCTAGCTCGGGGCCGAGTGTCCGGGCGCCTCGAGCGACCTCCCCAAGGGCGTCAGCGCCCCGTTCGGCGCTACGAAATAGACCCTGCTCGCTTTCCAGCCGAGCCAGCAAGCTGCTCGTTTGAACGAGAATGACATTGAACTCCTTCAAATTCTTGTCCGCTTCGCTCGAAAGCTGGCTGGTGTTCAGCGCTTTGAGCTGAGTGCTTAGCTCAGCCAACGATTGGTTTGCCTGGGTCAGCGTTTCACCTGCCCGCGCGGGCAATTTTCCGTCTTCGAGCTGTTGCGCGACGGCTCTGACCTGACTCATGGTTCGAGCCGCGTCGTCGGCAATCTCGGGTAAGCGATTGGCAGTCTTAACGATCGTATCCTCGATGTTTTTCATGGTGGAGGCAGCGGTGGGGATGTAATTGTCGGGCGTCTTGAAGGGCAGTGCGAGCACCGGATTGGTTTTCGAATCGAAGAAGTCGATCTGAATGAATTTTACTCCCGTGATACCCGTCTGCGCCAGCTGGACGCGCAGGTCGGGATGCATGACGATTCTAGCGCGGTCCGTGCCGCCTCGACCCAAATTGAGCCGTCCCACCTGCTCGACGTTGAGCTCGCTCGTCACCTGGACGTGCCGCAAGTTCTCGGCGATGTCGATGATGGAGACCCGTCCTACCGTTACTCCACGAAACTTCACTGGCGCGCCGAGTTCGAGGCCCTGCACCGACTCGTCGAAGTAGCTCACATAGGCGATCGTCTTCTTATTCCAGGTTTGAGCGCCGAAGAGCGCGACCGCAGTGAGGGCCACGCCGAACCCAACCAGCACGAAGAGTCCGAGCTTCCAGCGATTAGTACCCACCGCCATTAGGCACCCCCCGCTTCTCGGTTGAAAAATTGGCGAACGCGGGGGTCTTCGCTTTCAGTGCGAAGGTGGTTGGGATCCCCGGTTGCAATGATGCTGCGCGTCTCACGATCTAACATGATGCAATTCTTTCCTACCTTGAAGATGCTCTCGAGTTCGTGTGTGACCATCACGACCGTAAGGCCCAACCCGGCATTTAGCGCCAGAATCAGCTCGTCTAGCTCCGCTGCGCTGACCGGATCTAGACCCGCGGAAGGCTCGTCCAAGAAAATCAGGCTCGGCTCGAAAGCCATGGCGCGGGCAATCGCTGCACGCTTCTTCATGCCACCCGAGAGCTCGGCTGGCAGCTTGTTTTCTGCGCCCTCCAGCCCAACGAGCGTCAGCTTCGCGCGAACGATCGCGGAGACTTCCTCGGCGGGCAGCTCCGTCCATTCTTGAAGAGCAAACCCGACATTCTCGCCAACCGTCATGGAGCTGAACAGGGCGCCGGATTGGAACATGACGCCATAGCGCGGGGCGGCTCCCTCCAGGCGAGGTGCGCCGATCCCGGAGATGCTAATCTTGCCCGACAGTGGAGTCTCAAGCCCGATCAGGTGGCGAAGCAGTGTCGACTTACCGCAGCCGCTCCCACCAAGAATGATGAAAATGTCGCCACGCGCCACGTCGAAACTGGCATTCTCCAAAAGCACCGTATGCCCATGACCCAAGCTCAACTCCCGCACCCGAATCAGTGGGGTCGTCATAGCCCGAGCCCCGCCAGCAGGATGGTGAAGATGGCGTCGAGCACCACCAGCGCGAAGAGAATCGACACGACGGCGCCGGTAGTGCGACGCCCGACTCCCTCCGCCCCGCCAGAAGTCGCCAAACCCTGCTGACACGAGATCAGGGCTATTGCTCCAGCAAATGCCACACTTTTGACGAGGCCCGAAATAATGTCGCTAGGCTTCACGGCACCCTTCAATTGAATCAGGAAGCTCGTCGGGGTGATATCGAGAGTCGTGGCCGCGACGACCATTCCCCCAGTGATGCCAACGGCGTCTGCGAGGAGCACCAAGAAGGGCGCAACCACAATCAAGCCGAGCATGCGCGGCATGACTAGGTGGCGGAGCGGCATGAAGCCCAAGGTCCGTAGCGCATCCACCTCCTCGGATACCTGCATCGTTCCGAGCTCGGCGGCGAAGGCCGCACCCGAGCGACCGCAGATGATGATCGCCGTCATCAGCGGGCCGAGCTCGCGCGTCATCGAGACAGCTACTAGGTCTACCACATAGATGTTGGCCCCGAATTGCTTGAGTTGTGCAGAACTTTGGTAGGCCATCACGAGGCCAATCAAAAAATTGATCAGCACCACGATCGGCGCGGCGTCTGCGCCCGCGCGCTCCATGGTGGGACCCACGTCATGGAAGTTGACGGTCTTGGGGTTTTTCACGGCCAGGATTGCCGAGACCACTAGTTGGCCAAAAAAATCCAGAATCTGCTGAATCTCGCGAAGTACAGCGAGCGTTGCGTCGCCCACTTGCTCAACTGCGTTGGCAGGCTCTCGCTCCGTTCGCTTACGCTTGGCTTTCTTGTGACCGCCGTAGAGGTCAACAATTCTCTCGACCTCCGCAGCGCCCCCCACGAACTCGCAGCGGATCCGGCGCGCTCGCACGTCACTTCTAAAGTGTACGAGGAGCGCCATACATGCGCCGTCGATCATCCGAATGCGAGAAAGATCGATTTCCACGGACCGAGCATCCTTCAAGTCCGAGATCGACTCGCCGATACGCTTCCATAGCGCCGCAGAATCATCGATGGTGATGCTTCCGCCGAGCTCAATCCGCTTCATCTGCTCGTTTCCGGTGCTCTCCCAGGTGAAGCGCTGCAAGAGGCCCGCAACTAGGCTCAGCCTTTCGTCGAAACGCGATGCCGCCTTCTCGCGGGTTTTGGTCACCGGAACGCACTCCTGGCGGCCAAGGCAGCGTGGCTTTCTACCTCGGACGTGGCGCTTTGCACCAGCACTGCCGAGGCTTTGTGCGACAGCTTAATGGCGGGGTGTCGCATGATTTGGGTTAGGATGGTTCATAGAAATGAGGGGGGACGGGCGAAGAAATGTGCTCCAGTGCAAAGCTGATGCCGTGGGTTTGGGCAAATCATTCGCGTTCAACCGCAGCCAACTGAAGAACCCGATCGAGGTCAGCGACCGCCACGGGTTTAACGAGGTGGTGATCAAAGCCGGCCTCTTTGGTTCGCGCTCTATCGGCGTCTCTTCCCCAACCGGTTAGAGCCACCATCACGGGCTGAGCCTCCAAGGGCAAAGCCCTGATCTCTTTACAAACTTGCAGGCCATCCATGTCCGGCAGTCCAAGATCACAAAGAACAATTTCCGGGCGGACGTGTTGCGCCAGCTTGACACCCGCCTCTCCACCGTGAGCCGCCGACACACGATGCCCGCGTTGCTCCAACCATTCTGTCAGAATTTCCGACACGTCGTGATTGTCTTCGATGACAACGACACTGCGCGAAATCGCCACGCCGACGTCGAGGGCCGGATCCCCTATAAGGCTGCCGTCTGCACCAGCGGCCATCGGCAAACTTAGGGTGAAGGTGCTGCCGCGGTCCTCACCTTCGCTCTTTCCCGAGAGGGAACCCTGATGCATCTCTGCCAGACGCCGCGCCAACGCTAACCCTATTCCCAGCCCTGGTTGGCCCGTAGCGGCAGGCCTCGCAATGCGTGCGAACATTTCGAAGACTCGGCTTTCTTGGCCTTCTGGAATACCAATGCCGGAGTCGCTGACGCTCACTACCGCCCTATTGTCTGCACGTGCCAACTCAATTTTGATAGTCCCGCCCGCAGGTGTGAATTTTGTAGAGTTGTGCAACAGGTTTCCAACGATTTGGGCTACGCGTGTGGAATCGACAGACACCATTGCTTCTACGGGAAGGTTTACAACAAGATGTTGTCCGGCACGCTCTATGATGGGGCGAAAGGTATCGGCCGTAGAACCCAAGATGGCGCGCAGGTCTAGGCGCTCTTTCTTGAGCTCCAAAATTCCACGGCTGAGTCGCGAAATGTCCAGCAAATCGTCAATCAGCCGGACCATGTGATCCAGCTGCCGGTTCATGACACCGAGGGTTCGATCCACGACCGGCGCTCGCTCAGGTTGGCTCAACAAAAGGTCGAGACCCATCCGCAGCGGTGCTAAAGGATTCCGGAGTTCGTGCGCCAGAACTGCCAGGAAGCCATCCTTTTGTTCCGATGCGGCGCGCAGAGCGGCTTCCGATTCCTGAAGTTCAATCGTGCGTTCTTTGACCCTTTGCTCCAGGGTCTCGTTGAGCTCGGCCAAGGCGCGCGTTTTGCGGAAGAGCTCAGCAAACACAGCGATCTTTTGACGCAAAATCTGTGGGTTGAAAGGCTTGGTTAAGTAGTCCACCGCACCCGCGCCGTAGCCTTGAGCGACGTGTCGCTCGTCGAGCATGAAAGCCGTCAAGAACACAATGGGCGTCTCGCGGAAACGCTTCGTGGTCTTGATCATTTGGGCCAGCTCAAAGCCGCTCACGCTGGGCATCTGAATGTCGAGAACAATGGCTGCCACGTCGTGATCGAGGAGCAGCCGAAGCGCTGTGTCCGCATCTTGAGCGCGGAGCAAGCGGTACTCTGGCTGCGAGAGGATCGCTTCGAGCGCGTCGAGGTTCCGCGGGTCGTCGTCAACGAGCAGGATGTCGATGGCGCCGGTCATCGGTAGAGCCACACGCGGAGCAATGAGAGGAGCTGATCGGTGTTGACGGGCTTGGCAATGTAGTCTGAAGCACCAGCCTCCAAACACTTTTCGCGATCCCCTTTCATCGCCTTCGCCGTCAGGGCCAGGATCGGCAACGTTCTGAACTGGGGATTCTTGCGAATCTCACGCATGGTTTCATATCCGTCCATCTCGGGCATCATGATGTCCATCAACACGACTTTTAGATCGGGTGTTTGTGTGACAATTTCAATGGCCTGACGTCCATTCGTTGCGCTTAAGACCTCCATCTCCTGGCTCTCGAGCATGGTGGTCAGGGCAAAAATGTTGCGGGCGTCGTCGTCCACCACCAGGACCTTGCGGCTGCGTAGAGCCTCCGTTGAACCGTGAAGGCGCTCTATCATCTTGCGCTTGTCTTCGGGTAGCTCGGCAATCACTTGGTGCAGAAACAAGCTTGTTTCGTCCAGCAGGCGCTCAGGAGACTGCACATCCTTGAGCACGATGCTCTTAGCCACACTACGAAGACGCCCTTCCTCCGCTTTGCTGAGGTCCTTGCCTGTAAACACAACGACGGGGAGATTGCCGAAGCGCGGTTGCTTTTCCAGTTTCTCAAGCAGCTCGAAACCTGACATATCGGGCAACCTAAGGTCCATGATGCAGCAATCGAACTGACGGTCCCGAAGCGCCTTGAGTGCCTCGCCGCCCGTGGCGACACCCTCAATCTCAATGCCATCATGCGACAACAACGCGAATATGCTCTCGCGCTCCCGATCGTTGTCTTCAACGATGAGCAAGCGCTTCGTATGAGGAATAAGGTACGTTTTTAGCTGATCTAAGGCGTTTTCAAGCTCACCCGTGGTTGCTGGCTTCACCAAATATGAGAACGCCCCGTGCGAAAGGCCATGCTGACGCTCTTCCTCGACCGAGAGCATCTGCACAGGGATGTGTCGCGTCGTCGGATCAAGTTTCAAATTGTTGAGCACCGTCCACCCCAACATGTCGGGCAAGAACACATCCAGCGTAATCGCCGTGGGACGATGCTCGCGAGCGAGTGACAGCGCTTGTTGGCCACGGTGCGCCACGATCCCTTTGAACCCCTTGCCGCGCGCGATCCCTAACAGAATGCGAGCATAGTGCGGATCATCTTCCACGATCAGCAGGGATAGGTCCCCTTCCTGGAGATCGAAGCGATCGTCTGGAATCGCCTCCTCGGACTTTGCGATGGTCAGAACGGGAACGGACGCGCGCATGGGTTGCGATTGCAGGGCAGGCATCGGGGAAACCCGCTCGGGTGATGCGCTAACGTAGTGCAGAGGAAGGTAAAGCGTGAATGTGCTGCCTTCGCCCGGCGTGCTGGTGAGGCGAATCTCACCGCCCAAAAGGTTGGCCAACTCACGGCTGATGGCCAAACCCAACCCTGTGCCACCATACTTCCGGCTCGTGCCAGCGTCGGCCTGTTGAAACGCTTCGAAGATAAGCCTTTGCTTTTCGGCGGCTATACCTATCCCTGTATCTGACACCGTGAACGCCACGCCCGCTCCAGCGCTCGATAAGACCGCATGATCGGGTGACCATCCGGAGGTAACCTGGTGCATGCTGATGGACACTGAGCCAACCGCCGTGAACTTAAACGCGTTGGAAAGCAAGTTCTTGAGGATCTGCTGCAGGCGTTTCGGATCGGATACGAATGAGCGCGGCAATACCGAGTCAATTTCAACCTTAAACAACAGCGACTTGGTTTCCGAGATGTGCTGAAATGTGCGGTAGACGTTGTCGCGGAGGGCGGCAAAGGCAATCTCCTCGGGTTCAACCGTCACCGTGCCCGACTCGATTTTCGTGAGATCGAGGATGTCATTGATGAGCGTGAGCAGATCGGTGCCGGCTGAGTGAATATTGCGCGCGAATTCGGTTTGCTTGGTTGAAAGATTTCCGGCGGCGTTTTCTGCCAATTGTTGCCCAAGGATGAGAATTGAGTTAAGCGGCGTGCGCAACTCGTGCGACATATTAGCGAGGAACTTTGACTTGTACTTACTCGTCAACGCCAGCTCAGCGGCCTTTTCTTCAAGCGCGTTCCTGGCTTGTTCCACTTCTTTGTTCTTGCGTTCAACCTCGGCGTTCTGCTCCGCCAGCTGCCGTGCTTTCGATGCCAACTCTTCGTTCGTGCTTTGCAGTTCGATTTGGCGCGTCTGCAGTTCGGTGGTCAACTGCTGAGATTGCTGCAGCAGGTTCTCGGTGCGCATGGTAGCTTCAATTGTATTCAAAACAACGCCGATGGACTGCGTGAGTTGATCCAAGAAGGTGAGGTGTGTGTCCGTAAACGGATGCAGGGCCGCAAGCTCGATCACCGCCATCGTTTCGTCTTCAAACACCACGGGCAACACGATAATGCTGCGGGGCGACGCCATTCCCAAGCTTGAGTGAATGTGCGTGTACTCGGGCGGCACATCGGTTAACAAAATGGAGCGTTTTTCGGCGGCAGCTTGACCAACAAGGCCGATCCCCAGCCGGATGCGTTCTGGTTGATCGGGCCGTTGTGCGTAGGCGGCCAACAAGCGAAGCGTGTTAGGGTTAGCGCTCTCAATCTCACCCGGCTCAACGCGTTCCATCTGGTAGATCGCTCCCTGCTGCGCTTCCACCAAACTTGAGAGCTCGGACAGCAGCATTTTGCCCATCGTGATGAGGTCGCGTTGGCCTTGAAGCATGCTGGTGAAGCGAGCCAGATTCGTTTTGAGCCAATCCTGCTCACGGTTGCGATCGGTAGTGCCTCGCAAGTTGTCGATCATCGTGTTGATATTATCTTTCAACTCCGCCACTTCACCGCGGGCCTCAACCTGTATTGAGCGTGTCAAATCGCCTTTGGTCACCGCCGTTGCCACCTCTGCAATCGCGCGCACCTGAGTGGTCAAGTTGGCTGCCAGCAGGTTCACGTTGCCCGTCAGATCTTTCCAGGTGCCCGCCGCACCGGGCACGTTGGCTTGCCCGCCCAAGCGATCTTCCACGCCAACTTCGCGTGCCACGTTGGTGACTTGTTCGGCAAACGTGGCCAATGTGTCGGTCACGTTGTTGATCGTCTCCGCCAGGGCCGCCACTTCGCCCTTGGCTTCCACGCGCAGCTTTTGCCGCAAATTTCCGTCAGCGACGGCCGTCACAACTTTCACGATGCCGCGCACTTGATTGGTGAGGTTGGCCGCCATGACGTTCACCGAGTCGGTAAGATCTTTCCACGTGCCAGCCACCCCCGGCACAGCAGCTTGCCCGCCGAGCTCACCTTCGGTACCCACCTCGCGCGCCACACGCGTCACCTCGGAGGCAAACGCGCGCAGCTGGTCCACCATGGTGTTGATGGTGTTCTTCAGTTCTAAGATCTCGCCCTTCACATCGACCGTGATCTTGCGCGACAGATCGCCACGCGCCACGGCCGTGGTGACCTCGGCGATGTTACGCACCTGGGCAGTTAAGTTGGCTCCCATGGCGTTCACTGAGTCGGTGAGATCTTTCCATGTTCCCGCAACGCCCGGCACAACGGCCTGCACGCCGAGACGCCCTTCGGTCCCCACCTCACGCGCCACGCGCGTCACTTCGCTGGCGAATGAGCGGAGCTGATCCACCATCGTGTTGATGGCCTCTTTCAGCGACAAAATCTCGCCGCGCACGTCAACGGTGATCTTGCGCGACAGATCGCCGCTGGCCACCGCGATGGTCACGTCCGTGATGTTGCGAACCTGGTTGGTAAGATTCGACGCCATCGAGTTCACGTTGTCGGTGAGATCCTTCCAGGTGCCACCCACGCCCGGCACTTGCGCTTGGCCACCGAGCTTGCCTTCCGTGCCGACTTCGCGCGCCACGCGGCTGACCTCGGAGGCAAAGGCGTTCAGCTGGTCGACCATCGTGTTGAGGGTGTTCTTCAACGCCAAAATCTCGCCCTGGACGTCCACCGTGATCTTGCGCGACAGATCGCCGCGCGCGATGGCGGTTGCCACGTCCGCGATGTTGCGGACTTGGCCCGTGAGGTTCGACGCCATGGAGTTCACGTTGTCGGTAAGATCCTTCCACGTCCCGGCCACCCCGGGCACCTGGGCTTGACCACCGAGCTTGCCTTCGGTGCCCACCTCGCGCGCCACGCGGCTCACCTCAGAGGCGAACGCGTTCAGCTGATCCACCATCGTGTTGATGGTGTCCTTCAGCTGCAGAATTTCGCCCTTCACGTCGACAGTGATCTTCTTCGACAAGTCGCCCTTGGCCACGGCCACCGTCACATCCGCGATGTTGCGAACTTGGCCGGTAAGGTTCGATGCCATGGAATTCACGTTATCGGTCAGATCTTTCCAGGTTCCTGCCACACCTGGCACCTGGGCTTGGCCGCCGAGCTTGCCTTCTGTGCCCACCTCACGCGCCACCCGGCTCACCTCGGAGGCAAACGCGTTGAGCTGATCCACCATCGTGTTGATGGTGTCCTTCAGCTGCAGAATTTCGCCGCGCACATCGACCGTGATCTTTTTCGACAAATCCCCCTTAGCAACCGCCGTCGTAACATCAGCGATGTTGCGCACCTGATCCGTCAAGTTCGACGCCATCGAGTTCACGTTGTCAGTGAGATCCTTCCACACGCCAGCAACGCCCGGCACCTGAGCTTGGCCGCCAAGGTTGCCTTCCGTACTCACCTCACGCGCCACGCGGCTCACTTCAGAAGCAAAGCCGTTGAGCTGATCCACCATGGTGTTGATCGTGATTTTGAGCTGGAGAATTTCGCCCTTCACGTCCACGGTGATCTTGCGTGATAGATCCCCCAAAGCGACCGCCGTGGCCACCTCCGCAATGTTGCGAACTTGATCCGTCAAATTCGACGCCATAGAGTTCACGTTGTCGGTCAGGTTCTTCCAGACTCCCGCCACACCTTCTACCTCCGCCTGCCCGCCGAGCTTCCCGTCGCTGCCCACCTCGCGCGCCACGCGCGTCACTTCGGAAGCGAACGCATTCAGGCGATCCACCATGGTGTTAATGGTGATCTTGAGCTCTAGAATTTCGCCCTTCACGTCCACCGTGATCTTGCGTGACAGATCCCCAAGCGCGATCGCCGTGGCCACGTCCGCGATGTTGCGCACCTGCCCGGTTAAGTTCGACGCCATCGCGTTCACGTTGTCGGTGAGATCCTTCCAAGTGCCTGCCACGTCCGGCACTTGCGCTTGCCCGCCGAGCTTGCCATCGCTGCCCACTTCGCGGGCCACGCGCGTCACTTCGGAAGCAAATGCATTCAACTGATCAACCATGGTGTTGATCGTGTTTTTAAGCGCAAGAATCTCGCCTTTAACGTCCACCGTAATTTTACGCGACAAGTCGCCCCGGGCGACGGCCGTGGTCACCTCGGCGATGTTGCGCACCTGCCCCGTGAGGTTGGACGCCATCGAGTTCACGTTATCGGTGAGATCCTTCCACGTTCCCGCCACGCCGGGCACGGCGGCCTGACCGCCGAGTTTGCCTTCTGTACCGACTTCGCGGGCGACGCGGCTCACTTCCGAAGCGAAGCTGTTGAGCTGATCCACCATCGTGTTGATGGTGTTCTTGAGCGCAAAAATCTCACCTTTCACGTCAACGGTGATTTTGCGCGACAGATCGCCGCGGGCTACGGCCGTGGTCACCTCGGCGATGTTGCGCACCTGCCCCGTGAGATTGGACGCCATCGCATTCACGTTGTCGGTGAGATCTTTCCACGTGCCTGCGACGCCGGGCACAACCGCCTGACCACCGAGCTTGCCTTCCGTACCCACTTCCCGCGCGACACGCGTCACCTCCGAGGCAAACGCGCGCAACTGATCCACCATGGTGTTGATAGCTTCTTTGAGCTGAAGAATCTCGCCGCGTACGTCCACGGTGATCTTCTTCGACAAGTCGCCCGTCGCCACGGCGATGGTCACATCCGCAATGTTGCGCACCTGGGCGGTCAGATTGCCGGCCATCTGATTCACCGAATCGGTGAGGTCCTTCCACACGCCTGAGACGCCCTCGACTTGAGCTTGCCCGCCCAGCTTGCCTTCCGTTCCCACCTCACGGGCCACGCGCGTCACTTCAGAAGCGAACACCGACAGCTGGCTGATCATGCGGTTCACGAGCTGCGCGGATTGCAAGAACTCGCCTTCAAGCGGACGACCACTGACATCGAGTGCCATCGCTTGACTCAAATCGCCTTTGGCCACCGCGCCGACCGTACGAGTCACTTCCGTTGTGGGCCAAACCAAGTCGTCGATCAGCGTGTTGAGCTCCGTGATCTCATCCGCCCAACCACCCACCGCGGAAGGCACGCGCATGCGCTCTTTCAACTTGCCTTCTTTCCCCACCATGCGACAAACGCGTGCCGTCTCTGCCCAACGGCGCGAACTCACCGCCAAGATCTCGTTGAACACATCGGCGACCTTGCCCTCAACGCCGACCAGATCCGACGGCAAACGTGCGGTGAAATCTCCGTCTTTGAATCGCTGCAACGCCACCAAAAGGTCGCGCGCGAAGACGTCCGAAGATCCATTCTGCAACGGGTCGTGGCCATCGGGCATGGGCAGTGAAAATTTCAAACTGTCAGCGGGGAGGGTCTGCTCGGTGTTCGACATGGAGGCGCTCCATCACGGGGCGAGAAACACAGGTGAGGCCTGACGCGCATGCGGCGTTCAGAACGGCTAAACGACGGCTAGGGGCTCGTCAACCACCGACGCCGTGCCATGAAACGCAGGACTCAAGTAGTTCACTTTTACAAGGTTTTGGCGGGGTTTGGGCTGTGGAAAATTTCGGCTAAATTCCGCGTCGGTTGTTGAATGGTGACGGCAACCGCACGTTCATACGAACTGCCCCGCCGGGCCCGTTGATGCATTTCGCCACACTCGGCATTTCTGCGCCAAAACTGCCCCACCTGCAGGCGAACTGGCTAGCGAATTTGGCTAGCTAATCGACCCAAACTTGCACCTAACGACACTCTCCCAATCGAATCACCAGCTTGCTGTCGGTTTCATCCACCGAGATGGCAAGGGGGCCTTGGTCGGTGTTGAGCGGCTTCGGAGGCTTGATCTGATCAGGTTTCACTCCGGTGGCGCGTGCGGCAGCTTCGAGCATAGGTACGCCTGGCGAAGGATACAAAGTGGTACACTTAGGAGGGCCTGGGTCGTTAGGTTGGTGGTACTCGAAAACGAACAGCTCGGAACCAAACTCAGCGCTGAGCTCATTCGGCGTAGCCGATTTCAGTTTGTAGCCGCGGCGTTCGAAGTACTCCTTGGCATTTGCCCAGCTCAAATAGACCAGCTGGGGCCCACGACAACGCACTTCTTTTCCGGTTGACCTGTCTTTGTAGCCCTGACCTTGGGGACATTTTGGGTCGCCATTATGAAGCAGCTCTGCCCGTTCCTGTGGGCTGAGTTCTACTTTGGGCGCGCTGCTTGGACGAGCCCGCAGATAAACCAACTGTGCATCCAGCTGTGCCAAAGCTGGAGCCAACTGATCCAATTCGTTGGTCTTCCCCGCAATGCGACAGGCGGCCATCGCGCCGAGCACTGCCGCACGCCCTTGGCTGACGCCGGCTTCGCTACCTGAATGTGCCTCACGGACGACCGTCTGCGCGGACTTGTACAAGCTGACGCACCGTTCGGATTCAGCATCTTCGCAGCCGCCCGCTCCCAGCAATAGTAACGGAAGGAGGAGCCAAGGTATGGACGTCACGCTACGAGACTAGGCTAGCGCGCGGGAGTGCGCTAGATGGTTCACCTCGGATCCATGGCCCTGCGCTGTTCCATGCCGCCGAGAACCTGGGTAGGATGTGCCCATGCGAGATTTGCGACAAGCAGTGGGTTGGATCTTAGGGTGTTGGCTGGTGAGCCACGCGGCGCTGGCACAAGCAGAGGAGGAAACGAGTTCTTGGGTGCTGAAGGAGGGCGTCGTTTACCTAAAGCGCGGTGCCAGCGAACAAGCGCTGAAGCTTCCAGGGCAGGCATTGGGGCTTCACACCTCAGGACAGCATGCCTATGTGGCCTTGGGAGAATGGGGAGCGGCCGTGTTAACGGCAGCGAGTGGCGATGCCCGCGTCGAAAAGCTCATCCCCGTTTCCCACGGATCGGTCACCGGTTTTTTGCTGGCCAACGGGCAGCTGTGGATGCAGATTAACTCCACTTCTGCGGTGCTCCTCGGGACCGATCTGGAGGCGAGCGACGGACCGCTCACTGTCGTCCCACCCACGCCGCAAGTGAGTGGTTCTCCGAAGTCGTCGGCTGCCCACGCTCCACCCGTGGTACCGGGCGGCGGAGCAGAAATCCAAGCTCAACCGCTCCAAATCCTCAAGGTGTTCAATGGAATTGTGATGCTCAACCAGGGCAGCGCCGCCGGTTTACGCGTCGGAGATCGGCTGAAGGTGGTGCAAAACGAAACGCTCTCGGATGAAGGCGGAGTCTTCCATGGCGAACGCGAAGTCGCGGTTCTGGTCGTGGATTCGGTGAGCCCCGAAAACACTCGTGCCCGCATTTGGCGAGGTGATCGGGTAGCTTTAACGGATCGCGTGGAGCGTGGTGACAAGTACACAGAGCCGAGCTTGCTTTATCCGCGCCAGCTCGCCGGATTTGTCGAGGCGGAACTCCACGTTCGCCCCATCTTGAACATCGGGCAGACGGGTTTCGGGGCACTCGTCGACGCCAATCTCACCCTGTATCAAGAACGCTACTTCATCGGCCTCCGCAGCCAGCCGCTCGGATTGGGACGCACTGCCGGCAGCACCACCTTCACTCAAACCAGCCTTCTGGAAGGCGGGTACAACAGCCGCCCCTTTGCGCTCGGACTCGGACTCGGCGTGACATCCGTTTACGGCGACCTGAGTCGCATGTTTGAGATAACAAGCCTTTCCGACAGATCCAGCAGCCCTGGTGCAGACCTCACCACAACTCCGCCGACGCCTTGGCACCAGGCAATGCAGCACGCCTTCACGCTTGGGCAGCGCGTTCGTTTGGGGGCCATGGACGGGCTGAACCTAACTGTAGCCAATAATTTGCTCTATTTCGGAGGCAACGATGCAACCTATTCTGTCGACGCCAAGAAGGCTGGGTTCATCTGGGGAGGCAGCAACGCGCGGCTCACCGTGCCATTAGCGCTCACCACGGACATGTTCTTCGAAGGTGGCGGCGGCGTAACCGGCTTCGCCTACGGGGCGGTGGGTGTCTTCAGTTGGCTCCGAGGTAACGGCGGCGAGGGCTCTCTGGGTCTTTTGGCTTCGGCGGGCGGCGCGGGCGTCTGGAGCACTCGCACGCGTAAAATTCTGTACACGAACGGCGCGCTCGCCTACACCGAAGAAGATTCGGTTGAGATCGCAGGCCCGCTGGTCTCACTGGGCCTGCGCTACCGTTACGGACTTGGCGCGGACGCTAGCCCCTGAAGTAAATGACTAACTGGCCGAAAACACTAGGGGGCTATTACGTGGCTAGCGCGGAGCATGCCGACGACCCCAACCAGCACCCAAAACAGGTTTAACAGACGATAAGCTTCGTCTTTTCTAATAACTGAGCACCACGACAACAGCACGGCGTCAATCGTATTGAAGGTCCAGACAAACAAAAACGGGCTAGCGGGGCCCAACCAGCTCACCAGGCTGAAGCTAAAAATACGCATCAGCACCCCCACCATTTCTATCTGCTTCAGGTGCTTCCCCACCCAGGTGTTCAGAAGGTTCAAAACCGGCATCTGGAGCGTCCGCGGGTGTAGCGCAGGCTGGTCTGACGGTCCATGAGGCTGCTTGCGAATGCCATCCGTCGCAGATCCCAAGTGCGCTCTTGACTGAGCGGTGTACGCTCGCCCCCGAGCATACCGCATGGGAACCCGGCACAAACGAGCTGAGCGCTGCGCGCGTTGTCGCCTGCATCAAGACCAGTGCCTGTGCAGAGAGCTGCCCCAGCTCGATCTCACCACACGCCTCGTGCTGATCATGCACCACCGTGAAATGGCGAAAACCACCGCCACCGGCCCATGGACGCTGCAGGCTCTCCGACACAGCGAGCTCCACATCCACGGTCAGCTTGGCCGCGAGCTTGACTTCAGGTCACTCCACTCCGAGGGCCGCCGCGTGTTGCTGCTCTTTCCAAGTGAAGGTGCTCGGACATTAACCCGAGACCTAGTTCTCGAAGATCCTCGCCCCATCACGTTGGTCGTGCCGGATGGCAACTGGCGTCAAGCGAGTCGCGCGGAGCGCCGTATTCCGGGGCTCGCGCAAGCGGAGCGGGTGGTGCTCAGAGAGGGCCAAAAAAGCCGCTACTTCCTGAGAAATGAACCCAAGCGAGGCGGCCTCGCTACGTTTGAAGCCATCGCACGGGCACTTGGAGTGTTGGAGAGCCCAGAAGTCCAGCAACAGCTTGAGTCAGCCTTTAACAAGTTGGTGGAAGCATCACTCGCGACCAGCGGCACAAAACCCGCTTCCAGAATATCGAGTGCATCTCCCCAACACGTTACCTCGCCGCTTGAGATCTTGTACCGGGATGAGCACCTCGTCGCGGTGAACAAGCCCGCGGGGATTTCGGTGCACCGGGGCTGGGCTGTGGACGGCGTTCCATTGCTTCAGCTCGTGCGTGATCAAATCGGTGCGGCTGTGTTTCCCGTCCATCGTCTCGATCGAGCCACAAGTGGCGTCTTGCTCTTTGCGCTGAGCGGCGAAGTAGCCCGGGACATTCAGGTCGCTTTCAATCGGCATCAGATCCAAAAACGCTACCTGGTTTTGTGTCGCGGACACGAGGCTAATCTTAAGCGGGTCGATCATCCGCTCGCCAAAGAGAAAGGGGCCGTGCCACGCCCCGCTGTCACACGCTTCCAATTGCTCGGGCAATTTGAGCGCTATGGGCTCTTTGCCGCATGGCCGGAGACGGGCCGTTTGCATCAGATCCGTCGGCATTTGAAGCACCAAAGCCACCCGATCATCGGGGATGTGCGCTACGGAAAGGGCGAGCACAACCGGATTTTCCGCGAGCGATTTGGCTTTCATCGCTTAGCCTTGCATGCGGCGGAGCTCACGCTCCAGCATCCCAGAACCCATCAAACGCTCGCCATCCTGGCACCGATGAGCCGCGATTTCGCAGATCTCTTGGCCGAATTGGGCCTGACCGAAGCTCTGTTGGCTACCAACGTTGATGGACGTGAGGCCTGACATCCTCGGTATAGATCGCTTTGAGTTTCGCAAGCTGCGAAGCGTCGAGGGCCGCGAAATCAGCGGTTTGAAAGTTGCTTTCCGCTTGAGCAACCGTACGGATACCTGGGATGGCGCAGGTCACCGCGGGGTCCATCGTGACCCAACGTAGCGCGAGCTGGGCCAAGCTCCACCCGCCGGGCACGAGCGGCCGAAGGCGTTCAACAGTTCTCAACCCTACTTCATAATCCAGACCTGAAAACGTTTCCCCACGATCAAAGGCCTCACCGTGGCGATTGAACGACCGATGATCATCCGCCGCGAACTTCGTATCCGCCTTCATCTTCCCAGAGAGCATGCCCGAAGAGAGCGGCAATCGGGCCAAAATCCCCATTTTTTTAGCCTCCGCCTGCCGGAAGAAGAACTCAGCCGGGCGCTGCCGAAACAGGTTGTAAACGATCTGCACACTTTTCACGCCGGGATACTCAAGCGCCTTCAAACCCTCCTCGACACGCTCAACGCTCACTCCATAGTGCCGAAGCTTCCCCTCCCGCTCAAGCCCATCCATCACCTCAAAAACTTCCGGACGGTAGTACACGTCCGTGGGCGGGCAATGCAACTGCACGAGATCGAGTGCTTCCACCTCTAGATTCTTCAAGCTCCGCTCTACATGCTCAGTGAGGCTCGCCTTGGTGTAGCTGTCCGCAGTATGCGGCGATGAACGCCGCCCCACTTTCGTAGCCACATAAAACGGCTCCTTGCGTTGTTGCCGCAGCTTGGCAATCAGCTTCTCGCTGTGCCCGTCTCCGTAAACGTCCGCCGTATCGATGAAGTTCACACCGAGGTCGAGGGCACGGTTCAACGCCCGGAGCGATTCCTCGTCATTCGATTGCCCCCAGGCTCCGCCGATCGCCCAAGCACCAAAGCTCACCGTTGAAAGGTTGAAGCCCGTACGCCCAAGGTTTCGGTATTCCATGTTGCCTTTCGTTTTAGCCGATGGGCACGGCTTGCCAAGAGCCTTCTATTCCCCCGCTTGGGGGCAATTTCATCTACCGTGAGCCAGTATGGCTCTGACAGCGACGATTTATCACCTCAAGATCGACCTCTCCGACGTTGATCGCGGAGTCTACGAGCAGCTCGATCTGCGCGTCGCGCGCCATCCTTCCGAGAGCATGCGTTTCCTCCTGACGCGCGTTATAGCTTATTGCCTGTGTTACGAAGAAGGGATCGCCTTCTCAAAGGGCGGGATCTCCAACACGGATGAATCGGCGCTCGCAATCCGGGATCTTCAAGGGACCTTACGCACGTCCATCGAAGTTGGCACGCCTTCCGCCGATCGCCTGCACAAAGTGAGTAAAGCCTCACCCCGTTTAGTGGTGTTCACGCAACACGATCCCGCACTCATTCAGAAGGCAAGCGGCGAACGCGAGATCCACCGCCTCGCTGAGATTGAGGTCTATTCGCTCGAACCCCGCTTTCTCGACGAGCTGGATGCCGCCACGGATCGCAACACCAAGTGGGAACTCGTGCACACCGATGGCCAGCTTTACCTCACCGTAGGAGGCAAGAGTATCGTCGGCGCAGTCACCAAACATGTGTTGGATGGGGGCCCGAGCTAGAACCCAAACGCGCAAGCCTTTCGTCGGACGGTCTGCACAGTGCATAGGGTGCAGCGCGCCTGACACGTTTCGCGGGCGCCTTGCCCAGAATAATTGGGAAAAGTTAGA
Source organism: Polyangiales bacterium (assembly GCA_038246305.1). GTDB lineage: Bacteria > Myxococcota_A > Polyangia > Polyangiales > Polyangiaceae > JBBRRP01. Next base: position 11,226 of record JBBRRP010000080.1, on the reverse strand, counting down.
TCCGCAAATTGGCCCAACATCCTGGGTGGGTGCGGCTGCCTTGGCCACCGTGGCGGAATTAACCCATAGCCTCAAGGAGTTTATTCAACAGAGGCTGCCGGGGGGAGGCAAGCTTGACGCGCCTGTTAAGAGTATCATGACGCGCGATGTTCGGACGTGTTCGCCTGACGACTCCCTCAACGTGCCCGCTCAAATCATGTGGGAGGTAAATTGCGGGGCTGTACCTGTCTTGGCGGACGGAAGAGCGCTTGGCATGATCACAGACCGCGATATCTGCATCGCCGGCTACACGCAGGGGCAACCGCAGATCGGATGCTCGGTCGCGAGCGCAAATGTCGAAACATCACTATACCTGTAAGGAAAACGATCCCGTGGTTCGGGTGCTTCAGATTATGAAAGCCGAGCAAGTTCATCGTGTGCTTGTCACCGATAGCGAGGGTAAGCTGCTCGGCATGGTGGCCCTGGCTGACATTGCGCGCCAGCTGCGCTCGGTCGACGATGTGGCGCTAGCTGTGGCAATTGCGCGCACAGTGGCGCAGCTCTCTCAACTTCGCTCGAACCCTGATGACGTGGAAAGCGCGGAAGCCGCGGAGTAGCTGTGGTGGAAACGGGGGGAAGGAAGCCCTTTATTTGAGGACGCTCTGCACCGTTGCACAGCCGCCAAAGACTTCGACCTGAGGAGAGGTGTCGGCCTTGATGGTGGCGCAGGTTTGAGAACACAGCGTGATCCCAGTATTGCCCGCATTGTACTGCCACCCTTCGGTGCAACCTGGAGCGTCGTTGCGAGGAATGATAGCTGCGTTTGCCGCGACACCAGCCGGCGTGTAAACGATGTTCACTTTATTCGGGTCAGCTGTTTGACCCGCGGGAGGCGTGGGGACTGGATAGTCGCAGGAGGCGACCTTCCCAGCGATTGCTCCAAGGGCTGCCGTTAAGCCCGCGGCGAAGTCTGGAACAGTTGTCATGTCGAAGTGGCAGTACGTGGGCCCATTGTCAGAACAGCCGGGAGTTGCAGTGCCGCCTGCTGTGGCGGCCTGGGACAACCAGGTGCGCTCGGTTTCACTGCCCGGTACACCGACCACGAAAGTACCCACGCCTGCCGCCTTGGCCGCGGCGACTTCGGCGACAATTGCGGCGGTGTTCGGGGGAGTGCTCGGCTGGCCGCGCTTGCCTTGTAGGCTGATGCACCCCAGGTCTACTGTGGGCTGCCCGTCCGTCATGAGGAGCATAAACCGCTGGCCTTGAAGGGTCGTCATTTGCAGTGCTCCCAGCGCAAAGTGATAGGCATCGTGAGTGGGCGTATTACCCGACGGCCTCGTCGCCTGAATTGCAGATGTGAAGGTCATGCGGGCTGCTGAACCCGCCGGGCCAAGTGCGACAATTGGAAGAATATTGTCAGTTGCTACGCAGGTGAGCGCACTCGCTGAACTGCTTCCGCCCGGATAGAACAGCAATCCAAGGGCGGCTGTGTCCGAGAGCGTGTTGATCGCAGACGTTAATGCGGGAACGGTGGACGCCCATTTAGTCGCGGCACCACGCATTCCGTTGTTCTGTGGCGCCATCCCCATGGAGCCACTGGTATCCAGAACGATTTGAAGAACCGCGGGAAGCGCGTTCGTTTTGGCCTGCCATTGGCCGCACGCTCCGCTGCGAAGCATCTCAAGGCCACCATTAGCGAGATCAACCGGGGCTGCGTTCGCCGGATCCGCAACGCCGCCGCCGAGATCAATACCACCTGGCGGGAGTGCTCCCGACGTGGTGGTCGTGGGGGTCGACGGAGAGCCAGTCGGAGTGGTTCCGGTTCCGGAAGGTGATGCAACGTTGCCGACCCCCTGGCCCCCATCGACCGTGCTGCCGCACGCAAAAAGGCCTGATGACGAGACAAAATAGAACGCAATGAGTCGAGTACGCATGGCAGCGACCTTTCCAACAGTTTATGGAAGCGGAGCACGTGGTACCGTGGCTTACCGCGATGTGCACACACATGTACCAGGTTGGTGGGTGTTGTGCCAGCGAGAACTGACAGCCGCCCACCTGAGCGCCCGCGTGTTTCGACGCCTCGAATACGGCTCATTTCAGTCTGTGATGAATAATTCCGGTCTGATCGCCGCGAATTCCCACCTCAGGAAAAACTTCCTTCGAGGTCATATGGACGTTACATCAGCTGGCGCTAACCATGCACCACTTCTCCAAAGCGCCGCATCCAATCCGTTTCTTCATCAGACAACGGCCCACGCTCAAGCGCTTTTAGATTCGCGGCGAGTTCTGTCTCATTGGCGGCTCCCGTGAGCACCAGATCCACGTTGGCGTTGGACAAACAGAATCGATAGCAATCGCCAGCTGTCATCGGAGCCCCCTCCCAGGCGGAAGGCGCCTTCAGAAGCTTTCGCCAAGAGGTCGCGGTGTACGCCACCACTGCAGGCTTTCTGCGCGCAAGCTGCGGGAAAATATCGCGCTCCGCTCCCGGATGGGCCGCGTTGTAGCGCAGCATGAACACATCCAACGGCGACTCGCGCGCCAACTCACCTGCACGCAACCGATCGTGAATGGAGACCCCAATTGAGCGTATTTTCCCCTCCTCTTTCAGTCGAAGCAAGGCTTCCATCGTGCCTTCCGTCCAGGCAGAAGAAACCCCCAACCAGAAGAGCTGAAACACATCAATCGAGTCTATTCCGAGATCCGAAAGCAGACGCTCAGCAGCCCGCCTGATGTTTCCACCGAAATAGCCAAACGAGGGTCCCGTCGCCAAGACCAACTCTTCCCTTCGTGTTTTAAGCGCCAGTTTGAGTGCCGGCTTCAGATGCCCTGTGCGGAGCGCCGTCCAGAAAATGTAGTTGAGGCCCTGCTCCAACGCAGCCTCAAACCCGCGCTCATCGATCATGTTGCAGGCAAGGCCAAGGCGATGCACCCGTTTACCAAAAGCGGGAACATAGCGGCGGGAAAATGAATTGGCATCCATGGGCAGGCAGTCTTTGTGCCGATCACCCGAAACGGCAAGAGCGGCTCACGAGTTGGGCCAAGCGACTGGCACCAACGGATGTCGTTGCCAATTGCGAACGCTGCAAGCGCGCCCGCCGACGCAGCACTAAATAAACGCAGAACACGCTGAACATGACAGCGCCCGCGACGACCGGTGAGATCGCAATCACGGGGGCACTCTGACAGGGATGATCTCCAACGTCAGAAACGCACTTGTCATGAGTCCACCGACCATGGGTGCTTTGAGGCCAACGGGCAAGTTCATGCGAGTAGCCTGCACCTAGCATGAATTCGGGTGTTTTCGCTTCCGCTTCTCCGCGGCAGGTAACGAAGTCTGGGCTCGACCCGCATACACCATAGCGCGCGCTCGATGTCTGATATATGTGGGAGCCCTTCGCGGCGTCCATGCAGAGTGCTCCCGACGCAAATCTTGATTACCTCATGGCACGCCTTTCCGAGGGCGATCGATCGGCTTTCACCCAAGTGTTCGAACTGCTCTGGCCCGTTGTCTTTCGATTGTGTCGTGCCATTTTGACAAACGAGGCTGATGCTTCCGACGCCGCTCAACAAGCCATGGAAAAGATTTTCGTTCGCGCATCCGACTACGACGCATCCAAGAAAGCGATGCCCTGGGCGCTAGCTATCGCGTCGTGGGAGTGCCGAACGATCTTGCGCAAGCGAGGCCGGCGTCGTGAAGCTCCGGAGAGCGACGCTGATGAAGGTCTCACGCAAAGCACCGACGAAGACTACGCTCAACGGGAACTCACGGCTGCGGCCCTTCAGGCTTTGGGTACACTCGAAACCACAGATCGCGAAGCCCTCATCGCCACGTTCTGGGAAGAAGCTGCCAGCGTCGCTGGTCAGACGCTGAGAAAACGGCGTCAACGGGCGTTGGAGCGGTTGCGGGGTGCGTTTCGGAGGCTGTATGGACTCGGTTAAGCTGGGCCAGCTCAGAACGCGGCTGCGCGCGAGGTACGAGTGGAATCGGCTAACACGTGCGCTGCTCGGTTTCGCGCCCGCGGGAGCTGTCGTTGCCGTTGCCGCAATGCTGGGCAAGCGCCAGGAGTCTGCGTTGCTGTTTGGTTCTTTGATGTTCCTCTCGGGCGTGCTGTTGCTTTGGTATGGCCGTGATCTTCGCCGTGCCGTACTGCCTGGTCTATGCGCGGGGCTCGCGCCGCTAACGCTTGCGCTTTGCGCCAATAGCTACGGGCATGTCTGCATGGATGGCAGCTGCACGACTTTATGTTTGCCCGCGTGCACCCTCGGTGGCCTTGTTTCAGGTTTGGCAATCGCTGCGGTGGGGCGCCGTGGTCACCACCGCTCTGGATTCTGGATTTCAGCTTCGAGCATCGCGCTGCTCACTGGCGCGATGGGCTGCACTTGTATCGGATTTTCAGGAGTCATTGGCTTGACCCTGGGGTATGGCGCAGGGCTCGTGCCGGCGTTTGCCGTTGGAATATTTGGGCGTGGGCGCTGAGGTTTGGATTAGCTCGACTCCACTAGTTCATTTGATGCGAACTCACCGCAAGCCAAGGGAGATACCCTGTGGCTTACGGTGATCGGGCAGTTACTTGCCCTTTTTCGCGCTCGCAGCGGTTGACGCCGCGCTGGCCTTCTGCGATGCGGCAGCCTTCTTCTGGTTCTTGTCAGCGTCGCCTTGTTTCTTGGACTTGTCTTTGGCCTTAGGGGATTTGTCGCCCATGGTGCACCTCTTGGATCGGGTTGGAAGGAGCGTGGATTATAGGAGTTTTTGCCGACGCTGTGAGCCTCCGCCTGGCGAGCCCGGATTTAGGCGTGCGATGCGGCGGCTATCGCCCCCACTATCCAGCGGGTTACGGCCTGACCCTGGGGCCGAGCGGTGCCGAAGACGCTTTTTCACGTCGGACCAACACCCGGGCATGCGACGCCATCTTGAACAGTTAGTCTGTGTTTGCCTCTGGCAACCCATCGCGCAAATGGCCTCCATGACTCACTCGCTAACGCAAGCAGCGTTCACACCTGGTACATGACAGAACCACTCCACACATGGCGCGCTGACTCTCAGAACATGTGCGCCAATGTGCAACAAGTCATCATCCTTTTGCATTCACCTTGTTGTTTTCGCACATCGACCGAATACGTGTGCGCGCAAGCATCAAATCCCCATAGGGATGGCGACACGCTCTGTGGCATCATGATCAACATGGCACGACGCTTCTTCGGTGCAGGGCTCTTAGGATTGGGTGCTGCGATCGGCTGCGCAGGCACCTCTCCGGATGGTCTCTTTCAAAACGGAGAAGGAACTGGGACCAGCAGTGGCGTGCTGCCCAACATCACCGCCTCGATGACGAGTGTAGGCGGTGGAACTGACGGTCCGAGTGTGGAGCCAATCCCGAGTGCTGCTCCTAGCACCTCAAACGTCCCGACTCCAACTCCGACTCCGACTCCAACTCCGACTCCGACTCCGACTCCAACTCCGACTCCGACTCCAACTCCGACTCCGACTCCGACTCCGACTCCGACTCCAACTCCGACTCCAACTCCAACTCCAACTCCCGGCGCCTGCGCCAACGGAGCCCAATGTCGCGACTTTTTTAAGGATCAGGACGCCGACGGTTACGGCACGGAAAAACGCTGCTTGTGTGCCCCAGAAGGCGCATTCACTGCCCTCCAAGGGGGCGATTGCAACGACACCCTCGCCTCGGTGCATCCCAACGCCGAAGAGATCTGCAACGGCATTGACGACAATTGCAGCGCTGGCATCGATGAGCAAGCGAGCTGCCCTTGCCAGCACGAAACATTCCAGGGGCACTCCTACCTTTTTTGCGATACCCATGAGCCCTGGCTGGCAGCTGCAGCGCATTGCAAAGCTACAGGTTACCACCTGATTACCATTAATGACGCTGCCGAGAACGAGTGGGTCACGGCTACCGCAAGGAAGATTTCGGATACCGACTGGTGGATGGGACTGAACGACCAGCTGAAGGAGGGCACCTTCGTGTGGCTCGATGGCAGTCCGGTGACCTACACCAATTGGAATTCTCAAACTCGCGAACCGAACAACGGAGCTGGCGAGCCGGGTGGCGAACAATGCGGGAGATTCAACCGCTTCAGCCCGCTCACCACTTGGGACGATGCCGGATGCATGGAGAACTTTGATTCCGTGTGTGAAGCTCCGTAATCCCTACGGACACACCGGCGCGAAGTCAGAACTGCGTCAGGAGCCAGAGCCGGGGTCGCCGCACAGCGCCATTTCGCGCGGATAAATAGCGAATTCCTCCGGTGCCCCCTTCCCGCACTTCACACGCCGACCCATGCTGGGGGCTCATGACAAAAGCGGCACGTTCATCGGTTTCAGCAACGCCCAGAAAGGTTATCTTCCGAACTCGGGGTCGGAAACATGGTCCGATCACTCGCCTCGTCAGCCCCTCGGACGTGGGCGAGCTGATCAAGCCCTTCGTATTTTTGGACGCTTTTGAGGCTGAGCCGGCAAACACTCCCGGCTTTGGCTGGCATCCGCATTCCGGCATAGCGACACTGACGGTGATTTTGGAAGGCCAAAGCCGTTATGAAGAGACCACCGGCAAGACGGGCGTGCTGAGCCCAGGCGGCGTTGAATGGATGCAAGCCGGCGGTGGTGTCTGGCACACCGGTGGTCCGGTGGGCACGGCCAAGATCAAGGGCTTCCAGCTGTGGGTCGCGTTACCAGAGGCCCATGAAAATGAACCTGCCAAGAGTCACTACTTGTCGGCCGCTGAAGTGCCCGTCGTGGGGCAGGTGCGGGTGGTGCTCGGCGACTACAACGGCACGAGAAGCCCGATCGCAGCGCCGGCTTCCATGAATTATCTTGTCGTGGATCTGGAAGCGGGTGAGCGCTTCCACTATCAGCCGCCACAGGATCACCATGTCGCTTGGCTCGTTGTTTATGAGGGGGAATTGAGCGTTCCAGAAGAGGTATCGGAAGGTGAGCTCATCGTATTTGAGGAGAATGGAGCGCCGCTTGAGATCACAGCTGAGAGCCGGGCCGGGTTGATTTTGGGCTCGGCGCAGAAGCACCCTCATGATTTGGTAATGGGATACTATTCAGTTCATACGAGCGCTGACGCCCTCCAAAAGGGTGAAGCGGCAATCGAACGCATCGGGAAAGCTGAGCAGGCCCGTGGCACATTTCAGAAGAAGTTTGTCGCTCCGGGTTGACGGCCGTATGGGAGCGGCCGTCGGCTAAGGATTTCGTGCGAGATTTTTTTGAAAAGAACCTGTTGCTCTTCGCGGTATCGCTAGCGACGCTGCTGGCGGCCCTGGCCCCTGCCCTCGGGCTCTACTTAGAGTCCTTCGGGCTCTCCAAGCTCTTCATCATTGCTATCTTTGTCCTTCAAGGCCTGGGACTCCAGGTGCGCTCGTTCAAAAACGGAGCGGAACTCGGTCGCGCTCTAGTCTGGGGCACGCTGGTGGCCTATGGCTTGGGGCCGCTCTTCGGTTACATGTTGATTCGCAGTCTGCACTGGGAGGACGCTGATCGAGTTGGTTTCATTCTGATCTGCTGCTCCACCCCCACCATCGTGAGCGGCATTGTGGTGGCCACCCGTGCGGGCGGTGATCCTGCGACGGCGCTCCTCTTGACGGTGCTCGTCAGTGCACTTGGGATCCTCAGCCTCCCTTTCAATCTGAGCTGGACACTCGGCGCGATTTACCCAATCGATCAGTTGGCGTTAGCCAAAAAATTGCTGTTTTTCATCCTCTTGCCGGCCCTCACAGGAGGCATTTTGCGCTCACGGTTTCCTAGTCTGGGAGAGCGCTCGGTCGGGCTTCGGAAGCACGGGCCCGTGGCGCTGCTTGGGCTGACGGTGTTCGCGTCGCTATCACCCTTCGCTGCGTCGATCCGTGCACTCTCGCTGTTGCGCGTGCTCGGGCTGCTCTGGCCAGCGCTGCTTGTGCACAGCCTGCTGCTCGGCGTTGCCTATTACTTGGGGCGGAGCGTGTGGCGCATGAGCGAGAAAGTCACAATGGCAACTGCGTTTGTGACGTCCCAAAAGAGCCTGCCTGTGGCGATAGCCGTCTGGTCGGGAGTGATGGCCAGCAAGTATCCCCTGGCCATCATTCCACCGCTGATCTTCCATCCATCCCAAATAATTTTTGACACCTTCATGGCTCGCCTTTTGAGCGAGCAAGCAAAAGGCTCAGACAACGTTGAGCCTGCTCCGCCAGTAGACCGGAGTTAGGTAACGGGATTGAAGACCGTAATGATCCAGCACGATCCCGAGCCGGAACGCCTGGCTAAGCGGCCGTGGACGCCTGATATTGCGCGCGATACGTGCGTGGCTCCACCCCGGTGTGCTTGCGGAAGAGGCGTGCGAAATAGTTCGCGCCTTCGACGCCGACGCGGGGGGCAATTTCTGAGATCTTAAGATCAGTGTCACGCAAGAACTGCTCGGCTTTGCGAATGCGCAGCGTATTCACGTACTGCATCGGCGCCATCTCAAAACACTCTCGAAAACAGCGTTCGAGCGTCTTTCGAGACATGTGCGCTTGCTCAGCCAACGCCTCGACGTTGATCACCCCCGCAAAATGAGCCTCCAACCACTCGAGCACTCCCGCCAGGCGCACCAGCGCTTGCGACGTGACTGCGGGCATGCCGGTATAGAGCCGCGCCAAATCCACCAATATCTCGCAAAAAATAGCCGTACTGGCAACTTCGAAGCCCTGCGACTTCGACCCAATCTCTGCCCGGAGCCGCTCCAGCGACCCACTCAGCTTGGCTAGCTTCTCTCCATCAAGCTGAAGCCGACTTTGAAACCCGTGGCGAACCCGGAGCTCCGGTTCAAACATGAAGAAGGCTGAATACCCAGGTATCTGACGCAGGTGTTGCTCAGGCAGCCACAGACGGCGTGAGTCAAACAAAACGTTGATCAGCGCAAGCTGCTCGCATTCCGCATAACCATGCAGCGTGCCCGCTGGGATCACAAACACATCTCCCGCGGAGATCTCAAAGGAGTCGTGCTCCAAAAGATGCCTACCAGATCCGCCGGTGACCACCACGAGCTCCCAATAGTTCCCGTGGCCGTGAACCGCCGTCGGCAAGTGATCGACAACTGGAAACGTATCCAGCGGAAAGGCCTTGAGTGAAGCAAGCGGCTCACCCACGGCAGCACCTCGGGGCGTTTCCATATTGGCTAGCCGCGTAAAACGTTGAAAACGGTGGGGTTTGCATACACACAACAGCTCCGAACGTCCCGAATACATAGCAGGGTAGCACGCCAATGCGGCGGAAAACGAATACAAAAGAGCTGGCCGCAAAATCCGCGATTCTTCGATTGAGACGCCACAGACCCAGCAGGAATCTGTCATCTAGAGCCACCACGACGAACTCGCAAACGCTCAGCGAATTGAGCGCTTACAAAGCAATTGCTTGGAATCGAAACCAGTCATCCCAATTCAACATGAGATTGTAGTTAGCCTACGCCTGCTAGCTGGAACCCGTGCTGATAACGTCGATTGCATCGCCTTCGTGAGACTCAAAAGACACTATCCCTGCTCAAAGCGCAGGCCCACCCACCATCCCAACTGAGACGCTGGCTTTGACACAATAGTGCTGCTTTGAACCAATCGTGCTCATTCCTCGCACATTTGCGACGAGTTGACGCATTATCTGAATTCTGTGACAGAAAATACGAGTTGCCCGAATACGCACTCAGAAGTACCTTGAGTCGCACATAGCTCTGCGCACGGGAGAAGTGTCATGCCCTTTCGAACATTTGCCGCACGCCCTAAATGGCGTGCCTTCGATCCATCTTGCAGAAGCTTTGGCCGTTCGATGGGCTTCCTACTTTTCACGGCGAGTCTGTTTGGCGTCTCCTGCGCCGGCACGGAGAACAAGCCGAAAGACAGGAATGCGGCGCCGGGTGTCGTCCCTACCACGCCAAGCACCGTTCCGCCCAGCATGGGCACTGTGCAGCCCGCGGGGGTCTTACCGATGGGAGCGGTCCCGCTTGGCCCGACGAGCATTGCGCGCCAATCCCGCGCTGAATACTTAGCGAGCGTTAAGTCGCTCTTGGGCGTGGACATGACAGTGGAAGTTGAAGCCTTGCCGCGGGATGCGTTCGTGCCGTTCGACAACGAGCCGTCGTTTCAGGCGCCTTCGAGCGCCTTAATTCAGGGCCTTGGCCTCGTGGCTGGGCAGGCGGCTGATAAGGCGCTGGCCACGCCCGCAGAGCGGCTTGCACTCGTCGGCTGCACGCCCACGAGCCCAGCCGATGAAGCATGTTTTCGAAGCTTTGTAGAAAAGTTCGGGCAGCGAGCGCTGCACCGGCCGCTCTCTGCTGCTGAAGTCACGGACTTCGTGAGCTTTCTTCCAGCAGCTCAGCAGGCTAACGATTTCTACGTTGGCATCGGGATGGTGATCCAAGCCATGTTGCAGGATCTCGAATTCGTGTATCGAACCGAGATCGGCAGCCCAGTGGCGGGGATGCCCGACGCCGTATCGCTCACGGACTGGGAGCTCGGAGCTCGCCTTTCTTATCTTCTTTGGGGCGAAACGCCCGACGACACGCTGCTCACCAGCGTCGAGAAGGGCTTGCTGGGTACGCCCGATGGTGTCCGCACCGAAGCCACACGGTTGCTCGCCGACCCACGCGGAATCGCTCGTATCAACCGCTTCCATGCGCTCTGGCTGGGCTACGAAGAGCTGCCACATCTACCCGCGTTGAATGCCGCGTACCGCACCGAAACCGATGCGTTGGTGACGCGTGTCGTGTTCGAGAAGGGCGCGCCCTGGTTCGATTTGTTCACCTCCCCTGAAACCTACGTGGATCAGCAACTGGCGCCGATCTACGGCCTGCCCGCACCCGCCGCTCCCGGTTTCTCGTGGGTATCGTATCCCGACGCGACGCGAGCCGGCATTCTCTCCCAAGGTTCCCTGCTCTCGAACGGCGCCAAGAACGGGGATAGCAGTCCGACACTGCGCGGAAAATTCATTCTCGAGCGTCTCTTGTGCACTCCCATCGCTCCACCGCCGCCAGGCGTGAACGCCAACGTGCCCGCCGTCGGGATGGGCGGCACCACATGCAAATCAGATCGATACGCCGCGCACGCTACGGGCACGTGTGCCGGCTGCCATGGCCAAATGGATCCGATTGGTTTTGGCCTTGAGAATTATGATACCGAGGGCCGTTTCCGCAGCACCGACACAGGCAAGCCCGAATGTATGATCGCTGGCACCGTGCAAATCCCGAGCCTGGGCGCTTTTAAGGGACCTGCAGAGTTAGGGCAGCT
>JBBRRP010000079.1:0-29229 GCA_038246305.1 Polyangiales bacterium | reverse complement strand
CTTCCCAGTCGACTCGACCAAGCTAGCAGCGCATGGGCCGAGTACCCGCGTCCAACACAAAACTCACGCGAACTCTTCCCGCTCGCCCGCCATGCGGCCACGTGCTCTGCCCATTCTGATGCTGTTGCCATGGGCACACCATGGGCCCGCCGCCGCGAACTTGCTACACGGCTCCGTGAATCGGATACGGTATTACTCGACGGCATTGGGGAGGTGGATGAGTCCCGATGCGGTCACGATTCATGATCTGGGCGGAGATCTCAATCCGTACGCCTATGTGCACGGCACGCCGCTCATGGGCGTGGATCCGGATGGGAATTACGCCGGGTGGGACGATCTGGCGGCGTTTGGGGTGGGCTTCGTCACGAGTGCGGTGACCCAGTACGTGCAAAACGGCAAGGTGGACTGGTCGGATGCGTTTGTGGACGGGGTGTCGGCATGGGCGAGCCTGTACGTTGGGCCCTACGGTGCGCCTGCTGTGTCGGCAGGTAGCTATGCGTGGAAACAGGGCCTCAACGGGCAGAAGGTCACGAGTGCGGGGTTGAGAGACGCGGCAGTATCAGGGGCGGTAAGCGGAGCTGTGTCGAGCAACTTGCCTGGCACGGGGTCAGCGTTGGCCGACGGCGTGTACAAGGGCGCGGCATCGGGCACGGCAAGCTACGTGGCGACGTCATCGTTTCACGGTGGTCCGACGTGGAAGGGTGTGGGGAGCGCAGCGAAGAACGGCGCGACCGGCGGCGGGATTGGGTATGGGGTTAACACCGCGGCTGGGACGAACAAGGAGCTGGCGCAGAAGAGCGAGGGGCCGGACCAGGCCGAGAGCCCGCACGTTGACGAACCCGGCGCCGCTAAGCTCCCGGGCTACAAACGGACCGACTTTTTTCGGGCTTACAGCATAGATGGGCCTGGGTTCGACACATTGAATGATGCGGCCGCCGCTGCGCTGAGCGCGGCGCATGGCGCGACTCGCAGCGCTGGTGTGGAAGTCGGCGGACTACTGTACGAATACAAGGGCAGATACTTTGTAGGCCCGACCATCGCGGTCGGGACCCAAGGGCAGATCCATGATTTCGGCGGTCTGCCTGCACGTGATTCGCCATATGTTCCGGATGGGGCAGAACTTGCAGGAAGCTACCACACCCACCCCTATGCGGATGCCATGCCGAGTTTCGGATTTGGCGGTGGGGACGTTGCTTTTCAGGCACAGCTCAACAAGACGGCAGGACGGCAGACTTTCGGTTACATATCAGGAAGCGGGTATCGACAAGACGGGCCCGTAGGCGTGACCAGATTCTGGACCGACGTGGGCAATGCAAATTCGCTCATGAACTATAATTATGCGAGCATTCAACCCAGGTCTGAATCGATCGGTCCGATTGTACAAGAAATTGTCAGCAGGAGGCATTGACGGCCACATGACGAGGAAGGCTACGTTTGCGGGGGTGTGCTTACTCGCAGTACAAGCTTGTTCACGAGATGATGCTGAAGCACAGCGATACCGCCCGCCCGCCCGGATTGCGGCGCAGTCAACCAAGGCGGGCGAGCGGGCAGTTTCTCTGGCGGAACTTATCCCAAACGCGAGCCGATGGAACGGGAAGACCCTGTCTGCAGTTGGATACCTGGTTTTTCAAAGCGAACTTACAGGCCTCTATCTCACCTCGGAGTACGGAGCACGGCGCATCCAACCCTATTCCGTCGCAGTAACACTGGGGGACTGCCGAACCGGGGCAGGTCCGAGCACCCATTCGGTTGACTTCGCGTTAGTTGCGAACCACTACGTAGCGATTCAGGGCACGTTCATTGCGGATCCGGAACCAACAGGTGCTGATCCGGTAGGCGAACTGTGTGACATCACGAAAGTCACATCCTTGGAAGTGACACCGCCTGAACAGGTACCGCCATCGGATGTTCCAACACCGCGTTAGAACTAATGCCCCACGTTAAGCAGCGGCCGCCACGGCCGTCGGCTTCAACGTTCAATTAGGCCCGATGTTACAAATCCAAGCTAACTTTTGATCACGTCGTCAATGGACTGGGCCGTGAGAATGCGTTCGATGTAGAGATCGATCCGCTCGGGGGAGGCGGCGAGAATCGCGCTCTCGATGCTGTTTGGTACCGGTCCGAACTTGAGCTTTAGCAGCTTCAGAAGGCTCAACGTTTGACCTTGCGCGATGCCTTGCACGATGCCTTCCTGTTTGAGCTGTTCAGCGATGGTCATGGCGAGGTCTTGCAGTTGTGGAGTTTTTTCAGAGAGGTAGCGTTCTAGATCCTGGGGTGAAACGCCCGGGGCGACCCGTGAAATATACTCGAAGAGGATGCGGAGTGCACGGGGACCATTTGGGGCCGACAAGAGCTGGACGAAGAGGTCGGCGAGCGGGGCTAAAGCTTCGAGAAAGTCCGACTCCGAACCAGCGCGGGAGCGGCTCAGGCTGGCCAAAGCAAGCGTTGAAAATGCGCTCAAAGCGCGAGCACGGAGCTCGGCTTCCGAAATATGGCTGATGTCGTCGAGATGGAAGTGAAAGTTGGGGAGCCCCTCGGTCACGCCGGGGATTGCGAGCAGCTCTGGATCGAACAGAGAACTGAAGCTTGTGGAGCGGGCCCATCCGGCAGGGCTGTGATGCAAGACGAGCGGAATGATCGGCGGTAGCAGGGTGGCGGCGGGATTGTTCTTTCGGAAGCTTTCCCAGATGTCGAGCAAGTAGCCGAGAAGCTGAAGGGCTGTCCAGCGATCAGAGTCGCTCTTGTGTTCGAAAAGCACATAAACGAGGGCTGAGCGAGCACCGAGGGGAACACTGTAGAGAATATCGGTATGGCTCTCAGCGAGTTCCTTCTTGCGGAAAGAACCTGGAACCAATGTGAGCTTCTTGAGGTCGAGCGCCCGGACAAGCTCTCCCGGTAGAATAGCTCTAAACTCGGCGGCGGCGTCTTCAAGCGAGCTGAAGGCTTCCTTGACGAGCACGTCGTGATGTTTGGCCACCGTGGCTTTGATAGCGTTATTGGCGAACACAGCGCAAGCGAAATGTAGGAAGAATGATAGCGCATGGTGCACGCGCTCCGGCCGAGCGCTCCCACTTCTCACCCCAACCGTTAGGCCCCTCGGCTGCGCGCAGCGCGCTAGGCAGCCACGAGCGACCAAGCACAACGCGCGCGCGCAGACTTGAGGGCCTCGACCGCGCGCAGCGAAGCGAGCACGGACGGCCGCGGCTTCTCCGCTCGGGCGAGGGAGCAGCAAAATTAAATGGCGTGCGGAGGAAGCCCAAAGCGATCGAGCGACCGACCCCACAACGCCCCAAATGCCCGCGTCGTGAAAATTCGGTGGATGCCGCCGGATTTTCATGGTCTTCTAAAGGGGTGCAGCGGAGGGCTCATCTCGAAAGTATGCGGCAAGCGTTCCGCGGCCATCCCGTAGTGGGCCTGCTGGGCGCCCGCCAGTGCGGGAAAACGACGCTGGCGCGCATGTTTGCCGCTTCGGAAGGCGGGAGCGCCACGGCCATCCACCGATTTGATCTGGAAAATCCAGACGATCTTGCGCGGCTGCAAAATCCGATGCTGGGTCTCAGGGATCTCGAAGGCCTGATCATCATCGACGAAGTTCAACGTGCCCCAGAGCTCTTTCCCGTGTTGCGTGTGTTGGTAGATCGAGCAGGGCGCCACAGGAAGAACCGTTTTCTCATCTTGGGCCGCGCCTCACGGGATCTCCTGCGCCAGGGATCGGAGTCGCTGGCGGGCCGAATTCGTTATCTGGTGCTGCCTCCCTTTTCTTTGGCCGAGGTCGGAAAAGCAAAATTGAACCGACTGTGGTTGCGCGGTGGGTTCCCCTCCTCTTTCCTGGCCCCTTCCGAGGCGATCTCGGTTGATTGGCGAAAAGGCTACGTCGCGACCTATTTGGAACGCGACATTCCATCCCTGGGATTTCAGATTCCGTCCATGGCCTTACGGCGTTTCTGGTTAATGCTCACGCATTACCACGGGCAGATCTTCAATGCTTCCGAGATTGGCCGATCACTGGGCGCGGCGGATACAACCGTACGGCGTTATCTGGATATTCTTGCGGGAACATTCATGATTCGGATCCTGTCGCCGTGGGCCGAGAATCTAGGGAAAAGGCAAGTCAAGTCGCCCAAGATCTATTTTCGCGACTCCGGGTTGTTGCACACGCTGCTGGGAGTCAACTCGGCCAAGATGTTGCACCTTCACCCGAAGCTGGATGCATCCTGGGAGGGTTTCGCATTGGAGGAAGTCATTCGCTCCCGCGCGGCCACGTCGGAGGAAGTGTACTTCTGGGGGACTCACGGTGAGGCCGAGCTGGATCTGTTGATCATCAAGGATGGCCGCCGCGAAGGCTATGAATTCAAGTTTGCTGATCGCCCCACTGTCACGCGCTCAATGCGGCTGGCGTTGCGCGATCTGAAGCTGGATGCCCTGACCATCATCTATCCCGGCGACAAGGCGTTCCCCATGGACGATGGCATCCGTGCGGCTGGCCTTTCCGCGTTCTTGAACCGTGACACTTAACGGCGAGCTGTACCGTGGTTGCGGTGGCCCCAATGTTGCACCCGTCTGACACATGGCTCGAACATCGCTCCGGAGTACGGTCATCAACGGGATTTCGAAGCTCCCGCAGCGCGTGCTCATCGTGGGCGGCGGATTTGCAGGCCTCAACTGTGCCAAGGTCTTGGGCGGAGCCCGTGGAATTGACGTGACGCTGCTCGATCGGCGTAACCACCACCTTTTCCAACCCCTGCTCTACCAAGTGGCCACAGCAGGCCTCAGCCCGGCCGATATTGCTGTGCCAATTCGAGCCGTGCTCGCTGAGCACAGGAACATTCAGGTGTACGAGGCAGCCGCCGAACGGGTAGACCTCCAAGAGTGCTGCGTTATCACGAATCGCGGGCGCTTTGAGTATGACACTCTGGTTCTGGCGTGCGGCTCGCAGCACACCTATTTCGGGCGTGACGAATGGGAGGTCAACGCGCCCGGCCTGAAGACGCTCGAGCAGGCAACCGAGATCCGGCGTCGGGTGCTGAGCGCGTTTGAGCGCGCAGAGTGCGAAGAGGAGCCCGAAGCTCGCCAAGCCTGGTTGACGTTTATCGTCGTTGGCGGTGGTCCCACCGGCGTGGAGCTGGCGGGTGCCTTGGGGGAGCTCAGCCGATCGACGCTCAGAGGGCAGTTTCGGCGCGTCGATCCCAAGCTCACGCGAGTCGTGTTGCTGGAGGGCGGCCCGCGCATTTTGCCCTCATTCGATGCAGCGTTATCGGCGCGAGCCACACGCGATCTCACGCACCTCGGCGTGGAAGTTCGCACCAACGCTACTGTCACCCAGCTGGACGCTCGGGGTGTGGAAGCGGGTGGTGTGCGTCTCCAGTCAAAAACGGTAGTTTGGGCTGCAGGGGTCACAGCTGCAGCGCTCGGCGAGACGCTCAGGATCCCCCTCGACGCCCAGCGCAGGCTCTTGGTGAAAGCGGACCTCAGCGTTGCGGATTATCCGAACGTCTTTGTGGCCGGCGATCAAGCGCGCTCGATCGGTGTCGATGGCAAGCCATTGCCCGGAGTTGCAACCGTCGCCCTGCAACAAGGACAGTTTGTCGGTCGAACGATCCTACGCGACGTCGCCCATCAACCTCGCCGCGAGTTTTCGTACCGAGACAAGGGGCAAATGGCCACGATCGGACGACGGCGAGCTGTCCTCCAAAGCGGGGCGCTGCGCCTTGGCGGTTCGGTGGCCTGGTTCGCTTGGCTTGTGGTCCACATCTATTATCTGAGTGGATTTGCCAATCGCCTTCTCGTCTTGCTGCAGTGGGCCTATTCGTACTTTACGTTCGCGCGCGGCGCGCGCCTGATCGTGCAGAAGTCCTGGCAATTCTATGCCAATCAGGCGGCTTCAACGGTCGAGAGGCGAAGCGGATTCAAAGGCCCTGGCGTTGATTCAGCGGCAACGCTCTCAAAATAATGGGTGGCGGCCCACTTGCTCAACGCTGCCCGCCCTGCGAAACAAAGAGGTCATTCGCGTTCGGCAGACGCTCGATCAGCTTGAGTTCTAGCAGCTGTTTGGAAAGCGTTTCCCAGCGTTCTCGGCTCATCGTGCCGAGGCCCGCCTTCTGTGTTTCGACTGTTTCGATCAGGGGCTTTTGCGCTGTTGACGCCGCCGCGAAGGTTGCGGCGTCCATGCTTGGATTCAGTTTGCCGAGCGTTAAGTTGGTGGGGCCAGGATTGGCAAGGTAGGCGCGCCAGCCGTCTGCACTGGCTGAGACGAATTTCTGCACCAGGTCGCGATGGGTTTGCAGGAACTCTCGGCGCGTGATGATCACGGTCGTGTACGGATTGTAGCCGGCATCAGCGATCAGGAAAACTTGCGGATCGCCGCCTTTTTGGCGGGCCGCTATCGGTTCGGACGTTACGTAGCACTGCTGACCAAAGTTGGCATCGGTTAGAAAGCGAGCGACGCCTCCGTCGTAGGGCACGATTTTAACGTTGTTCCAGGGGAATTTCTTCTTTAAATACCCGGCGTAGGCGGCCCCCGTCTCAAGGGCTAACGTCCCTGATTCGAACACTTGCGCGAGGCTCGCTAGCTTTCGGGATGCATGCACCATGATGCCCTGCGGAGAGGTTTGAAACGTGGCAAAAACAGCCACTACATCGGCACCTCTCGCGCGCGCCGTCACCAGTTCATCGCCACCCACCGTTCCAAAATCGGCTCGGCCTGCGGCCACCATTTGCAAGACGGGCACGCCGGCACCGCCACCTTGGATCTCCACGTCGAGCCTGTGTTGGCGATAGGCGCCCGTCTCGCGCGCCGCGTAAAATCCACCAAACTCTGGCTCGGGCACCCAATTCAAGGCGAGCTTCAGCTTCGTTGGTTTTGCGGGAGTGGGCTCGGCTGTTACGGGGTCAGCTTTTTTTGAACAGGCGGCGAGGGTGAGGAGCAGCAGCGTGGTGACGAAACGCTGTAGCCAGGCGCGACGCTGAGCATGATGGATTGTGGCATGCCGCTTAAGAGAGTTTAGGGAGAGCTTCACGCGGTGGCTTCTACCATCCAGAGCCCGACACACGAAAGCGCCGCAACAGCAGACCTGAAGCCACACTCACGAGCGCGAAGAGCAGAAGCCCTAAAAGTGACGCTAAAAGCACGGCCCCGAACAGCAAATCGGTTCGCAGTTGGCGATACGCGGCTAACACCATGATCCCAAGCCCGGCCTGGCCCTCCGAGAATCCGGCGACAAATTCGCCCACAATCGCTCCGATCACGGACAGGCCCGAGGCGACGCGCCAGCCGGTTGCCATGCTAGCCAAGGCCGAGGGCATTCGGAGCTTGAAAAGGGTAGCGGCCTTGGAGGCACGGTACAACCGGAAGAGATCGTTCAGCTTGGGATCCACGCCGCGCATGCCTGCCAGCGTATTCGCAATCACAGGAAACACCGACACGATGAACGCGGAGACCGAGACGGCTCGGAGCCCTGCTCCAAACCACAGCACCAGCAACGGCGCGATCGCGACAATCGGCACCGTTTGGAGAAATAACGCGTACGGATAAAGGGCGCGTTCGAGCCAGCGGGATGAAGAGAACCCAATCCCAATCAACGTACCAAAGCTCACGCTGAGAGTGAACCCCAAGAGCGCGCCCTCAGCTGTGGTGAGGAGGGAACTCATCAGAAGAACGCGTTCTTTCAGGAGCGCAGAAAAAATGTCCGAAGGCGGTGGCACCAGGAAGGCGGGCACTTGCAATAGCCTGACGGCCGTTTCCCAAATCGTGATCACGACCAGGAATGTCACGAGCGGCGGCCAAACGCTGCTAAGTGCGCGCTTCGTCGGAAGAGTCATGCGCCTCCAGGGCTTGGTAAAGAATGGCCATTTCTCGGCTAAAATCGGCGGTAGTGCGGAGTGCGCTCGTGCGCGCCAGCGGCAAGCTCAGTCGGTGATCGAGAACGATGCGCGCTGGATGTTGGGACATCACGATGGTGCGGTTAGCCAGAAATGCCGCCTCTGCGAGTGAGTGCGTCACGAACACTACGGTCATTGCACGTTGTTGCCAGAGGGCACGCAAGCGCTCATCGAGGCGTTGTCGGGTGAGCTCATCGAGCGCGGCGAACGGTTCGTCGAGGAGCAGCAGCTTCGGCTCTATCACGAGTGCTCGGGCGATCGAAACGCGCATACGCATCCCGCCCGAGAGCTCGTCCGGAAAGCGTTGATGGGCATGGCTGAGCTCGACGTCCGCCAGGGCCGTGCTCGCGCGCTGTTTGGCTTCCGCAGGTGCGACACCGGCGAGCTCGAGAGGTAGCGCGACGTTGTTCAACACTGTGCGCCAGGGGAGAAGATGAGCGTCTTGAAAGACGAAGGCGAGGCTCGCATCTGCCACTGACAGCGCGCCTGCCGAAGGGGAATCGAGCCCTGCGATCAGTCGGAGCAACGTCGATTTTCCGCACCCTGAAGGCCCCACCAGCGCCAAAAATTCTCCCTTTTCGATCTCGAGATCGATACGGTCGAGAACGTTGGTAGCCCCGAACGCCTGGCACACACCGCGCATCAAAACGGCGGAAGTCGACGTCAGCTTTCTATCCTTGAACGCTGAGCTTCAAACCACTCAACGGTCTTTAAGAGGCCTTCGTCGAAGGTGATTTCTGCGCGAAAGCCAAATTCCCGTTCGGCCCGTTCTGTGTTCAACATACGGCGCGGTTGACCGTTGGGCTTGCTGGGATCCCATACCAGCTTGCCTTGGAAGCCAACTAGCTTCGCGATCTTTTCGGCGAGATCACGCATGCTGATTTCAAAACCTGCACCGATGTTCACGGGATCGGGCTTGTCGTAGCTTTCTGCGGCGATGACAAGCCCGCGCGCTGCGTCATCAACATAAAGAAATTCACGCGTGGGCGAGCCGTCACCCCACAACTCGACCTCGCCTTCGCCCAGGCGTTTTGCCGCGGAAAACTTGCGAATCATGGCCGGAATCACGTGCGAGGAGCCGAGATCAAAGTTGTCCTCAGGCCCATAGAGATTCACTGGAAATAGCGTGATGTAATTCGAGCCGAATTCCTGGCGATACGCGTTCGCCATCACCAAAATGGCTTTCTTGGCGACGCCGTACGGAGCGTTCGTTTCTTCGGGGTATCCGTTCCAGAGATCTTCTTCCTTGAAAGGCACGGGCGCAAACTTTGGATAAGCGCAGATCGTTCCTGCAATGATCAGCTTCTGAACACCGTGGACTCGCCCTTGCTCGAGCACATTGAGCCCCATCGCCATATTATCGCGAAAGAAGCTGCCGGGGTGCTTCAGGTTGGCTCCGATGCCGCCCACTTGTGCCGCCAAGTGAAACACTAACTCAGGGCGCGTTTCTGCAAAAAGGCGCGCGGTCGCGCGCATGTCTGTCAGGTCGAAGTCGGCAGAGCGTGGGACGATAATCTGCGACGCCCCTAGGGCTTTGAGTCTTCGAACGACGCGCTTTCCGAGGAAGCCCGCGCCGCCGGTGACCATGATTCGAAGCTGACTCAAATCCAACATTGGCCGTCATGCTGGCGTGGGGAGCGGGTGAAACGCAAGCCGAAGCCCCAAGGGCTTGCCCAGCCGTGGCAGGCGTGTATGAGGAGGGCAAGGCCGTTCCATGTCTGCCAGTCCTTCAAATCCCTCTTCAAAGCCCGCTTTACGACTGTTCTACTTGGAACAATACCGCAAATTTGCCGAGTGCCTCGCAAAATGCCCGAAGGAAGGCGTCGCTCTTGAGCTGGGCAGCGGAGAGGGCTTCATCAAGGAAGCGATCCCCGATGTTCTGACTTCCGATATCAAGCTCCGGCCCGGCGTAGATCTCGCGATCGATGCCCGTGCGTTGCCGTTTCGCGATGGCGAGCTCAGGGGCGTTTTTCTGCTCGACGCATTTCACCACATCGCGGACGCAGGGCAGTTCCTATCGGAGGTAACTCGGTGCCTAGCTCCCGGAGGACGCGTGCTAATTGTCGACCAACACCGCGGTTGGATCAACGAGCCTATCCTGAGGTTTTTTCATCGCGAGCCTTTCCTGCCCGGAACCAAGACTTGGACGTTTGATTCCTCGGACCCAGAAGCCGACGCTAATGCCGCGTTGGCATGGGTCGTCTTCCAGCGTGACCAGGCACTCTTTGAATCGAAATATCCGAGACTCCGGCTGCTGAGTTACCGGCCTCACTCACCCTTGGTTTATTGGCTAACGGGTGGTTTGAAGAAATGGAGCTTACTCACCGCTGGTACCTTTGCGTACGCTGCCAAGTTTGACCAGCTGCTGATGCGCACCTCTTCCCGTTGGGGCACCTTTGTGGATATAGAACTTGTGAAAACGTGCCCGCGTTCCCATGAGCCCGCTTCTAGACAAAAGCCGTTGGCGCGCGTTGTTCTACGAACAAGTCTCCGCGTCTCTCCGCTTCTTGATTCCGCCCCATCAAGCGGTTCTATTGGTCGGCGAATATCCCATCGATTTTTTGGCACGCCTGGCCCCCGAGCGAGCCACCCTGGTTCTGAGTGAGGAATCGCCAGACGCTGGAGCGGTGAGAGCCCGAATGCGCGGCACTGCCCAAGTCGAGGTGGTGGATCTTTCGACGTATCGCCCGGCTGAAACCTATGACTACGTGGTGCTGGTATCGGCGCTGAACAGCGTTTCGGACGCCTCCCAGCTACTGACTAACCTACGCGCTGGGATGAAAGCGAGCAGCCGCTGCATCGTTTTTCAGCGCGATTTTTCGCCGAACGCTGTGCGGGCGTTTGCCGAACTTGCGCAGCTTGAGTGCGTGGGCGAGATGAAGAGAACTCTCGCTCCGAGGAGTTGGTTGGGCGCTGAAGCCTTGGTCCTTCGTGCCAAAGGCCTGCCTGAAGCCGCGTCCGCCGAGAAGAGCCTCACGATTTGCATCACGGTCCGCAACGAGTTCGGGAACATCGAGCCCATTGTGCGTTCGATTCCCAAGATCTGTTCGGTGCAGGAAGTCCTATTTGTCGAAGGCCACTCGCACGACGGAACGCGTGAGGAAATCTTGCGCGTCGCGGCCCTTTTCCCCGACAAGAACGTCCGGGTCATCGGTCAGCCGGGAAAAGGCCAGGGAGATGCGATCAGGGTTGGGTTCGCCGCGGCAAAAGGTGACGTCATCGTTCTCTATGAAGGCGATGGCACCTCGGACCCTGGGGACATCAAGTATTTTTACGAGAGCGTGGCCTCGGGGGCCCTTGAGTTCGTTGAAGGCAGCCGCTTCGTCTATCCCCTCCGTCGGGACGAGATGAGTTTTGTGAAGCAAATGGGGAATAGATTTTTCGCTGGTTGGTTCGGTTGGTTTTTGGGGCGTCGGATCACCGACGTTCTCGGCGGTATCAAGGCGATTTCGACGGAAGGCTACCAAAAGGTCTTAAGCTCTTGGGGATTTCTCGGGATTGAAGACCCCTTTGGGGATTTTGAATTGCTGTACGGAGCCGCCCGGCACTGCCTGAAATCGGGCGAGATCCCGATGCGCTATGGCGTCCGACCTTACGGCGAGTCGAAGACGAATGTTCTCCGTCACGGCTCGATCCTGGGTCTATTTCTCATCAAGGGGTTTTGGGTGTTCAGACTTAACAACGACAGGGCCGAGCCATGAAAGTTCCACAGTTCCAACCCAAGATCGACGATCAAGAGTACCGAGCTATCGCCGGATGCTTTGAGCGAAATTGGATCACCGAAGGCCCGGCGTGCGAACAGTTCAAAAATCGCATCTTGGAGCTCACGGGTGCCAAGTACGGCGTGCTAGCTCCGAACGGCACCCTCGCCTTGTATCTTGGCCTCCGGGCCCTCGACATCAAGGCGGGTGACGAAGTCATCGTGCCTGATTTCACGTTCATCGCTTCGGCGACTTCGGTTGAAATGACCGGCGCGCGGCCTGTGTTCGTAGATGTCAACCGCAAGAACTTTCAGATGGATCCCGCCTTGCTCGAAGCGGCCATCACGAGTCGCACCAAAGCGATCATGCCGGTCCACATGTACGGGACCGCCGTGGCCATGGAGGAAATTATCGCCATTGCCAAGCGCCACGATTTGAAAATCATTGAAGACGCGGCTCAGGCTCTCGGCGTCCGCTATCGGGGGCAACACGCCGGCACCTTTGGCGCGGTCGGCTGCTTTTCGTTTTTTGCGGATAAAACGATCACCACGGGTGAGGGCGGGATGGTGGTGACCGACGATGAATCCTTGCACCAAGAGCTGCTTTACTTAAGAAATCAGGGGCGCATCAATCGCGGTTCGTTTGTGCATCCGAAGATTGGTTACAACTTTCGCATGACGGACATCCAAGGTGCGATCGGCTTGGTTCAGGTTGACCGATTGAGCCAAATCGTCGAACGGAAATTGCGCATTAAGGACTACTACACGTCTCGCTTAGCAGGCCTGCCCGGGTGTTCGCTCTTTCAGCCGGAAGCTTCAGCCGACTGGATCCCGTTCCGTTTCCTCTTGCTCACGGACCAAGCTAAATCACTGATGGCAGCGCTGGCCAACCAAGAAATTGAGACGAGGACTTTCTTTTATCCGCTTCACCGGCAGCCCTGCTTTCAGTACATGGTGGACCGTCAAGACCTCGGAGATGAGTGCTTTCCGAACTCCACCTTTGGATTCGAGAACGGCGTGTGTCTGCCAACTTTCCCTGATATTTCGGACGACCAGCTAGAATGGGTGTGTAGCTCCATTGAACGACATTTCGAAAAACAACCTGTTTTATGACCTGTACGACGTAGTCTTCGCTGGGAAAGACTACGCGGGTGAAGTCGAGGCCGCGTTGCGCCTTGGCACGTCGTCGAGCGTGAGCCCCCAGCGAATTTTAGAAGTGGGTTGCGGTACAGGGAATCACACCGTCCAGCTGCTGGCTCGGGGTCTCAGCGTGACGGCGGTCGACATCGACGAGGAGATGGCCGCACGTTGCCGCCGAAAGGTGGCCGCAAATTTTAGCGCGAGTGAGTGCGTGGTATTGACCTCGGCGATTGAGGACATGAGCCTCGCTCCGTTCGATCTCTGCTTGGCTCTCTTCAACGTGATCAACTATGTGCCGACTCGAGAAGGCCTAAGGCAGTTCTTTTCTGCGGTAAGACGCCTCGTTCGCCCGCAGCACCGCTTGGTGTTTGACGCATGGAACGGAACGGCTGCTCTAAATGATCCGCCCCAGCGAAAGACGAGACGGGTCACGGTTGACGACGCGGAGTACACGGTTGACCTTAGCCCAGCCACGGATATTGCGGCCAAGCGCACGCGGCTCGTCTATGAAATTGTGCGCCACGTTGCCGGTCAGGAGACGGCTCGCGTGTCCCATTCGTTTGATCACACCTTGTGGACCCCTCAGGAGATCAGTGCCGACCTTGCCAGCGCTGGATTAACGCTCAGCGCGACGTATCCCGGTACCGATTTCTCGCGCCAGGCGACTGCGGCCGACTGGAAGCTGACGTTCGTCGCGGAGACTTAGACGCTTGTGGGAGGAGACGGCGATCCGCTGCGCCGTACCGTTCCGCTGTGCACTAGCCGTTCGAGCCCTGAATCCAGCCGTATTCGGAGCGCGCCTTCCGCGCTGATGCCTGCACCCACGCCTTGGATGGCTCCGACTTCGATGTGTTCGCCCAAGAGCGCGTCGAAACGATTGAGATCGGCTAAGAGGCCGCCAACGCCGCTTTCGGAAAATGAGCGGTAGCGTAGGTCGAGCTGCGCTAAGATTTCGGCGAGCACTCGTTCTCTCGCTACAGGTTTCCCGCCGAGCACCTGGAGCGAAGTCGCTAGCGCCAAAACCTCATCTGGAAAGAGGGTATTATTCACGTTCAGACCGATACCGACCACCAGCGCGCCCAGCTTGTTGCCCCGGATCTGCGTTTCAACGAGTGTGCCGGCGAGCTTCTTGTTCTCAACGAGCACGTCGTTGGGCCATTTGATTTTCGGCTCAAGTGGGCTGAATGAGGCGCAGGCGTCGCGCACAGCAAGGCCCACAGCGAGCGCAAAACCTAGCGTTTCGCGAGCTTCCCAGCCGGGTCGGAACAACACGGAGAAGGTGAGCCCTCGCTGCGGTTCGCTGTGCCAGGTGCGGCCTTCGCGGCCTCGCCCTTGGGCTTGCTCATCGCTGATGAAGACGGTCCGGTGGTGCGCGGCGCCGCGTGCGCCGTCTAAGGCGTCGTCGTTGGTGGAAAGAGTGCGCTGCTTGTAGGCGATGGCATACGGAAGATCGCGCTCAAGCACTAGCTGTTGAGCTAGAGTTGCGTTGAAGGGCTGATCATGCACGGAAGATATTTCAAGCGGATCAGCTGTGGCCGAGGGATTCCAGCCGGAGCGAGATATCCGCGGCTTTGGCCGAATGCGTGAGAGCCCCCACACTGATGATGTCGACGCCGAACGCTGCCAGAAGTGGAATGCGTTCGAGGCTGATGCCCCCCGAGACTTCGATCAGCGCCCGCCCTTTAATCTGTTTTACGGCGGCTTCGACGTCGGCATCGTTGAAGTTATCGAGTAGCAGGATATCTGCGCGTGCTTCCAGGGCATCGGGCAGCTGATCTAAGCGTTCAATTTCGATTTCCAGGCGGGAACTGTGGGGTGCATGCTGCCGCGCGCGCTCGATGGCCGGCTTCACGCCGCCAGCAGCCGTGATGTGATTTTCCTTGATGAGCACGGCTGAGCCCAGGGAGTCTCGGTGATTGTGTCCGCCGCCCATGCGCACGGCGTAACGCTCCAGTTGGCGCAATCCAGGCGTTGTTTTGCGGGTGTCTGTGATGCGGGTTTTCGAGCCCTGGGGCAACGCGTCGACGTAGCTTCGCGTGAGCGTGGCGATCCCGGAAAGATGTTGGACGAAATTGAGCGCAGTGCGTTCGGCCATGAGCAGCCCGCGGGTTCGCCCTTCAGCGAGCCACAGCAGATCGCCGGGCTCTCTGAGATCGCCATCCTTCACGTGCTCTTCCACTCGCAAGCCAGGATCCACCTGATAAAAGGTGCGCGCCAAGATGCGTGAGCCGCAGACCACGAGAGGGCTCTTGGCCGTTATCCGAGCGATGCCTCTGGCTTCGGCACTCACCAGCGCTTCAGTGGTCAAATCCCCAGCTTGGAGATCTTCTGCTAACGCGCGGTCTACCACTTCGGTGATGACAAAATCAGGAATCATGGGATCAAGCCGTAACCTTGCGCGAGGTAAAGTGAGAAGAGATTGCAGCTCGCATGGAACACAATCCCCGCACCAATGCCATTTGTTTTGCTACGGAGCCAGCAAAAAACCAGGCTCGGGAAGAATACCGCGAGACGAAAGGCAAGTGGCTCGGTGGCGAAGTGGCCCGCGGCGAAAATCGCGCTGGTGATCAAGACGGCAGCGCCGAAAGGCGCCCCGAGGAGCGAGAACCGAGCAGGCAGCGCTTGGGCGAGCGTTGATTGCAAGTAACCGCGATAGAAGGCTTCTTCGGGAAGGCCCACCGCCAGCAGCTGACCGAGTACCTCATTCGCGGATGGAACGCGCGTCCATTGGAACGGCCGACTCGGGTGCCACCACCACAAGTAACCTGCCCAATAACAAGGAAATACGATGGCAGCAACGAGGGCAGCCCAGCCGAGCGCCAGCGCCGTTTCACGTACCAACTTCGATACTTGAAGTGGTGTTGTTTCCAACAAGCCGCCCAGCGCTAGTCCAAACGGGCGCGGATCCAGGTTCGGATCTCTCAGCACCAAAAAATACACAGTGCCCAAAAACACCATCCCAACCCCAGTCGATGCCCATTCGATGGGCAGTGCGTAAGAGAGCGTTGCAACCGCGGCGGTCGTGAGCAGTGCCACCCAGAGCGGCCGGCTCACTCCGGGGCGGGCGGCAATACTTGCGTCAGAGATATTTAAGGACACGAATACTTGTGAGTACCGTGCGGAGCCGCGAGCACCCAGCCCAAAGTCACGCACCGAGGCCGCCGGGGGGACTAGCTTCGGAACCCAAAGGGGCTCCGCAGGGGAGAAGGCATTTGCTGACCGGCGAGAAGGGTTTTTCCGGGCGACGAGATAGTAAGCATGCTTACTATCTCGTTGGCTGCCCGGAGGGGCCTTCGGGAGCCGCGCGAGGGCTGTGCGGTGCAAGCTGCAAATTTTCACCCGAGGGCGAGCATTTCGTTCGGGTAAACCCCTGTGGGCTCTCGCGACCCCAGCTCTTTAGGGTTAAGGTCCGCGCCCATGCTCGGCACACAGCACCCCACGACACTTCCATCGACTCCCCGCGTTCACCCGGGATTGTTAGGTCAGCTCGATCACCTGGATCGCGTGACCATGGCGAAGTGGCCGCCCGACGACGACGGTCCGAGTGCGCCCGCCGGAAGCGGCATCCCTGCTGGCGGCGGGTTCGGCGGTGGTGGCTTTGATAGTGGCGATGGCAACTTCAAGAAGGGTCGTTTCAATCCGCTCGTGATCTTGGTGGGCGTTTTGGCGGTAGCTGGCTTTGCAGCGTTCATGCTGCTGGGGGCCAAGCAAGAGGCCAAGCGGCTCACGGTTGAAGAAAGCGTGGCACAGAAGAAGGCCATCTTTGTTTTGCCCAAATCGGAACAGATTGCCAAGTGGCGAGTGTGGGCCCAAAGTGAGGCCAGCGATTTGTTGCGCCAAGAGGCTTTGAAGCAGCTCGCTTGGGCGCGTGATCCCGAAGGCGTGAAGCTGGCGGCGGATGCACTGTCTTACCCGAGCGAACCGGTTCAAGCGATGGCGGCCACGGCGCTCGCTGAGTACGGCTCACCCATGGCAGAAGCTGGAAAACCCGCGCTCTTGCAGGCCCTGAAAACAGCCGGCCCAGGTGCAAAACCTCAGATCGCTTGGGCACTCGTGGTGCTTGGAGAGAAGAGCGCGTTTGAGGATGTGATGAAGCTCTACCGCCTTGGCCACCTTTCACAGGTGCAGCGCCTGGGCGGCGGTACGGCATTCGATCCGAACAAGCTCGTGGATTTAGTGAGCCTCGATAAGTTGGCAAGCCTTGCGGGCGACGAGAGTCCATCGGTTCGTCAGTTGGTGGCCACGGTGCTTTCCGCGAATGCGGAACCCAAGTGGATGGATACCCTGATCAAGCTCGTGCAAGACAAGGACGCTGAGGTGGCTCGTCAAGCAGCACCAGGCCTCGGACGGATTGGGGATGAGTCTGCTAGAAAGCCGCTGCTCGATGCGCTCCAGAGCACGGACAAAGATAGCCGTAAGAAATATCTCGAAGCTCTGCGCGATGGCATCGGAACTCGAGGCCTGGTTCTCGCCCTCGGCAGTTCGTCAACAGACGAGAAGCTCGGTTGGTATCAGACCAAAGAGGTCTTCGACATGATCGACCAGCTCTCCGATATGCGCGGCGGCGACGCGCTCTACACGTTCTTAGAGTCAAAGCCCCATATTCACTGGCAAACCAGGGCTGCCATTGCTTTGGCGACCATTGGCGATCTGCGCGCGGCGCCCACGTTGGCCAAGCGCTTGCGCATGGATCCGCTGAAGATTTACAGCGACGAAAACGATTGGGAACAGCTGCTCAAGCGCGATGACAATGAGCGCGTGGTTGCGGCACGCATGCTGGCCGATCTTGCAATCCTTCATCCCGACAAGGTGCAACAGCTGCGCGAGCAGTCCGAAGAAGCCGTTATCTTCTGGTTGCACGAGCTGCCTTCGCCCCACGCCAACGGCCTCCGCGCCCTGGCGGCGATGGACTCACGTCGGGATATTGAAGCGCTGCGTAAGTGGTCGAATCCGAACCTGCCGCTGCCCAAAGAGGGGCAGCAGCCGCCGATGCCCGAGGAGTGGGTTGTGGCCCAGAGTGCGCTTCGCTACGTCGGCTGGCTAAAGGATGAGAATTCTTGGGGCGTGTTGGAGAAAGCGCTCACCGCTCGACCTGCAGAGCAGGATGTGACCATGGATGGTCTGATGCAGGGTGGCCTGGCAATCTTGGGCATGACGCTGCGCGCGGTCGGCGTGGGTGCGGCACAAGGTATGTCCCAATGGCGTGATCCTAAGGGATTTAAGCCACTTTTGGATTACATTGAAGATCCTAAGAATAACGAGCAGAGCCGTATGGATGCGTGCGCGGCGCTGGCCTGGGTGGCCACCAAAGACGACGTGCTCAAGGTGGCCGAGAAAATAGCGAAGTACTCGGGAGAGCTGAAATCCGATCAGTTCCGACGCGCCTGCTTCCTCGAGACGTTGATCCAGCGCCCGGTTCCGGGCACGGCCGGGGCGCTGATGTCGCTCATGACCGAGAATTCAGCGATTGAAACGCGGCACCAAGTGGCGCGTGCCATCGCCAAAGGCGGCTTTGAAGGGGACATCGAAGCGAAGCTATTCGAGATGCTGAAGAGCGACGCTCTCATGAATGATGCCGCACTCGCGCTCATTCTTGGCGGTAACGCCGAGACAGCAGCTCGCACCGTTGCCGCGTACGCCGATAAGCCTCAGGCAGCGATTCGGGACTTGGCCGATCTTTGGTACCGGAGCTTTGGCTATTGGTCGGACGAAGATCTGGAATCCGGCCTTATCTTCAAGTGGGTCGATAATGCGGTCGCCATCGCGCGTGTCACCATCAAAGAAACGCCCCAAGAATGGGGCTCCACGATGCTGATGAAGCAGTTTGAGAACCTCGCGTTCGACAACGGCCCGCATTCCTTCACTCGCGTGGTGCTGCGCTCACGGCTTTACGAAATGGCCAAGGGCAGCGACACGGCCAAGCGGGATGGCGCGCTCCGAACGCTCAAGTTCATGAAGGAGCAAGGCGTGCTGTTGGCGCTGCGCGATGAGCCCGGCGATATCGGCAAGCTTGGACGCGAGGCCTATCACGATCTCATGAATCCAAAATTCTCCGAAGGTGGCGTGGGCCAGGAAGTCATGGCCGAGCACGAGTGAGCGCGAGCCTGAATTGCTAGGAGCTCAAAGCAGGTGCGGAGTGTTGGCCTTTATTTTGGGCCTCTTCTGCTCCTGTGGGCCAGCGCCTAAGGCCAAGAGCAGCGCTCAGCTGAGCGAGCCGACGAGTGAGAGGCGCACGACACCACTTCAGGTTGCTTGCACGCCAACCGCCCCGGAAATCTGCTTTAACGCGACGGACGACAATTGCAACGGCATGATCGATGAGGGCTGCGGGCTCCCGCTCGGCCCGCTTCAGGTCGCTCTGGCCTGGAGCGACGCGGAAGCTGATCTTGAGTTGCTGGTCACAGATCCGAATCTCGAGGCAGCCGACGTCGGTCGCTTCCTGCCGAGTGGGCTCACCAAAGATCGCGACTGTCCCGGTGAAGGAGCAGCGTGCAAAGGGCTCAACGTGGAGACCGTTTATCTGCCCGAAGGTGAGCCACTTCACGGCAACTATTCGATTCGTGTTTCCTTGGAGCGCTTGGGGCGGAGTGGCGACCCTGTTAAAGCTCGGCTTGGGTTCCACATCGGTCCACAGCGAGGTGCGTACGAGCTTCGTCTGGTGCGCGTGGGTGAGGTGGTCGTCTTTCGGGCCGACATCTAGCGTCTCTCGCAGGCGTTTTCGCAGGGCCTTTTGGCCGGGAGTTTTTCGGGGTAGCTTGGCTGTAGTGAGTAATGTTCTCGGTCGGGTGACGACGGGGGCTGTCGATGGGCCGCGGGGTCCAGACGTCGTGCACCGTATTCGCGTGGCCAGGGGATGGTTTAGCCGCGGTGCCACGATAGATATCGCGCTTCCGCGCAACGTGACCTGTGCGCGCTGTGAGGGTGGTGGTTGCGATGCTTGTGGACGCTCGGGAGCTATTAGCCTCTGTGAACGGGACGTCAGCGAGCCGCCGCTGACACTTGCCCTTCCGAAAGAAGGCGAACTCAGTGCGACGGGAGACGCGCCACTCTTAGTGCTTCGCGTTCCCGAGCGTGGTGGCTTCGGTCATGCAGGCGAACCGAGAGGTTTACTTCTGTTACAGGTCTATCCTGCGGCCGAGTCGGACGCGAGCGTGACGCTTGCCGGCGAAGGCACACTCGACGGCTCCGAGCCTGAAATGGACGATGCGCCAGGTGTTCCGAGTCATCGCGCCCGCGGCATGATGGTGCTCATGCTCGGAATCGTGGGCTGGATTTTATTTTACATCATGTTGCGGTTGGCTCAGCTGATTAAATAGGAATGGCATGAATCCTGTGATGATGGCGCTGGTGTTGGTTGGCTTGTTGGGCGCTTTTGCGTACACCGCATTCCACCGCGCTAAGCTTTTGAAAGTCGGGAGCCCGACCTGGGAAAGCCGGGTCTCTGACGTCGGAGCGCGGCTGAAAGCCGTCTGGCTGTACGCGTTTCTTCAAAAGAAGATGCGGTACTATTTGCTGGCCGGGCTCGCGCATCAGCTGATTTTCGCTGGATTTTGCCTGCTCCTGTTACGCACGCTCGTGCTCTTTGGGCGCGGCTTCGTTCCAGATTTCAATCTTTGGGTTTTGGGGCCCGAGCCTTTTTTGGGGCTGCCCTTGGGGCACCTCTATTCATTCCTAAAAGACACCTTTGCGTTGCTCGTGTTGTTGGGGATCAGTGTATTCGCTTACTACCGCCTAGGGCGCCCGCAGAAGCGCATGACGCTCGGCATCGAGGGGCTGGTGATCCTGGGCATCATCGCCAGCATGATGATCGCGGATATTTTCTATGATGGCGCAGCGCTCGTTTTGAATCATCGTTTTCACGCGGCCTGCGGCGGAGCCATGGCGCCCGACTGGTGTTCGGCCGCCGCGAAGGTGGTCGCACCGTATGGACTGCCTAGATCGGAATTGGGCTGGGCGGCTTGGCCCGATCCTTCGGGTTCGTTAGCTGCAGCGCTCTTACAGAAAGCGAACGAATCCCTCTTAATTGTCGTGGCTCACGCCGGGTTTTGGACCCATTCAACGCTCGTTTTGGTGTTCCTGAATATTCTGCCGTATTCGAAACATTTTCACATTATTACGGCTATTCCGAACGTTTTTCTCGGAGACCAAACGCCGAAGGGGCGGCTTCGGCCGCTTGCCGAGAGCAGCGAAGCGCTGATGGCGTTGGTGGAAAAAGCGAGCGAAGCGAGCGATCCGAATGAGGTTCGCATCGGGTATGCGCGGCCTGACCATTTCACTTGGAAGGATGTTCTCGATCTTTACACGTGCACCGAATGTGGGCGCTGTTCGGACAATTGCCCGGCGTTCAAAACCGGAAAGATCTTGAGCCCCAAACAATTCACGCTCGATCTCCGAAATGAGCTCTACAAAAACTCGGCGAAGTACGAAACGATCGCCGCACATCCAGGCGCCGTGAATCCAGGCGCCGTGAATCCAGACGCAGCGGCCGCCGTACTTCGACCTGCCACGTTGGTGCCAGATATCATTCATCCCGATGTGCTGTGGGCGTGCACGAGCTGTCGAGCTTGCGAAGAGCAATGCCCGGTTAACATCACGTACGTTGATAAGATCGTGCAGATGCGGCGGCATTTGGTCACGATGCGGGGTGAATTCCCGACCGAGCTGGCCAAGCCGTACGAGGGCATGGAAGTGAACGGCAATCCGTGGGGCCTGGCGCGCGTGGATCGAAGCGCCTGGACGGATGGGCTAGATATCCCCACTTTCCACCAAAATCCCCAGGCTGAGGTATTGTTTTGGGTGGGGTGTGCCGCCAGCTACGACGACCGAGCCAAAAAAATTGCACGCTCCACGGTGGCACTTCTGAAGCAGGCAGGAGTGAATTTCGCCATTCTAGGCGATGAGGAAACCTGCACTGGCGATCCCGCGCGCCGCACGGGCAACGAATATCTCTTCACGCTGTTGGCAGAGACCAACGTGAAAACGCTGAATCAATACCAGGCCGGTGGCGGCATGAAGCGCATTTTATCCACCTGCCCGCACTGCTTCAACACCTTGCTGCGAGAATACCCAGATTTCGGCGGCCACTACGAAGTGGTGCATCACAGTGATTTTCTTTTGGAGCTCGTGCAAGCGGGCAAGCTGACGATCCAAACGCCGCTCCAGGAGGATGTGGCGTATCATGATTCCTGCTACCTCGGCCGGTACAACGAGATCTATGATTCCCCCCGGCAGATCCTGGAGGCGATTGGAGCCAGCGTTCAGGAGGTGGAAGGCTGGAACAAGAAGAAGGGCCTGTGCTGCGGGGCGGGTGGCGGCCAAATGTTCATGGAAGAACAGAATACCGACCGCATGAACGTCAAACGCTCGCTTCAGCTCTTCGATACGGGCGCTAAAACGGTGGCGAGTGCGTGCCCGTTTTGCATGACCATGCTCACCGACGGCAACAAAGCGACGGGGCACGAGGCCACAGTCCAGAATCGCGATATCGCTGAACTATTGGCCGTAGCTTGCGGCATTTCTGGCAAAGCCGCTTCCGAGGGTGCCGGCTCCTCCCTATAATTGTCAGTCCATGTCTGAGCCCTCATCCCTCGAGCCCAGGGCGACCGCCGAGTTCGAAAGCGATGCCCCACCCGCGCCCAAATTTGTGTGCGATCAGTGTGGGCTCGCTTTTGAGGGAAGCCCGGGTGGAGCGGGGTTACTACTCTGGACGCGCGGAGAAGAAGTGCGGTTTGAAGAGCCGCCCTTGTGCGAAGAGTGTGCAGCAAAGGTGACGTTGGGCGCCGTTGCGAAGTGGGACAAAGAGACGGAAGAACAGGGCGGATAAAGCTCCGTCAGTGAGTCGTTAAGTCAGAGAGTCGTTGAGTCAATGAGTCGTTGAGCCCCGAGGGATCTTTTCCACGACGGGCGGTCGCCGGTCGAGGTACTCAAGGGCGATCGCGCGAAGAGGTCCGGGAGTATCGGCGCCACGGAGCACCTCGCGCAGCTCAGGCCGATTGCAGATAGCCAAGAGCGGCCCAGAATAATGAAGCGGGACCCCTGGGTTCAGAAGCACACCCATTCTCACTCGATCCCGGCTCAAGCAGAGCGTTTTTGCGATCTCGTCCAGCACCTCGAGGCTTGCGGGTCGCCGAGCGACGAGCCGCAGCAGGTCGGCTTCCGTGAGGCGCGGATTTTCTAAAAGCTGTTTGATCACGAGGGGGTGTGGATCTCCAAGCAAGCGCTGCAAGAGGTAGCGGTCTTGGCGGCGTGCGAGGCTACGGCGTTCGCCCAGCGAAACTTCGCGACCCAAACCGTAATCCGGCACCGGGCGTGGGATCTCACTCGTGCGCTCAGGTACACTTTGA
Organism: Polyangiales bacterium; assembly: GCA_038246305.1. Taxonomy (GTDB): domain Bacteria; phylum Myxococcota_A; class Polyangia; order Polyangiales; family Polyangiaceae; genus JBBRRP01. The sequence goes on along the minus strand of JBBRRP010000079.1, from coordinate 6,168 downwards.
ATCGCCGCACGCGGGATCAAGCGCTGCAAGCCCAAGAGTTGCTCGCGAGTAGCTTCCTCGCGCAGCTTCTCGAGCCAGGCCGAGTTGCGCTCGCGCACGAGCAATAAGCAAACCGGCAAGAGGGTCTCTCGGGCACCCCGTCGGCCCCGATCTGCTTCCTCGCAGAGTGCGCTCAAGACTCCCGCCGTCGAAGCCAGTTCCGCGTTCCTCAGCGTGTCCATGAGCCAGCGGATGCGCAGCTCGAGTTCGCTCAGGCTTTGCACCCCGCGGATCAGCGGGCCCGGGTCCACCATCTGACCAGGATGCCAGACCTTTACCCCCAATTCACGCTAAGCTTCGGCGCGTGTCCGACCCCGTTCCGAAGCCGCTCGGCCAAGCCGAAGACAACCCAGCGCTAGCACGTGTGATTTGGGGCGATGAGCGGCAAGGCTTGCGACAGTTGTGGAATCGCGAGCGTGAGTTGGTGGAGCCCGCGGTGGGGTCTGCTGTGGCGCTGCTCATCTTCGGCCTGTTGCTGACGGTTGCGCATGTCGCACGAGTTGGAGTTCCGAGCACGCGTGGTGTGGCCTTAGTTTTGTTGTGCGGGGCCGGGGTTTCGTGGGTGTTGCGTTCCTTTTGGCTGAAACGGGCACGGCAGGATGCCAGGTTGGCGATCGTGCGCACGGTCGGCGCTTCTGACCCAACGCTGGCACAGCGGACCGTGCGTGCTCTTGGCTTATTGCGTCGAGCCGATGCGGATCCAAGTTTCGGCTCGGTGGAATTAGCTCAACGCCACTTCGAACGCCTGGTGGGCAAAACGTCGCTCGGGGCAGTCGAAGCGCGAGCGCGGCAAATTGCCAGGCGTTATCGGCGATTTTTCTGGCCTGCACTGGCTCTCTGCCTCGCCTTGGCATTGGGAGTTAACTTGCAGGGCGGAAGTATTTTGGTGGAGCCCGCGCGCGTGCTGGAGGGCTACAATGTTCTGTTAGCTCGGAATGGCAAAGCCCCCTTTGCCATGGAATGGCTACAGCGTGGGGCTGGCCTCGACGCTGTGAGGCCTCAGGTTTCGGTGGCACCACCGCGCTACCTCCGGGAGCCGGACGAAACGCTGGTTTTTGGAGATCGATCGCGGGCAGCCCGAGGCAGCGAAATCACTGTGCGCGGGATCGCGGTGCGGCCCGGGCGAGCGTTGGTTCTCACCGATGGTCAGCGTGAAGTCGAGTTTGTGGATGACGGCTCGGGGGCGGTGGTGGCGCACTATAGCTTGGAGCAGAGTGCGACACTGTTCGTTGCGGCGCGCTTCGGCGAAGTGCGCGTTTTTGAGCCACTTTCGTTGATCGTAGAGGCAGCGCCGGATACGCTGCCGAGTGTTGAGCTAGAAGGCGCGCCCGCGACGGTGAAGCTTGAAGAGGTTGAGCACGTCGAACTTCGCTATCGAGCGCTCGACGACCATGGGCTGCGCCAGATCGATCTCGTTCTCCGCTCGGGTGGCAAAGAACAACGCCGGCCGTTAGCGCGGCTGGATGGGCAGACGAAACTTGAGCAAGGTGGGTATGCGCTCGGCCAGAATGATTCTTTCTTGCAGCGCTTGTTTTTGCCGGTGGTGATCAGCATTGAGGCCAAAGACAACGAGCCATTGTCCGCGGATCGTTGGGGAAAAAGTTCGGCTATCACGCTCATTCCTCCCGCCCTCGGCACAGTGCAAACGGCGCGCATAGACGTGCTGATCAAAGCTCGCGACGCCCTCACCGAATTTCTTGCTTGGCAACTGCACGCCAAGGACGTCGACGCCACAGCGCAGATCAGCCCGAAGGCTCGCGTGGACGCGCTCGCGAACGAGATCCAGGCCTCTTTTCAAGGGAAAACCACGCTCAATCCCGGAGTTCAGGCCTTTATCACGGCTCAAGTAACTGGGCTCTCGAAGCTTTCGGGCGAAGAGCTTGCGGCAGGCACCGAAAGTGCGTTGCTGGCAGTGGACATGCTGGCTCGACGGCTGGCGGTGGAGGAGGCACGCTTCGTTGCCAAACAGTTGGCGGATGTCGCCAAGGAAATTGCCGGGGCGGCTCGGCAGGCACAGCAGCCCGAAGGCAGTGGCGGGAGTGCGGAACGTTTTGATGCTGCGGCCAAGGTTCTAGAAGAGGGAGGGAAGAAGCTCTCCCTGCTGCTTGAGCTCGGGCATGATCTTGGAACGCTCACCTTGAGTGAACTCGATCGGATTCGGCGTGCCCGCGATAAACAAGACTTTTTCCATGCGGAGCTCGCCGCTCGCCATCTTGCGTTGCGGCTCAGTCGACCGAATCCCTCGTTTGGATCAGCGTCTTCGGGAGGGAGCGAAGCTGGGCAAGGCAATCAATCTTCCGCGAGTTCTGAAACCTCTGACGCCGATCAGAAGTTTGACCAATGGGCCTCCGAATTAGAGCGCCTGGCGCAGGAACACGCCAAGGAGATAAGCAGCGTAGAACGTGCGCTCAAAGATGCCGATGCGGAGCAGGATCTTGAGCAATTTCGGCGGGAAGCTAGCGAGCATGCGAGCGCCATTCGGCAACTCATGCAAGACCTGCCAGAAGTTGGGGCGCCACCCGAAACGGCTGAGGGAGCGCTAGCTTTGGCGCGTGAGTACGCGGCCGCCATGGCACAGAATCTGGAGCGGCTCGCGTTTGAGCACGCGGCTGAGAGTGGGCGAGATGCGTTGAGTTCGCTCAAAGACAGCGCCCGCAAGCGCAGTGCTGACGATTACAACGACCTGCCGACGCCGGAAGCTTTGAAGGAAAAAGAATCCAAGCTGAAAGAGCATCTGGCTTGGGCAGAACGGATCCAGAAAACTCTCCAGGAACGAGCGGCCGTTCAATCAAAGGGGCAGCTAGAGAATTCGGCGAGTCGAGAAAAAGAGCTGGGAACCTGGGCAGAACAAATGACGAAGCGTGGCCAGGCCAAGGGTGCGGCGGTTTCCCAGCAAAGCTTGGACGGCCTCGGCAAAGCGGGCCAGCTGATGCGCCAAGCCGAAGCCGCGTTGGCTGAGGGTCGCGGCGAGAACGGTCGCGATCTTCAATTAGAAGCTCAGCGTTATCTTGAACAGGCGTCGACCGGCACAACCCAAGCCGACAACGACGGCAGCACAGGCGCTGGTAGCAGCAAGGCTTCCCCTAGCGATGATGAGGTCCCTAAGGCCGAACGGCGCAGGAAAGCAGAGGAATTTCGAAAGCGTGTCTTGGCGGGGCTCGGCCAGGCCAACAGCGGCAAGCTCGCGCCCGCTGTGAAGCGTTACGCGGAAGGCTTGCTCCAATGAAGAGCTGGCTCGTAGCTCCCTGTCTCGTGGTCCCCTGGCTCGTCGCAATCGGTTTAGCTTTTCCTGGTCGGAGCTCGGCGCTGCTTGGTTCAGAGCCCAGCATGAATCAGATAGCTAACGCCATCACCGAAATGGAGCTCACGCGGGCTGCTCAGCTGATTTCTCAGGTGAAGTCGCCCTCGTTGGATCTGGCTTTGGAAAGGGCCCGCCTCGCGATTTACGTCGGCGATTGCGATTCGGCAGATGCCATCCTGAAATCACCCGATCTCGCGGAATCTCCACGTGGGGCGTCGCTCGGCAACCTGGCAGCGCGCTGTGCAATGGCAACAGCAGGTTCACTGATCGTCGAGGACAAGCAAAAGGGAGTTTGGTTCCGCATTCAGGATGCTGAAGACCGCGCCTTGGTGCCTTACCTTACTGATGTTATCTTGAGAGCGGCTGAGCAGCACGCGCACGATCTAGGGACCAGCCTTCCACGGCCGATCCGCGTGGATCTGGTACGCGATCTTTTCACGCTCTCGGCTGTTTCTGGCCTGCCGCTTCAAGCAGCGGAAACAACGGGCACGGTAGCCGTCGCTCGTTGGGGTCGCGTGACCCTGCTTTCGCCACGCGCCGCACCCGAAGGCTATCCCTGGCAAGACACGGTCGCCCACGAACTCTCACACTTGGTGGTGAGCCGCGCAACCCGCGATAATTCCCCCTTGTGGCTGCAAGAGGGCTTGGCCAAGCACCAGGAAACGCGCTGGCGTCAAGCCCAGCCCTTCGATGAGCAATATCAACCCGACCAGATCGCCTTCGTGGCCATGCAGACGGGCCAACAAGTCGGGTTAGATCAGCTGGGGCCCTCGATCGCCATGCTGCCGTCGCCCCAGGCGGCATCGATTGCGTTTGCAGAAGTCACGAGCTTTATCAAATTCTGGGTGGAGCTGAACGGGTATCCTGCGTTGAAGCTTCTGCTCAGCGATTTGCGTGGCCTCGGGCCGAATGGTGTTGACCAGGGGTTGCGCAGTGTGTCGGGGTATTCCCTCGCCAATTGGGATCGGCGTTGGCGGCAGAGCTTGCGAGAGAAATTCAAGACTCAGAAACTGCCAACGCTCCCAGAGTTGTTGGGGGGTGGAGTTGTCTTTGATCAGAAGGTCTCCCAAGCGGTGCGCTTGAGTGATTTGTTGTTTGAGCGAGGACACGGAGTCACCTCCTCGGAGCGGATCCTTCCGGAGCTTCCGCAACACGCGCAGGATGGCTTCCTGCGTTTTCGTGCGGCGCGGGGCTTTGCCGATGAAGGCGATATGGCCGGCACGGAGCGCGCCCTTGGAGAGCTTTCAGACTTGAAGTCGCCGCACTATGGTTGGTTCGCACTCAAGGGTCGTGCTCTCTTGCTCCGTTCAGAGAAAGCGGCAGCCGAACATTTATTCGCGCTGGCCGTTGCGCGTCATCCATTGAGTGAGGTGGCTGGCTGTGAAGGCCAGTGGCTGCGGCGCTCACAGGGTTATGCGGCGCTTGAGGTAGGTCGTCCGGAGGGGGAACGTGCCCGCGCGTTGTGCGATGCCGCTCGCCGCTGGGACCAGGCTCGCTGATCGGCGCCGAAGCATAACCTGCCAAAAGATCCGATGTTGCGCCATTTTTGAAGGTCCAGGCATTCAACGTTCAAAACCAGCGCTCGCGAGGCGTCTTCAATAAGGGAAGCGAAGCTTTGCACAATTGACCGGGCCCCGAGCTACCGCCTACGATAACGTGATCATTAGAGGTGTCCGTGAGTGTCAGCACGTTTGCAGCAGCTCAATTCTTAAAGGTCCTTCCCCGCGCTCAGATCAGTCGAGCTGTGGGCAGCCTGTGTGAGCTCACGCTGTCGCCGAAGACATCCCAGCTGGTCTCGAACGCCTATTGCCGCATGTTTCCCGTCGATCTCGCTGAGGCGGTCCCCCAGGCAGCTCCTTATCCGAGTTTCGATGCGTTCTTCACGCGTGAGTTGCGTGAAGGGGTGCGCCCGATTTCTAGTGATTCCATCGTCAGTCCCGCAGACGGTCGGTTGTCGGCAGCGGGACCGATCGTGGGTGGCACGACGATCTTGGTCAAAGGGCGCCCCTATGAGGTGGGTGAGCTATTGGGCGAACCTGCGGATGCTGCCCGCTTCCAGAATGGCTCGTTTGCAGTCGTTTACTTGGCGCCGGGAGATTATCATCGCGTGCACAGTCCGGTGGATGGCCAGGGCGTTTTAGTGCGCGGGATCCCCGGAGATTATTTCCCCGTCAATAGCATCGGCGAAGCGCATATCCCTCGGCTGTTCGTGCGAAACAATCGGGTTGCCATCACCTTAGAAACGAAAGCTCATGGGCGTGTAGCTGTGGTGCTAGTGGGTGCTTACATCGTGGGTCGCATCAGCATGTCTGCACTTCCGTATCCGGCGGTCCCGCCGGGAGCTCACGTGCTTTCGCCCCCTCTCAACGTGCATCGGGGCGACGAGCTCGGCGCGTTTCACTTGGGTTCCACCGCCGTGGTGATAGTGGAGCGCGGCGGGAATATTCAGAGGCCGCTAGGGCGGGTCCGGTACGGGGAATCGCTGCTGAGCGAAGCTGGCCAATGAACGGTGACGATAAAGAACCGGACGATCCAGCGGCCGTGTTGGCCGCTCCAGCGGGTTCAGCCCTGGGAGAGGGTGTCGCCGACTTATCGGATGAGGTGGAGCCGGCGTCTGTTCGAAGCACTGAGCCTGCGCCACGGCGACTGACGCCGCCCCCCAAGCCCAATTCGGTGGCTTCAGCGGTGTCGATTTCGTCGCCCCCCATCCGGCATCATTCCTCTCCGCGCCCGCCCCCGCCCTCTAAACGCGCTCGGAGCGACCCACCCCCCCCGCAACTGTTTGTTCCTAGCATCGCTCCCGCAACCCGGTTTGTGGCGGCGCCGTG